>DDXW01000051.1 GCA_002347285.1 Rhodocyclaceae bacterium UBA2250 | reverse complement strand
CAGCGTGCCGGTCTTGTCGAAGATCCAGCGGTCGGCGCGCGCCAGCGTTTCGATCGCATGGCCGCGCGTGACGAGCACGCCCTCGCGCGCCAGCGCGCCGGTCGCCACCGTCAGCGCCGCCGGCATCGCCAGCGACAGCGCGCACGGGCAGCTCACCACCAGCACGGCGACGAACACCCAGAGCGCGCGGTCGGGATCGGCGTTGAGCCAGTACAGCCCGGTGGCCGCCGCCAGCACCAGCAGCACCCAGATGAAGTGCAGCGCGATGCGGTCGGCCAGCTGCACGAACCGGGGTTTCTCGACCGCCGCCTGTTCCATCAGGCGGCGGATCGACGCCAGCCGCGTCGCCTCGCCGACGCGCGCCAGACGCAGCACCAGCGGACTGGCGACGTTCACGCTGCCGCCGGTCACCGCGTCGCCGGCACGCTTCGCCACCGGCCGGCTCTCGCCGGTCAGCAGCGACTCGTCGCAGCTCGATTCGCCCTCAATCACCGCGCCGTCGCCGGGAACCGTCTCGCCCGGCTTGACGCGCACCACGTCGCCCGCCGCGAGATCGGCCACCGCGACGCGCTCGCCCTCCCCGGCCGGCCAGCGCGGCAGGCGCTCGGCGAACGCCGGCAGCGCGCGGGCCAAGCCCTCGACGCCGCGCGCCGCCTTCTGGCGCGCCATCATTTCCAGATAGCGGCCGCCGAGCAGGAAGAACACGAACATCGTCACCGAATCGAAATACACCTCGCCGGACGCCGTCAGCGTGGCCCAGACGCTGGCGAGAAAGGCGCTGCCGATGCCGAGCGCCACCGGCACGTCCATGCCGACGCGGCGCAGCTTGAGGTCGCGCCAGGCGCTGATGAAGAAGGGCGCCGCCGAATAGAACATCACCGGCAGCGTGAGGATCAGGCTCGCCCAGCGCATCAGCTGCTCGATGTCGGGCGTCATGTCGCCGTCGGCCATATACACCGGCACGGCGTACATCATCACCTGCATCATGCCGAAGCCGGCGACGAACAAGCGCCACTGCGCCTTGCGCCGCTCCTGCTGGGCGAGCTGCTCCGAGCGCGTCGCGTCGTAGGGGTGGGCGCGGTAGCCGATCGCCCGCACCGCCTCGAGGATCGCCGACAGCCTGGTGAGGTTTTCGTCCCAGCGCACGCGGGCGCGCCGCGTCGCGTAGTTGATGTCCACCGCCGTCACGCCCGGCTGCCGGGCGATGTGCGCCTCGTTGAGCCAGACGCAGGCGGCGCAGGTGATGCCCTCGAGGATCAGCGCCGCCTCGCGCTCATGTTCGCCGACCGGACGCACGAAGTTCTTCTGCACCTCGGGATGGTCGAACAGGCCGAGCTCGGAGAGCGCCTGCGGCAGCGCCTCGCGCGGCGATTCCGGCATGGCGTCGCGATGGCGGTAGTACTCGGTCAGGCCGTTCGCGACGATCGCCTGGGCCACCGCCTGGCAGCCGGCGCAACACATCGCGCGCGGCCGGCCGTCGATCTCGACCTGCAGATCGACCCCTTGCGGCACCGGCAGGCCGCAGTGGTAGCAGTTGTAGCAGTTCTCTTGCGTCACCGGTTACTTCGGCTGCATGCGGATGGCGCCGTCGAGCCGGATCACCTCGCCGTTCAGATACGGGTTTTCGACGATCTGTCCCACCAGCGCGGCGAACTCGGCCGGCCGGCCCAGCCGCGGCGGAAACGGCACCATCTTGCCCAGGGCTTCCTGCACCTCGGGCGCCATGCCCGCCATCATCGGCGTCTCGAAGATGCCCGGCGCGACCGTCATCACACGGATGCCGTTGCGGGCGAGGTCGCGCGCGATCGGCAGCGTCATGCCGGCGATGCCGGCCTTCGAGGCCGCGTAGGCCGCCTGCCCCATCTGGCCGTCGGAGGCCGCCACCGACGCGGTATTCACGATCACGCCGCGCTCGCCGTCGGCGTTCGGCGCATTGCGGTTCATCGCCTCGGCCGCCAGGCGGATCATGTTGAAGGTGCCGACCAGATTGACGTCGATGACGCGCCTGAAGCTCGCCAGCGCGTGGGGCCCTTCCTTGCCCAGCGTCTTTTCGCCGGCGACGATGCCGGCGCAATTCACCAGCCCATGCAGCGCGCCGAAAGCCTCGGCCGCCGCCGCCACGCAGGCCGCCGCACTCGCCTCGTCGGCCACGTCCGTCGCGACGAAACGCACCGCCGCGCCCAGTTCCGCCGCAAGCGCCTCGCCCGCCGCGGCGTTCATGTCCGCCAGCACGACCCTGCCGCCCCGTCCGGCGAGAAATCGCGCGGCGGCGGCGCCCAGGCCCGACGCGCCGCCGCTGACGATGAAAACGCTGTCCTTGATCCGCATGGCTGCCTCCGGAATGAATTCCGGGAATTCTACAGGCCGCCGGCCTCGCCCCGCGCCGCCGGCGGGCGTCAAACTCGCCTAATCGTCCTGGGCCGGTTTTGGCAAGTGCCCGAGCAATTCCGGCAAGGCGGACTGCACGGTTTCCCAAACCACTTCGAGGTTGATCTCGAAATAGCCGTGCGCGATCCGGTTGCGCATGCCTTTCATATTGCGCCACGGGATTTCGGCATGGCGACTCGTGAAATCGCCATGCTCTTGCAGGAGCTTCGTCGCCGCCTCGCCGATGACGATCAGGTTCATCACCACCGCCTGCTGCGTTCGTTTATCGGCCAGCAAATCCTCGCGGCTCATTCCTCCGGTATATGAGCACGCGTCGGCCGCGGCTTGCCGGATGTGCTCCAGATAATCGGCCAGCCTGCCTTCATTCATACTGGCCGCGCTTCCTTCAACACCTTGTCACGGAACTTGTACGGCAAGTCCTGTGGCGTCAGCACATCGACGGGGATGCCGAGCAGCGCTTCCAGCTCCACCTGCAGGCCGCCGAGATCGAACAAGGTCGCGCCCGGCAGGGCGTCGACCAGCAGATCGAGATCGCTGCCTTCCGCATCGGAACCGGACAGAACCGAGCCGAATACGCGCGGATTGGCCGTGCGGTGACGGCAAACCGCCGCACGGATGGCAGCGCGTTCCTTATCGAGAATCACCGAAGGCTTCATGCCGACATGATGGCGAAAAATACTGGGGCTGGCAACAAAGCCCGGCCTGAGGGAAGAGACCGGTGGCTCGCCGCCCCGCCGGCGCCGAGTTTCCGCAGGCGCCCTGTGGATAACTTTGGTAATAGGCGGAGCCGGCAGTCCGTCCGTTGCAAAAATCCCACAACCCTCCCCCGGAAACAGGGATAAAGCGACATCGATGTCGTTCGGCCGCACGCGATTTGGGAGAATACCGGCAGCTTCCAATCAAGGGAGTTCAAGCGGCGACAGTGGCCAACCACGTGGAGTCATTGAAACCGCAATCTTCAACGTAAAGGAGATTTACATGCAAAAGAAAATCATCGCCCTGGCTGTTGCCGGTCTGATGTCGGGCGCCGCTTTCGCCCAGTCGAACGTCACTGTCTACGGTGTTGTTGACCTCGGTCAGGCCTGGGTCAAGACTGACGGCGCTGTTGCTGCTAACAAGGATCAGGACAGCGTTGGCCGCTTGGACAACAACAGTTCCCACATCGGCTTCAAGGGCACCGAAGATCTGGGCAATGGCCTGAAGGCCATGTTCCAGCTCGAGACGAGCGTTGCGCCGGACAACGGTGACAACGCCACCAAGTGGACGGATCGCGACTCCTACGTTGGCCTGGCTGGCAACTTCGGTACCGTTCTGGCTGGTACGCTGACCCACCCGCTGCGCACGATGGGTATCCGTGTTGACATCCTGCCGGGTGCCGCCGGTTTCGGTACGGTTTCCAGCATCACGGGCAAGGTTGCTGCTCTTAACGCTAAGACTGGTGCCGACGATCGCGCGAAGAATGCCATCGCCTACGTTTCGCCGAACTTCAACGGCTTCACCGTTATCGGCGCCTACGTGAACGGCGAGTATGAAGTGGATGGTGCCCAAGCTGACGATGGCAAGTCCATCAGTCAGAAGGCTTGGCAGTTGGCTGCTCAGTACGAGAACGGCCCACTGTGGCTGGCTGGTGCCTACCACAAGACCTATGACTTCGGTGCTGGCCCAACGACCACTTCGACGGTTAATACTACTCTTCCTCCTGGCCTTATTCCAGTAGCTACGGCCACGATCCACGAGGGTGGTGGTGATGACGCTAGTGTCTGGCGCTTGGCTGCCCAGTACAAGTTCGCTTTCGGTACTACCGTATCCTTCCTGTACGATAACACCGAAGTCGATAACCTTGGAGATCGTTCGGCTTGGTCGCTTGGCGCAAACCACACCATCGGCGCCCACACCATTGGCCTGCAGTATGCCAAGAACAGCGAATTCGATCTTGATGGCGGCGGCGACCTCAATGACGCCGCTCATATCTGGACCCTTGGCTATCAGTATGCTATGAGCAAGCGCACCACAATTCACGCTCGTTACTCGAAGCTGAGCAACGACGATGGTGGCAAGGCCAGCTTCTACAACAACGAAGTCAAGAACCCGTTCTCGGCTACCGCTGGTTCCGACTCGACCGGCTTCATGGTTGGTCTGCGTCACTCCTTCTAATCCAGACCTGGTCTGAGTTAGATTTAAGACAGCCACCTTCGGGTGGCTGTTTTTATTTGCAGTGTTGCATGTGCAGCCACCCGACGGCGAAGCGAAGTTCTGGCTCGAGCCGGTGATTGCCTTGGCACAGCATACGGGTCTGTCTCGGCGGGAAATCAGCGAGGCTCAACAATTGGTGCAGGAGCACGAAAATGACATCCGCGACGCTTGGCACAGACATTTCGGCGGTTGAAGTCACGCAGATCTCGAAGCACGGCTTCTGGATTTTGCTGCGTGACGAGGAGCTGTTCCTGCCTTTTTCCGAATTCCCCTGGTTTCGCGATGCCGCCGTGGGCAAGATACTGAACGTCGAACTGCCATCGGCCAATCATCTCTACTGGCCTGAGCTCGACATCGATTTAGCCGTCGATTCGATTCGGCATCCCGAGCATTTCCCGTTGGTTAGTCAGTCCTGCCGGCCGTAATCCCTGAACTTCCCGATCACCCGCGCCATCTCGTCGGCGGGCAGGAGCTGCGGCGCGCCGAGCTGCAGCACGCGCCAGTACTGCTCGCAGAGCGTTTCGAATTCGACCGCCAGCGCGAGGGCTTCCTTGAGGCTGGCGCCGAACACCACCATGCCGTGATGCGCCATCAGGCAGGCGCGGCGCTCGCGCAGGGCGGCGACGACCGCGTCGGACAGTTCCTGCGTGCCGAAGGTGGCGTAGGCGGCGCAGCGCACGCCACAGTCACCACCCTGGCCGCCGAAGCGCGCGATCATGTAGTGGAAGGGCGGAATCTCCAGCCGCTGGCAGGCCAGCGCGGTGGCGAAGGGCGAATGCGCGTGGATGATCGCGCCGGCTTCGGGCCGTGCCGCATAGATGTCATGATGGAAGCGCCATTCCGACGATGGTTTGCGCCGGCCGTGCGCCGCTCCGTCAGCGCCGACTTTCACCGTGTCCTCGGGTTCGCATTCGTCGTAGGCCATCCCCGTGGGGGTGATCAAGAAACCCCATTCGGTGCGCGCGCTGACGTTGCCGGCCGCGCCGCGGTTGATGCCGGCGGCGTTCATGGCGCGCGCGGTGGCGAGCAGTTCGGCGGCGGGGTCACTCATGATTTTCCCGTGCCTGCTTTTCAGCGAGTGCGCGTTCAAGTGCGAAGCGGTCGATCTTGTCCTTGTCGCGCACGGTTTGTTTCGTCTTCAGGAGTCCTTCGAGGTCCAGCGTCGTGACCGGCGTACCGTCGTCGAGGACAACGGTCTGTGCATGCGGCAACAAGCTTGCATAAGTTTCGCCGCAGGCATTGAACATCACATCGACCACGAATTCGTCGGCAACACGAATGGTATTGCCCTCCTCGAACCAGGCAGGGTCAATATCCTTGGCGACTTGTTGGGGTAACAGCAGCAGTGCGCGTGTGACCCGTTCAGCGCTCGTTCGTGTCGGCGGCACAAGGATATCGATGTCGGTCGTGCCACGCACGTAGCCATGCGCCAGTAATGCATAGCCGCCGACCAGCAGATATTCCGCGCCTTGGGCGTTCAGGGCGCGAATCACGTCCAATAGGTCGGCGAGGGTCGCCGGACGGCTTTCCCTTTCGTCAGTCATCGCCGCGTGACAGGGCGATTTTCGCCATTCGCGTCGTAATCGCGTTGAACCATGCGGCATCGGCTTCTTCATGGGAGCGATAGCAATACACGCCTTGCGGGAAAATCCCCGGATGATGGGCGCCAAATGCCTTGTTCATGGCATCGTTCCAGCGCGCGCCTTCGACAAGCTTCGTTGCGGAAGCGTCGCGAACGACATCATGCAACTGCCGTGTGCCAACAACTCTCATGGCTTTAGGGCTCCGAGACTCTTTGCGGCAATGATACCGCGCTCCGTGATGATGCCGGCGATCAACTCCGCCGGCGTGACGTCGAACGCCGGGTTGGCGACTTGCGTGCGCAGGGCGCCGAACTCCTCGGCATGGCGCTCCTCGATCGGGATGTGGGCGCCGTCCGGACAGGCGAAGTCGATGGTGGACACCGGCGCGGCGACGTAGAAGGGCACGCCGTGCGCCCGCGCCGCCAGCGCCTTGAGATAGGTGCCGACCTTGTTGGCCACGTCGCCATTCGCCGCGATGCGGTCGGCGCCGACGATCACGCAGTCCACTTTGCCCTGCATCAGCAGCAGGCCGGCGGCGTTGTCGGCGATCAGCGTATGGGAGACGCCGGCCTGGCCGAGTTCCCAGCAGGTGAGCAGGCCCTGGTTGCGCGGGCGCGTTTCGGAAACCCAGACATGAATGTCGAACCCGGCTTCCTGCGCGGCATAGACCGGCGCGAGCGCGGTGCCGTGCGCGACGGTGGCGAGCCGGCCGGCGTTGCAGTGGGTCATCACCTCCGCCCTGCCCTTGCGGCGAGCGATGGGTTCGAGGATTCCCAGCCCGTGGCGGCCGATGGCCGCATTGGCAGCGGCGTCCTCCGCGGCGATGGCGCGGGCTTCCTGCCATGCGATTTCCCGCCGCCCTGCCAGCGCCGAGTTTTCAAGGACCTTCTCCATGCGGGCCAGCGCCCACTGCAGATTGACGGCGGTCGGCCGCGTGGCGGCCAGCGTGGCGATGATTTCCTCGAGCGGCCGGCCTTCCTGCAAGCCGAGTGCAACGCCGAAGGCGGCGGTGGCGCCGATCAGCGGTGCGCCGCGCACCTGCATGACGCGGATCGCATGGGCCGCGTCAGCCAGCGTTTTCAGGCGAACGAAGGCCGTTTCGCGCGGCAGTTTCGTCTGGTCGAGGATGATGACTGCACCATCATCCTCGCGGATGGTGGCGAGTTCGCTCAACTCAGTTTTCCGTGGCAGTGCTTGTATTTCTTGCCGGAGCCGCAGGGGCAGGGATCGTTGCGGCCGACCTTCGGCAGTGCACGCTCCTGCGGCTGGGGTTTCTTTTCCTGCGTTTCGGCCAGCGCCTCTTCGTAGTCGGCGTGGTGGTACTGGACGTTCTCGACCTGCGGGTGCACCTGCTCGGCCTCCTCGATCTGCGCCTCGCTGCGGATCTCGACGGTCATCAGGAGCCGCGTGACCTCGTTGCGCACCGTGCCGAGCAGCGCTTCGAACAGCTCGAAGGCCTCGCGCTTGTACTCCTGCTTCGGGTTCTTCTGTGCGTAGCCGCGCAGGTGGATGCCCTGGCGCAGGTGGTCGAGCGCGGCGAGGTGCTCGCGCCAGTGGGTGTCGAGGCTCTGCAGCATGACGCTGCGCTCGAAGCCGCGCCAGGCGGCGAGATCGACCCGGGACACCTTCTCTTCGTAGGCGGCGTCGGCGGCGTCGAGGATGCGCCTGAGGAGGTCGTCCTCGCCCAGCTTCGGATCGTCCTTGACCCACTGCCCGACCGGCAGCTTGAGGGCCAGTTCGGACTGCAGGGCGATTTCGAGGCCGCCGAGGTGCCACTGCTCCTCGACGCTCTCGGCGGGCACGTATTCGCGGAACAGGTCATGCACCACGCCCTGGCGCATCGCCGCAATCGTATCGGCGATGTCGGCGGCGTCGAGCAGCTCGTTGCGCTGCTGGTAGATGACCTTGCGCTGGTCGTTGGCGACGTCGTCGTACTCGAGGAGCTGCTTGCGGATGTCGAAGTTGCGCTGCTCGACCTTGCGCTGGGCCGACTCGAGCGAGCGGCTGACGAGCGGATGCTCGATCGCTTCGCCCTCGGGCATCTTGAGGCGCACCATGATCGCATTGAGGCGCTCGCCGGCGAAGATCTTGAGCAGCGGGTCGTCCAGCGAGAGATAGAAGCGCGAGGAGCCGGCATCGCCCTGGCGGCCGGAGCGGCCGCGCAACTGGTTGTCGATGCGGCGCGACTCGTGGCGTTCGGAGCCGATGATGTGCAGGCCGCCGGCGGCGAGCACCTGGTCGTGCAGCTTCCGCCACTCCGCCTTGAGCGCCTCGGCGCGGCGCTGCTTTTCGTCGGCGGGCAGCGCCTCGTCGGCCTGCAGCGCCTTGAGCTGCTTGTCGATGTTGCCGCCGAGCACGATGTCGGTGCCGCGGCCGGCCATGTTGGTGGCGATGGTGATCATGCCGGGCCGGCCGGCCTGGGCGACGATCTCGGCCTCGCGCGCGTGCTGCTTGGCGTTGAGCACCTGGTGGTCGAGCTTCTCGCGCGTCAGCAGGCCGGACAGCAGCTCGGAGTTCTCGATCGAGGTGGTGCCGACCAGCACCGGCTGGCCGCGCTGGTGGCAGTCGCGGATGTCGGCGAGGATGGCGTTGTATTTCTCGGCCGCGGTGCGGTAGATCTGGTCGTTGCGGTCGTCGCGGACCATCGGCCGGTTGGTCGGGATGACCACCGTCTCGAGGCCGTAGATCTGCTGGAACTCGTAGGCTTCCGTGTCGGCCGTGCCGGTCATGCCGGCCAGCTTGTGGAACATGCGGAAGTAGTTCTGGAAGGTGATCGAGGCGAGCGTCTGGTTCTCCGACTGGATCGGCACGCCTTCCTTGGCTTCGACCGCCTGGTGCAGGCCGTCGGACCAGCGCCGCCCGGCCATCAGGCGGCCGGTGAATTCGTCGACGATCACCACCTCGCCGTTCTGCACCACGTAGTGCTGGTCGCGGTGGAACAGGTTGTGCGCCTTGAGCGCCGCATAGAGATGGTGGATCAGCAGGATGTTCTGCGGATCGTAGAGGCTGCCGCCTTCGGCCAGCAGGCCGAGATTGGCGAGGACTTGCTCCGCCTTCTCGTGGCCCTGCTCGGTGAGCAGCACCGAGTGCGCCTTGAGATCGACGACGAAGTCGCCACTGTCCTTTTCCTGGGGATTCTGCGCGGCCTCGCCCTTTTCGAGCAGCGGCGGCACGGCGTTCATCTTGACGTAGAGGTCGGTGTGCTGCTCGGCCTGGCCGGAGATGATCAGCGGCGTGCGCGCCTCGTCGATGAGGATCGAGTCGACCTCGTCCACGATCGCGTAGTTGAGGGCGCGCTGCACGCGCTCGCCGGCGGCATAGACCATGTTGTCGCGCAGGTAGTCGAAACCGAACTCGCCGTTGGTGCCGTAGGTGATGTCGGCAGCGTAGGCGGCCTGCTTGGCCTCGTGATCCATCTGCGGCAGGTTGCAGCCGACCGTCAGACCGAGAAAGTTGTAGAGGCGGCCCATCCACTCCGCGTCGCGGCTGGCCAGGTAGTCGTTCACCGTGACGATATGCACACCCTTGCCGCTCAGGGCGTTCAGGTAGGCCGGCAGCGTCGCCATCAGCGTCTTGCCCTCGCCGGTGCGCATTTCGGCGATCTTGTTGTCGTTGAGCACCATGCCGCCGATCAGCTGGACGTCGAAGTGCCGCATGCCGAGCACGCGGCGCGCCGCTTCGCGCACGACGGCAAAGGCCTCGGGCAGCAGGCTGTCGAGCGGTTCGCCATTCCGCAGCCGCTCCTTGAAGGCAGGCGTCCTGGCCGCGAGTCCGGCGTCGTCGAGCGCCTGCATCTGCGGCTCCAGCGCGTTGATGCGGGCGACGATGGCGGAATACTGGCGCAGCAGGCGGTCGTTGCGGCTGCCGAAAATCTTCTTGAGGAAATTGGCGATCATGAATCCGGCGTCCCTAAGTCAAGCGCCGGATTCTAGCACCCCGACCTTGACAAACCCGTTGCCGCGCCTGGGCGGCGAGGGGCGGCGGCTGGCCGGTCAGCGCCGTGCCAGCCGAGGCTGCGTCGGCTGGTTGAGGAAGCGCGCGGGATTCTGGGCCGCGCCGCGGATGCGCACCTCGAAATGCAGATGCGGCCCGGTCGAGCGGCCGGTCGTACCGACGGCGGCGATCTTCTGGCCGCGCCGGACGAGTTCGCCCGGCTTGACGAAGACTTCCGACGCATGGGCGTAGCGCGTCTGCAACTCGTCGCCATGGTCGATTTCGACCATGTTGCCGTACTGCGAATGGCGCTCGACGTTCACGACGATGCCGGCGGCGGCGGCGAGGATCGGTGTGCCCGTCTCGGCGATGAAATCGATGCCTTCATGCATCGCCGACTGGCCGGTAAACGGATCGACGCGCAAGCCGAAATTGGAAACGCGCGTATCGCTTGCCACCGGCGGGGCGGTAGGCAGCAGGTTCATGCGGACGCGCTCCTCGAGAACACGGCTTTCGAACGCCGCCAGCGTATCGCTCTGCACCTCGACCTGGCGCGACAGGTCGTCGAGCGCGCGCTGCATGTCCAGCGGAGTGAGATTGTCGGGCCGCACCAAGGGACCGCCGGTACCGGCCGGGAGCTTCGCCGGGCTGGCCTTGCTCTCCTTCGGCTTGCCGACGCCCGCCAGGCCGGCGAGGCGCTCGCCCACAGTGTCGAGCTGCATCAGCTTGCCCTGCAGTTCGCCGAGGCGGATCGCCATGTTCGCCAGGTTCTCGCGCACCAGTTCCCGCGTCTTGACCGCCTCCTCGAGGTTGAGGCTGCGCACCAGCTCCTGCAGGAAGGGCAGGCGTAACTCCGCGGCATGGCGCACCGTCAGGTAGGAGAACATCGAGGAGAGGGCGAGCACCAAGGCCGCGAAGCCGGTGACGGCGAGGATCAGATGGCGCCTCGTCAGCGTGATGCTGCGGGCGGTTGCCATGCGGTCGGAGACCAGAATAATATGCATGGGCGTTCTCCCTTCCTTTCTTCGTTCGACCCGGTCACCGCGACATGATGCCGCCTTCGAAAACACGCCTGTCCGACAGCATGTCCCCGCGCCGCCGGGGCGCATTGAAAGACCATCTCGCCGCCTCCGACGCCTTCGCCCGTTTGTCCGGGCAGGCGGAGCGCCTGCGGCAGCTGCAACACTATCTCGATGCGACCCTCCCGGCACATCTGGCGCCGGGCGCGCACATCGCGAATCTCAAGCGGGGCAAGATCGTTATCCACGCCGACAGCGGCGCGGTCGCGGTCAAGCTGAGGCAGTTGGCGCCCCGGCTCACCGAGGGTTTTATTCAACAGGGACAGGAGGTTACCGGAATCGAGGTGCGGGTGCAACCCCGCCGCCGAACCGCTTCCACAGCGCGCCGGACACCGCCAAAAGTACTAGGCGCACGATCGAAGCAGTCACTCACATCGCTGGTCGCGGGACTCGCGGAGGATTCGCCGCTGCGGCGCGCGCTCGAGAAGCTGCTGAAGAACGGCTGAAGGAAACTCGGCGCTGGCGTGGCGGCGCAGCGGCAAGGGTCAGACCATCACCAGCAGCCGCTCGAAGGCCAGCAGCGCGAACAGCAGCAGTACGAAGATCAGGCCGTATTTGGCGATCCGCCACGACAAACCGAGGTAGCGCCGGTCGCGGGTGAACAGATAGGCGACGATGCCCGCGCCGGTCGCGATGACCGCCAGGATGCCGACGATGCGCAGCAGCAGCATTATTGGTTAGGCGAACTGCAGATCCGGGTAGAGGTGGGCGATGCGCGCCGGCGTCTTGGCGGCCACCTCGAAGGTCGTCCACTCCCAGGCCGTCTGGTCCGCCAGCAGGGCGCGCAGCAGCCGGTTGTTGAGCGCGTGGCCGGACTTGTAGGCGCTGAACTTCGCCAGCAGCGGCGCACCGACGAGGTAAAGGTCGCCGACCGCGTCGAGCACCTTGTGACGCACGAACTCGTCGGGCAGGCGCAGCCCGTCGGCGTTGAGGACGCGGTATTCGTCCATCACGATGGCGTTTTCCAGGCTGCCGCCGAGCGCCAGCCCCTGGGCGCGCATCGCCTCGACGTCCTGCGTGAAGCCGAAGGTGCGCGCGCGGGCAATGTCGCGGATGTAGGACTGGTCGGCGAAATCGACCGCGACCTGCGTGCCGGACTTGTCCACCGCCGGGTGGTTGAACTGGATCGAGAATTCGAGGCGGAAGCCTTCGTAGGGTTCGAGACGCGCCCACTTGTCGCCGTCCTTGACCTCGACGGCCTTCTTGACGCGCAGGAAGCGTTTCGGCGCGTTCTGCTCCTCGATGCCGGCCGACTGCAGCAGGAAGACGAAGGGCGCGGCCGAGCCGTCGAGGATTGGGATCTCCTCGGCGTCGACATCGACGTAAAGGTTGTCGATGCCGAGACCGGCCAGCGCCGACATCAGATGCTCGACGGTGCCGAGCTTGGCGCCGTCCCTTTCCAGACACGACGCCATGCGCGTATCGCCGACCGCGTAGGGATCGGCCTTCATGTCCACCGGCGGCGTCAGGTCGACGCGGCGGAAGACGATGCCGGTGCCCGGCGCGGCGGGACGCAGCACGAGCGTGACCTTGTGGCCGGAATGCAGACCGACGCCGGTGGTGCGGACGAGCGACTTGAGGGTGCGTTGCTTCAGCATCGCGCGATTTTACGCGCCTGAACCCTGCCGAAGCCTGAAATTAAAGTAATAAATCGCATCGACAAAACAAATCGGCGTGCCGGGGCACGCCGATCGCTCGCTGGAGCCGGCCGACCTTATTTCTTGGTCGGGCAGGTGTTGATGCCGAGCAGGGGGTACAGCGCGCAGAAGCCGATCAGGCCCGTGACCAACGGCACGACGCCGATCCAGGCCCAGACCGGGCCGCCCAGCAGGGCCCAGGCGATCAGGGCGATGCCCACCACGATGCGCAGGATGCGGTCGATGCCGCCCACGTTTGCTTTCATGTCGTTCTCCTTTGGGTGATGTGTTGATGAACGCATTCCAGCATAGTCGACCGACCCGCTTCAGTAACCATTGTCACATTGCTACCCGGCAATCTTGCGCAGCCCGGCCGGATCGAGGATTTCGACCTGCTCGCGGCCGAGCCGGACCAGCCCCTGTTCGGCGAAGCCCTTGAGCAGGCGGCTGACCATCTCGCGCACGCTGCCGAGCTCGTCGGCGAGCTGCTGGTGCGTGACCTGCAGTTGCCGCCCCTTGCCGAGCAGCAGGTTGGCGAGCCGCTGGTCGAGCTTGCGGAAGGCGACTTCCTCCACCAGTTGCATCAGCTCGGCGATGCGCTCGGCGAACAGCTGGAAAACGAAGCCGCGGAAATCCGGTTCGCCGAGCATCTCCTCGAACAGTTGTCTGGGCAGCAACGCCAGGGTGGTTTCCAGCGCGGCGACGCCCCGGGCGTTGTAGTCCTGCCGGCCGAGCAGACAACTCGAGGTGATGATGCAGCTTTCGCCCGGCATCACCTTGTAGAGCGGCAGTTCCCGGCCGTTGGCCGCGAGCTTGACGACCCGGATGCCGCCTGACAGCACGAACGGAAAGCCTTGGCAGGGTTGCCGCTCGTCGAACAGCACCGTTCCGGCGGGCACCCTCATCTGCTGCGCTTCGGCGGCGAAACGCGCCTGCAGAGCCGCGGGCAGATGGCCGAGGACCGGATAGAGTTCGGCGAACGTCATGCCGGGTCCGGGTCGGCGAGATCGGCCACCACAGGTGCATGATCGGAAGGCCGCTCCAGTTTGCGCGGCGTCTTGTCGATCGTGCAGGCGCTGCAGCGGCCGGCCAGCGCGGACGAAAGCAGGATGTGGTCGATGCGCAGGCCCTGGTTGCGGCGGAAGGCCATCATGCGGTAGTCCCACCAGGAAAAACTTTTTTCCGGCTGCTCGAACTGCCGGAAGGCATCGACGAAGCCAAGATCGGTCAGCCGGCGGAAGGCGGCGCGCTCCGGTTCGCTGCAGAGGATCTGCCCCTGCCAGGCGACCGGATCATGCACGTCGCGGTCCTCGGGCGCGATGTTGAAGTCGCCAAGCAGGGCGACATGCGGATGGCGCTGCAGCTCCGCCTTCAGCCAGTCGGCCAGCGCCGCGAGCCATCGCAGCTTGTATTCGTACTTGTCGGAGCCCACCGCCTGGCCGTTGGGCATGTAGGCGCACACCAGCCGCACGCCGCCGAGCGTCGCCGCGATGATGCGCTTCTGCGTGTCCGCGAAGCCCGGCAGGTCGCGTACGACGTCCGCCGGTCCGTCGCGGGCGAGGATCGCGACCCCGTTGTAGGTCTTCTGCCCGTTGTGCAGCGCACGATAGCCGGCCGCCTCGAGCGCAGCGAAGGGAAAGCCGCCGTCCTCGGTCTTGGTCTCCTGCAGGCAGAGCGCATCGGGTTGCACCGCGGCCAGCCAGTCAAGCACATGGGGCAGCCTGACTTTCAGCGAATTGACGTTCCAGGTGGCGATCTTCATCGGGAAATACGCAGCGCGGGGAGCGGTATGATACGGGAAGCCATCTGACCCGAGGGAACAAGCCATGCCGATGCAGAAAAACCGTCGCCAGTTCTGGCGGGCTCACTTCCATTCGCCGGTGCAGCTCGCGGCGCACGGCCACGTCGCGGAAGCCGAGCTGTACGACATCTCCCTGAAGGGCGCGCTGATCAAGGTGCCGGAGGGCTGGACGGGCAAGAGCGGCGAGCACTGCCAGTTGCGGCTGCGGCTCTCGTCCGACGCGACGATCAGCATGAGCTGCGTGGTGGCGCATTACTCCGGCCGGCGCCTCGGCCTGCATTGCGACAATATAGACCTCGACAGCGTGACGCACCTGCGCCGGCTGGTCGAACTCAACTCGGGCGACCCCGGCCTCCTCGACCGCGAACTCTCCGCGCTGCTGTACGAAGCCGGGGAGTAGAACCTACGGCGCCTTCGGGTAGCCGGCGGCGTCGAGCAGGCGCTGCCATTCTTCGCGCAGCCAGCCCTTGGTGAAGCGCGAACCCACCTTCAGCACCGGTACCTGGGCCTGCCCGCCGCCGAGCAAGTCCTTGAGTGCATCGACGTCTTCCTGCGACGACACGACCTTCTCGGTGAACGGCGTGCCGCGTTTGGCCAGATAGTCGCGGCCCTCCTGACACCCTGCGCCACAATCCTTGCTGACGAACAGCGTGACGGGAAAGTTCGCGATCGCCTGCTGCAGGGCATAGGGAATCTGCTTGTCGGCCGCCGGCGCCTCGATCTTGCGCTTGTTGACCTCGCCGGCCACCGCTGACGGGTAGCGGTCGCCGTAGTGCACCTTGCCGTCCTTGTCGACCCAGCGATAGGTGCCTTGTGCCTGGGCCAGGCCAACGACGCACAGGCAGAGCAGCAGCAGGAATTTCATTTCAAACTCCGAATCAGGCAATGGCGACCATGCCATTATGGCGCAAGAGCGCGTCCGGCGTCGGTTCGCGGCCGCGGAAGGCCTTGAAGGATTCGAGCGCCGGCCGCGAGCCGCCCACCGCCAGAATTTCACGCCGGAAGCGCTCGCCGGTCGCCGCGTCGAGCACCGTGCCGACCGTCGGCATGACCTCCTCGAAGGCGGCGTAGGCGTCGGCCGACAGCACCTCGGCCCACTTGTAGCTGTAGTAGCCGGCCGCGTAGCCGCCCGCGAAGATGTGCGAGAAGCTCTGCGGAAAGCGGTTCCACTCCGGCGGCGACACCACGGCGACCTCCCGGCGCACCTCGTCGAGCAGCGCCAGGAAATCGCGCCGGCCCTCGGCGTGCAGGCGCAGGTCGAACAGCGCGAACTCGATCTGCCGCAGCGTGAACAGGCCGCTCTGGAAATTCTTCGCCGCGATCATCTTGTCGAACAGCGCGCGCGGCAGCGGTGCGCCCGTCTCGGCGTGCGCGGTCATGTCCTTGAGCACGTCCCATTCCCAGCAGAAGTTCTCCATGAACTGGGAGGGCAACTCGACCGCGTCCCACTCCACACCGTCGATGCCCGAAACCGCCAGCTCGTCGACCTCGGTGAGCAGGTGGTGCAGGCCATGGCCGGTTTCGTGGAACAGCGTCAGCACGTCGTCGTGGGTGAAGGTCGCCGGCTTGTTTCCCACCGGCGCGGGGAAGTTGCAGCACAGGTAGGCGACCGGCGTCTGGATATCGGGAAACTCGGCTTTGGCGAGGCGGCGGCGCGAGATCGCGTCGGCCATCCAGGCGCCACCGCGCTTGGTCTCGCGCGCGTAGAGGTCGAGGAAGAAGCGGCCGACGAGCTTGCCGGCGCGTTCGATGCGGAAGAAGCGCACGGCCGGATGCCAGGCCGGCGCGGCGTCCGGCAGCACCTGCACGCCGAACAGCGTCTGGATGCAGCGGAACAGCCCTGCCAGCACCTTGTGCTCGGGGAAGTATTGCTTCACTTCGTCGTCGGAAAAGGCATAGCGCGCCTGCTTGAGCTTTTCCGAGGCCCAGGACATGTCCCAACTTTCGAGCTTGTCCAACTCCAGTTCCCTGGCCGCGAACTCGCGCAGTTCGGCCAGATCACGCTCACCAAAGGGCTTCGCCTTCACGGCCATGTCGCGCAGGAAGGCGGCGACCTGCGCGGGCGAATCGGCCATCTTCGGCGTGAGCGACAGCTCGGCATAGTCGGCGAAGCCGAGCATGCGGGCCTCCTCCGCGCGCAACTCGAGGATGCGCTCGATCAGCGGGCCGTTATTCCACTCCGGGTTGCCGAACTCGGAGGCGCGCGTCGCGTAAGCACGGTACATGCGCGCGCGCAGTTCCCGGTCGTCGGCGTATTGCATCACCGGCAGATAGGACGGTGCGTGCAGCGTG
This sequence comes from Rhodocyclaceae bacterium UBA2250, assembly GCA_002347285.1. Taxonomy (GTDB): domain Bacteria; phylum Pseudomonadota; class Gammaproteobacteria; order Burkholderiales; family Rhodocyclaceae; genus Sulfuricystis. Next base: position 30,679 of record DDXW01000051.1, on the reverse strand, counting down.
AATTTCCAGCCGGGCTTGCCGTCGCGTTCCGCTGCGGCACGCGCGGCGGCCTTCACATCGTCCGGCAGTCCGGCGAGGCCGACTTCATCGGCCACCCACTCCGCATGCGCGTTGGTGGCGTCGAGCAGGTTCTCCGAGAATTTCGCGCCCAGCGCGGAAAGCTCTTCCTGGATTGCCTGGAAGCGCGGCTTTTTCCCGGCGGGCAGTTCGGCACCGGCGAGGCGGAAGTCGCGCAACTCATTGTCCACAATACGCTTGCGCACCGGACTCAGCGTGGCGTATTCCGGCCCGGCGGCGAGCGCCTTGAACTTTTCGTAGAGCGCCAGATTCTGGCCGAGCTCGGCATAGAAGCGCGTCACCTCGGGCAGCATGGCGTTGTAGGCTTCGCGCCATTCCGGCACGTCGTTCACGCCGTGCAGGTGGCCGACGATGCCCCAGGCGCGGCCGAGCCGTTCGCCGGCATCGGTCATCGGCTGGACGAAGTCGTCCCAGCTCGCGGGAGTTTCGGGATGCTCGAGCCGGGCCAGCAGCGCACGATTCTCATCGAGCAGCTGGCGAACGGCGGGAGCGACGTGTTCCGGCGCGATGTCGGCAAAGCGCGGCAGACCGGTGAAATCGAGCAGTGGGTTCATGTTGCGCAAATGGTGGCAAAGCGGCCGACATTCAACCCTCGGCGCCGCCCTGCCAGCGCCGAGTTATATCGAATCAACCCGTCAGCCGCGCCAGCGCCTCGCGGTATTTGGCGGCGGTCTTCTCGATGATCTCGGCCGGCAGCCGCGGTCCGGGTGCCTGCTTGTTCCAGTCGAGCGTCTCGAGGTAGTCGCGCACGAACTGCTTGTCGAAGCTGGCGGGGCTGGTGCCGACCCGGTAAGTGTCGGCCGGCCAGAAGCGCGAGGAATCGGGCGTCAGCACCTCGTCGATCAGGTGCAGCGTGCCGGCGGCGTCGAGGCCGAACTCGAACTTGGTGTCGGCGATGATGATGCCGCGCGTCAGCGCATAGGCCGCCGCTTCGCTGTATAGGCGCAGTGCGGCTTCGCGCACCTGGGCGGCGAGCGCCGGACCGATGGTCTTTTCGACCATGGCATAGTCGATGTTCTCGTCGTGATCGCCCAGCTCGGCCTTGGTCGAGGGAGTGAACAGCGGCTGCGGCAGCTGCTGCGCCATCTGCAGGCCGGCCGGCAGCGGAATGCCGCAGACGCTGCCGGTCTTCTGGTAATCCTTCCAGCCGGAACCGATCAGATAGCCGCGCACCACCGCCTCGATCGGCAGCGGCTTGAGCCGCTTGACGACAATGGCACGTCCGCGCACCTGCTCGCGCTCGTCAGGCGCCACCACGGATTCCGGGTCGATGCCGGTCAGCTGGTTGGGGATGATGTGGCCGAGCTTGGCGAACCAGAAATCCGCGACGGCGGTGAGCACCTCGCCCTTGCCCGGGATCGGGTCGGGCAGGATCACGTCGAAGGCGGACAGCCGGTCGCTGGTGACGATCAGCATCTTGTCATCGCCGACGGCGTAGTTGTCACGCACCTTGCCGCGGCCGAGCAGCGGCAGGCTCTTGATGGTGGATTCGTAAAGCGGCTGGCTCATGTTGAATTACTCTCGCACAAAAGGTTTGCCTGATGCCTCGCTGGCATCTTCGCGGTAGGGAAAGCGCACGTGGCCGTAACGGATCGCCAGGACGCCCAGGGTCAACAGGAAAATCGCGGCGGCCACCGCCAGCATGCGCCACTCGGACATGTCCTTGATATCCAGGATCAGGTAGCGCGCCAGCGCCACCATGGCGATGTACATCGGGAAGCGCACCGGCAACTGGCCGGACTTGAAGTACTGGCCGATCATCGCCAGCACCTCGAGGTACAGGAACATCAGCAGCAGGTCGGCCAGGCGCACCTCGCCGGCATGCACCATCACCATGATCTCCTGGTACATCGCCACCGTGGTGGCGATGCCGATCACCAGCAGACCGATATATTCGACAAGGTCGAGTCCGCCGCTGAAGAAGCGGCGAATACGGTCGAAGGTGTGGGAGCGGATATCCATGGGGCGGATTTATAAACCAAAACGGCCCCCGTTGCCGGGGGCCGCGAAACTGGTGCTGCTGGCCGGAATCGAACTGGCGACCTACTGATTACGAATCAGTTGCTCTACCGACTGAGCTACAGCAGCGAAGGGGACGGATTATAGCCAAAAACCTGTTCTGCCCCTAAGATCATTCCGCTTGTTGCCGTTCATCCACCTACCCAATCCATTTGTCGGGATGAAATTGACCTCCCAAACCTCCTCCGACTAATGTTCGGACAGTCAAACAGGAGAAAACAATGACGCGTGTTCTCTTTTACCCGAGCAAGCAAAGCGGCTTCACACTCATCGAGTTGATGATCGTTGTCGCTATCGTTGCCATTCTTGCTGCAATCGCCTTGCCCTCCTACCAGGACTACCTGATTCGTAGCCGCATACCCGATGCCACCTCCAACTTAGGTGCAAAACGGGCCCGGGTCGAAACCTACTACGACAATAATCGCACTTATGTCGGGGCGCCCGATTGCACCGCAGACTCCACGACCAGCAAATATTTCGATTTTGACTGCAATCCTGCTGCGGCGGCGAATACATATACCTTGCGTGCGGTCGGCAAAAGCTCGATGACCGGATTCACCTATACAGTGAATGAGTCCAATGCCCGGGCAACGACTGTTACAGGAGTTTCCGGTTGGACTGGCAACACCACATGCTGGGTCACCAACAAGGGGGGATCTTGCTGATGAAATCCTCTCGGCTTGGCCGCCGCGCTGAAGATGGCATGTCCCTTATCGAAATCGCCATTACCTTGGTGGTGCTGGCGGTATTAATTTTGCTGGGTGCGCCAAGCCTGAGCGAGTGGATTCAGAACAGCCAGATTCGGACTGCAGCCGAATCGATCCTGTCCGGGCTGCAAGCAGCCCGGAACGAAGCAGTAAGGCGCAATACCAACATTGAATTCAGGCTCACAAACCCGACAGCCACAGGTGGTACCGGATGGCGGGTAACCCTTGCCGGCTCGGATATTCCGATCCAGTCGGCACCGGACGCCGAAGGCTCTGCCAAGGCAATCGTTACGCCGACGCCAGGCGAAGCCGATACGGTTACCTTTACTGGACTTGGCAGAACGCCAGACGCACCAAACAACAAGAATGCTGACGGAACTTTGTTATTGACGCGTATTGATATCGATTCCTCTGTTCTGGCTGCGGACAAAAGTCGCGAGATGCGCATCTTGATCAGCACGGGAGGGCAGATTCGCATGTGCGATCCGAATGTCAGCAATACTGCGGTTCCTCTCGACCCCCGAGCCTGTCCATAGTGATATGGGGAATGCCATGAACAAACATGCTCAAGCCGGCTCCATCCTGCTGGAGGCGCTCATTGCAATCCTGATCTTCTCGGCCGGCATACTGGCGATCATCGGGTTGCAGGCCGCTTCGATGCAGAACACGACGCAGGCCAAGGCCAGGGTTGATGCGAGCCTGGTCGCCAGCCAACGACTGGGAGATATCTGGGTGGATATCCCAACTCTGACCACCAACCCAAGCGCATTGATCGAAGCAGATACCCCTGTCGCATCATTGCCGAGTGGCAAACGAAAAACAGAAATCCAAGGCGACCAAGTCACCGTTACGGTTACCTGGCAAATGCCGGGGCAAACCGAGATCAACACCTATCAGACCATTGCCCGGATCAATACCAATCCGTAGGGAATCACCATGTCAGACAAACAGCACATCCGCGGTTTCAGCCTCATCGAGTTGATGGTGGGCATGGTCATTGCCATTCTTTCGTCGATTATCGTCTTTCAGGTCTTTTCGGTTTCGGAACGACAGAAACGAACGACGACAGGGGCATCCGACGCGCAAAGCAATGGTGCCATCGCCTTCCACATACTCGACCGCGACATCAAGATGGCAGGATGGGGGCTCGAGCGGTCGGCGGTTGCGAATTGCACTAATTTTTACAGCTATCACGAAAGCACCGGCGGGCCAGTTCCCAACTTTTTCGCATCCGTCAGCATTATTGATGGCGGCGTCGATCCGGATGCGATCAGCATCAATTATTACTCCGACCCTTCAGATGCGAACTTCGACCTATCGCTAACCTCCTTAACCAGCACGATGCCGCAGTCCTCATCCGAAGTCACCGTCCACAGTACGTTTGGTTGCGGCCTCAATAGCCTGGCGATACTTTCGCAAGGCGGCAACTGCACTCTGATACAAATCACCCAGGTGCAGGGCCCAGCACTCAAACTGCAACACAATCCCGGCGGCGGCGCACCCTACAACCCGACTATCGTTTATCAAAACGACAATGGCTGGCCCGCATATTCAACGGGGGCCACCTTGCAATGCTTCTCGGCAATGATCAGCCGCACCTATCTCATTCAGGACAGGAGCCTCGCTCTCCAGCAACCAGATACGGCAGGCGTCATGCAAACCTATGAGATCGCCCCGGAAATCATTGACCTGCAAGCCCAATACGGCATCAACGATGACCCGCTGAGGCCACAGGTGGTAACGAAATGGGTGAACGCCACTGCAGCCGATGGCTGGAACAACCTGACGATCGCGCAGACTGCGCGTATCAAGGCTGTGCGTATCGCACTTGTCGCACGCAGCGCCCAGTATGAAAAGCCAGATACCAGCGGCAACTGCACAACCACGACCGCAACCATGGTTGCGGACTGGTCGGACTGGGCGACCTTCGACACGACCAACTACCCTGCCGACTGGCAGTGCTATCGCTACAAGGTGTTCCAGTCCGTAGTGCCATTGCGCAACATCATCTGGGCGAACGTCTAAGGAAACGATCATGCTTCGAGCTTCGCATACTTGTTCGCCAAGGAGCCGCGTACGCGAATCCGGCCTGGCTCTGGTGATTGCCCTCATCGTCCTGGTTGCGATGACGCTCGCCGGCATCGCCCTGGTCCGCTCCGTCGACACGGGCGTGCTGATCGCCGGCAATCTGGCTTTCCGGCAAGGCGCCACCGTTGCCGGCGACACCGGGGTGGAAACCGCGCGCACCTGGCTCATGGGAAACGGCAGCTCCCTGACGGCCGATTCACCGGGCAATGGCTATTATTCGACGAGCCAGCAGAATCTCGACCTGACCGGAAACAGCCCTGACCCCAGCAAAACCGCTTTCGACTGGGGCAGCAATGCCAAGTGCCTTGCAGAAGATGCCGCAGGCAATGCGGTGTGCTATGTCATTCACCGTCTTTGCGAAAATTCCGGCCCGCTCGACTCCAGCACTTGCTCAACGGCCCAAGCGGTACGCGGGGGCAGCAGCTTGGGATCGATTCGACCAATGGAAACCTTTCAGGAGCGCAGCTGGTCGATGGTCGCGACAATGGGTTACTACCGCGTCACCGTCCGTATCGCCGGGCCGCGCAACAATATCAGTTACATCCAGACCTTCCTGGTGATCTGAATTTCACCCATTTCAACGGAGACGACCATGAAAAATCGGGTCCGGATCTACGATCCGCTCACTGCCCTCAGATGCGGCCTGATGTCCGGTTTGCTTGTTCTCGCGTCACCCACCCTCGCGGCAACGACGGACCTGGCGGACATTCCTCTCGCCAACGCTACCGCTACTATTGTTTTGCCCAATATTGCGTTCGTTCTCGACGATTCCGGTTCGATGAATGACGAGAACATGCCGGATGACGATGCCACCAACAAGACCAAGTATTGCTGGAAATGGCGCGGCTACAACACCCTTGCCTACAACCCGGCGGTTACCTATAAGCCACCCATCAAGGCGGACGGTACGCGCTTCCCCGACGCCTCGTTCACTGCCGCTAAGAAGGATGGCTATTTCGCAGTAACGGCCAAGATGTATGACGGCGGGACGAACAATGGGACGACTGACTTATCGGCGATTTCGAATACCGGCGACACCGAGGCAGAAGCTGTATTCCCCAATTTCTCTCGGGATCATCGTGTCACATCGGTCAAGGTCACCCTCTTGGACAGCACCGTCATCGAACTCCTCAATACCACCCCTGTGCCTGCAGCAGGCACGGACAATGAAGATGCCGTCGGCAATGCCGTCGCGGCTTCGATCAATGCGAAGACGGGGATTACCGGGTTCTCGGCAACGTATTCAAACTTCAGCAACACGCTAACCATTACTGCGCCACCGAGCCAGGCCGGGCTGACCACGAAACCCAGCATCACGACTCAGAAGACGGAGGCCGGTGGCTCTCTGCAGACAGTTACGACCTATTTTTTCAACACCATCTACACTGGTTATTACTACACCACGCACAAAACAAACCCCTCCAGCACCACCTGCGAGGCAAATGCCAACTATTCCGTCACCAGCAATGCAAGCGACATTACCGCTCCCAACGTAACCACGGGTAGCGCCGAAGCCAAGACCAACTACGCGAACTGGTATTCCTATTACCGCAAGCGCGCCTTCGTCGCCAAGGCATCGGCCGGCGAGGCCTTTGCGGCGCTCGAGGAGGACAAATACCGCGTCGGACTGTTCTTCATCGAGAGCATCGAAAGCGAATCCGACCAGACCGAGACCAACCACGACCTGAAGATCGCCAAATTCTCGGGGACCGCCACCGGCACGCAGCGGGGCGACTGGTTCGACCGCTTGTACGGCACGCGCCAGGCGTTCTATACGCCGCTGCGCGGTGCGCTGTCCCGCATGGGCCGCATGTATAGCGGCAAGATTTCCGGCTGGGATCCGGTACAGCACTCCTGCCAGAGGAACTTCACGATTCTGACCACCGACGGCTACTGGAATACCAATGCCGAAACCACAAGCGCTCCCCGCTACGGCCCGTACCGGGAAGACAACGCAACCCTGGTCGACAAACAGGATGGCTCGCCAGCCACACGCCCTGAACTTGATTCCTTGAACGTGGCGGATACGCTCGCCGATGTTGCCTATTACTATTGGCACAATGACTTGCGCACCCCTGCGAAAGGCAATTGCACCGGGGTACAGGCCGAAAATGGCACCTATTACAACGTCTGTACCAACAACGTTCCGTCGGTGGGCACGGACTCGAAGCTCGACGACTTCTCCGATCAGCGGCATCAGCGCATGACCACCTTCACCATCGGCCTCGGTGTCGATGGCACACTGCAGTATCAGGAGGGTTACAAGACCAGTACGTCCGGAGATTTCTACGACATCAAGCAAGGCACAAAAAACTGGCCCAGCCCCATTGCTGGCGACCTTCAAAAGATCGATGACCTCTGGCATGCTGCAGTCAATGGTCGCGGTACATACTTCAGTGCGAAGACTCCCGAAAGCTTCACCTCCGGATTGCGGTCAGCCCTCGGATCGATCCAAGCAACCAACGGTTCTGGCGCAGCCGCTGCAACCAGCAATTTGCAGCCGACCAATGGCGATAATTACATTTACATTGCCAATTACACGACGATCACCTGGACCGGCGAATTGTCGGCTTATACCATCGCTCTCGATACCGGAGCCATCTCGAGTTCGCCGGTATGGCAGGCTTCGCCAAAACTGGATGCGCGCATTTGCGCCAGCCTCGGTGCTTCACCCTGCGGGGCGGGGAAGGGCGACACTCGCAAGATTTACACGGTGGGAGGCAGCGGGGGGCTGGTCGATTTCGAATGGGCTAATCTTTCATCGGTCCAGCAGGCCTACTTCGACGAAACGAAGCTGAGCCAATATGCCGGCTGGGCGACCGACCAGCAAACCGCATCCACCGGCCCGACCATGGTGCAATACCTGCGTGGTTATGCGCGCAATGAAAACCAGGACCGGCCGAGTGATTTCGGAACCTACTATCGTCTGTATCGTGATCGCGAGAAAACGCTGGGCGACATCGTCCACTCCCAGCCTCTGTTCGTCAAAGGTTCCTTCTACAACTTCGCCGACGCCGGTTATTCGACCTTCAAGACCACCACTACCGCCGGCCGCGCAGGCACGGTCTACGTGGCGGCGAACGACGGCATGCTACACGCACTCAGCGAAACCGATGGCGAAGAGCGTTGGGCCTTCGTGCCGCCGCTGATCATGGAAGAGATGTGGCGGCTTGCCAGCGAAGACTATGCGTCCAACCACCGTTTCTTCGTCGACGGGCCGATCGCCGTCAGCGACGCGAACGCAGGCGGCTGGAAAACCATTCTAGTCGGTGCGCTGGGCAAGGGCGGACGCGGCTACTACGCACTCGACATCACCAACCCGGACAGCCCGCAATATCTCTGGTCATTCACTGCAAACGACAACCCGAACGTCGGCTACACCTACGGCACGCCGATGATCACCAAGCTGGATGGCAACTGGGTTGTGCTGGTGACATCCGGCTACAACAATATCCCGGAAGGCCCTGACTATTCCGGAGCCGACGGCAAGGGCTACGTTTGGGCGCTCAATGCCGCGACCGGGGCGGTTGTCAAGACCTGGGAAACCGGGGTGGGCGACATCACCGCTCCGTCGGGTCTGGCACGCATCAACATCAAGGTTGCGGACTTCGAAACCGACAACAGCATGATGGAAGCCTACGGTGGCGACCTTTACGGCAATATGTGGCGCTTCAATAACGATGGCACGGTCAACAAGATCATCGACTTGGGCACGACGCAATCGATCATGGCACCGCCGGAAATCGGCGAGATCGATGGCAATACCGTGCTCTTCTTCGGCACCGGGCGCTACCTGGGCGAGGACGACCTCGATGACCATGAGACGCAGGCGCTCTATGCGGTAAAGGCAAAGGTTTCCGGTTCGTCTTCGAAGGGCAATCTGGTGGAACAAATCATCAGCGGTACGACGGTCACCACCAGCAATGTCGATTGGAGCCTGAACGATGGCTGGTTTGTCAATCTGGGCGACACCGAGCGCGTCAACCTGCCAGCGCAGCTTTACTTCGGCACGATTCTTTTTGCCAGCACCATCCCACCGAATACCGCAACCGCAGACTGCGAACCAGGCGGCTCCAGTCGGCTGTTCATGCTGGACTTCCGGACCGGCGGCGCTATCGATAACAATCCGGCCATTACCAGCTACTCCTCTCCGATCGTCGGTTTCACCGTTGCGAAGCTGCCAGGCGGTACACCGAAGGTTTATCCGATCACGGCTGATGGCGGTTTCCCGACAAGCGCCCCGCCCAACTTGCTAATCTCATCCGATGGTGGCGGAGGTGTCGGCTCCGGCCGCCGCGTGATGTGGCGTGAGTTGGTCAATTAACCCCTGATTTCGGGCAGCAGATTTTGCTCTGTTGCCCGAACAGAAAGACAGCAATCCTGCAAAGCGGACTGATTCGGGCCATCGGGTTTTCGTTGCTGGTTCACCTGATGGTATTGGCAACCCCTGTAGGAAGAGTGGGTAAAGGAACAGGGGGTGTTTCTGCCCTCAACCATGCGGGGCATTTGAGTTTTGCGCCGTTGAATGTCCAGCTTGCTCCCTATGCCCTGCGGGCCCCGCAACGGGAATCACTTGATGAGAAGATTCCGGATATCCCGCTGCAAACTGCAGCCTCTCTTGACAGCCTCGGACAGGATGCGGGCCATCCTGCCAGCAGTTCTCTCCACTCCGACTCGGTTTCCCCCACCGCTGTCGGGCCTGTGGCTGGCGTGCCACTCCTCCATTACTACCCGCCAGAGGAGTTGAGTCAGCGCGCCCGCATACTTAGAGACATCGACCCTTTTCTAGGGGAACTGAATGACCACCCCGGGGCCGGCAAGGCCGTGATCACACTCTGGATTAACGAACAGGGTGGAGTAGATCGAGCCGAAACAGAGAGTTCCGATCTGACTGAATCATTTGAAAATGCGGTGCTTGAGCAATTTCTAGCCGCTCGCTTTCAGCCCGCCGAACGCACTGGGATTCCAGTGAAAAGTTTGATGCGGATCGAAGTCGAGATTCTGCCGCGCTCGCGCTTCAGTAAAAGCAAATAATCACGCCAACTCTCGCGGCAACGGAAAATTGACCCCTTCGTCACCGCCCGCGAGCGTGCGCACCGCCTCGCCGCCGAGCGCCTGCAGGCGCGCGACGACCTCGGCGACGAGGATTTCCGGGGCGGAGGCGCCGGCTGTCAGCCCGACGAGCCGCTTCCCCGCCAGCCAGGCGGGATCGATCTGCGCCGCGGTATCGACGAGGTAGGCCGGCACGCCGAGGTTCTCGGCCACTTCACGCAGCCGGTTGGAGTTCGAGCTGTTCGGCGAGCCGACGACGATGACGACGTCGCACTGCTGGGCGAGCGTCTTGACCGCATCCTGGCGGTTCTGCGTCGCGTAACAGATGTCGTCCTTCTTCGGTCCGACGATGCCGGGGAAATGACTCTTCAGCGCGGCGACGATACCGGCGGCGTCGTCCACCGATAGCGTCGTCTGGGTGACGTAGGCCACCGGCACCTGCTCTTGCGCCGCCTCGTCAGCGCCGAGTTTCAGTGTTGCGGCATCCGCGACGTTCTCGACGAGGTGCATGCCGCCCTGGCTTTGCCCCATCGTGCCCTCGACCTCGGGGTGCCCCTTGTGGCCGATCATCACCACCTCGCGGCCGGCCTTGCGATGGCGCTCGACCTCGAGATGGACCTTGGTCACCAGCGGGCAGGTGGCGTCGAAGACGCGCAGCCCGCGCCGCCCGGCTTCCGCCTGCACTTCCTTCGAGACGCCGTGGGCGCTGAAGACGACGATGCCGCCGGCCGGCACCTCGTCGAGTTCCTTGACGAAGAGCGCGCCCTTGGCCTTGAGGTCGTCGACGACGAAACGGTTGTGCACGATCTCGTGGCGCACGTAGATCGGTGCACCGAACTTCTGGAGCGCGCGCTCGACGATGGCGATCGCGCGCTCGACGCCGGCGCAGAAACCGCGGGGGTTGGCGAGCAGGATGTCCATCAGAGGATGCCGATCACTTCGACCTCGAAGCGGATCGACTTGCCGGCCAGCGGGTGGTTGAAGTCGATCAGCGCCGAATCGGCATCGGCTTCGCGCACGATGCCGGCGAATTTCGCTCCATTCGGAGCCTCGAACTCGACCAGCGCCATCGGTTCGGCCTTGGCTCCGCCGCCGGGCAGTTCGTTCCTGGCCATGCGCTTGACCAGTTCGGGGTTGTGGGGCCCGAAGGCCTGTTCCGCTTCGAGCAGAAAGACGTGGCGTTCCCCGATCGGCAGGTCTTCGAGGCAGGCTTCGAGCGGCGGGGCGAGTTCGCCGCTGCCGAGCTGCAGCGTGGCCGGCGTACTGCCGAAGGTCGACACGAGTTCGATGTCGTCCGCCGTGGCTAGGCGGTAATGCAGGGTGATGAGGCTATCGAGCCGGACGCGGTCGGTCATGCGCTTTTCCCTCGTGGAACAGCTGCTGCCAGATGAGCAGGATAACGCCGATGGTGATCGCGGAATCGGCGACGTTGAAGGCCGGCCAGTGCCAGCCGAAGGCGTGGAAATCGAGGAAGTCGACGACCGCGCCGAAGCGGATGCGGTCGATCACGTTGCCGAGCGCGCCGCCGAGCACCAGCGCGAACGCGGTCGGCAGCAGGCGCTCGCGCGCATGGCGGCGGAGCATGACGATCAGCCAGGCGGAGATCGCCAGCGCCAGTGCGACGAAGAACCAGCGCTGCCAGCCGCCGGCATCCGCCAAGAAGCTGAACGAGGCGCCCGGATTGAAGACCAGCACCAGATTGAAGAATGGCGTGACGGTGAGCGTTTCATGCGGGCGGAAGACCGCCAGCACCCAGGCCTTGGTCGCGAAGTCGGCGGCGATGATCGCGCCGGCCAGCGCGAACCAGCCTGCGAAGCTAGGCAAAATCGCGCGCCTCGCCCGCGCCGAACAGGTTGCTGGCGCAGCGGCCGCACAGCTCGGGATGCTCGGCGGCGTGATCGTGCCGGCCGACATCGTCGCGCCAGTGCCAGCAGCGCGCGCACTTGGCGTGCGGGCTGGGCGTCACGACGATTTCAGTCTTGGCGGCAGGAACCACGGTCGCCTTCGAGCAGATCAGCACGAACTTGAGGTCGTCGCCGAGCGCGGCGAGCACGTCGTGGGTCTCGCCAGCGGCGCGGATCTCGACCTCGGCCTGCAGCGAGGAACCGATGCCGCCGGCGCTGCGCACCTCCTCGATCCTCTTCATCACCTCGGCGCGCACCGCGCGGATCGCCTGCCACCGCCCCGTCAGCGCCGAGTTTTCGGGCAGCTCCGGCAGCGCGTGCCAGGTTGCCAGCATCACGCTTTTCCCGCCTTGCACCGCCATGATTTCCTCGGCGGTGAAGGCGAGGATCGGCGCCATCAGGCGGGTGAGGCTCTGCACGATGTGCCACAGCGCGCTCTGCGCCGAGCGGCGCGCGCGCGAGCCCGCCGCCGTGGTGTAGAGGCGATCCTTGAGCACGTCGAGATAGAAGGCGCCGAGATCCTCGGCGCAGAAGTTCTGCAGCGCCTGCACCACCTTGTGGAACTCGTAGCGGTCGTAGGCGGTCGTGCAGGTCTCGTGCAGCTGCTGCGTGAGCGCGAGCGCGTAACGGTCGATCTCGAGCCATTCGTTCACCGGCAGCATCTGCGACTGCGCATCGAAGTCGGCCGTGTTGGCGAGCAGGAATTTGAGGGTGTTGCGCAGGCGGCGATAGACCTCGACGACGCGATCGAGAATCTCCTTCGAGATCGTCAGCTCGCCCGAGTAGTCGGTCGCCGCGACCCACAGGCGCAGGATTTCGGCGCCGAGCGTGTCAGAGACCTGCTGCGGCGCGACGACGTTGCCCTTCGACTTCGACATCTTCATGCCCTTGCCGTCGACGACGAAGCCATGGGTCAGCAGCCCCTTGTAGGGCGCGCGGCCGTCGATGCAGCAGCCGGTGAGGAGCGAGGAGTGGAACCAGCCGCGATGCTGGTCGGAGCCTTCGAGGTAGAGGTCGGCCGGGAAGGCGCAGTCGGCGGCGTGCGAGCCGCGCATCACGCTGCGGTGCGTGGTGCCCGAGTCGAACCAGACATCGAGCGTATCGCTCATCTTGTCGTATTGGCTTGCCTCGTTCCCGAGCAGTTCCTTCGCGTCGAGCGCAAACCAGGCCTCGATGCCGCCCTGCTCCACGCGCTGCGCGACTGCCTCGAGCAACTCGAGCGTGCGCGGATGCGGTTCGCCGCTCTCCTTGTGCAGGAAGAAGGGAATCGGCACGCCCCAGTTGCGCTGGCGCGAGACGCACCAGTCGGGACGGTTGGCGATCATCGCGTGCAGGCGCGCCTTGCCCCAGCCCGGGAAGAACTCGGTCGCCTCGATGGCGGCGAGCGCCGCCGTGCGCAGCGTCTCGCCCTCGTTGGGCTGGCGATCCATGCCGACGAACCATTGCGTCGTGGCGCGGTAGATGGTCGGCGTCTTGTGGCGCCAGCAGTGCATGGTGCTGTGCGTGATCTCGCCGCTGGCCAGCAGCGCGCCGACTTCGGCGAGCTTGTCGACGATCAGCGGATTGGCTTTCCAGATGTGCAGGCCGCCGAAGAAAGGCAAATCCTTGGCATAGCAACCGTCGCCCTGCACGGGAGTGAGGATCTCCTCGTTCTTCATGCCGGCACGCTTGCAGGAATCGTAGTCCTCGACGCCGTAGGCCGGCGCGCTGTGCACGATGCCGGTGCCGGTGTCGAGCGTCACGTAGTCGCCGAGGAACACGGTCGAAGCGCGGTCGTAGAACGGATGGCGGAACTGCATGCGATCGAGCGCGACCCCTTGGCAGGCACCGAGCACCCTGCCTTCGAGCCCATAGCGCTCCAGGGCGGAAGCGCGCAGCTCGGCGGCGAGGACCAGCAGGCCCTTGGACGTGTCGACCAGTTCATAGACGAATTCCGGATGGACGTTGAGCGCCTGGTTGCCGGGAATGGTCCAGGGCGTGGTCGTCCAGATCACCGCATAGGCGATCTTCTCCGGCAGCGCGGCGACGTTGAACGCACTGGCGAGACGGCTGCGCTCGGACGCCGCCAGCGGGAACGCGACGTCGATCGCCGGGCTCTTCTTGTCGGCATACTCGACCTCGGCCTCGGCCAGCGCCGAGCCGCAGTCGAAGCACCAGTTCACCGGCTTGAGGCCCTTGAACAGATAGCCCTTGCGATACATCTCGCCGAGCGCGCGGATCTCGTCGGCCTCGGTGCGATATTCCATCGTCTTGTAGGGATTGTCCCAGTCGCCCAGGACGCCCAAACGAATGAAATCCTTCTTCTGCCGCTCGACCTGTTCCTGCGCGTAGGCACGGCAGAGGGCACGCGCCTTGTTGCCTTCGAGATGCTTCCCGTGCGTCTTCTCGATCTGGTGCTCGATGGGCAATCCATGACAGTCCCAGCCGGGCACGTAGGGCGCGTCGAAGCCGGCCAGCGTCTTGCTGCGCACGATGATGTCCTTGAGGATCTTGTTCACCGCATGGCCGATATGGATGTCGCCGTTGGCGTAGGGCGGGCCGTCGTGCAGCACGAAGCGCGGGCGCCCCTGGCAGGCCGCGCGAATCTGCCGGTAGAGCTGCTTCTCCTGCCAGTCCTTGATCCAGCCCGGCTCGCGTTTCGCGAGGTCGCCGCGCATCGGGAACGGCGTGTCGGGCATGTTCAGCGTTTTACGGTAGTCAGCCATCTCAGTTCTTGCCTTCAAAATAAGCCTGCGTCACTTGCACATCGCGTGCGATCTGCGCGGTTAGCGCTTCGAAAGAATCGAATTTCATCTCGTCGCGCAGCTTGTGCAACAGGTGCACGGTGACGTGCGCACCGTAGATCTCCTGGTCGAAATCGAACAGATGCACCTCGAGCACCGGCCGCAGCCCGAGGCCGAGCGTCGGCCGCACGCCGAGGCTGGCCGCGCCGGGCAGGTGGCGCTTGTCGATGCCGGACACGGTCGCGGCGAACACGCCGGTCAGCGCGACGCGTTTTCTTTTCAGCTGGATATTGGCGGTAGGCCAGCCGAGCCGGCGGCCGATCTTGTCGCCATGCACGACCCGCCCCGAGATGCAGTAGGGCCGCCCGAGCAGGCGCGCCGCGTGCTCGAGGTCGCCCGCGCCGAGGGCATCGCGCACGGCGGAGCTCGACACGCGCTCGCCGCCGATTTCGATGGTGTGCATCGCCTCGACGCCGAAACCTTGTGCCCGGCCGGCGGCTTCGAGCATCGCGAAATCGCCGGCGCGGCCCTTGCCGAAACGAAAGTCGTCGCCGATGATCAGGTGGCGCACGCCGAGCCCGCGCACCAGAATCTTGTCCACGAACTCTTGCGCGGTCAGCCCCGCGAGCTTCCGGCTGAAGTGCAGCAGGTAGACCTCGTCGATGCCGCAGCCCTCCAGCAGCGCCAGCTTCTCGCGCAGGCTGGTCAGCCGCGCCGGCGCCTGCTCGGGGGCGAACAGCTCGCGCGGATGCGGCTCGAACGTCATCACTGCCGCCGGCAGGCCGTGCTGGCGCGCGGTGGCGGTCAGGCGTTCGAGCAGCGCGCGATGCCCGAGGTGCACGCCGTCGAAGTTGCCGATGGCCAGCACGCGGGAAGTCGTCGCCTGCGCCGGAATGGTTCGGGAGAACAGCATCGGAAATTGCCGTGAAAAAGCGGCAAATTGTAACAGCCCGGCCCGCGATGGCTCAGAAGGCGGCGGCGATCTTGGCGCGCGGCTGCGGCGGGTTCTGCGCGAAGTAGCGCTTCATGCCGGTCAGCAGCGCTTCGGCCATCTGGTCCTGGTAGCCGTCGTCGGTCAGGCGCGCCTCTTCCTCGGGATTCGAGATGAAGGCGGTCTCGACGAGGATCGAGGGAATGTCGGGCGCCTTGAGCACCGCGAAGCCGGCCTGTTCGACGTGGCCCTTGTGCAGCGTGTTGATGCCGCCGATCTCGCCGAGTACGGCCTTGCCGAGCTTGAGGCTGTCGTTGATGGTGGCAGTCTGCGACAGGTCGAACAGCGTGCGCGCCAGGTGCGGATCCTTGACGCCGAGATTCACGCCGCCGATCAGGTCGGCCGCGTTTTCCTTGTTGGCCAGCCAGCGCGCGGCGGACGACGAGGCGCCGTTCTCCGACAGCACGAACACCGATGAGCCGCGCGCCGTCGGCTTGACGAAGGCATCGGCATGCACCGAGACGAACAGGTCGGCCTTGACGCGGCGCGCCTTGGCGACGCGCTGCCCGAGCGGGATGAAGTAATCGCCGTCGCGCGTCAGCAGCGCACGCATGTTCGGCGTGGCGTCGATCTTCGCCTTGAGGCGGCGCGCGATTTCAAGCGTGACGTTCTTTTCGAGGCTGCCGCCGCGGCCGATCGCGCCGGGGTCCTCGCCGCCGTGGCCCGGGTCGATCACCACCGTCACCAGGCGCGCGATCTCGGGGGGCTGCCCTCCCCTTCTGGCCTCTTTCGCAGGCGGCGCGAATGGATCCCCCTGGCCGTGCTTCTCGAGCAGCGCCAGCAGCGGATCGGGCGGCTCGGCCGGATAGAGATCGAGCACCAGCCGGTGGCCGTATTCGCCGACCGGCTTGAGCGTGAACAGCTGCGGCTTCACCTCGCCCTTGAGCTCGACGACCAGGCGCACGATGCCCGGCTTGAAGCGGCCGGCGCGGATCAGGCGGATCTGCGGGTCGTTTTCCAGGATCTTGCCGGGCAGGCTCTGCAGCACCGAGTCGAATTCGACGCCCTCGAGGTCGAGCACCAGCCGGTCGGGATCCTTGAGTTGGAGATGGCTGAACTTGAGCGGCGCGCCGAGCGAAGTGCTGTATTCGAGGGTGATGCGCGTGTAGTCGGCCGCCGGCCAGACGCGCACCGCGATCAGGGCCGGGGTCGCCGACACCGCGGACGCCTTGGCGCCGCGCGCCACCGGCGTGACGAGCAGCGTCAGGACTGCGCCGGAGGCGCGCAGGAAGCGACGGCGGGAGAGGGAGGAAGCGCGCTCAGCCATTGCCGCCCCCGTGCGCTGACCGCCTCGATGCCGGCGCGCCGTCCGCTGCCGTCGAGAACCAGACGAATGCGCAAGTCGGCGGACGGCAGATACGGCCGCGCCCGGTCCGGCCACTCGACCAGACAAAGACCATCGCTGGAGAAATATTCGTCGAGGCCCGCATCGAGAAACTCTTCCGGAGTACTGAACCTATAGAAATCAAAGTGATATAAGTTTAATCCAGAAATCACATAAGGTTCAACCAGGGTGTAAGTAGGGCTTTTCACCGCCCCGCCGGCGCCGAGTTCGCGCAACAGCCCGCGCACCAGCGTCGTCTTGCCCGCGCCGAGGTCGCCCTCGAGGTAAACGACGGCCGCCGGCAGCGCATCTTTAGGCAGGCACGCCGCCAGCCGCGCGCCGAGCGCCAGCGTGGCGGCCTCGTCGGACAGCGCATATTCGCGGCGGGTATCATCGGCAATATGAACGATGGGCATGACTGGCTCGCTCTCAAGGACAGGATTCGCGGCTGGGGGGCCGAGCTCGGCTTCGCCGCCGTCGGCTGCGCCGGCGTCGATCTGGGCGCCGCCGAAGCCGGGCTGTTCGCCTGGCTGGGCGAAGGCTGCCACGGCGCGATGGATTATATGGCGCGCCACGGCACGAAACGCGCACGGCCGGCGGAACTGGTGCCGGGTACGCTTTCGGTGATCGCCTGCCGCCTCGACTATTCGCCGTTTCCCGCCACCGCACGCCGCCCCGCCAGCGCCGAGTTTTCGACGGACGCCGTCATTTCGCGCTACGCGCTCGGCCGCGATTACCACAAGCTGCTGCGCAGCCGGCTGCAGAAGCTCGCCGACAAAATCGCCGGAGAGATCGGCAATTTCGGCTACCGGGTATTCACCGATTCCGCGCCGGTGATGGAAGTGGAGCTTGCGAAGAATGCCGGCCTCGGCTGGCGCGGCAAGCACACGCTACTGCTCTCCCGCTCTGGCTCGTGGTTTTTTCTCGGCGAGATCTTCACCGGCCTGCCGCTGCCGCCCGATTCGCACGACTCGCCGCAGGAAGAGCACTGCGGCTCCTGCACCGCCTGCCTCGCCGCCTGTCCGACCGGCGCCTTCACCGCGCCTTACCGCCTCGACGCACGCCGCTGCATCTCCTACCTGACCATCGAACATCCCGGCAGCATTCCGGAGGCATTGCGCCCGCTGCTCGGCAACCGGATCTACGGCTGCGACGACTGCCAGCTGGTCTGTCCATGGAACCGTTTCGCCCCCGTGACGCAGGAGGCCGATTTCTTGCCGCGCCACGGCCTCGACCGCGCGACGCTGGTCGAGCTGTTCGGCTGGACGGAAAGCGAATTCGACGCGCGGCTGGCCGGCTCGCCGATCCGCCGCATCGGCTTCGAGCGCTGGCTGCGCAACATCGCCGTCGCGCTGGGCAATGCCGCGCCCGACCCCGCCGCGCGCGCCGCGCTACGGACGCGGACGGATCATCCCTCGGCCCTCGTGCGCGAGCACGTCGCCTGGGCGCTACAGCAGTTTCAGCCCGGTTGATCACCGGTCGCGACCGGTCGCGCCGGATCGCTGCACCACTCGCTCCACGAGCCGGCGTAGAGCCGGGTGCCGGACAGGCCGGCGAGTTCCATGCCAAGCACATTGACGCAGGCGGTGACGCCCGAGCCGCAGACATGCACGACGCTCTTCGGATCGCGGTCGCCGATCAGGTCGGCGAACTCGGCGCGCAGCTCGTCGGCTGCCTTGAAATGGACGGCCGCATCGTCGAGGCAGTCGAAGTAGAAGCGGTTGATGGCGCCGGGAATGTGGCCGGCGACCGGATCGAGGGTTTCGTTCTGGCCGGCGTAGCGCTCCTCGCTGCGGCCGTCGATCAGCAGCATGTCGGGCCGGCCGAGATGCGCCTGCACATAGGCGGCATCGACCACCATCTCGGGGCGCGGCCAGGCGACGAATGCGCCGGCCGTCACCGCGCGCTGCGACTGGTCGAGCGGCAGCTTGGCGCGCCGCCAGGCGGGCAGGCCGCCGTCGAGCACCGCGACCTTGTCGTGGCCGAGCCAGCGCAGCAGCCACCAGAGCCGGCTGGCGAAGGCGCTGGCCTCGTTGTCGTAGGCGACCACCTGCGTGGCGGGCGTGACGCCGCATTCGGTCATGCGGCGCGCAAAGGTCTCGACATCGGGCAGCGGATGGCGACCGTTCTTGCCCGTCATCGGGCCGGACAGGTCGTGATCGCAATGCAGGAACAGCGCGCCGGGAATATGGCCCTTGGCATAGGCCTGCGCGCCGTAGCCGGTGTTGCCGAGGTCGTGGCGGCAATCGAAGACCAGCCAGTCCGGATCATCGAGGTGATCCGCCAAGGTCTGCACAGCGACGAGCTTGTCGTGCATCAGGCCGTCTCCGCGAGCCAGGCGCGGGCTTCGGCGCTGTCGCCGAAGACGCGCAGGTCGGCATTGACGAACAGCTGCTCGAGCCAGGCGCTCCACGCCACCCACTGGCTGTCGGTGACGACGGCGATGCGCCGGAAGTCGCCGCCGTGGATGCGCGTGAACTTGATCTCCTCGACCGCCATGTCGACAGTGAAGCCGGCCATCTCGCGCAGGTCGAACAGCAGGCAGTGCGAGCCGTCGAACAGTTGCTTGGAGATCAGGTATTCCTCGAACTCGGTGAAATCATCGAGGGTGAATTCGCCGAGCACGGCGAGAGTGACCAGCGACTGGTCGTGATCGACGGTAATCATCTTGCCTCCGATGCCGCCGCCATGATGCGGCGATAGAACTCGTGGAAATGCTGCATGCCATCCTCCATCGGCGACTGGTAGGGACCGGTCTCGCTGCGTCCCTGCTTCCAGAGGACATGGCGGCCGCGGTCCATGCGTTCGCCGATGTCGTCGTCCTCGAGCGCGGTTTCCATGTAGGCGGCCTGTTCGGCCTTGATGAACTCCGGCTCGAACAGCGCGATGTCCTCGGGGTAGTAGAACTCGACGACGTTGAGCGTCTTGTCGACGTCCTGCGGGATCAGCGTCGAGACGACCAGCACGTGCGGATACCACTCGACCATGATGTTCGGGTAGTAGGTCAGCCACACCGCGCCCTGCGGCGGCAGCTGGCCGTTGTAGTAGTCGAGCACCGCCTTGTGCCAGCGCGCGTAGGTCGACGAGCCGGCCTTGGCCAGCGAGGTGATGCCGACCTTCTGCACCGAATACCAGTCGGCGAACTGCCAGGTCAGGTCGTCGCAGGTGACGAAGTGGCCGAGGCCGGGATGGAAGGGCACGACGTGGTAGTCCTCGAGGTAGACCTCGATGAAGGTCTTCCAGTTGTAATTGCACTGGTGCAGCTCGACATGGTCGAGCTTGTAGCCGGAAAAATCGAATTCCGGCGCGAGCTGCATGCCGGCGAGATCGGCATTGGCCGAGCGCGGCCCCTTGAACAGCAGACCGTTCCACGACTCGAGCTTCTGCTTGTCCAGGTTGAGGCAGGGATTGGCCGGGAAATGCGGCGCGCCGATCAGCTCGCCGCCGCTGCCATAGGTCCAGCGGTGTACCGGACAGACGATGGTCTTGTCGGCGGTGCCGCTGCCTTGCAGCATGATCGCCTGGCGATGGCGGCAGACGTTCGACATCCGGTAGACGCCGTCCGGCTGACGTACCAGGATGTGCGAATGGTCGCTCCACTCGGTCGAGCGGTAGTTGTAGAGCTCCGGCACCATCAACTCGTGGCCGACGTAGCCTGGTCCGGTATCGAACAGGAGCTTTTTTTCCAGCTCGAACAGCTTTTCGTCGAAATACCAGTCGACGGGAAACTGGGAAGCACCCGGCGCCAGCTGCACCCTCGATGCGATGTCGGACATGGGACGGCAACCTCCTGAAAAGACGCCCGGGAACCGGTACGCTGTCCGCACGGAAACGGTGCGCCGGGTTGGTTAGTATAGCCAATCCGATTGACCGACAGGGCTCGGATAGGCTATTTTCGCGGGCTCGCCACCGCACCGACCGCAATGAAGCAAGCCGCCGCCAAACTCCCCGCCACTTTCGAAGCCGCCCTCAAGGAGCTCGAAGGACTCGTCCAAGTCCTGGAAAGCGGTGGCGCGCCTCTTGAGGAGAGCCTGCAGGCCTACGAGCGCGGCATGGCGCTGCTGCGGCATTGCCAGGAGACGCTGGCCCGCGCCGAGCAGAAGATCCGCATCCTCGACGGCGGAGAACTCAGGGAGTTCGGCACGGACGCAGAGCCGACCGACAAGGGCGAGCGATGAGCGATTTCGCCGCCTGGATGGCCATGATCCAGCGCCGTACCGAGGTGGCGCTCGAGCACTGCCTGCCGCCGGCCACGATCGCGCCGGCGCGGCTGCACGCCGCGATGCGCTACAGCGCGCTCGGCGGCGGCAAGCGCATGCGCCCGCTGTTGTGCCACGCCGCGGGCGAAGCCCTCGGTGCCGATCCGCAGCAGGTCGATGTCGCCGCCTGCGCGGTGGAACTGGTCCACGCCTATTCGCTGGTGCATGACGACCTGCCCTGCATGGACGACGACGTGCTGCGGCGCGGCCGGCCGACCTGCCACGTCGAGTACGACGAGGCCACCGCCCTGCTGGTCGGCGACGCGCTGCAGACGCTCGCCTTCCAGATTCTCGCCGAGGCGCCGGCGCCGCCCTGCGAGCGCCGAGTTTCCATGCTGGCGCTGCTCGCCCAAGCCGCCGGCTCGCGCGGCATGGCCGGCGGCCAGGCGATCGACCTCGCCGCCGTCGGCATGGCGCTCTCCCTCGAAGAGCTCGAGTTCATGCACATCCACAAGACCGGGGCGCTGATCCGCGCCGCCGTGCTGCTCGGTGCCCATTGCGGCGATGCCGACGACGCGCGACTGGAGGCGCTCGGCCACTACGCCAACCGGGCCGGCCTGCTGTTCCAGGTGGTGGACGACATCCTCGACGCCGAAGGCAGCACGGTCACCCTCGGCAAGACGGCCGGCAAGGATGCCGCGCAGGACAAGCCGACCTACGTCAGCATGCTCGGCCTGGCGCGCGCCAAGGAACTGGCCGCGCGGCTGCGTGTCGAGGCCCATGCGGCACTGGCTGCCTGCCGCATCGATACCGCACGCCTCGCCGCCCTGACGGACTACATCGCCGACCGCCGTTTCTAGAAACATGTCCTACCCGCTGCTCGAATCGATCACCGACCCCGCCGACCTGCGCCGCCTGCCGCGCGAACAACTGCCGGCGCTGGCCGAGGAGCTGCGCGCCTTCCTGCTCGAATCGGTGGCCAGGACCGGCGGCCACCTGTCGTCCAACCTCGGCACCATCGAGTTGACCATCGCGCTGCACTACGTCTTCAATACCCCGGAGGATCGGCTGGTCTGGGACGTCGGCCACCAGACCTACGCCCACAAGATCCTCACCGGCCGGCGCGCCGGCATGGCGCGGCTGCGCATGAAGGACGGCATCTCGGGCTTCCCGCGCCGCAGCGAGAGCCCCTATGACACCTTCGGCGTCGGCCACTCCTCGACCTCGATCTCGGCGGCGCTCGGCATGGCGGTCGCGGCCAGGGACAAGGGCGAGGACCGCCGCGTCGTCGCGGTGATCGGCGACGGCGCTATGTCGGCCGGCCAGGCCTTCGAGGCGCTCAACAACGCCGGCGTGATCGACGCCAACCTGCTGGTCGTCCTCAACGACAACGACATGTCGATCTCGCCGCCGGTCGGCGCGCTCAACAAGTATCTGGCGCGCCTGCTGTCGGGCCGCACCTTCAACGCTGCGCGCAAGGCCGGCGAGAAGGTGCTCGCGATGGCGCCGCCGCTGCTCGAGCTGGCCAAGCGCGCCGAGGAGCACGTCAAGGGCATGTTCGTGCCCGGCACGCTGTTCGAGGAGTTCGGCTTCAACTACATCGGGCCGATCGACGGCCACGACCTCGACTCGCTGCTCCCGACGCTGGAAAACCTGCGCCAGCTCAAGGGTCCGCAGTTCCTCCACATCGTCACCCGCAAGGGCCAGGGCTACAAGCTCGCCGAGGCCGACCCGGTGCTGTACCACGGCGTCTCGAAGTTCGACACCAGCAATGGCATCCAGGTCAGCGCGGGAGGCAAGGGCACAGGCAAGCCGACCTTCACCCAGGTGTTCGGCGACTGGCTGTGCGACACGGCGGCGGCCGACGAGCGCCTCGTCGGCATCACGCCAGCGATGTGCGAGGGCTCGGGCATGACGCGCTTCGCGGCCGCGTTCCCGCAGCGCTACCACGACGTCGGCATCGCCGAGCAGCACGCCGTGACCTTCGCCGCCGGCCTCGCCTGCGAGGGCATGAAGCCGGTGGTGGCGATCTACTCGACCTTCCTGCAGCGCGCCTACGACCAGCTGATCCACGACGTCGCGCTGCAGGACCTCGACGTCACCTTCGCGATCGACCGCGGCGGCCTGGTCGGCGCCGACGGCGCAACGCACCAGGGCGCCTTCGATCTGTCCTACCTGACCTGCATTCCGAACCTGGTCGTGCTGGCGCCCGCCGACGAGGCGGAATGCCGCCGCATGCTGACCGCCGCCTACCATCATCCCGGCCCGGCGGCAGTGCGCTACCCGCGCGGCGGCAGCGCCTTCGCCGCCTCGCCGGCGCCGAGTCTCGACAGCCTCAAGATCGGCAAGGGCGAGATCCGTCGCCGCGGAAGGCGGATCGCGATCCTCTCGTTCGGCACCCTGCTCGCCGCGGCACTGGAGGCCGGCGAGGCGCTCGATGCAACCGTTGCCAACATGCGCTGCCTCAAGCCGCTCGATGCCGATCTGCTCGGACAGTTGGCACAGACTCACGATCTGCTGGTTTCCGTCGAGGAAAATGCGATCATCGGCGGTGCCGGCTCGGAAGTCGCCCGGGTGCTGGAAGGCCTGGGCAGCGCGAAACCGCTGCTGCGGCTCGGCCTGCCGGACCGGTTCGTCGAACACGGCGAGCAGGCGCAGCTGCTCGCGGAACTCGGCCTGAACGGCCCGGCGATCTCCGCCCGCATCAAGCAATTTGAATCGACCTTTACTTGAGAAAACTAGTCGGGAATGTTATATAGGACGGGAAAACGACAAGCCGGCGGCGACCGGCCTGCGCACTTCCAACCCCAATGGAGCATTCCCGATGAACCTGAAAGACATCACGATGGCCATCCCAGACGTCCAATCGAGCATTGACTCGCGCCACCTGCCGATCGACAAGGTCGGCATCAAGTCCATCCGTCATCCCGTCAAGGTGCTCGACAAGAGCGGCGGCGTGCAGCACACGATCGCGACCTTCAACATGTATGTCGGCCTGCCGCACAACTTCAAGGGCACGCACATGTCGCGCTTCGTCGAGATCCTCAACAGCCACGAGCGCGAAATCTCGGTGGAGAGCTACGAGCCGATGCTGCGCGAAATGGTCAAGCGCCTCGAGGCGGAAACCGGCCATCTCGAGATGAGCTTCCCCTATTTCATCAACAAGGAGGCGCCGGTTTCGAAGGTGAAGAGCCTGCTCGACTACGAGGTCACCTTCATCGGCGAAATCCTCGACGGCAGCCGCTTCCGCCAGACGACGCGCGTCGTCGTGCCGGCCACCAGCCTGTGTCCCTGCTCGAAGAAGATTTCCGAGCGCGGCGCGCACAACCAGCGCTCGCACATCACCATCACCGCCACCACCAACAGCTTCGTCTGGATCGAGGAACTGGTGCAGATGGCCGAAGGCCAGGCCTCGTGCGAGCTCTACGGGCTGCTCAAGCGCCCCGACGAGAAGCTCGTTACCGAGCGCGCCTATGACAACCCGAAGTTCGTCGAGGACATCGTGCGCGACGTCGCCGGCGTGCTCAACGTCGACCCCCGCATCGACGCCTATGTGGTCGAGTCCGAGAACTTCGAGTCGATCCACAACCACTCGGCCTACGCGCTGATCGAAAAAGACAGGACGCGCTGAAGGGCGCCGCACCAACAAAAAAGGACGCCAAGGCGTCCTTTTTTGTTGGTGCGGCGAAGCTTATTCCTTCGCTTCGGTCGTCCTGCGCGCGAGTTTTTCCTTGATGCGCGCCGACTTGCCGGAACGCTCGCGCAGGTAGTAGAGCTTGGCGCGGCGCACGTCGCCCTTGCGCTTGACCTCGATGCTGGCGAGCAGCGGCGAATAGGTCTGGAAGGTGCGTTCGACACCTTCGCCGGACGAGATCTTGCGCACGGTGAAGGCGGAGTTGAGGCCGCGGTTGCGCTTGGCGATCACCACGCCCTCGAAGGCCTGGACGCGCTTGCGCTCGCCCTCGACCACGTTCACGTTGACGATCACGGTGTCGCCGGGCGCGAATTCGGGGATCGTCTTGCCCAGACGCTCGATTTCTTCCTTTTCCAGCTGCTGAATCAGGTTCATGTCGTTTTCCTTGTCAGATCGAACACTATTTCTTACGACCGCAGAGCTACTTGCCCGATTCGCTTTCGATCTCGCGAAGTAGTTGCGCTTCTTCCTTGCTCAAACCGCGAGCACTTGCTGCACGTTGCGCCAGCCATTTGGCAAACAGCTCCGGGCGGCGCTCCCGGGTCCGCAGCAGCGACTGTTTGCGTCGCCAGCGGCGGATGTTCTCATGATGCCCGGACAACAGCACGTCCGGCACCGGCAAATCCTCATACACCTCGGGCCGCGTGTAATGCGGGCAATCCAGCAGCCCATCGACGAAAGAGTCTTCCACGGCCGAGGCTTCGCCGTTCAGCGCCCCCGGCAGTTGCCGCACGCAGGCGTCGATCAACGCCAGCGCCGCGATTTCGCCGCCGGACAGCACGAAGTCGCCCAGCGACACTTCCTCATCGACGCAGCGCGCGATCACGCGCTCGTCGATCCCTTCGTAGCGGCCGCACAGCAGGATCGCTCCCGCTCCCGCCGCCAGTCCGGCCACCTTCGCGTGGTCGAGCGGCCTGCCCTGCGGCGAGAAGTAGATCACTTTCCCTTCGCCGCCACGTGCCTGCCTCGCCGCGCCGATCGCCTGTTCCAGCGGTCGCGCCCGCATCACCATGCCGGGACCGCCGCCGAAGGGCCGGTCATCCACCGAGCCGTAGGCGTTGTCCGCCCAGTCGCGCGGATTCCAGCACGCCAGCCGCCACAGCCCGCGCTCCAGCGCGCGCCGGCTGATGCCGCACTCCGTCACCGCCGCGAACATCTCCGGGAACAGCGTCACGACGTCGAAGCGCAGCATCGGCAGCCCCCCGTCACCAGTCTTTTTCCCAGTCGACGCGCACCATGCCGGCCGGCACATCCACTTCCTTCACCACCTGGCCGACGAAGGGCAGCAGCCGTTCGATCGCCGCTTCGCCCTCGCCTTCCCGCACGACCATCACCGCATGGGCGCCCGACTCGACCATCTCGGCCACGCGCCCCAGCGACTCCTGCCGTTCATTCACCACCTGCAGACCGATCAGGTCGGCCCAGTAATACTCGCCTTCTTCCGGCGCCGGCAACGCTTCGCGCGGCGCGCCGACGTACTGCCCGACCAGCTGCTCGGCGCCGCCGCGATCGTCGATGCCGGTCAGCTTGACGATCCAGCCCTTGCCTTGCCGGCGCATCGCCTGCAACGGCCAGGCCCGCCAGCCGGAATGTTCCTTTTCGTCCCTGCCGAGCCACCAGCGCTTGATTTCGCGCCAGCGCTCGGGATCATCGCCGAAGGGGTGGAGCCAGACCCAGCCCTGCACCCCGTATGGGGCA
This sequence comes from Rhodocyclaceae bacterium UBA2250, assembly GCA_002347285.1. Classification (GTDB taxonomy): domain Bacteria; phylum Pseudomonadota; class Gammaproteobacteria; order Burkholderiales; family Rhodocyclaceae; genus Sulfuricystis. The sequence continues at coordinate 4,202 of DDXW01000051.1, read as the reverse complement.
ACGATCCGCCCCAGGACGATCATCTAGCTTCAGGCGGCCTTGGCGACGGCGGCCTGCTTGACCAGACGCGCAGCGGTCGGCGACAGCTGGGCGCCCTTGCCCTGCCAGTAGGCCAGGCGCTCGGTATCGATGACCAGGCCCTTCTCGTTGGCGGAGGCCTTCGGGTTGTAGTAGCCGACGCGCTCGACGAAGCGGCCGTCGCGGCGGTTGCGCGAGTCGGTGACGACCATGTTGAAGAAGGGGCGCTTCTTCGCGCCGCTGCGGGCAAGACGGATGACAACCATGCAGGGTCCCCTAGGAATTCGGAAAAGGAAAAGGGCGCAATTCTATTGATTATTCGCCGGAAAGACAATAGCCGGCACATGGCCGCCGCTGGCACGCACGATGCCGGCCAGGTCGCGGTGCTGCTCGATGCCGGCGAAAGCCGCGGCTTCCAGCAATCCGCGCACCGCCGCCGCCTGGTCGTAGCCATGCTCGAGGAACAGCCAGCCGCCCGGATTCAGCCAGTGCGGCGCCGCGGCGACGATGCGGCGGATCGCGGACAGGCCATCGGCGTTATCGGTCAGCGCATCCCGCGGCTCGAAGCGCAGATCGCCTTCGTCCAGATGCGGATCGCCCGCCGCGACGTAGGGCGGATTGGCGACGATAAAATCGTAGCGCCGCGGCGGCAGAGCCGCGAACCAGTCGCTCGCGACGAATTCGACTTGCGCGGCCTGGCGCGCGGCATTGCGGCGCGCGACGGCCAGCGCCGCCGCCGAAACGTCGACGGCGGTGACCTCCGCCCACGGCAGCTCGAGCGCCAGCGTGACAGCGATGCAGCCGCTGCCGACGCCGAGGTCGAGAATCCGGGCGCTGTCGGCGGCGAACAGCTTTTCCTTGGCGATGTCGATCAAGAGTTCGGTTTCGGGGCGCGGGATCAGCACGTCGGACGTGACGACGAAGTCGCGGCCGTAGAACTCGCGCACGCCGAGCAGATAGGCGATCGGCTCGCCGGCCGCGCGCCGCCCCGCCAGCGCCGAGTATTCTGTTGCGGTCTCCTCGGCCACCGCATCGTCGCGGTGCGCCTCGAGCCAGGCGGTGTCGCGGCCGAGCAGATGACCCAGCAGCAGGCGCGCATCGGCGGCCGGAATGCGCCGGCGCGCTTCGGCGAGCAGGCTGGCGACGGTGGCCGTCATTCCTCGCCTGCCAGCGCGGCGAGCTGTTCGGCCTGATGCTCGGCGGTCAGGCCGGCGATCAGCTCGTCGAGGTCGCCGTCCATGATCGCGTCGATCTTGTAGAGCGTCAGGTTGATGCGGTGGTCGGTGACGCGTCCCTGCGGGAAATTGTAGGTGCGGATGCGTTCGGAACGGTCGCCGCTGCCGATCAGGCTCTTGCGCGTGCTGGCGATCTTCTGCTGCTGTTCGCGCACCTGCATGTCCTTGAGCCGGGCGGCGAGCACGGACAGCGCCTGCGCCTTGTTGCGGTGCTGCGAGCGGTCGTCCTGGCATTCGACGACTAGGCCGCTCGGGATGTGGGTGATGCGCACCGCCGAATCGGTCTTGTTGATGTGCTGGNNGCTGGCGCGGAAGGTGTCGATGCGCAGGTCGGCGGGATTGATCTGCACGTCATCCACCGCATCCACCTCGGGCAGCACGGCGACGGTGCAGGCCGAGGTGTGGATGCGGCCCTGCGCCTCGGTTTCCGGCACGCGCTGCACGCGATGGCCGCCCGACTCGAACTTGAGCTTCGAATAGGCGCCCTGCCCCTCGATGCGAGCGATGATCTCGCGGTAGCCGCCGAGGTCGGACTCGTTCTTCGACACCACCTCCACCTTCCAGCGCTGGCGCTCGGCGTAGCGCGCGTACATGCGGAACAGGTCGCCGGCGAACAGCGCCGACTCCTCGCCGCCCGTGCCGGCGCGGATTTCGAGGAAGATGTTCCGGTCGTCGTTCGGATCCTTCGGCAGCAGCGCCCGCTGCAGTTCGCCCGCGAGCCGCGCCATCGTCTCCTGTGCCGCCTGCGCCTCCTCGCGCGCGAACTCGCGCATGTCGGGGTCGCGCTCCAGCACGCCGGCTTCAGCCAAATCGCTTTCCGCCTGACGATAGGCGTCGAAGAGACCGACGACTTCGGCGATCTCGGCCCGTTCCTTGTTGAGGCGCAGGAACGCATCCATGTCTCGCGTCGCCTCTTCGAGGCCGAGCAGGGCGTCGAGTTCGGCAAGACGATCGGCCAGCTGCTCGAGGCGCTGGCGAATGCTCGACTTCATTGGCTATTGCTCGGGATGCAGGCGCCAGATGCGCGAAATGAGCCGGGCAACCTCGCCGCGCTCGGTGCCTTCGGCGAGGTTGAGCGCCTCGGTCGGCGGATGGAGCAGCTTGTTGGTCAGCCCTTTCGACAGGGCCTCGAGCACCTGGGCCGGATCGTCCCCCCGGTGCAGCATCTTCAGCGCATGCTCGACCTCGTGCCGGCGAGCGCGCTCGCCGGCATCCCGCAGGGCCCGGATGGTCGGCACCGTCTGGCGCGCCTCCAGCCAGTGGAGGAAGTCGTCGACGCGGTGGGTGATGATCTCCTCGGCTTCGATGATCGCCGCCTGGCGCGACTCCTGGCCCGATTCGACGATCTGGCCGAGGTCGTCGAGGGTATAAAGAAAGACGTCGTCGAGCTGGCCGACCTCGGCCTCGATGTCGCGCGGCACCGCGAGGTCGACCATCACCATCGGGCGGTGACGCCGCGCCTTGAGGGCGCGTTCGACGAGGCCGAGACCGATGATCGGCAGGGTGCTGGCCGTGCAGGAAACGACGATGTCGTAGTCGGCGAGCTTCTCGCTGACCTCTTCGAGACGCAACACGTCGCCATTGAAGCGCGCAGCGATCGGTTGCGCTCTTTCAGGAGTGCGGTTGGCGATGGAGAGGCGCTTCGGCCCGGCGCCGGCGAAATGGGCGGCGCACAGTTCGATCATCTCGCCGGCGCCGATGAACAGCACCTGCTGGTCGGCGATGCGTTCGAAGATGCGCTCGGAAAGATGCACCGCGGCGGCAGCCATGGAGACGATGTTGGCGCCGATCGCCGTGGTCGAGCGCACCTCTTTGGCGACGGAAAACGTGCGCTGGAACAGCTTGCTCAGCAGGGTGCCGAGCGTACCGGCCTCCTCGGCGACGCGCGCCGCCTGCTTCATCTGGCCGAGGATCTGCGGCTCGCCGAGCACCATCGAGTCGAGGCCGGCGGCGACGCGGAACATGTGGCGCACCGCGTCCTTCTGCGGGTGGCGATAGAGGTAGGGCTCGATGCGGCGCGCCGGCAGGGCATGGTATTCGGCCAACCAGTCGCAGGCGGCCGCCGGCTCTTCCGTCGCGCAGTAAAGCTCGGTGCGGTTGCAGGTCGACAGGATCGCCGCCTCGTGCACCGGCCGGGCGGAAAGCAGGTCGCGCAATGCCTGCCCGAGCCGCGTCGGGTCGAACGCGACCTGCTCGCGGATGTCGAGCGGCGCGGTGTGGTGGTTGATGCCGAGGGCGTAAACCTGCACGGTGTCGGTCTTCGAATGCAATATGCTGATATTAGAGTCGAAAAGCGGCAGCCCGACAACCCGGTCGGATCAATTCCCCAGCAGCGTGCATGTCATTTCCGCAGGCTGCGCAGGAACATGCCGCCCACCATCGTCAGGGCCAGCGGAATGGCGTAGAGCAGGATGCGCACGTCGTAGCGCTTGACCTCGACCAGCACCGGGGTTTCGCCGTCGAATCGATAGCGCACGACCGTCTCGAAGTGCCAAGACGAGCGTCCGACCTCGAATTGCCACGGCTTGTCGCTGAACCTCCGCCAGCGCAGCCAGGCATCCTCCTCCTGGACCTCACCCACCGGCTCGGGCGGGCGGAGCGCCGAATAGCCCCCTTGCGCCTTCGCCTCGGCGAGCTTGGCATAAGGCACGCTGCAGGCCTGATCGTCCTTGCAGGTGGCGACGAGACGGAATTCCGGCTCCCACTGTCCGGTCTTGTCCCAGGGCCAGGCCATGATCAACGCCACGGCCCAGACCCAGGTCATCGCGACGAAGCCCATCAACCAGCCGAAGATGCTGCGAAATGTATTGGCACCCGCCATTTGCGCTCCTCGAAGCAAAAACGGCTTGCATCGCTGCAAGCCGCTCGGGATTCTGGTGGTGGTGGAGTATAGCACTCTCTCGCACCACCATCCCACGGAAAACAGAGTGCGCCGGCCCCGATTTTTCT
>DDXW01000071.1 GCA_002347285.1 Rhodocyclaceae bacterium UBA2250 | reverse complement strand
ACCAACGGCGTCGCCGAGCGCTTCAACCGGACGCTGAAGGAACAGGCGATCCACGGCCGTATCTTCAAGAACGTCGAAGAGGTGCGCGTCGCCGTCACCGCGTTCAAAGATCGCTACAATCGCCATTGGCGTCTCGAAAAACTGGGCTTCATGTCACCCTTCGAAGCCCGTCAGGCTTATGCCATGCGAAAGGCGGCCTGAGTTGCAAAACCGTGTCCAAACAATCCGAGCCGGTACATTACCAGTTACAGGGTTGCCGATCGTAAGCTTCATTTCCCACTCCTGCACCAAAATTGGTTTGCATCATTCTAGATGTAAATCAAAATTGTTGTAAAGTGTTTTTGATGCTTTTAGGGTGTTTGCTCTTCGAGATGAAGTCGGCAGGTAATACCGTTGCTCTAAAAACTCGGCGCTGGCGGGACGGCGATTCTCAGATCTGCGCCGTATTGCGAGCGCCGACTTTTGGGTATGCCGCTGCGCCGTTGGGACGCCGGCTCGCGGCGCGTTCGCCGGCGAGCACCCAGTCGGCGTCGAGCGAGCGGATCGGCACTGAGGTGTCGGCCGGGATGAGCCCCCCAGCCTGCAGCGCGAGGTAGCGCCCGCAGCAGACGCGCAGGAAGGAGCTGAAGTTGTCGCAGTCGCCGCCGGCGGCGGCGAGTTCGGCGTGCAGGGTGGCGATCAGTTGCGGCACGCTGAGTCCGTCGCGCGCGCCGATTTCCTCCAGCACGCGCCAGAACTGGTTTTCCAGGCGGATGCTGGTGGCGACGCCCTCGATGCGCAGCGAGCGGGTACGGCAGCGGTACAGGTCGGGATCGGCGCTGATGAAGATCTTGCACATGGCGATGCCTCCTCGCGGCCGGGGAGTCGGCTGCTCCCTCGGACGCTTACTGTATCACCGCCGCGCGAGCGACTGGTTACGGTTCGATGCGCGTGCCGAGCAGCTTGAGGAACTGCGCCATCCACTGCGGATGCGCGGGCCAGGCGGGCGCGGTGACGAGGTTGCCCTCGGTGACGGCGCCGTCGATGGGGATCTCGGCGTATTTGCCGTCGGCGAGTTCGACCTCGGCGCGGCAGGCCGGATAGGCGGAGCACTGGCGGCCGGCGAGCACGCCGGCGGCGGCGAGGATCTGAGCGCCGTGGCAGATCGCGGCGACCGGCTTGTTGGCGTCGAAGAAGTGGCGCACGATGCCGAGCACGACGGGATTGAGGCGCAGGTATTCGGGCGCGCGGCCGCCGGGGATCACCAGCGCGTCGTAGTTCTCGGCCTTGACGTCGGCGAAGCTGGCGTTGAGGGTGAAGTTGTGGCCGCGCTTCTCGGAGTAGGTCTGCTGGCCCTCGAAGTCGTGGATCGCCGTGGCGACGCTGTCGCCCGCCTTCTTGTCGGGGCAGACCGCATGCACCGTGTGCCCGACCGCCAGCAGGGTCTGGAAGGGCACCATCGTTTCGTAGTCCTCGGCGAAATCGCCGACCAGCATCAGGATCTTCTTGGCTGCCATGTCGCTCTCCTCGTTGGGGTTTGAAGCCGCAGGATGCGGTGAGGCGATTCTGGCGCCGTGGTGCGGCGGCCGGGTGTTAACCGGCTACCGCAGGGAGGAGGATGCAAAACTCGGCGTCGGCGGGGCGGCGCGGTCTTACTGTGCCGCCGGTCGCAGCCGCCAGGCGCCCTCGCCGGAGAGTTCCAGCACCTGGCGGTGGAAGTGTTCGAGCAGCGCGGCGTGGTGGGTGACGCTGACCGGCGTCGCGCCGGCGGCGATCAGTTCGCGGTAGAGGTGCTCCTCGTTGGCGACGTCGAGCGCGCTGGTCGCCTCGTCGAGCATCACGTAGCGCGGCCTGGCGATCAGCGCGCGCGCGAAGGCGAGGCGCTGCTGCTCGCCGATCGACAGCACCTTCTCCCAGTCGCGCTCCGCGTCGAGGCCGCCGAAGCGTTCGGCCAGGTCGGGCAGGCGTACGCGCTCGAGCAGGCGCATCAGCTCGATGTCGGGCAGCGCCTGCTCGGGGTGCGGGTAGAGCAGCTGGCTGCGCAGCGTGCCGAGGATCATGTAGGGCTGCTGCGGCAGGTACATCACCTCGCGCTCCGGCGGGGCGAGGATGCGGCCGCTGCCGCGGTACCAGAGACCGGCGAGGGCGCGCAGCAGCGAGCTCTTGCCGGCGCCGCTCGTGCCGGTGATCATCAGGCCCTGCCCCGCCGGCACCGCCAGCGTCAGGTCCTCGATCAGGATGCGCTCGCCGCCGGGTGTGAGCAGGTTGACGCGCTCCAGCTGCAGCTCCGGCGCCTCGATCGTCTCGATCAGCCCCTGGCCGTGCGTGCGATAGCCGGGCGGCAGGGCGAGCACGCGCGAGAAGGTGTTGAGGCGGTCGATGCCGGCCGCGAAGCGGCTCAGGCCCTCGAAGTTCTCGACGATCACCGAGATCGCCGACAGCACGATGGCGAAGGCGCCGCCGGCCTGCACCGCCTTGCCGACCTCGAGCTCGCCGGCCAGCACCGCCGAGGCGACGATCGCGCTCGGCAGGATGATGGTGAGCGAACTGTAGGCGTACTGGAACAGGTTCAAATGCAGCTGCTTGCGGATCAGCCGCGTGAAGTTCTCGAAGGCCGCGGCGAAGCGCTGGCGCGCCTGCTGCGATTCCTGCGTCTCGCCGCGGTAGAAGGCGATCGGTTCGGCGTTCTCGCGGATGCGCATCAGCGCGAAGCGGAAGTCCGCCTCGCGCTTGAGCTGCGCGAAGTTGAGGCCCATCAGCGGCTTGCCGAACACCGCCAGCGTGACGACGGTGCCGAAGATCGCATACACGACGAGGAAATAGACGAGGCCGTGCGAGATCGACCACAGCACGGCGCTGAAGGCGACCAGCTGGATCGCGGCGCCCGCGAAGATCAGCAGGTAGTAGAGCGAGCGCTGGGTGAAGGTGTTGATGTCCTCGGCGATGCGCTGGTCCGGGTTGTCGATCGCCGGGTTGGCGTTGAGTTCGTAGTAGTGCCGCTGCGCGAAGTAGCTGGCGAGGAAGCGGTCGGTCAGCCAGCGCCGCCAGTGGATGCCGAGCGTGTCGCGCGTGTAGTAGTAGAAGGCGTAGAGCGGCACCATGACCACCAGCAGGCCGAGCGAGGTGCGGATCGAGGCCCAGAAGCGCTCCTCCTGGCGCGCCGCAAGCGCCGAGGTGAATTCGCCCGTCTGCTCGTTGAGCAGCACCGCGAAATGGGCCTGGCCGAGCAGCAGCACCACCACCAGCACCAGCAGCGCCCAGGCCTTCCACTTCTCCTCGTGGCGCCAGTAGGGCGCGGCGATGGACCAGAAGCGATACCAGAGATGCGTGTCGAAGAGTTTCATGGCGCGGTGCTGTGGAGTTGTTCCTTTCCGCGCATGTTACTTGCACTGCCGCAAAACTCGGCGCCGGCGGGGCGGCGCGCGGAGATGCCCGCCAGCCTGTAAAATCCGCGCTGCACCGCATCGGCAGCGACTTCCATGACTTCCATCGCCATCTACGATTCCACCTTGCGCGACGGCGCGCAGGCGCAGGGCGTTTCCTATTCGGTCGACGACAAGCTCAAGATCGTCGAGCGGCTCGACGCGCTCGGCGTCGCTTTCATCGAGGCCGGCAACCCCGGCTCCAATCCGAAGGACCTCGAGTTCTTCGCGCGCGCCGCGAATCTCGCGCTGCAGCACGCGAAGATCATCGCCTTCGGCGCCACGCGCAAGGTCGGCATCCGCGTCGCCGACGACGCCAACGTCCAGTCGCTGCTCAAGGCCGGCACGCCCGCGATCGCGATCTTCGGCAAGAGCTGGGATTACCAGGTGCTCGAGATCCTGCGCACCACGCTCGAAGAGAACCTCGCCATGATCGGCGACACGGTGCGCTACCTCAAGCAGCACGGCAAGACCGTGGTGTTCGACGCCGAGCACTTCTTCGACGGCTGGAAGGACAACGCCGAATACGCACTCAAGACGCTCGCCGCCGCCGCCGAGGCCGGCGCCGACTGCCTGTGCCTGTGCGACACCAACGGCGGCTCGTTCCCCGACGAGATCTTCGAGACCACGCGCACCGTCTGCGCCAGCTTCCCCAATGTCGCCGTCGGCATCCACTGCCACAACGACAGCGAGATGGCCGTCGCCAACTCGATCCGCGCCGTGCAGGCCGGCGCCACGCAGGTGCAGGGCACCATCAACGGCCTGGGCGAGCGTTGCGGCAACGCCAACCTCTGCTCGATCATCCCCAACCTGCAGCTCAAGCTCGGTTTCGAATGCATTCCCGGCGAGGCGCTGCGCCACCTGACCAACGTCGCGCGCTCGGTCAGCGAGATCGCCAACCTGCCGCTCAACGACAAGGCGGCCTACGTCGGCGGCCACGCCTTCGCCCACAAGGGCGGCATGCACATCGACGCCGTCGTCAAGAACCCGGTTTCCTACGAACACGTCAATCCCGAGCTGGTCGGCAACAGCCGGCGCGTGCTGATGTCCGAAGTGGCCGGCCGCAGCACGCTGCTGGCGCGCATCAACGCCATCGACCCGACGCTCTCGAAGGATTCGCCCGAGACGCGCAAGATCATCGACCGGCTCAAGGAGCTCGAGCACGAGGGCTACCAGTTCGAGGCGGCGGAAAGCTCTTTCGACCTGGTGGTGCGCAAGATGCTCGGCCGCTATACGCCCTTCTTCGAGCTGGTCGAGTTCAAGGTCATCGTCAGCGAACCTAGCGTCAACGACGTCAACTCGTCGGTGATCATCAAGGTGCGCGTCGGCGACCAGGAAGTGCTCACCGTGGCGGAGGGCGACGGCCCGGTCAATGCGCTCGACAAGGCGGCGCGCAAGGCGCTCGAGCGCATCTACCCGGCCATCGGCGAAATCCGCCTCACCGACTACAAGGTGCGCGTGCTCGATTCCGACCAGGCCTCCGCCGCCAAGGTGCGCGTGCTGATCGAATCGACCGACCAGAATGAGAACTGGACGACGATCGGCGTGTCCACCGACATCATCAACGCCTCGTGGCAGGCGCTGGTCGACTCCATCGAATACAAGCTGCTGCGCGACCAGGAAGCCCTGCGCCAGGCGGCATGAGCGCGACCGTCAAAACTCAGTGCTGACGGGGCGGCGGCGGAAAGTTGAATAAGTAGCACAAACGGGCTACAGTGGGCGCAACTTTTCATCGGAGGCGCCCATGACCACCACGACCGTTCGTTTGCCGGAGGAACTCAAGGCCCGCATCAATGCGGCGGCCAAGCGCTCCGGCACCACGGCGCACGCCCTGATTCTCGAAGCCATCGCCGAGAAGGCGGCGAACGAAGAACGGCGCGCGGATTTCGATGCGCAAGCCGAAGCGCGCTACGCCAACATCGTTGCCACCGGCAAGACGATTCCCTGGGCGGAAATGCGCGCCTATCTCGAAGAGCGCGTCGCCGGCAAGGCCGCCAAGCGACCGGCGGCGCGCAAGCTGGCGCGCTGAACGTGTCGCGCATCGAACTGGCGCCCGAGGTCGCCGAGGACTTCGAGCGCATTCTCGATCACCTTGCGGCCCATCAGGTCGAGCGCCCGGAACTGCGCATTCGCGAAATCATCGAGGCGTTCGACGTGCTCGAACACAACCCCCTGATCGGCCGCCCGGCCGGCAACGGCAAACGCGAACTCGTCATCGGCCGCCGCGCGCATGGCTGCATCGCCCTCTATCACTACATCGCCGAAATCGACATCGCCTTCGTGCTGGCCGTGCGCAGCCAGCGGGAAGCCGGCTACGCCGAACGCGAATAGCCGAGACTGGAGGCCGCCCCGTCAGCCCCGAGTTTTCCCTGCCGCTGAGGTAAACTTTCACCTTTTCGAATCCGGGAAAGACCGCCATGGCCGGCAAGACGCTCTACGACAAACTCTGGGAATCGCACGTCGTCCGCGAGGAATCCGACGGCACCTGCCTCCTCTACATCGACCGCCACCTGATGCACGAGGTGACGAGTCCGCAGGCCTTCGAGGGGCTGCGGCTGGCCGGCCGCAAGGCCTGGCGCAGCGACTCGATCGTCGCCAACCCCGACCACAACACGCCGACCGACCACTGGGACCGCGGCATCGAGGACCCGGTCTCGCGTCTGCAGGTCGAGACGCTCGACCAGAACATCAAGGATTTCGGCGCGCTGGTGTATTTCCCGTTCAAGCACGCCAACCAGGGCATCATCCATGTCATCGGCCCGGAGAACGGCACCACGCTGCCGGGCATGACGGTCGTCTGCGGCGACAGCCACACCTCGACGCACGGCGCCTTCGGCGCGCTGGCGCACGGCATCGGCACCTCGGAGGTCGAGCACGTGCTCGCCACGCAGACGCTGGTGGCCAAGAAGTCGAAACGCATGCTGGTCAAGGTCGACGGCAGGCTCGGCCAGGGCGTCACCGCCAAGGACGTCGCGCTCGCCATCATCGGCAAGATCGGCACCGCCGGCGGCACCGGCTACGCGATCGAGTTCGGCGGCGCGGCGATCCGCGACCTCAGCATGGAAGGCCGCATGACCCTCTGCAACATGGCGATCGAGGGCGGCGCGCGCGCCGGTCTGATCGCGCCGGACGAGAAGACCTTCGAATACCTCAAGGGCCGCCAGTTCGCGCCCAAGGGCGAGCAGTGGGACAAGGCGGTCGCCTACTGGCGGACGCTCAAGTCCGACGCCGACGCGAAGTTCGACGCGGTGGTCGATCTCGACGCCGCGGCGATCCAGCCGCAGGTGACCTGGGGCACCTCGCCCGAACAGGTCCTGCCCGTGGGCGCCAAGGTGCCGAACCCGGCGAGTGAAAAGGATCCGGTCAGGCGCGCCGGCATCGAGCGTGCGCTGCAGTACATGGGACTCAAGGCCGACACGCCGATCGAAGAGATCCAGCTCGACAAGGTGTTCATCGGCAGCTGCACGAATTCCCGGATCGAGGACCTGCGCGCCGCCGCCGCGGTGGCGAAGGGCCGCAAGAAGGCCGCCAACGTCAAGCAGGTCCTCGTCGTGCCGGGCTCCGGCCAGGTCAAGCGCCAGGCCGAGGCCGAGGGGCTGGACAGGATCTTCATCGACGCCGGCTTCGAGTGGCGTGAACCCGGCTGCTCGATGTGCCTGGCGATGAACGCCGACCGCCTCGCGCCGGGCGAGCGCTGCGCCTCGACCTCGAACCGCAACTTCGAGGGCCGCCAGGGCGCCGGCGGCCGCACCCATCTGGTCAGCCCGGAAATGGCCGCCGCCGCCGCCATCGCCGGCCACTTCGTCGATATCCGCAAGTTCTGAGAGGCCCGCCCATGAAACCCTTCACCACTCTCGACGGCCTGGTCTGCCCGCTCGACCGCGCCAACGTCGACACCGACGCGATCATCCCGAAGCAGTTCCTCAAGTCGATCAAGCGCTCCGGCTTCGGCCCCTACCTGTTCGACGAATGGCGCTACAGCGATGTCGGCGAGCCCGGCATGGACTGCACCAACCGCCCGCTGCGCAAGGACTTCGTGCTCAATCAAAAACGCTATCAGGGCGCGCAGATCCTGCTGGCGCGCGACAACTTCGGCTGCGGTTCGAGCCGCGAGCACGCGCCGTGGGCGATCGAGGACTACGGCTTCCGCGTCGTCATCGCGCCGTCGTTCGCCGACATCTTCTTTTCCAACTGCTACAAGAACGGCATCCTGCCGATCGTCGCTTCCAGCGAGATCGTCGACCAGCTGTTCCGCGAGTGCGCCGCGCAGCCGGGCTACAAGCTGCGCGTCGACCTCGAGACCCAGACCGTGCGCAATCCGGCCGGCGAGTGGTTCACGTTCGACATCACGCCGCATCGCAAGCACTGCCTGCTCAACGGCCTCGACGAGATCGGCCTGACGCTGCAGCACGCCGACGAGATTCGCGCCTTCGAGAAGAGGCACCAGGCCGTGCAGCCCTGGCTGTTCTGAGGTAACGCCACTCGGCGCCGCCTTGCCGGCGCCGAGTTTTATTTCCGGGTCAGCACGACGGCGAGTTCGAGCCTGCCGACCGGCGATTTCACCTCCGGGTAGGGCGGGCCATGGATCGTGCCCGGCGGCGCGGCGGGATCGGCGGCGACCTGCATGCCCGGCGCGAGCATGCCGTTGGCGATCCACTGCAGCAGCTGCGGGTTCGGCGTGCCGCGGTCCCACGGGATCGCGCCGCTGGCGAAACGCGCCTGCCAGAAGTCCTGCGTCGGGCCGCTCATGCGCTGCCCGGCGGCGGGCTGGCGAGGATCTGCGGCCGGATGCGGCCCAGCACGTGCATCTCGCAGGCGCGGCAATCGAAGACCAGCGTGAAGCGCTCGTTGCCGCTGACCAGCGTCATCGGCTCGGCGCGCACTTGTCCCTGCACGCCCGTGACGCCCTTGGCCTGGTGCGGGCAGAGGTTGAAGGCGTGGCGCAGGCAATGCTTGGTGATCATCAGCGCGACCTCGCCGGTTTCCTCGTGCGCCTCGTAGGCGTGCTTGATCAGCTTGACCCCGTGCTTCTCGTAGAAGCGCCGCGCGGCGGCGTTGTAGACGTTGGCAAGGAAGCTCAGCGTGTCCTCCGGATAGGGCGTCGGCGGCTCGACTGCTGGACGGCGCAGTACCCGCGAATAAGTAGTCGCGCGCGCGGCTTCGAGCGCGGCGACGGCGTCGCGGCGCAGCTGGTTGGCGGCCGAGCTCGGCACGAACCAGGGCTGCGACCAAGGCACCGTGAAATCACGCAACGAAAACTCGGTGTTGCCGAGGCGGCCGACCTGCGCGCGCAGCTGATCCGCTGCCTCTTCCGGCTTGTGCGCCGGCTGTTTCTCGTGCGCGAGCGTCGCCGTCGCGGCGATGCCGTCGCTGTCGGTGAGCGTCAGCGCGAAGCCGTTCGGCGTCTCGGCGAACGTGGCATCGACGGCGATGCGCCGCTCGGCGGATTCCTTTGTGAGCGCTTGCTCCCAAGCCTGGTCGCGGTTGCGGTTGATGGCGAGGCCGGGCTTCAGGCCGGGCAATTTGTCGATGGGATCGTTCGGCCAAATACGCCAGCGGCCGTCGCCGAGCCTTTCGACTTTGTTGGCCTGCGTGCCGGCGGCTGCGCGCTTGTGCATCCACGACAGGCCGTCGCCGTTGGCGAGCGTTGCGTCGGTGGCGAGATCGAACCAGTCGTCGCCGACCTGCGTGATCTTGCCGATCGGCAGGCCGACGAAGGCCGGCGTGTCGAAGGCGACGATGTGCGCGGGATCGCTGGTCCTGCCGTGGGTGAAGTAGTCGGTGGCGCCGCGGTGGAAGGTCTTGTCCGGGTGCGGCGCGAACTTGAGCGTGACCGTGCCGCTCGAAGCGGGTCCGTACTCGGGATGCCGCTCGAAGAGCGTATCCAGGAGCTTGCGGTAGTGGCCGGTGATGTTCTTGACGTAGCCGGCATCCTTGTAGCGGCCCTCGATCTTGAAGCTGCGCACGCCGGCCTGGATCAAGGGAAGGAGGTTGGCGCTCTGGTCGTTGTCCTTGAGCGAGAGCAGATGCTTCTCGAAGGCGACCACGCGTCCCGCGCCATCATGCAATGTGTAGGGCAGGCGGCAGGCCTGCGAGCAGTCGCCGCGGTTGGCGCTGCGGCCGGTCTGCGCATGGCTGATGGTGCACTGGCCCGAGAAGGCGACGCACAGCGCGCCATGCACGAAGTGCTCGACGATCACGTCATCCGGCAGCGCGGCGCGCACCGCGGCGATCTCCTTTAGCGAGAGTTCGCGAGCAAGAACCAGTTGGGAGAAGCCGCAGTCGGCGAGGAAGCGCGCCTTGGCCGGCGTGCGGATGTCGCACTGCGTCGAGGCGTGCAGGTCGAGCGGCGGCAGGTCGAGTTCGAGCAGGCCCATGTCCTGCACGATCAGCGCATCGACGCCGGCGTGCCAGCAGTCGATGGCCAGTTGCCGGGCGGGTTCGAGTTCGGCGTCGGCGAGGATCGTGTTGAGCGCGACGTAGATGCGTGCGCGGAAGCGGTGCGCGAATGAGACTAAACGCGCGAGTTCCTGGACAGAATTTCCTGCCTTGTCGCGCGCGCCGAAGGCCGGGCCGCCGATGTAGACGGCGTCGGCGCCGTGGCGCACCGCCTCGATGCCGATCTCGGCGGTCTTGGCGGGGGCGAGCAGTTCGATGCGTTTCATGGGGAAACTCGGCGCTGGCGGGGCGGCGCGGAATCGGCTCAGCCGCCGAACTGGCGCAGGCCGTCGAGATCGAGGATCGCGATGCCGCCGTACTCGATGCGCAGGAAGCCGGCGTCCTCGAGGATCTTCAGCGAGCGGTTGACGCGCTGGCGCGAGACGCCGGCGAGGTTGCCGATCTCTTCCTGCGAAATCGTCAGGCTGGGGTTCTGGCCGGGATAGAGCACCGGGTTGAACATGACCGCGAGGCTGCGCGCGACACGCGTGTCGGTGTCGTGCAGGCGCTCGGATTCGAGCAGGCCGATGAACTGGCCGAGCCGCTCGTTGATCTGCTCGATGATCGCGTGGTTGAAGGCGATGCTGTGGTCGAGCAGCCAGCGGAAGGTCTCGCGCTTCATGCAGGCGACGCGCGTGGCGCGCAGCGCGATCACGTCGTAACGGCGCAGCTCGGTTTTCAGCAGCGAGCCTTCGCCGAACCAGCCGCCCTGCGGGATGCCGGCGTAGGAGGCGGTCTTGCCGGTCACCCAGTCCGAGGACATCTTCACCAGACCGTCGATAACGCCGAGCCAGCAGGACACCGGCTCGCCCTGGCGGCAGACGAAGCCGCCGGCCGGGATGCTGCGCTCGCTCATGCCCTGGCGCGCGCGCGCCAGTTCGTCTGCTCCGAGTCCCCGGGCCCAGCGCGAGAGGGCGATGGCCTCGTCGAGCGTCGGCGCGGCGCGGGGCGGGATCGATGAATTGTCAGTCACGCGACAATTATAGGCAGGCACGCGGGGTAGAGTCCGCGCAGTTACAATCAACCGGCAATGCTTGATGCAGTGCGGCAAACGCGGCATCGGCGGACAAGAAAATGCGATCGGCGGGATGCCCCGGCGATACGCGGAACCGGATGGAGGAGTTGCATCGATGACAGCTGCGACGTCGGCCGCGCCGACGGATCGTCTCGACACCTTTCCTCGCCTGCTGCTGGAGCATGCGCGCGTACGCGGCGCCCGCCCGGCGGTGCGCGAGAAGGATCTCGGCATCTGGCAGAGCTGGACCTGGGCGGAGGCTGCGCGCGAAGTGCGCGCCATCGCCTGCGGCTTGGCGGAGCTCGGCTTCAAGCGCGGCGACCGCCTCGGCATCATCGGCGACAACCGCCCGCGGCTCTACTGGTCGATGTGCGCCGCGCAGATGCTCGGCGGCATCCCGGTGCCGATGTACCAGGACGCCGTCGCGCTGGAGATGACCTTCGTCCTGCAGGACGCCGGCATCCACATCGCGATCGTCGAGGACCAGGAGCAGGTCGACAAGCTGCTCGAGGTCAGGGAGCAGTGCCCCGAGCTGCGGCACATCGTCTATGACGACCCGCGCGGCCTGCGCCACTACACCCAGGCCTTCCTGCACGGCCTCGACGAGGTGGTTGCCGCCGGCGCGATCCACGACGCCAACCAGCCCGACTTCCTCGACCAGGAGATCGCGCAGGGCCGCCCCGACGACATCGCCATCATGCTCTACACCTCGGGCACCACCGGCAAGCCCAAGGGCGTCTGCCAGACCCACCATGCGCTGATCTCCGCCGCGCGCGGCGGCTGCGGGTTCGACGGCCTCGGCGAGGCCGACGAGGTGCTCTCCTACCTGCCGATGGCCTGGGTCGGCGACAACCTGTTCTCCTACGCGCAGGCGCTGGTCGCCGGCTTCACCATCAACTGCCCCGAATCGGGCGACACGGTGATGACCGACCTGCGCGAGATCGGCCCGACCTGCTACTTCGCCCCGCCACGCGTGTTCGAGAACCTGCTGACGCAGGTGATGATCCGCATGGAGGACGCGGGCGCGCTCAAGCGCCGCATGTTCCATTACTTCATGGGCGTGGCGAAGCGCTGCGGCGCCGGCATCCTCGACGGCAAGCCGGTGCCCGCCGCAGACCGTCTCCTGTATGCGCTCGGCAAGCTGCTCGTCTTCGGTCCGCTGAAAAACGTGCTCGGCATGAGCCGCATCCGCGTCGCCTACACCGCGGGTGCCGCGATCGGCCCCGACCTGTTCCGCTTCTACCGCTCGATCGGCATCAACCTCAAGCAGCTGTATGGCCAGACCGAGACCTGCGCCTACGTCTGCCTGCAGCCCGACCGCCAGATCAAGTTCGATTCGGTCGGCCTGCCGGCGCCCGGCGTCGAGATCAAGGTCGCCGACAACGGCGAGATCCTCGTCAAGGGCCCGATGCTGCTCAAGGAGTACTACCGACGGCCGGACGCCACGGCCGAGTCGATCAACGCCGACGGCTACTTCATGACCGGCGACGCCGGCTTCCTCGACGAGGACGGCCACCTGAAGATCATCGACCGCGCCAAGGACGTCGGCAAGCTCGGCAACGGCGCGATGTTCGCGCCCAACTACATCGAGAACAAGCTGAAGTTCTTCGCCCACATCAAGGAGGCGGTCGCCTTCGGCCACGACCGCGACATGGTGTGCGCCTTCATCAACATCGACATGGGCGCGGTCGGCAACTGGGCCGAGCGGCGCGGCATCCCCTACGCCGGCTACACCGACCTGGCCGCCAAGCCCGAGGTGTACCAGCTGATCCAGGAGTGCGTCGAGCAGGTGAATGCCGAACTCGCGCACGACGCCATGGTGGCCGATACCCAGGTGCATCGCTTCCTGATCCTGCACAAGGAACTCGATCCCGACGACGACGAACTGACCCGCACGCGGAAGGTCAGGCGCAACTTCATTTCGGAGAAGTACGCCGTGCTGATCGACGCGCTCTATGGCGGCAAGGCATCGCAGTTCATCGAGACCGAGGTCAAGTTCGAGGACGGCCGGAAAGGCAAGGTCGCCGCCGACCTCGTCATCCGCGACGTCAAGACCTTTCCGGTCACCCAAGTGAATCTGGGGAGGGCGGCCTGATGGCAAGGCAGATCGGCGAGGTCATCCTCGACCTCAGGAACATTTCCCTCTCGTTCGGCGGCGTCAAGGCGCTCACCGACATCTCCTTCGACGTGCGCGAGCACGAGATCCGCGCCATCATCGGCCCGAACGGCGCCGGCAAGAGCTCGATGCTCAACGTCATCAACGGCGTCTATCACCCGCAGCAGGGCGAGATCGTCTTCCGCGGCGAGCACCGCAAGGACATGGACACCCACGCGATGGCCGCCGCCGGCATCGCGCGCACCTTCCAGAACATCGCGCTGTTCAAGGGCATGAGCGTGCTCGACAACCTGATGGCCGGCCGCAACCTCAAGATGAAGTGCAGCTTCCTGCAGCACGCGCTGTGGTGGGGTCCGGCCCGGCGCGAGGAGCTGGCGCACCGCCGCAAGGTCGAGGAGGTGATCGACTTCCTCGAGATCGAGCACATCCGCAAGACGCCGGTCGGCCGCCTGCCCTACGGTTTGCAGAAGCGCGTCGAACTCGGCCGCGCGCTGGCCGCCGAGCCGTCGATGCTGCTGCTCGACGAGCCGATGGCCGGCATGAACGTCGAGGAGAAGCAGGACATGTGCCGCTTCATCCTCGACGTGAACGACCAGTTCGGCACCACGATCGTGCTGATCGAGCACGACATGGGCGTCGTCATGGACATCTCCGACCGCGTCGTCGTGCTCGACTACGGCAGGAAGATCGGCGACGGCGCGCCCGACGACGTCAAGAACAACCCCGAGGTCATCGCGGCCTACCTCGGCACGCAGCACTAGGAGAGCCGGCCATGCAATTCTTCCTGGAAGTCCTCATCGGCGGCCTGCTCTCCGGCGTGATGTACTCGCTGGTGGCGCTCGGCTTCGTGCTGATCTTCAAGGCGTCGGGCGTGTTCAATTTCGCCCAGGGCGCGATGGTCTTCTTCGCCGCACTGTCGCTGGTCGGCTTCATGGAAAAGGGCGCACCGCTGTGGCTCGCCTTCGTCCTCGCCTTCGTCGTCATGACGCTGTTCGGCATCGCCACCGAGAAGTTCGTGCTGCGCAAGATGGTCAACCAGCCGCCGATCGCGCTGTTCATGGCGACCATCGGCCTGGCGTTCTTCGTCGAGGGACTGGCGCCGCTGCTCTGGGGCAACGCGGTGCGGCCGCTCGACATCGGGCTGGTCGACGAGCCGATCCCCTGGATCCTCGACAACTGGAACATGGTGATCAGCAGCTTCGACCTCGCGGCGGCAGGCATCGCTTTCGCGCTGGTCGCCGTGCTGGCGCTGTTCTTCCAATACACGCGCGTCGGCCGCGCGCTGCGCGCCGTGGCCGACGACCACCAGGCCGCCCTGTCGATCGGCATCCCGCTGCAGCACATCTGGGCGCTGGTGTGGGCGGTGGCCGGCTTCGTGGCGCTGGTCGCCGGCATGCTCTGGGGTTCGCGCAACGGCGTGCAGTTCGCGCTCACCTTCACGGCGCTCAAGGCGCTGCCGGTGCTGATCCTCGGCGGCTTCACCTCGGTGCCGGGCGCCATCGTCGGCGGCCTGATCATCGGCGCCTCGGAAAAACTCGCCGAGATCTACATCCCGCCGGTGATGGCCGGCTGGTTCGGCGGCAACTTCGGCGGCATCGAGGGCTGGTTCCCCTACGTTCTGGCGCTGCTGTTCCTGCTGGTGCGGCCGGAAGGCTTGTTCGGCGAGAAGCACATCGATCGGGTGTAACAGATGATCTACAGAGAAACCGGACAATTCAAGACCAGCTACGCCGCCGACCAGCAGATCTTCCCGATCCGCCAGGATCGCATCGGCATCCTGCTGCTGCTCGCCGTCGCCTTCCTCGTGGTGCCGGCCGTGGCCGGCAACTACTGGTTCAACGCGATCCTGATCCCCTTCCTGATCTTTTCGCTTGCCGCGCTCGGCCTCAACATCCTCACCGGCTATGCCGGCCAGCTGTCGCTCGGCTCGGCGGCGTTCATGGCGGTCGGCGCCTATGCCGCCTACAACTTCCAGGTGCGCATCGAGGGCATGCCGATCCTGCTGTCCTTCATCCTCGCCGGCCTGACGGCGGCGGGCGTCGGCATCCTGTTCGGCCTGCCGAGCCTGCGCATCAAGGGCTTCTACCTGGCCGTGGCGACGCTGGCGGCCCAGTTCTTCATCGTCTGGTGCCTGACCAAGTTCCCCTACCTGTCGAACAATTCGTCCTCCGGGGTGATTTCGGTGCCGAACGTCGAGATTCTCGGCTTCACGTTCGATACGCCGCAGTCGCGCTACCTGCTGGTGCTGTCCATCGTCGCGGTGCTCGCGCTGCTGGCGAAGAACATGGTGCGTTCGACGACCGGCCGCGCCTGGATGGCGGTGCGCGACATGGACGTCGCCGCCGAGGTGATCGGCATCCGCCTGATGCGCACCAAGCTGCTGGCCTTCGCGGTCAGCTCCTTCTACTGCGGCGTCGCCGGCGCGCTCTACGCCTTCTGCTACCTCGGCTCGGTCGAGCCGGACGGCTTCTCGCTCGACCTGTCGTTCAAGATCCTGTTCATGATCATCGTCGGCGGCGTCGGCAGCATCCTCGGCAGCTTCCTCGGCGCGGCCTTCATCCTGCTGCTGCCGATCTTCCTCGACATCGCGCTGCCGGCGCTTTCCGATCTGCTCGGCCTGCCCTTCGGCAGCGCTACGGTGTCGCACATCCAGCTCATGGTGTTCGGCGCGCTGATCATGTTCTTCCTGATCGTCGAGCCGCATGGCCTTGCCCGCCTGTGGCAGATCGGCAAGGAGAAGTTGCGTCTGTGGCCGTTCCCGCACTAACCGCAGTTGAACAAACACTAACGAAGAGGAGACTTAAATGATCAAGAAGTTCAAACAGCTCGCCATCGCCACTTCCGTCGCCGCCGCCTGCTTCGGCGCGGTCCTGCCGTCCGCGCAGGCCGCCGAGGAGCAGTTCTTCATGATTCCCTCCTACCGTGTCGGCCCCTACGGCGCCAACGGCCAGGCCTTCTATGGCGGCTTCATCGACTACCTGAGCTACGTCAACATGAAGGGCGGCATCGACGGCGTGCAGGTCACCTGGGAAGAGTGCGAGACCGAGTACAACAACGCCAAGGGCGTGGAGTGCTACGAGCGCATGAAGTCCAAGGCGCAGAAGGCACCCGGCCCGATCCACACGATGGCCACCGGTATTTCCTATGCCTTGGTGGACAAGTCCGCTGCCGACAAACTGCCGCTCGCCATGATGGGCTATGGCCTCACTTCCGCGGTGGACGGCTCGGTCTTCCCCTGGGCCTTCCCGCTGGTGACCACCTACCAGATGCAGGCCTCGGCGATCATCAAGTTCCTCAAGGACAAGAACAACGGCAGCCTCGAAGGCAAGAAGATCGTGTTCCTCTATCATGACTCCGCCTACGGCAAGGAGCCGATCCTCGCCCTGGAAGCCGAAGCACGGTTGGGCAAGTTCGAACTGGTGCAGATTCCCGTCGCCCACCCGGGCAACGAACAGGGGTCCCAGTGGTTACGCATCCGCCAGGAGAAGCCCGATTACGTGATCATGTGGGGCTGGGGCGTGATGAATCAGACCGCACTCAAGGCGGCGCAGAAGGTCGGTTATCCGCGCGACAAGATGATCGGTTCATGGTGGGCCGGTTCCGAGGAGGACACCGTGCCGGCCGGCGACGCCGCCAAGGGCTACATGTCCGCCACCTGGAACGTCGCCGGCAAGGGCGTGCCGCTGATCGCCGACATCGAGAAGACCGTCTATGGCGGCGGAAAGGGCAACCTGTCCGACAAGTCCAAGCTCGGCACCGTCCTCTACAACCGCGGCGTTTCCGCCGCCGTGCTGTCGGTCGAGGCCCTGCTGACCGCGCAGGCCAAGTACGGCAAGGGCAAGGCGATGAACGCCGAGCAGGTGCGCTGGGGCCTGGAGAACCTCAACATCACCGAGGCGCGCCTCAGACAGATCGGCGCCACCGGCCTGCTGCCCGACGTGAAGACTTCCTGCAGCAACCACGAAGGTTCGGGCAAGGTGAAGATGCAGCAGTGGGATGGCAGCAAGTGGGTGGTGCTGACCGACTGGATCGAGGGCAACAAGCAGCTGATCCACCCGCTGTTCCAGGCCGACGCGGCGAAGTACGCGAAAGAGAAGGGCGTCACGCCGCGCGACTGCAGCAAAGAGAAGTAAGCCGAAAAGCCGGCGCTGGCGGGGCGGCGAATGCCGCCTGCCGGCGCCGGCTTTTCCCACCCGGGAACCGTCATGAGCGCCTATCTCTCCATCAACAACATCGAGGTCATCTACGACCACGTCATCCTCGTGCTCAAGGGGGTGTCGCTCGAGGTACCGCAGGGCAAGATCGTCGCCCTGCTCGGCGCCAACGGCGCCGGCAAGACGACCACCCTGAAAGCCATCTCCAACCTGCTGCGTGCCGAGCGCGGCGAGGTGACCAAGGGCGACATCCAGTTCAAGCAACGGCGCGTCGACCAGCTCACGCCCAACGAACTGGTGCGGGGCGGCGTGATCCAGGTGATGGAAGGCCGCCACTGCTTCGCCCACCTGACCGTCGAGGAGAATCTGCTCACCGGCGCCTACACGCGGACGCAGTCGCGCGCCGAGCAGAAGGCCAGCCTCGAGAAGGTCTACCAGTACTTCCCGCGCCTCAAGCAGCGGCGCGGCTCGCAGGCCGGCTACACCTCCGGCGGCGAGCAGCAGATGACCGCCATCGGCCGCGCGCTGATGGCCAATCCGGAGATGATCCTGCTCGACGAGCCCTCGATGGGGCTCGCGCCGCAGATCGTCGAGGAGATCTTCGAGATCGTGCGCGATCTCAACCAGCGCGAGAAGGTGAGCTTCCTGCTCGCCGAGCAGAACACCATGGTCGCGCTGCGCTACGCCGACTTCGGCTACATCCTCGAGAACGGCCGCGTCGTCATGGAGGGCGAGGCCGCCGAGCTGCGCAGCAACGAGGACGTCAAGGAGTTCTACCTCGGCCTGTCCTCCCAGGGCCGCAAGAGCTTCCGCGAAGTGAAGCATTACCGTCGCCGCAAGCGCTGGCTGGCATGAACGGCGACCATTTCGACGCCCTCGAGACGCGCGATCCGCGGGAACGCGAGCGCGACCTGCTGGCGCGCCTGCCGCGCCAGATCGCCCACGCCAAGGCCAATGCGCCGCATTTCGCCGAGATCCTGCACGGCGTCGATGCCGCCGCGATCGACTCGCGCGCGGCGCTGGCCCGGCTGCCGGTGCTGCGCAAGCACGAGCTGATCGAGTTGCAGAAGCGCCGCCGCCCGCTCGGCGGCCTGGCTGCGTCCGGCTGGGGCGCGCTCGGCCGCGTGTTCGCCTCGCCCGGCCCGATCTACGAACCGGAAGGCCGCCAGCCGGATTACTGGCGCACCGCGCGCGCGCTGTACGCCGCCGGCGTGCGCGCCGGCGACCTGGTGCACAACAGCTTCTCCTACCACATGACGCCGGGCGCCTGGCTGCTCGAGGCCGGAGCGCTGGCGCTCGGCTGCACGGTCTTCCCGGGCGGGGTCGGCCAGACCGAGCAGCAGGTGGGGGCGATGGCTGACCTGCAGCCGGACGCCTACGTCGGCACGCCCTCCTTCCTGCGCATCCTGCTCGACAAGGCCGACGAACTCGGCCTGGCGATCCCGTCGCTGAAGAAGGCGCTGGTCTCGGGCGAGGCCTTCCTGCCGCCGCTGCGCGAAGCGCTGCGCGCGCGCGGCGTCGATGGCTACCAGGTCTATGCGTCCGCCGACCTCGGCTCGATCGCCTACGAGACGGCGGCGCGCCAGGGCCTCGTCGTCGACGAGGGCGTGCTCCTCGAGATCGTCCGCCCCGGCACCGGCGAGCCGGTGCCGCACGGCGAGGTCGGCGAGGTCGTCGTCACGCTGTTCAACGCCGACTACCCGCTGATCCGCTTCGGCACCGGCGACCTGTCGGCGATCCTGCCCGAATCGCTCTGCGCGCCCTCGCCCTGCGGCCGCACCAACATGCGCATCAAGGGCTGGCTCGGCCGCGCCGACCAGGCCGCCAAGATCAAGGGCATGTTCGTCCATCCCGAGCAGATCGCCGCGGTGATCAAGCGCCATCCGCAGATCGCCCGCGCGCGCCTGGTCGTCACCAACCCCGGCGGCATCGACACGATGACGCTGCACTGCGAGGGCAACGGGCGGGGGGAGGGTGCCGCCGCGCTCGCCGCCGCGGTCGCCGACAGCCTGCGCGAGCTGACCAAGCTGCGCGGCGAGGTGGTGTTCGCCGCCAGCCTGCCGAACGACGGCAAGGTGATCAGCGACGAACGGAAATTCGATTAGGCGCCGCCCCGCCGGCGCCGAGTTTCAGCGCGGCGGCGCCCGGCGCGGCCGGCCGAAGAGATCGCGCAGTTCGTCCTTGGCGGCTTCGAGCCGCGCGCGCTGCTCGGCGTTCAGCTGCCGGCCGGCGCGATTGATGAAGAAATTGAGCATCGACATCGCCGAACGGAACGGCGGCGCCTTGCGGCGCGTGCTGCGCTCGGCCGACGCCTTGAGCGACAGCGCGATCATGCGCGGCTCGGCCAGCGTGAACACGCCGGGCTCGAGGTCGAGCGCGTTGCTGCTCTCCGTCACGCGCTGCGACCAGCGTTCCGACCTGGCGGGGGCGGCGGTGACGGGCGCTGAGCGCGTCGGTTTCGGCATGGCTGAGTTCGGCTAGCATTCGATCTTCCGATCATATCCGCAGATCCCTCCATGAACGCATCAACGGCTTCGGCACCGCTCGCCGGCATCAAGGTGCTCGATCTCACCCGTCTGCTGCCCGGGCCGGTGTGCACGCTGCACCTCGCCGATCTCGGCGCGGAGGTGATCAAGATCGAGGGGTTCGACCATAGCGGGGCGGGCGACTACGCGCGCACCATGGGCCTCGGCGCCGCGCCCGGGGAGGACAGCTTCTTCTTCCGCGTGGTGAATCGAAACAAACGCGGCATGCGCCTCGACCTCAAGCAGCCGGAAGGTGTGAAAGTGTTCCTGCGCCTCGCACGCGACGCCGACGCGATCGTCGAGAGCTTCCGGCCGGGCGTGGTCGACAAACTCGGCGTCGGCTACGCGGCGGTGAAGGCGATCAACCCGCAGATCGTCTATTGCGCCATCACCGGCTATGGCCAGGACGGTCCTTGGCGCGACCGCGCCGGCCACGACCTCAACTACATCGCCACGTCGGGCGTGCTCGACCAGATCGGCACGCGGGACGGCGATCCGGCGATCCCCAACCTGCAGATCGGCGACCTGCTCGGCGGCGCGCTGACCGCGGCGATGGGCATCCTCGCCGCGCTGCTCGGCGCGCGGGCGACGGGGGAGGGCCGCTACGTCGATGTGTCGATGACCGACGCGACCTTCGCGCATGCCTACACCGGGCTGCTGTCGGTGCTGGCGCGCGGCGGCACGCTGCCGCGCGGCACCGACGACCTGAGCGGCGGCCTGCCGGCCTACGGCCTGTACCGGACGCAGGACGACCGCTGGCTGGCGGTCGGCGCGCTCGAGCCGAAGTTCTGGCAGCTGTTCTGCGACGCGCTCGGCCGGCCCGACCTGAAGCCCCACGGCCTGGCGCGCGGCGCGGCGGGCGAGCGCACGCGCGCCGAAGTCGCCGCGCTGTTGGCCGGCCGGCCGCTCGCGCACTGGGCCGCGCTGTTCGAAAACGTCGATTGCGGCGTGACGCCGGTGCTGAGCTTCGAGGAGGCGATGGCGCATCCGCAGCTCATGGCGCGCGGCATGCTGCCGGAGGCCGACGGCCTGAAGCAGTTTTCGCTGCCGTTCAAGATGAGCGGGCTGGACTTCGCAGTGCGGCGGCCCGCGCCGAAAGTCGGCGCCGACGGGGCGGCGATCCTCGCCGCGGCGGGCTACGGCGCGGCGGAGATCGAGCAGCTGCGACGGAGCGGCGTGATATAAAACGGCGGTGCAGACCGCCCTGACGCTCTTCCCCGATTTCGCGCTGATCCTGCTCGGCTACGGCCTGCGGCGCTGGATGGCGCTGGGCGACGGCTTCTGGGTCGGCCTGGAAAAGCTCATCTACTTCGTGCTGTTCCCGGCGCTGCTGTTCAACGCGATCACCAAGACGCCGCTGTCCTTCGCGGCCGTGCCGCTGATCGGCACCGGCGCGGCGGCGATGGCCGGCGCGATGCTGCTGGCGCTGGCGATGCGGCCCTTCGTCCGGCTCGCGCCGATCTCCTTCTCGTCGCAGTTCCAGTGCGCCTTTCGCTACAACACCTACATCGGCCTCGCGGTGGCGGCCAAGCTGCACGGCGCGGCCGGCATCGCGGCGATGGGCCTGCTGGCCGGCGGCATGGTGCCCTTTGCCAACATCGCGGCGGTGTGGATGCTGGCACGCCACGCCGAGGCCTCGGTGTGGCGCGAACTGGCGAAGAACCCGCTGTTCCTCGCCACGCTCGCAGCGCTGGCTTGGAACCTCGCCGGCTTCGGCGTGCCGGCGCCGGTCGGACAGTTTCTCGGCCGGCTGGCCGAGGCGGCGATCGCGCTCGGCCTGCTCACGGTCGGCGCGGCGCTCAAGCTGCGCGGCGCGCTCGGACCGGACGGTCGCGGCGCGGCGGCCTGGCTGCTGGCGGTGAAGCTGCTGGCGATGCCGGTGATCGCCTACTTCGTCGGGCGGCAGGTCGGCTTGTCCGGCATCCACTTCGACATCGCGATCATGTTCGCCGCGCTGCCGACGGCTTCCTCGGCCTACATCCTGACCCAGCGCATGGGCGGCGACGGAGCGCGCGTCGCCTGGCTGATCTCGGCGAGCACCCTGCTCGGGATGGCGACCCTACCGCTTTGGCTTGCTTTTTTGACCTGAGGGCGCGGCTTCGGCCGGCGCGTCCGCCGCGGAACTCGGCGCCGGCGCGGCGGCGCCACCCATCATGTTCCACGGCATCGGCCAGGCGGCCGGGTTGAGGAAAGGGTTGGCCGCCGCGTCGGCGCCCGCCTCGCCCTGCGCGGCCTGGCTCATCTGCTGGAAGGCGGCGAGGGTGCTGCGCTGCATTTCGAGCGCCTGGATGCTCATCTGCAGCAGACTCAGGTTCGAACGCAGCCAGCCCTCGACGGCCTTGAGGTCGGCGATACGCTTGCCGAGCTCGTCGGTATCGACGGTCGGCGTGACCATGCCGGGCAGCGTGAAGCCCATGTTGCCCCACATGTTCTTGAGGAATTCCATCGGATCGCCGGGGTTGCCGGAGCTTTCGTTCGTCATGGCTGGTCTCTCGACAGGAATATGAACATACCCTTATGATAGCCGTTCATGGAGAAGGGGAAACCGAAGTGCGCATTCTGGTGATCGAGGACCACGCGCTGGTGCGCGAAGGCTTGCTGCTGGCTTTGAAGGCGCTCGAGGAGGACGGCGCCCCCGCCGAAACGCTGGGGGCGAAGGACGTCGACGAGGCGACGCGCCTGCTCGAGGCGAACAACGACTTCGACCTCGTGCTGCTCGACCTGATGCTGCCGGGCACCGGCGGCATGGCTTATCTGGGCGTGATCCGCAAGCTGCATCCGCACATCCCGATGGTGATCCTGTCGGCGCTCGACGACGGCGACACGGTGATGAAGGCGATGCGTCAGGGCGCGGCCGGTTTCGTCTCCAAGGCCAGCCCGACCGACGTGCTGCTCGGCGCGCTGCGCGAGGTGCTGGCCGGCGAGATCTGGCTGCCGCCCGAGTACCGCGAATCGACGACGCGGCGGCGGCGCGCCAAGACGGTCGCCGAGCGCTTCGGGCTGACCAAGAGTCAGGCGCGCGTGCTTGAGCTGGTGGCCGAGGGCAAGACCAACCGCGACATCGCCAAGCTGCTAGAAGTTACCGAGGGGACGGTGAAGATCCACGTCTCGGCGATCTTCAAGGCGATGGGTGTGAGCAACCGCTCGCAGGCGCTGCTCGTCGCACAGGGAAAGAAATAGGCGGTCAGGCGGCGGCGGCCAGCGGCCGCGCGGCGCCGTTGGCGGCGCGCGCCACGCCCTGCACGGGCGCATCGTCGTCCAAGGGCAGCTGCAGCAGGTCGACGACCTGATGCGCGACGGCGCGGCAGGCGTTGGCCAGCGGCGTCGGCAGGCTGCCCGGCAGCGTCTTCTGCAGCAGCAGCTTGCTGGCCGAGAGGCTGAACACCGGGTCGAGGATGCGGTCGCGGTAGGGCGCCAGCAGTTCGCGCACGGTGTTCTCGGCGCTTTCGCGCTGCCAGGCGTTGGTCGGCCACTGCGTCGGGATCGCGTAGGCGCGCGGAAACAACTCGAGGTCGCGGATCACGGTGCGGATGTCCTCGTGCGAGTCGCGGAAGGGCAGCAGCACCAGGTCGGCGACACCGTAGAGGCGGCGGTCCATCTCGGTGCGGTTGCCGCCGCCGTCGATCACGCCGAGCCAGGCCTGCAGCGTGCGGATCTTGTCGACGACCTTGCCGAGCGCCTCGCGCGAGCGCGCGTCGGCGATCAGGTAGCGCCGGTCGGCCGGATCGAGCGGTTCGCGGTAGGTGTCGGTGAGCACGCAGACCGAGCGCTGGCCGAGCAGGCCCAGCCCCTGACAGAGCATGTGCGACAGCGTCGTCTTGCCGGTGCCGCCCTTGTTGCCGATTACGCAGATGATGTCCGCCATGTTGTCCTGCCCGAGTACGTCTGGGACAGGATTATTCTCGATCGGCGGGCCCGGGGATGGCTGGAAATGCAGCGGAATCGCCGGCTTTATCGCGCGCGTCGGCGGGGCGGCCGGGCCGGTAGAGGTAGAGCCGGGTGGCGCGGCGGTCGGCCACCGGGATGATCTTCTCGGCGGCGACGCCCGGCACGGCGAAGCTGTTGCTCACCAACATCGCGTCCGGCCCCAGTTCGGCGGCGGCGCGGGCCCACAGGCGCGGCATCGGTGCGGGCGAGAGGAAGGCATAGACCAGGTCGTAAGCCGCGAGATCCTCCTGCCAGAAGTCGCCGTAGCGGAGCACGACGTTCGCCAGTCCGGCGGCGCGCAGCCGGGCGACGAGCCAGGGCAGTGGTGCATGCTCGATGCCGGCGAAGCGGCAGTCCGGCCGCGCCCTGGCCAGCCGGGCAAGCAGGCCGCCGTCGCCGCAGCCGAGATCGATGACGCGGCAGGGGGCCGCCGGCAGCAGGTCGAGCAGCGCCCGGGCGGTCGCTTCGCTGGAAAGGAAGAGCGGCACGCGGCTCTTGTCGGTGCGCCAGAAGACGAGCAGCAGGAGCGCGAAGCCGGCGAGGAACACCGCGGGCGGCAGGCGCAGGCCATGGACGAGGACCAGCAGCGGCGCGAAGGCGAGATGGATCGGCAGCCACCAGCGCGGCGCGCCCTGGCGCAGGGCAATCATCGTCGCGATGCCGCCCTGCAGCATCGCCAGCAACAGGGAAATCTCGCCCAGGCTGGCCTTGGTCAGCGGCCGGACGAGCGCCGCGAGCGCGAGCGTGACGGCCAGGCCGCCGAGCTGGGCGAGCAGGGCGTGGACGGGCCGGTAATCGGCCGGCGATCCGGTCGGGGGGTTAGTCGGCAAGCCGCGCACGCGCCTCCTCCCGCCGGCGCCGCCCCGCCAGCGCCGAGTTTTGCTTGACCGGCCCGAAGCCGCGCACCGCGTCCGGCCAGCCTGCCAATTCGATGGCGGCCGGCAGGTTGTCGCCGCGCAGCCGGTCGAGGATCAGCGCGACATCGGCTTCGTAGTCGGCGACCAGCTGCCGCTCCATCTTGCGTTCGGCGCTCCTGCCGAAGAGATCCCAGCGCGTGCCGCGCAGCCTTCTCGCCCTGGCGAGCCATCTGAAGGCCGTCATCATCCACGGCCCGAAGCGGCGCTTGCGGATGCGGCCGGTGTTCGGGTCGGGGCGCGCGAGCAGCGGCGGCGCGAGGTGGAAGCGCAAGGCATAGTCGCCCTCGAACTGCGCGGCGACGCGGTCGAGAAAGCCGGTTTCGGCGTAGAGGCGGGCGACCTCGTATTCGTCCTTCACCGCGAGCAGCTGGTAGTAGTTGCGCGCGACGGCTGCCGCCAGCGCTTCGTCGGCCGCCGGATGGGCGCGCACCCGTTCGACCAGCGTCCGGTAGCGCGCGGCGTAGGCGGCGTCCTGGTAGACGGTGAGCCGTTGCGTGCGATCGGCGAGCAGTTCGGCGAAACCCGGTTCCGACGGAGCGGCGCTTCCGGCTTGCGGGGCGCAGGCGGGGTCGTGGGCAAGCCGGCGGCCCCAGCGGAAGGCGCGCAGGTTCATTTCGACGGCCGTGCCGTTGAGCTCGATGGCGCGCGTCAGCGCCGCTTCGCTGACCGGCACCAGTCCGCGCTGCCAGGCGAAGCCGAGCAGCAGCAGGTTGGCGTAGATCGCGTTGCCCATCAGTTGCGTCGCCAGCGTCGAGGCGTCGAGGCAGTCCAGCAAGTCCATGCCGGTCGCTTCCGCCAGTGCGGTCCGGATACGCTCGAGCGGGAACCGCCAGTCGGGATTGCCGGTGAATTCGGCGGTCGGCGTCTCGGCGCAATTGACGACGGCGCGCGTGCGGCCGGTCTGCATCTTCGCGAGCGCTTCGGCGGAGGCGCTGACGATCGCATCGCCGCCGATCACCGCGTCGGCCTCGCCGGTGGCGATGCGCACGGCGTGGATGGCGGCCGGGTCGTCGCAGATCCGGACGTGGGAGAACACCGCGCCGCCCTTCTGCGCGAGGCCGGTCATGTCGAGCACGGTGACGCCCTTGCCGTCGATGTGGGCGGCCATGCCGATCAGCGCGCCGAGCGTGACGACGCCGGTGCCGCCGACGCCGGTGATGAGGATGCCGAAGGGCGCGGCGGTGTTTGCCAGACTCGGCGCCGGCGGGGCGGCGCTCATTTGGCCGCCTTCGTCGTGTTCGAGTGCCTTGCCCTTGCGCAATTGCCCGCCCGCGACGGTGACGAAGCTCGGGCAGAAGCCGTCGAGGCAGGAGAAGTCCTTGTTGCAGGCCGACTGGTCGATGGCGCGCTTCCTGCCCAGCGGCGTTTCGACCGGCACGACGGCGAGGCAGTTCGACTGTACGCCGCAGTCGCCGCAGCCCTCGCAGACTTCCTCGTTGATGAAGACGCGCAGCGGCGGGTCGGGCATTTTTCCCCGTTTCCTGCGGCGCCGTTTCTCGGCGGCGCAGGTCTGGTCGTAGATCAGCACCGAAACGCCGGGACAGGCGCGCATCTCGCGCTGGATGGTGTCGAGCTCGTCGCGCGTGCGCACCAGCGTCCCGTGCGGCAGCTCGCTCTTGTGCCAACCCCGCGGCGTGCCGTCGGTGACGACCACGATGTGGCCGACGCCTTCGGCTTCGAGCTGCCGCGCGATCTGCGGCACGGAGAGCGCGCCGTCCACCGGCTGGCCGCCGGTCATCGCCACGGCGTCGTTGTAGAGGATCTTGTAGGTGGCATTCACCTTCGCCGCGATGGCGGCGCGGATCGCGAGGATGCCGGAGTGGAAGTAGGTGCCGTCGCCGAGGTTTACAAAAACATGCCTGGTTTCGGTGAATGGTGCCTGGCCGATCCACGCCGCCCCCTCGCCGCCCATGTGCGAGAAGGTGGCGGTGTTGCGGTCCATCCAGGTG
Source organism: Rhodocyclaceae bacterium UBA2250 (assembly GCA_002347285.1). GTDB lineage: Bacteria > Pseudomonadota > Gammaproteobacteria > Burkholderiales > Rhodocyclaceae > Sulfuricystis. The sequence goes on along the minus strand of DDXW01000071.1, from coordinate 4,502 downwards.
ACCATGTAATGGCAGCCGATGCCGGCGAGCGCGCGCGAACCCTCCGGCACGCGCGTCGAGGTGTTGTGCGGGCAGCCCGGACAGAACCAGGGGATGCGGCCGGCGGCGATCACCGGCGCGCCTGCCCGTTCCTTGGCCTCGAGCAGCGCGAGCCGTGCACGGATGCGCTCGGAGGTGACCCAGCGCTCGATGCGCTGGGCGATCACCCGGGCGATCAAGGCCGGCGTCAGCTCGCCGCGCGCCGGCAGCAGCCAGTTGCCGTGCGGCAGCGTCCATTCGCCCTTTTCGTCGAACTTGCCGATGACGCGCGGCCGCACATCCTCGCGCCAGTTGTAGAGCTCCTCCTTGAGCTGGTACTCGATCAACTGGCGCTTTTCCTCGACGACGAGGATCTCGTCGAGCCCTTCGGCGAAGCGGCGCACGCCCTCGGATTCGAGCGGCCACACCATGCCGACCTTGTAGAGGCGGATGCCGATCTCGGCGGCGAGCGCGTCGTCGATGCCGAGGTCGTCGAAGGCCTGGCGCACGTCGAGATAGCTCTTGCCGGCGGCGATGATGCCCAGGCGCGGGTTGGGCGAATCGATGACGACGCGATTGAGCCGGTTGGCGCGGCAGTAGGCCAGCGCGGCGTAGAGCTTGCGGTCGAGCAGGCGCGCCTCCTGCGCGAGCCGGTCGTCCGGCCAGCGGATGTTGAGGCCGCCGGCTGGGAGCTCGTAGTCGGTCGGGATGACGATTTGCAGGCGTTCCGGAGAGAGATCCACCGTGGCCGAAGACTCGACGGTATCGGCGACCGCCTTGAAACCGACCCAGCAACCCGAGTAGCGCGACATCGCCCAGCCGTGCAGGCCGAGGTCGAGGTAGTCCTGCACGCCGGACGGCGCGAGCATCGGGATCATCGCCGCCTTGAAGGCGTGCTCGGACTGGTGAGCGACGGTCGAGGAGCGCGCCGCGTGGTCGTCGCCGGCCACCGCGATGACGCCGCCGAAGCGGGAGGTGCCGGCCGAGTTGGCGTGCTTGAACACGTCGCCGCAGCGGTCGACGCCCGGGCCCTTGCCGTACCAGAGGCTGAAGACGCCGGCATACCTGGCGCCGGGGAAGAGATTGACCTGCTGCGTACCCCAAATGGCGGTGGCGGCGAGGTCTTCGTTGACGCCGGGCTGGAACATGACGTGATGGCGGTCGAGATGCTTCTTTGCCTGCCAGAGCGCGAGATCGAGGCCGCCGAGCGGCGAGCCGCGGTAGCCGGAGATGAAGCCGGCGGTATTGAGTCCCGCCGCGAGGTCGCGGCGCCGCTGCAGCATCGGCAGCAGGGCGAGCGCCTGGACGCCGGTCAGATAGATGCGCCCGGATGCGAGCGTGTATTTGTCGTCGAGCGTGACGGAACGCATGAGGTGTCTCCTCCTTCGTTGTTCGCCCGCTCGCGAGCCGCCTTGTGGGCCGCCGCTAGTCGGGCAGGATCTTGCCCGGATTCATGATGTCGTCCGGGTCGAGCGCCATTTTAATCGCGCGCATGACGGCCAGTGCCTCCGCGCCATGTTCGAGCGCCATGTACTTGCGCTTGCCGAGGCCGATGCCGTGCTCGCCGGTGCAGGTGCCGTCCATGGCGATCGCGCGTTCGGCCAGTCGCTGGGCGAAGCCGCGGGCGGTTGCGAGTTGATCGTCGTCGTCCGGATCGACGAGCAGCAGCATGTGGAAGTTGCCGTCGCCGACATGGCCGAGCAGCGGTGCGACGAGCCCGGTCTGTTCGAGATCGGCGCGCGTGGCGGCGATGCATTCGGCCAGCCGCGAGATCGGCACGCAGACGTCGGTGGTGATCGATCGCGCGCCGGGCCGCAGGCCGAGGCAGGCGTAATAGGCGTCGTGGCGTGCCTGCCAGAGACGCGAGCGGTCCTCCGGCTTGTCGGCCCACTCGAAATCCATGCCGACATGTTCGGCGGCAATCGCGCGCAGCGCTGCCGTCTGCTCGGCGACGCCGGCGGGCGAGCCGTGCAGCTCGAAGAACAGCGTCGGGGCCTCGCGCAGCGCGGTCTTGCTGTAGCGATTGATTGCCTGGATGCTGAGCGCATCGAGGATTTCGATGCGCGCGACCGGGATGCCGAGCTGGATGGTCTGGATCACCGTGGAGACGGCGGCGGCGATGTCGGGAAAGGCGCAGACCGCGCTGGCGATCGCCTCGGGCAGCGGGTGCAGGCGCACGGTCAGTTCGGTGATGATGCCGAGCGTGCCCTCGCTGCCGACAAACAGGCGGGTGAGGTCGTAGCCGGCGGAGGATTTCTTCGCGCGCGTGCCGGTCCTGATGACGCGGCCGTCGGCCAGCACCGCGGTGGCGGCGAGCACCGCCTCGCGCATCGTGCCGTACCGGACCGCGTTGGTGCCGGAGGCGCGCGTCGCGGCCATGCCGCCGAGGCTGGCGTCGGCGCCCGGATCGATCGGGAAGAACAGCCCGGTGCCGTGCAGCGCGGCATTCAGGCCTTTGCGCGTCACGCCGGCCCCGACCGTGGCGTCGAGGTCCTCCGGCCGGATGGCGACGATGCGATTCATCTGCGAGAGGTCGACGCAGATGCCGCCCCGTACTGCGTGCAGGTGGCCTTCGAGCGAGGTGCCGGTGCCGTAGGGAATCAGCGGGATGCGGTGTGCATGGCACAGGGCAGCCACGGCCGCGACCTCTTCGGTCGTCTGAGCGAATACGACGGCGTCCGGCGGCGCCGCAGGCAGCGAGGATTCATCCTTGCCATGGTGAGCGCACACTGCCGGGCTGACCGTGAAACGGTCGCCGAAGCGCCCTCTCAGGTCATCGGTCAGCGCCGGGGGCAGGTTGGCGGGCATTCCCATCGGGCGATTCTAAGGCATCGGGCCGCGGCGACCGTCCTGCCCCCTCTCCAACGAAGCAGATCCGCCAGTCAATGTAGTCATTGACAATTTGGATTGTTATCCTCCATAATGCTGCGTTCAGCTGGAGGGGTTCCCGAGCGGTCAAAGGGATCAGACTGTAAATCTGACGGCTCTGCCTTCGAAGGTTCGAATCCTTCCCCCTCCACCAGCTTAGCCCGATGAGTGTCGGATCGTTTGGCAGCGGTTGCGGGTGTAGTTCAATGGTAGAACCTCAGCCTTCCAAGCTGATGACGCGGGTTCGATTCCCGCTACCCGCTCCAGACCGGCTTCCGGGACTCGTCGGTGAAGTTTGGCCCATGTAGCTCAGTGGTAGAGCACTCCCTTGGTAAGGGAGAGGTCGGCAGTTCAATCCTGCCCATGGGCACCAGTTTTTTGGCGTCTCTGTTAATTCTTGTTATCTGTTTTTGGGGTGATCGATCATGGCAAAAGGCAAGTTTGAGCGTACCAAGCCGCACGTGAACGTGGGGACGATTGGGCACGTGGATCATGGCAAGACGACCTTGACGGCGGCGATCACGACGATCCTGTCCTCGAAGTTTGGTGGCGAAGCGAAGAAATACGACGAGATCGACGCGGCGCCGGAAGAGAAGGCGCGCGGCATCACCATCAATACGGCGCACGTCGAATACGAGACGGCGACGCGTCACTACGCTCACGTCGACTGCCCGGGCCACGCCGACTACGTCAAGAACATGATCACCGGCGCGGCGCAGATGGACGGCGCGATCCTGGTCGTGTCGGCCGCCGACGGTCCGATGCCGCAGACGCGCGAGCACATCCTGCTGGCCCGCCAGGTGGGCGTGCCCTACATCATCGTCTTCATGAACAAGTGCGACATGGTCGACGATGCCGAACTGCTCGAGCTGGTCGAAATGGAAGTGCGCGAACTGCTCAGCAAATACGACTTCCCGGGCGACGACATCCCGATCGTCAAGGGCTCGGCCCTGAAGGCGATGGAAGGCGACAAGGGCGAGTTGGGCGAAGGCGCCATCCTGAAGCTGGCCGAAGCCCTCGACAGCTACATCCCCACCCCGGAGCGCGCCATCGACAAGCCGTTCCTGATGCCGATCGAAGATGTCTTCTCGATCTCCGGTCGCGGCACCGTGGTGACCGGTCGCGTCGAGCGCGGCGTCGTCAAGGTCGGTGAGGAAATCGAGATCGTCGGCATCCGGCCGACCGTCAAGACCATCTGTACCGGCGTCGAGATGTTCCGCAAGCTGCTCGACCAGGGCCAGGCCGGCGACAACGTCGGCGTGCTGCTGCGCGGCACCAAGCGCGAGGAAGTCGAGCGTGGCCAGGTGCTGGCCAAGCCGGGCTCGATCACCCCGCACACCCACTTCGTGGCCGAAGTCTATGTCCTGTCGAAGGACGAAGGCGGTCGTCACACCCCGTTCTTCAACGGCTATCGTCCGCAGTTCTACTTCCGGACGACGGACGTGACGGGCGCGTGCGAACTGCCGGCGGGCACCGAGATGGTGATGCCGGGTGACAACGTGCAGATGACGGTGAAGCTGATTGCGCCGATCGCGATGGAGGACGGCCTGCGCTTCGCCATCCGCGAGGGCGGCCGCACCGTCGGCGCCGGCGTCGTCGCCAAGATCATCGAGTAA
>DDXW01000048.1 GCA_002347285.1 Rhodocyclaceae bacterium UBA2250 | reverse complement strand
TCAATAACGCCGGCATCACGCGCGACATGACCTTCAAGAAGATGACCAAGGCCGACTGGGACGCGGTCATGCATACCAACCTCGACTCGGTGTTCAACATGACCAAGCAGGTCATCGACGGCATGGTCGAGCGCGGCTGGGGCCGCGTCATCAACATCTCGTCGGTGAACGGCACCAAGGGCGCCTTCGGCCAGACCAACTACGCGGCGGCCAAGGCCGGCATGCACGGCTTCACCAAGTCGCTCGCGCTCGAGGTCGCGAAGAAGGGCGTCACCGTGAATACCATCTCGCCCGGCTACATCGGCACCAAGATGGTGATGGCGATCCCGCAGGAGGTGCTCGAGTCGAAGATCCTGCCGCAGATCCCGCAGGCGCGCCTCGGCAAGCCCGAGGAGGTGGCCGGCCTCGTCGCCTATCTGGCATCGGACGAGGCGGCCTTCGTCACCGGCGCCAACATCGCGATCAACGGCGGCCAGCACATGTACTGAGGGCCGCGCAACTGTAACAAGCCATTGCCGGCGTCCGTCGTGGAAACGCGTCGCGCGTTATTGCGATCAGGCAGCTCTTCTTCCCGATGGAAAGGACATGACATGAAATCCAGGTTTGCGCTGGCAGTGCTCGCCACCGGGGCGGTGCTGAGTGGGTGTGCCACCTACGTGGAGCACGATCCGTATTACGACTACGATGTGCCGGTGGTCCGTGTCGCGCCGCCACCGCTGCCTTACGAGTCCCCGGGCTATCCGCCGGTCATCGGCTATGTCTGGATCGCCGGATACTGGAACTGGGTGGGCGTGCGCTATGTCTGGGTGCCGGGCCGCTGGGAAGCGCCGCGCCCTGGCTATATTTGGGTGCCCCATCGCTGGGAGCGCGAAGGAGATCACTGGCGTCCTTATGGCGGGCGTTGGGAGTCAGATCATCGCCCGCCGCCGCGCGTGGTTCCCCCGCCTGCGCCCCCACCACCGCGCATCGAACGTGAAGGCCGCCGCCCGCCGGGCGAAGGCTTCGTGCCGCCGCCGCAGCCGCGCAGCGAATCGCGCGCCGAACCTCCGCCGCGGCCGGGGCCGGAACGTCGCGACGGCCCGCGCGCCGGACGCGAAGATCGCCGTCCGCCGCCGGAATCGGAATCCCGCGGACGGCGCAGGGAGCCGGACGACGACCGCTAGGCCGCCGCATGCGCGGGAAAGCTAGAATGGGCCCATAAATCCGCCGTCCGACCGGATGGCGCCAACAACAGGCAAGTGGAGAGCCCATGACGACAACCAGCAGCAGCACCGCGATTCCCGCCACGCTGATCCCCGGCGACGGCATCGGGCCCGAAATCACCGAGGCCACCCTGATGGCGCTTGACGCGCTCGGCGCCCCCTTCGTCTGGGACCGCCAGGTCGCCGGCGCGGCAGGGGTGGCCAGTTGCGGCGACCCGTTGCCGCAAGCCTGTCTCGACAGCATCCGCAGGACCCGTCTGGCCCTCAAGGGGCCGCTCGAAACGCCGGTCGGCGGCGGCTACCGCTCGTCGAACGTGCGCCTGCGCGAGGAGTTCAAGCTCTACGCCAACCTGCGGCCGGCGCACACCATCATCCCCGGCGGCCGCTACGAGAACATCGACCTGGTGCTGGTGCGCGAGAACAACGAAGGCCTCTACATGGGCTACGAGCACTTCATCCCGATCGACGGCGATCCGCACGCCGTCGGCATGTCCACCGGCATCAACACCCGCCAGGGCTGCCGCCGCATCATCCATTTCGCCTTCGATTACGCGATCCGCAAAGGCCGCAAGAAGGTTACGGTGGTGCACAAGGCCAACATCATGAAGGCGCTGACCGGCATCTTCCTCGAGACGGCGCGGCAGATCTACGAAGAGGAATACAAGGGCAAGATCGCCTTCGAGGAGGTCATCGTCGACGCCTGCGCGATGAAGCTGGTGATGAATCCCTGGCAGTTCGACGTGCTGGTGACGACCAACCTGTTCGGCGACATCCTCTCGGACGAGATCGCCGGCCTGGTCGGCGGCCTCGGCATGGCGCCGGGCGCCAACATCGGCGAACACGCGGCGATCTTCGAGGCGGTGCATGGCTCGGCGCCCGACATCGCCGGCAAGGGCATCGCCAACCCGATCGCGCTGATGCTCGCCGCCGCGATGATGCTCGACCACGTCGGTCGCGCCGATCTCGGCGATCGCCTGCGTGCCGCCATCGACGCCACGCTCAACGAGGACAAGGTGCGCACCGGCGATCTCGGCGGCACGGCCGGCACCAGGGAGTTCGCCGCCGCGCTGGTCAGGCGCATCCAGGCAGCGGCCTGAAGCGGGCAGGCGGGGCGCCGCCCCGCCTGCGCCGAGTTTCCCTCAGTCGTCCTTCTTCGGCCGGTGGATCGTGACGACGTTGCTCTTGCGCGGCTCGTCGGTGAAGTGGGGGCGCTCATTGCGGTTGAAGCCCGCCTCCTCGGCGAGCTCGGCTTCGCGTTCGGCGATCAGCGCGAACAGGTCGCGGATGTCGCGGATGGTGCTCTCGCTGAGCGGGTGGGCCATCCCGGGCGGCGGCGTGGCGTCCTTGACGATGTTGCCCAGCACCTTGCGCAGCACGCGCAGGATGCGTTGTTCCTTCGACAGGCCTTCGATGCCCATGCTGCGTTCCTTTCCGATGGAGATGTGACGCATCTTACCTTGCGTCTGAGCCTGGCGAGTCGGGCTTGTCCGACAGCGAGCGCTGTTCGCTGCCGCTGTATTCCTCGACCACCACCGCCTCGCCTTCGAAGACCTGACCTCCCGCCTGCGCTTCCGTCGCCTGCTCGCGCATCCTTCTGCGGAGTTCACGCGTCTTCCACCAGAAGAACCCGAACGCCGCCAGGCCGACAACCGCGACGACCGAGAACAGCACCACCGAGAACATCAGGCCCAGCAGCAGCAAGATCGCTCCGCCGAGGAGGGCGAAGAACTTGCTTAGCGGACCGGGAGCGGGAGACTGGCTCATGCGCGATTGAGACGATGAAAAGACAAAGGGCCTAGCCGAAGCTAAGCCCTTGTTTTGTTTGGTTGCGGGGGCAAGATTTGAACTTGCGACCTTCGGGTTATGAGCCCGACGAGCTGCCAGACTGCTCCACCCCGCGTCAGAGGCCCGAATTATGCTTCAAGCGCTGGCAGGCGTCAAGAAATATTTATTGCGTTGCATCATCGAGGCACAACTGCAACTGGGTTTCCCAGTCGGGCAGCCGCAGGCCGAAGTCCTGCTCGAGGCGGGCGCAGTCGAGCCGCGAGTTGGCCGGGCGGCGGGTCGGCGTCGGATACTCGGCGCTGGCGAGGCGGCGCACCGGCGGCGCCTTGGCCAGCAGGCCGGTCTGGTGCGCGCGGTCGACGATCGCCGCGGCGAAGCCGTGCCACGAGGTCGCGCCGGCGGCGGCGAGGTGATAGATGCCCTGCTGGCCGGCATGACGCGCGAGTGCCAGCGCGGTGGCCTCGGCGATCAGGCGCGCCCAGGTGGGCGCCCCGAGCTGGTCGGCGACGACGGCGAGTTCGTCGCGTTCGGCGGCCAGCCGCAGCATGGTGCGCAGGAAGTTCCGGCCGCGCAGCCCATACACCCAGCAGGTGCGGAAGATCAGGTGGCGGCAGCCCGCGGCCTCGATCGCCAGTTCGCCGGCCAGCTTGCTGCGGCCGTAGGAGTTGATCGGCCCGACGGGATCGTCCTCGCGGTAGGGCGCCGGCTTGGCGCCGTCGAAGACGTAGTCGGTCGAATAATGGACGAGCAGGGCATCGAGGCGCCGCGCTTCCTCGGCAAGGATGCCCGGTGCCGTGCCGTTGATCGAGAATGCGAGTTCCGCTTCGTTCTCGGCCTGGTCGACGGCGGTGTAGGCGGCGGGATTGACGATGACGTCGGGGCCGACCGTGCGCACGATGTCGCGGATGCGTTCGGGCTGCGCCAGTTCAAGCGCAGCACGGTCGAGCGCGACCACCTCGCCGAGCGGCTGCAGCGCGCGCTGCAGCTCGCGGCCGACCTGGCCGTGGATGCCGGTGAGCAGGATGCGCTTCACGGATAGGTCTCGGCCTGCCGGAGCGGGGTGCCGGCGGCATCCTTGGCGGCAAGTTGCGGTGTCATGCCGGCGAGCGGCCAGTCGATGGCGAGGTCGGGATCGTTCCAGAGCAGCGTGCGTTCATGCTCCGGCGCGTAGTAGTCGGTGGCCTTGTAGAGGAAGTCGGCGCTTTCCGTCAGGACGAGGAAGCCGTGGGCGAAGCCCGGCGGCACCCAGAACATGCGCCGGTTCTCGGCGGAAAGCTCGACGCCGGCCCAGCGGCCGAAGGTCGGCGATCCGCGGCGCAGGTCCACGGCGACGTCGAAGACCGCGCCGGCGACGACGCGCACCAGCTTGCCCTGCCGCTGCCGCACCTGGTAATGCAGGCCGCGCAGCACGCCTTGCCGCGAGCGCGAGTGGTTGTCCTGCACGAAATCGACGTCGAGGCCCAGCTGGGCGAAGGTCCGGCGGTTCCAGCTCTCGAGGAAGAAGCCGCGCGCATCGCCGAACACCTGCGGCTCGAGGATCAGCGCGTCCTTGACACCGGTTTCGATCGCGCGCATCAGAGCGTCCGGTCGCGCAGCAGGCCGAGCAGGTAGGCGCCGTAGCCGTTCCTGGCGAGCGGCGCGGCGAGCCGTTCCAGCTGGAGGTCGTCGATCCAGCCCTGGCGCCAGGCGATCTCCTCGGGGCAGGCGACCTTGAGGCCCTGGCGCTTCTCGAGCGTGGCGATGAACTGGCCGGCCTCGAGCAGCGAGTCGTGCGTGCCGGTGTCGAGCCAGGCCATGCCGCGCCCCATGATCTCGACGTCGAGCTGGTTCATTGCGAGGTAGCGGCGGTTGACGTCGGTGATCTCCAGTTCGCCGCGCGGCGAGGGCTTGAGGCTCGCGGCGATGTCGCACACCTGATCGTCGTAGAAATAAAGGCCGGTCACCGCGTAGCGCGATTTCGGTCTCTGCGGCTTCTCCTCGATGCTGACGGCGCGGCGCTGCGCATCGAACTCGACGACACCGTAGCGCTCGGGGTCGGTGACCGCGTAGGCGAACACCGTCGCGCCCGTCGCCCCCGTTGCCGCGCGTTGCAGCTGGCCGGCCAGTTCGTGGCCGTAGAAGACGTTGTCGCCGAGCACCAGCGCGGACGGTGCGCCGGCGATGAAGTCGCGGCCGATCAGGAAGGCCTGCGCGAGGCCGTCGGGCGAGGGCTGCACCGCGTAGGACAGGTTGAGTCCCCACGGCGCGCCGTCGCCGAGCAGCTGGGCGAAGCGCGGCGTGTCCTGCGGCGTCGAGATCAGCAGGATGTCGCGCATACCCGCCAGCATCAGCGTCGCCAGCGGGTAGTAGATCATCGGCTTGTCGTAGATCGGCAGCAGCTGCTTCGACACCGCCAGCGTGGCCGGATGGAGGCGGGTGCCGGCGCCGCCGGCGAGGATGAGGCCCTTGCGAGTATTCATCGTTGCGCGTAGTTCCTGTCGATCCAGTTGCGGTATTCGCCGCTCTGCACGTGGGCGACCCAGTCGGGGTGGTCCAGATACCAGCGCACGGTCTTTTCGATGCCGCTCGCGAAGCTCTCCAGCGGACGCCAGCCGAGTTCGCGCCCGATCCTGCCGGCGTCGATCGCGTAGCGCCGGTCGTGGCCGGGCCGGTCGGCGACGAAGGTCTTCTGCGTCGCGTAGGGCTGGCCGTCGGCGCGCGGCCGCAGCCGGTCGAGCAGCGCGCACAGCGCATCGACGACCTCGAGGTTGGTCTTTTCGTTGCAGCCGCCGATGCACCAGGTGGAGCCGGGCGTGCCGCGCTCGAACACCAGCCGCAGCGCCCGCGCGTGGTCGTCCACGTAGAGCCAGTCGCGCACGTTGTCGCCCTGGCCGTAGATCGGCAGCGGCTTGCCGGCCAGCGCGTTGAGCAGCATCAGCGGGATCAGCTTCTCGGGGAACTGGCAGGGGCCGTAGTTGTTCGAGCAGTTGGTGATCAGGGTCGGCAGCCCGTAGGTGTGCTGCCAGGCGCGCACCAGATGGTCGGAGGCGGCCTTCGAGGCGGAGTAGGGCGAGCGCGGGTCGTAGGCGGTGGTCTCGTCGAACAGGCCGGCCGCGCCGAGGCTGCCGAACACCTCGTCGGTGGAGACGTGGTGGAAGCGGAAGGTGCTGCGTTCCGGTTCGGCCAGCCCGCTCCAGTAGCCGCGCGCGGCCTCGAGCAGCGTGTAGGTGCCGTCGATGTTGGTGCGGATGAAGTCGCCGGGGCCGTGGATCGAGCGGTCGACGTGCGACTCGGCGGCGAGGTGGATCACCCCGCGGGGCCGGTGCTCGGCGAACAGCGCGTCGAGCGCCGCGCGGTCGCAGATGTCGGTGCGGGAAAAGACGTGGCGCGGATCGCTGCCCGCCGCGAACAGCGATTCGAGGTTGCCGGCGTAGGTCAGCTTGTCGATATTGACGATACGCCAGTCGCTTTCGGCGACCAGCAGGCGGATCAGCGCCGAGCCGATGAAGCCGGCGCCGCCGGTGATGAAGACGGTCTGCATGGCGGGTTCCTAGGCGGCCATGACGCGGTTCTTGCCGGCGCGCTTGGCCAGGTACATCGCGCCGTCGGCGCGCTGCAGCGCCGCGGCGGCATCCTCGTCGGCGCCGAGTTCGGCGACGCCGCAGCTGAAAGTGATCAGGATGCGGTCGTTGTTGTGCAGGAAGAAGCGCTTGGTCAGCTCGCGCTGGACGCGCGTCAGCGCGGTGACGGCGTCGTCGAGCGCGGTGTCGGGCAGCAGCACGACGAACTCCTCGCCGCCGTAGCGCGCCAGCGTGTCCTCGGGGCGGATCACCTCCTGCACCACCCCGGCCAAGTGCACCAGGGCCGCGTCGCCGGCGGCGTGGCCGAGCGAATCGTTGAGCTTCTTGAAATTGTCGATGTCGAGCAGCGCGAGGCAGAGCTTGGTCTGATGGCGGCGCGCGCGCGCCACCTCGGCCGCGAGCGCCTCGTCCATGCCCTTGCGGTTGAGTGCCCCGGTCAGCGGGTCGTTGCGCATCATTTCGCTCGCATGGGCCAGTTCCTCCTGCAGGCGCGCGATCTCGTCCTGGGTGGCGGTGGCCTGCGCGCGCATCTGCTGCAGTTCGTCGTGCGAACGCAGGGCGTCGAACTGGATCACGCGCGTCTCGCGCATCACCTCGTCGAGCACCCCGGTCAGTTCGGCGATGTCGCGGGACTGGCTGATCCTCTCGGCGCAGCGCTCGAGCGTGGCGTGGTAGTCGCCGGTCGCCTCGGAAAAGTCGGCCAGCCGGTCGACGAAGGTGGCGAGCATCGCCTTGAGCTGGCCCTGCGCTTCGGTAAGACTCTTCTTCAGGACGCTCTGCTTGACGATCACGTCCTTCATGCGGCGCTCGACGTCGTCGAGGCGGCGCAGGTTGAGCGGCTGGTCCACGAGGTCGAGCACGACGGCGACCTGCCCCTGCAGCCACTGGTCGTCGATCACCAGTTCGCGGATGTTGTCGATGATCAGGCGCAGCAGATGCAGCAGCGCCGTGCGCATCTCGGCCTGATCCTCGGCGACGAACTGCAGCCGGTAGGCGAAGCGCTTCAGCTCGGCGACGACACTCGCGACCTGCTCGTTGCCGGAGGCCTTGCGCGCGGACGCGGCGAGACGGGTCGCCTGCGCCGACAGGGCCGGGTCGTCGGCCAGCGCGACGCCGATCGCGGTCTCGAGCAGTTGCGCGAGCAGGTCGAGGAGGTCGCCGGTGTTGCCCTTGCGCGATTCGGCCGGGGCCGGGCGCGCGGCCGGGGAACTCGGCGCCGGCGAGGCGGCGGCCTCGCTTTCGGCTTCCGCCGCGGTGGGCGCGTCAAGCGTCGCCGCCTGCGACCAGTTCTTCAGCAGGCCCTGCAGGCGGCTGTAGAGCAGATCCGGTGCCGCCGAGGCGGCGAGCACGTGGTCGAGCGCCTCGCGCTTCCTTGCCGGCGTCAGTTCGGCCTGGCGCGTCTCGAGGCGCGTCAGCAACTCGCGGATCAGCGCCGACCAGTTCGGCGGCTCCGCGGCACTCTTGCCGAGCAGGTCTGTCAGCGCCGTCTTCACGGCGTCCCAGCTCTTCTCGCCGATCGCGCCGTCGAGCGTGCGGCCGAAACGCGCCTGCTCGGGCGTGCCGCGCGGCAGGGCGCCGGCCAGCGCCTTCAGCGCCTTTTCGGGGAAAGCCTCGGTCGCGACGGTGCCGGCGATCTCGTGGTAGAGCGAGCGGTAGTTGTCGGGCGTCGGCGGCGTGCGCTGCTGGGCGAGACGGCGCAGGGTTTCGCGGGCGAGTTCGGAGGGGTTCATGGCGGCTTACTCGACGAGGCCCTGCTCGAGCCCGTAGCGGATCATCTCGGCGTTGCTGCGCAGGCCGGTCTTCTCGATGATGCGCGTGCGGAAAGTGCTGATCGTCGCCACCGCGAGGTTGAGTTCCTCGGCGATCTGCGTCAGCGGCTTGCCGGCGGCGATCAGCTTGAACACCTGGAATTCGCGGTCGGTCAGCAGCTCGTGCAGCGGCTTCTCGCTGTCGGCGGCGATCGCGTTGGCCAGCTGCTCGGCCACCGCCGGGCTGACGTACTTCTTGCCGCGCGCGACCTGGCGGATCGCCGTGACGAGCTGCTCGGGCGCGCTCTGCTTGGTGAGGTAGCCCGAGGCGCCGGACTTGATCGCGCGCACCGCGTACTGCTCCTCGGGATGCATGCTGAGGATCAGCACCGGCAGCTTCGGGAACTCCTTCTTGAGCTGCTTGAGGGTGTCGATGCCGTTGCGGTTGGGCATCGTCACGTCGAGCAGGAACACGTCCCACTCCTGCTGGCGGGCGAGCTGCAGCGCCTCGGCGCCGTCGTCCGCCTCGCCGGCCACGACCAGATCCTCGGTCTCGGAAAAGATCTGCTTGAAGCCCTGGCGCACGATGGCGTGGTCGTCGGCGATGAGGACGCGAATTTTTTCGGACATGTCAGAACAGATCCTGCTGGATGACTTCTTCGGGTTCCGCGAGGCCGGCCTCCGCGCCGCAGCGTTCGGGCACTTTCAGGATCAGCAGCGTGCCGCCCTGTTCTCCCGTGGCGATGTGGAAAGCGCCGTTGAGGCTCTGCACCCGCTCGCGGATGCCGCGCAGGCCGAAGGATTTCGGCTTGTCCATGTCGCGCTCCGCGATGCCGCGTCCGTTGTCGCGAATTTCGAGCGCGATATTACCGTTTTCCCGCCGCAGCCGCACGACGACCAGCGTGGCGCGCGCATGCTTGGCGATGTTGGTGAGGGCCTCCTGGGCGATGCGGAACAGCGCCAGCGAGGTGTCGCTGTCGAGCTCGATACCCTCGTCGCACTGGGCGCGGCAGGCGATGCCGGTGCTGTGGGCGAAGTCGTCGGCCTGGCACTCGATCGCGGCGGACAGGCCGAACTCCTTGAGGATGCCCGGCCGCAGCTGGCGCGCGACGCGGCTGGCGGTGCCCATCGCCTGGTCGAGCAGTTTTTCGATCGAGCGCGCCTTGGTGCTGAACTCGGCCGGCAGCTTGCTCGCCAGCAGCGCCGCCTCGATCTTGAGCCGCACCAGGATGCTGCCGAGTTCGTCGTGGATGTCGCGCGCGATCTTCTCGCGCTCCTCCTCCTTCGCCGCCTCGAGGTGGGAGGACAGCGCGGCGAGCTGGGCGCGCGATTCGCGCAGCGCCGCCTCGTTGCTCTTTGCCTGCGAGATGTCCGTGGCGATGCCGGTCCACAGCACCGTGCCCTCGTCGTTGCGGTGCGGCAGCGAGCGCATGTCGATCCAGCGCTCGCCGTGCTTGAGGCGGCCTTCCCAGATCAGCGCCGTGCCTTCCCGGGCGGAGGCTTCCAGCGCTTCGAGCAGCCGTTTGCGGTCTTCCGCCAGCAGCGTGTCGAAGAAGCGCTTCGCCGCGCCGCGCAGCTCGTGCTGCTTGAGCCCGAGCAGCCGCAGGGAGCCTTCGCTCGCATAGGGAAAGCTGTAGCTGCCGTCGATGTCGCGCAGGAGGATGAACACCAGGCCGGGCAGGTTCGAGGCCAGCGCGCGGAAGCGCGCCTCGCTGTCGTGCAGCATCTCGAGCGCGGCGCGGTGGTCGGCGCGGTGGCCGGCTTCCCTGACCTCGCGCTCGACGGCGGGCGGCAGCCGGCTGAGCCGGTCGAGGAACACCACGTCGTGGGCGCCGGTCCGCAGCGCCTTCATCGCCGCGCGCTGGTCGGCCGGCTCCGCCACGACGATCACCGGCGTGTCGAGGTCGCGGTCGCGCAGCGTCTTGAGGGTGGCGGCCGGGGTGCAGGCGGTATGGTTGAGGCAGTGCAGGATCGCGTCCCAGCGCTGCGCGCGCAGGGTCGCGCGCAACTGGGCCAGCCCCGGCACCTCGGCGAACACCGGCGGCGGGCCGTCCCACTGCCAGCTGTCGCGCAGCTGCGCCGACAGCGCCGGAGCGCTGCTGACGATGAGCAGGTGCAGGGCCGGATCTTGGGGCGGGGGGAGTGGCGTCATGCGGGCAACCGTGGGCCGAGGCGGCCAATTGTAGAGGATCGGGCAGGGTGGGGTCAGCTATAATTCGCCCAGCGTGCCGGCATAGCTCAGTTGGTAGAGCAACCGCCTTGTAAGCGGTAGGTCACCAGTTCGAATCCGGTTGCCGGCACCAGAGGATCCCACTCCGATAACGACAAGCCGAGGCCCGCCCTGCGCCGGCGGTTGCGGCGAAAGGGAGAGTGTCGATGAAGGCCAGGCAGGTGCTGTTCGTTGTCGCGACCTTGCTGCTGATGGCGGCTCCCTTGCTGGTCACGGGCCTGCTGTTCTGGTCGGATCTCCCTGCCGAACAGCGGTCGGCGTTCGCCGCGATGCTCGAGCCGCGCGTCGGCCTGGTGTTGTTCGTGCTGATGATCGCCGGTTTTCTCGGCGCTTCGCTCGCGCGCTACCTCTGGAAGCTCTATCCGGGCGAGGCCTTGAAGCTGGCCGAGGCGGGGCGGGTGATGGCCGGCCCCAATCCGGCCTTCCGCCCGGCGCTCGACGGCGTCGCCGAACTGGGTGCCCTGGGCGCGGCGCTCGCTGCGCTGGCGGACCAGCGCGATGCCGCGCGCGAGGATGTCGAAGTGCAGATCCGCCGGTCGCGCGCCACGCTCGAAGTCGAGCGCAACCGCCTGGCGGCACTGGTCGCCGATCTCCCGCTCGCGGTGGTCGTCTGCAATCTCGACGGCCGCATCCTGCTCTACAACAACCGGGCGCGACTGCAGGCGCGCGCGCTGGTGCCGGATGCCGGCAGCGCCGCGGTGATCGGCCTGGGCCGCTCGATCTACGGGGTGTTCGACCGCTCGCTGATCGGCCATGCGCTCGAGACGCTGCAGCATCGCCTCGAGCGCGAGGGCAGCCAGCCGCTCGCGAACTTCATCACCACCACCCGCGCCGGCCAGCTGATCCGCGTGCAGATGGCGCCGGTGCTCGCCGTCGCGGCGGCCGTCCCGGAAACCGGCACGCCGGAACACCGCAGCATCGGCGGCTATGTGCTGGTGCTGGAGAACATCACCAAGACGCTCGAAAGCGGCGTGCAATGCGACCGCACCGTGCAGCAGCTGGCCGACGACACGCGTGCCGCGCTGGCCGGCATCCGCGGCAGCCTGCAGGCGCTGCGCGGCGCCGCCGAAGCGGCGCAGGTGCAGGCCGCCGCCGACGCGATCCAGGACGAGGTGCAGATCCTCACCGTGCGCCTCAACCAGTCGGCGCAGGACTATGCGCGCACGCTGGTGAGCCGCTGGCCGCTCGAGGAGATGCTCGGCGCCGACCTGGTGACGGCGGTCAGCCGCCGCATCGAGAGCCGGGTCGGCGTCACGGTGAAGATCGACGACGTCGTGCCGGACCTCTGGGTGAAGGTCGACAGCTATTCTCTCACCCAGGCGCTGACTTTCCTGACCGCGAAGCTCGACGAGAGCTTCGGCGTCAGGCTCGTGCGCCTGCGCCTCACCCACGCGGGGCGCATGGTCTATCTCGAGCTGCGCTGGTCGGGCACGGCGGTGTCCTCCGAGACGCTGCTCGGCTGGCAGATCGAGCCGATGACGGTCGGCGGCGAGGATACGCCGCTGACGCTGCGCGACGTCACCGATCGCCATGGCGGCCAGCTTTCCTGCGGCCGAGAATCGGCGGTCCAGCAGTCGTTCTTCCGCGTGCAGATTCCGGCGGCCGCGGCCCAGGACCTGGGCGACACCGCCGCCCTGATCCGGGTCGAGAGCCGGCCGGAGTTCTACGACTTCGACCTGTTCAAGCGCGCCAGCGAGGATCACGAACTCGACGAGACGCCGCTCGCCGAGCTGGTCTATACGGTGTTCGACACCGAAACCACCGGTCTCGAGCCCTCCGCCGGCGACGAGATCATCCAGATCGGCGCGGTGCGCATCGTCAATGGCCGTCTGCTGCGCCACGAGAACATCGACCAGATCATCGACCCGCAGCGGCCGCTGCGCCCCGAAGGCATCCCGATCCACGGCATCACCGAGGAGATGGTGCGCGGCCAGCCGGCCATCGGCGCGGTGCTGCCGCAGTTCCACGCCTTCTGCGAGGGCACGGTGCTGGTGGCGCACAATGCCGCCTTCGACATGCGCTTCCTGCAGCTCAAGGAGGAGACGCTCGGCATCCGCTTCACGCAGCCGGTGCTCGACACGCTGCTGCTGTCGGCGGTGATCCACCCCAACCAGGAATCGCACAAGCTCGAGGCGATCGCCGAGCGGCTCGGCATCACGATCATCGGGCGGCATACCGCGCTCGGCGACGCGATCGTCACCGCCGAGGTCTTCCTGCGCATGCTGCCGCTGCTCGCCGGGATGGGCATCCGCACGCTCGGCGAGGCGCGCGCCGCCGCCGAGAAGACCTATTACGCCCGCGTCAAATACTGATACCCCTTCTTTCCAGAAACCGACAACATGGCCACCCGTCCCACCCTCCACAGCCAGCTGGCGGCGATGATCAGGCGCCCGCCGGTCACCGCCACGCCCGAAGCCTCCCTGCGCGACGCCGTCCTGGCGATGTCCGAGAACCGCGTCGGTTCGATCATCGTCGTCGAACCGGAAAGCGGCCGGCCGCTCGGCATCTTCACGCTGCGCGACCTGCTGCACAAGGTCGCGGCGAAATCCTGCGACCTCGACCAGATGGTGATGCAGGTGATGAGCGGCTCGAACCTGCTGATGCTCAACTGGCGCGGCACCGTCTATCAGGCGGCGCTGGTGATGGCGCGCCACGGCGTGCACCACGTCATCGTCGTCGATGCCGCCGGCAAGCTCAAGGGCATCGTCTCGCAGGAGGACATCTACGAGCTGCAGAGCGGCGGCGGCAAGGCGATCTCCGGGGCGATCCGCGGCGCGCGCGACATGAACGCCCTGATCGCCGCGGCCGAGGACATCCGCCGCCTCGCCGAGCGCACGCTGGCCGAGGGCGGCGCCGCCGAGGCGCTGACCGAGCTGATCTCCTCGCTCAACGACCACCTGACCGTGCGGCTGATCGAGCTGACGAAGCAGGACTTCGATCTGCCGGACGTGCCGTGGGCCTGGCTCGCCTTCGGCTCCGAGGGCCGCTACGAACAGACGCTGTCCACCGACCAGGACAACGGCCTGGTGTTCGCCGTGGTACCGGATCAGGCCGAGGCGACGCGCCGGGCCTTCCTGCCCTTCGCCGCCGAGGTGAACAAGCGCCTCGACGCCTGCGGTTTTCCGCTGTGCAAGGGCAACGTGATGGCCAGCAATCCGGAGCTGTGCCTCTCGCTCGACGAGTGGCACCAGCGCTACGCCGGCTGGCTGCGTTCGAATTCGCCGCAGGCGCTGCTCAACGCGACGATCTACTTCGACTTCCGGCCGCTCTACGGCGACGAGACGCTGACCGACGAACTCGCCGACTGGCTGCGCAGGAACGTGCCGGGCGCGACCCTGTTCCTGCGCTTCATGGCCGAGAACGCCGTCGGCGTGAAGCCGCCGCTCGGCCTGATCCGCGACTTCAACTTCGACGTCAACGAGCAGTTCCCCAAAACCCTCGACCTCAAGGCCTGCGGCACGCGCCTGTTCGTCGATGCGGCGCGCATCCTCGCGCTGGCCAACGGCGTGAGCGAAACCGCCACGATCGCGCGCCTGCGCGCCGTCGCCGCGCTCGGCAAGCTCGGCCGCGAGGACATCGGCGCGATCATCGACGGCTTCCACTTCCTGCAGCGCCTGCGCCTGCGCGGCCAGCAGGAAGGCACGCCGATGGGGCGGGCGAACCGCATCGATCCGGAGAAGCTCAACGAGCTCGACCGCTTCGTGCTCAAGGAGTCCCTCAAGCAGGCGAAGAAGCTGCAGGGCCGCATCCAGATGGAGTATCGGCTCTAGGCCGCCCCGCCAGCGCCGGGTTTTCACGTCATGGAACTTCTCATTGCCTTCGCCGTCGGTCTGCTGATCGGCATCGTGCTGATGTGGTTCGCGCGCGGCGCGCTGACCGACAGCTTCCGCGCGCTGTCGGCCGAGGCGCTCCAGCGCAACAACCAGGCCTTCCTCGACCTGGCGAAGACCACGCTCGAAACGCAGCACGAGGCCGCCAAGGGCGAGTTCGCGCAGCGCCAGCAGGCGTTCGGCGAACTCGTCGCGCCGATCCGCAGCACGCTCGAAAAGTTCGAGCAGCAGGTGCAGGGCGTCGAGAAGGCGCGCATCGACGCCTACGCCACGCTGTTCGAGCAGGTGCGCGCGCTCGCCGAGGGCCAGGGGCAGCTGCGCAAGGAGACCGCCAACCTGGTGCGCGCGCTGCGCGCGCCGCACGCGCGCGGCCGCTGGGGCGAACTGCAGCTCAAGCGCGTCGTCGAGATGGCCGGCATGCTCGACCATTGCGATTTCTACGAACAGGAATCCGCCGACGGCGAAGAAGGCAAGTTGCGCCCCGACCTGATCGTGCGCCTGCCGGGCGGCAAGCAGCTGGTGGTCGATGCCAAGGCGCCGCTCGCCGCCTATCTCGACGCGCTCGAGGCCGAGGACGACGAGCATCGCAAGCGGAAACTCGCCGACCACGCGCGCCACGTGCGCGACCACATCGCCAAGCTGTCCCGCAAGTCCTACTGGGAGCAGTTCCAGCCGGCGCCGGACTTCGTCGTGCTGTTCCTGCCCGGCGAGATGTTCTACAGCGCCGCGCTCGAGGCCGACCCGGCGCTGATCGAGTCGGGCGTCGAGCAGCGCGTCATCCTCGCCACGCCGACCACGCTGATCGCCCTCCTGCGCGCGGCGGCCTACGGCTGGCAGCAGGAGGCGCTGGCCGAGAACGCCCTGCAGATCTCGCAGCTCGGCAAGGAACTGCACGACCGCATCATCACGCTGGCCGACCACTGGGCCGGTGTCGGCAAGAATCTCGGCGAGGCGGTGAACGCCTACAACAAGGCGACCGGCTCGCTCGAAAGCCGCGTGCTGGTGACGGCGCGCAAGTTCCGCGACCTCAAGGCCGTCACCGGCGACAAGGAAATCCGCGACCTGGCGCCGATCGAGACGGCGCCGCGCCTGCCGCAGGACGGGCGGGACCGGGACTAGTCGTACATCCGCGTATTTACATTCTCCCGGTGTCGTAGTAATGTACATCCAGTGTACATTTCTTACGGAGACAGGCCATGCATACCACCCGCGTGTTCAAGAACGGCAATTCGCAAGCCGTGCGCATTCCGGCCGATCTGGCCTACGAACGCACGGATATCGAACTGGAAATCGAACGGCAAGGCGACGAGATCCGCATCCGGCCGGCGCGTCGCTCATTGGCCGGCGTGCTGGACAAATTCGCCAGGTTCTCGCCCGAATTCATGGCCGAAGGGCGCGGCGACCACGAACAGGCGGAACGGGAGCCGCTCTGATGGCGCGCTACATGCTCGACACCAACATATGCATTTACCTGATCAAAAGTCAGCCGGAGGAAGTCGCGCGACGCTTTGCCGAGTGCTATGTCGGCGACGTGGTGATGTCGGCCATCACCTTCGCCGAACTGGAATACGGCGTTGCCGCTTGCGCCGACCCGGCGCGCGAACGCGCCAATCTGGACAGCCTGGTCGAGGATGTTCCCGTCGCGCCGTTCGATGCCGCGGCCGGATTCGCTTACGGCGCCGTCCGGTTCGCCACCCGTGACAGCAAGAAAGATCACCTCGACAAACTCATCGCGGCCCATGCCGTCTCGCTGGGCGTGACCCTCGTCACCAACAATCTCAAGGACTTCGCCAGGTATCCCGGCGTCGTCGCGGAAAACTGGCTGGCGCCCGCCGGGCATTGACGCCCGCCCGCCGCCGCCCCGCCAGCGCCGGGTTTCGCGGGTTGATGCCATCGGCGAAAGCCCCTATAGTCCAGCACCAAATCATGCACCTGTAATTCCATGCCCCTGCTCGACTGGCTCCACAAGAAACAGGCCGTCACGGCCGCCGCCCGCGTACCGTATCGGTTGCTCAATGCCGAAAGCGCGCACGGCGATCCTGGCGCCGACAACTGGCTGATCCAGGGCGACAACCTCGAAGCCCTGAAGGCCCTGCTGCCCTTCCACGCCGGCCGGGTGAAGTGCATCTACATCGACCCGCCATTCAATACACAAAGCGCCTTCGATCACTACGACGACAATTTGGAGCACAGTCAGTGGCTGTCGATGATGTATCCACGTCTCGAATTACTTCAGTTGTTACTTGCCAACGACGGTTTGCTTTTCATTCAGCTTGACGATAACGAGACGGCTTACTGCGCGTTATCAGGTGGATTGCAACTGCCCTACGCCGGATAAGCTGAATCCCTGCATTCGCACGATCTGGGAGATCGCTGCGGCGGGGGCCTGTCCGCGATTGCTGACGGCACATCCATTACCCAAGGCGTGAGTCGCTGCGCGCCGCCCCGCCAGCGCCGAGTTCCAACCGCCGGGATTGTTCAGGGCTGACTTGCCCTTAGGCGCGCGGAAGCCTCGCGGTAGAGCCGCAGCGCCTCCTGGCGGCGGCCGGTCGCTTCGGCGGCGCGCGCCTGTTCGAGCAGCTGGTCGACGTCGGGGGCGTCTTTGCTGCCAGCCGCGGCGCCGTCGTAAGTCACGGAGAGCGACTGCTTTTCCGGCTGGCCGCGCTTGGCGCGGATCACCAGCGCTTTCGGGTTGCCGGGCGGCTTCGCGGCGGGCTTTTTCGCCGCCTTGCCGGCGCCGACTTTCTGCGGCGCCTGGCGTTTCTTCAGTTTTTCCCAGGCCTGCTGATAGTTTTTGATCGCCTCGTCGCGCTTGCCCTCCATCTCGGCGAGGCGCGCCTTGCGCAGCAGTTCGTCGACGGCGTCCGGCACCGGCAGCGAGCGTTGCGGTGGCGGCGGCGGCGCGGCGGCGGCCTGGCGCGCGAGTTCGGCGAAGTTCGCGGCGTCGGTGAAGCTCTTGGCGATGGCGTAGTTGCCCTGGCGCATCGCCCAGGCGACGGCGTCGTCGTCGTAGTCGTTCTTCAGCGCCGGGTTCGCGCCGGCCTCGAGCAGGCGCGCGGCCAGGGCGGCGTGGCCCTCGCGCGCCGCCATCATCACCACCGTCGAGCCGTTGGTCGAGCGCGCATTGACGTCGGCGCCGGCGGCGAGCAGATCCTCGACCAGAGCGGCATGGCCGGCGAAGGTGGCGTAGTGCAGCGCCGTCCACTCGCGCGCTTCCCCATTGCCGCGGTTGGGCCGGGCGCCGCGCTCGAGCAGCCAGTGCATGGCTTCCTTGCGGTTCTTCCAGGCGGCCAGCATCAGCGCGGTTTCGCCGAAGCGGTTGGTCTGGTGGAGGTCGGCGCCGCGTTCGAGAAAAAGCTCCATCAGCGGGATGTTGCCTTCCCAGGCGCCGATCATCAGGCCGGTGCCGATCAGGTGGCCCTCGAAATTCGGGTCGAGGCCCTCGTCGAGCCATTTTTTCGCCTGCGCGACGTTGCCGAGTTCGAGCACGACCGAGAAGCGCATCGGATCGGGCAGTTCGGCGCGGGCGGCGGAGGGCGGCAGGGCGAAGAGCAGGTGGAAGAGCAGGGCGAAGAGCAGGCGTTTCATGGTGCGCAGTTTACCCGCGCTGCGGTAGCATTCGCCGATCATGGTGGTGATGGCATCGCGTTCCGGCTCCCCGGGCGTCCGGCTCGGGCTGGCGTTCGCGACGAGCATCGCCCTGCATCTCGCCGTGCTGCTGCCGGTCGCCTGGCCGCCGCCCAGGACGCCGCGGCCGGTGCTCACGGTGTCGCTGCCCGCCTTCGCGACCCGGCCGGAAGCCGAGGCCGAACCCGCACCGCCGCCGGAGCCGTTCGCCGCCCCGCCGGCGCCGAGAATGCCACCGCCGCCGCCCAAGCCGCTCACTGGACGCGCGCTCGATACGGCCATGGCCGCGCTGGCGCGCGAGGAGTTCTATCCGCGCGAGGCGATCGCGCGGGGCCTCGAAGGCCGCGTCGTGCTGCTGCTGACTTTCGATGCCGCCGGACGGCTGGCGATACTCGAAATCGCCAGCAGTTCCGGTCACCCGATCCTCGACAACGCCGCCCTCACCGCGGCGCAGCGCATCGGCAGCTTGCCCGGCGTGCGGCGCCAGGTCCTGCTGCCGGTCGAGTTCCGGCTCGAGTGAGCCGCCGCGCATGATCGAGATCCGCCTGCACGCCGCCGCGCCGCCGAAGCCGGCGGTCGGCGCGCCGTGCAACGGCTGCGGCTGTGACGCCGAAATCGACGTCGATGATTTATAGTCCGCCGGAACCCCGTTCCGCCTCCCCATGCTCGCCTACCTGATCCGCCGCCTGTTCTATGCCCTGCCGATCCTGATCGGGGTGAATGTCATCACTTTCGCGCTGTTCTTCGTCGTCAATACGCCCGACGACATGGCGCGCATGCAGCTCGGCGTCAAGCATGTGACGCCCGAGGCGATCGTGAAGTGGAAGGCCGAGCGCGGCTACGACCGGCCGCTGTTCTGGAACGACGCGGCGCCCGGCGCCGGCAGGCTCACGCAGACGATCTTCTTCACCAAGTCGGTGAAGATGTTCGCGCTCGACTTCGGCCGCGCCGACGACGGCCGCGACATCGCGCGCGAGATCGGGCTGCGCATGGGGCCGAGCCTCGCGGTGGCGGTGCCGGTGTTCGCGCTCGGGCTGTTCGCCGCGATCTCGTTCGCGCTGCTGCTGGTCTACTTCCGCGCCACCTATCTCGACTTCGCCGGCGTGGTGCTGTGCGTGGCGATGATGTCGATCTCGGGCCTGTTCTACATCATCGGCGGCCAGTGGCTGGTCTCGAAGGTCTGGCACCTGGTGCCGATCTCCGGCTACGCGGAGGGGCTGACGGCCGCGAAGTTCATCATCCTGCCGGTGATCGTCAGCGTGCTGGCCGGCATCGGCTCGTCCGCGCGCTGGTACCGCACCATCTTCCTCGAGGAAACCACGCGCGACTACGTGCGCACCGCGCGCGCCAAGGGCCTCTCCGAGCGGCTCGTGCTGTTCCGCCACGTGCTGCGCAACGCACTGATCCCGATCCTCACCGGCGCGGTGGTGGTGATCCCCACCTTGTTCATGGGCAGCCTGCTGATCGAGGCCTTCTTCGGCATCCCCGGGCTGGGCAGCTACACCATCGACGCGATCAACGCGCAGGACTTCGCCGTGGTGCGCGCGATGGTGTTCATCGGTTCGGCGCTCTACATCGTCGGCCTGCTGCTGACCGACATCTCCTACACGCTGGTCGACCCGAGGATCCGCCTGCAATGATGTTCAAGCCGGTGCTGCTCTGGTCCGACGCGCTGTTCTTCCTGCTGCTGGCCGCGGCGCTGGGCGGCGTGGCCTGGGCGGCGCGCGTCGAGCACCTGCGCGTCGCCTGGCGCCGGGTGGGGCAGAGTCGCACCGGCATGGCGGCGGCGACTCTGCTGCTCGCCTTCGTCGCCGTCGGGCTGCTCGATTCGCTGCATTACCGCGAACGGCTGCCGGGAGAGAAGGAGGCGTATGCCGTGGAGGTGCGTTCGGCGCTCGACGCGCTGCTGTCCGGGCTGCGCACGCGCACCGAGAAGACCTATTCCGCGCCGCTGGCGACGCACTCCTTCGCCAAGGAGACGCTCGACGCGGAGGGGGGCGGCAGGGACTTCCCGCGCCTGAAGTACGGCGGTGCGCATCTCGGCGACGACTTGGCGGGGCAGGGTGCCGACCTGCTCGTCCGCACGGTGCAGGGGCTGGGCATCGGCATGGTCGCCTGGCTGGCGCTGTGGCTGGCGAGCGCGCCGCTGCGCCGCGCCGCGCCGGGCCTCGCCTGGAACGCCGCGCTCGTCACGCTGCTCGCGCTGTGCCTCGTCGCCGGCCCGGTCGCCGCGCTGGCGCAGGGCTACCACGTGCTGGGCACCGACAAGGTCGGCCAGGACGTGCTCTATCTCACGCTCAAGAGCATCCGCACCGGCCTCTTGATCGGCACGCTGACCACGCTGATCATGCTGCCGGCGGCGGTATTCCTCGGCCTGCTGGCCGGCTACGCGGGCGGCTGGCTCGACGACGTGATCCAGTACGTCTATACCACGCTCAACTCGATCCCCGGCGTGCTGCTGATCGCCGCGGCGGTGCTGATGATGCAGGTGATGATCGACACGCATCCCGACTGGTTCGCCACCAGCGCCGAGCGCGCCGACGCACGTTTATTGGCGCTGTGCGCGATCCTCGGCATCACCAGCTGGACCGGGCTGTGCCGGCTGCTGCGCGGGGAAACGCTCAAGCTGCGCGAGCTCGAATACGTGCAGGCGGCGCGCGCGCTCGGCGTGTCGGACCTGCGCATTCTCTCGCGCCACATCCTGCCGAACGTGATGCACATCGTCATGATCGCGATCGTCATGGACTTCTCCGGGCTGGTGCTGGCCGAGGCGGTGCTGTCCTACGTCGGCATCGGCGTCGATCCGAACACCATCAGCTTCGGCACGATGATCAACACCGCGCGCATGGAGCTGGCGCGCGAGCCGATGGTCTGGTGGTCGCTCGCCGCGGCCTTCGTCTTCATGTTCGCGCTGGTGCTGGCCGCCAACCTGTTCGCCGACGTGGTGCGCGACGCCTTCGACCCGAGGGCGGCCAGATGAATCTGCTCGAGGTCCGCGCTCTCTCGGTGGCGATCGGCGCGGCGCGGCCGGTCGACGGCGTCGCCTTCGACCTCGCGCCGGGCGAGACCTTCGCGCTGCTCGGCGAGTCGGGCTGCGGCAAGTCGCTCACCGCGCTGGCGCTGATGCGCCTGCTGCCCGCCGCCGCGCGCATCGCCGGCGGCAGCGTGCGCTTCGCCGGCGAGGAGCTGTGCGTGCTGCCAGAGGCGCGCATGCGCGACGTGCGCGGCGGCCGGATCGGCATGATCTTCCAGGAGCCGGGCACGAGCCTGAACCCGGTCATGACGATCGGCGCGCAGATCGGGGAAGCGCTGCGGGTGCATGGCGGTTCGGCCGGGCGGGAAAGGGTCGTCGAACTGCTGGCGGCGGTCGGCATCCCCGATGCGGCGCGGCGCGCCGGCGAGTATCCGTTCCAGCTCTCGGGCGGGATGAAGCAGCGCGCGATGATCGCGATGGCGCTGGCCGGCGAGCCGGAGCTGCTGATCGCCGACGAGCCGACCACCGCCCTCGACGTGACGATCCAGGCGCAGGTGCTCGACCTGCTGCGCGACCTGCAGCGCCAGCGCGGCATGGCGCTGCTGCTGATCACGCACGATCTCGGCATCGTCGCCCGCATGGCCGACCGCATCGGCGTGATGTACGCCGGCCAGCTGGTGGAGGTCGCGCCGCGCGCCGCCTTCTTCGCCGCGCCGATGCACCCGTATTCCCGCCGCCTGTTCGCGGCGCTGCCCGACGCGGCGGCGCGCGGGCAGCGGCTCGTCACGATTCCCGGCAGCGTGCCGCCGCTCGGCACGCAATTTCCCGGCTGCCGCTTCGTCGCGCGCTGCGGCGACGCCATGCCGGTCTGCCGCCGTGAGCCGCCGCCTTGGCGCACGCCGGCGGACGGCCATGCGGTGCGCTGCCATCTCGAGGCGGCGCCGGCAGCGGCGCTTTCCGCGCCGGGCGCCGCGCCCGAAGAGAAACTCGGCGCTGGCACGGCGGCGCAGCTGGAGGTGCGCGGCCTGCAGGTGTACTTCCCGATCCGCCGCGGCGTGCTGCGGCGCACGGTCGGCCACGTGCGCGCCGTCGACGGCGTCGACCTGCGCCTCGCCGCCGGCCGCACGCTCGCGCTGGTGGGCGAGTCGGGCTGCGGCAAGACGACCGTCGGCAAGGCGATCCTCGGCCTGCTGCCGCCGACCGGCGGCGGCGTCGCCTTCGCCGGCGCGCCGCAGCGCGGCCTCGCGCCGGCACGCATGCAGATGGTGTTCCAGGACCCGTTCAATTCGCTCAATCCGCGCCTGCGCGTCGGCGCCATCGTCGCCGAGGGCAACCCGGCCGCCGACGTCGCGGCGCTGCTCGAACAGGTGGGCCTGTCGGCCGACATGGCCGGCCGCTATCCGCACGAATTCTCCGGCGGGCAGCGCCAGCGCATCGCCATCGCGCGCGCGCTCGCCGTCCGCCCGCCGTTGCTGATCTGCGACGAGCCGACCAGCGCGCTCGACGTCTCGGTGCAGGCGCAGATCCTCAACCTGCTGACCGACCTGCAGGCGCGGCTCGGCCTCGCCTATCTGTTCATCACCCACAATATCGCGGTGGTGGATTACCTCGCGCACGAGGTGGCGGTGATGTATCTCGGCCGCATCGTCGAGCGCGGCACGGTGGCGGAGGTGCTGCGCGATCCCCGTCATCCCTACACGCAGGCGCTGCTGGCGGCGGTGCCGCGCCTCGACGGCCGCCGGGAACGCGTGCAGGTGGCGGGCGATCCGCCGTCGCCGGCCGATCCGCCGCCCGGCTGCCATTTCCATCCGCGCTGCCCGCGTGCGCAGGCGCGTTGCCGCACGGCATATCCCGAGTCCGTCGCGTTTTCCGCGACGCACGCCGTCAGCTGCTTCTTCGCCGCCTGAATTATTTCTTGCGGGCCGCGACCGCTTTATTCTTCTTGACCGGCTTGGCCGGTGCGGTCTTCGCCGGCGCCTCCTTGGGGAGTGCGCGGGCCATCAGCTCCGGATTGGCCTGGCTGCCGGGGCGCGGCACCAGCAGGTTGAAGCCCGGCCGCACCTTGACGCGCGGCGTGATGCCGTTGATCTGCTTGAGGCGCGCCTCGCTGATCTTGAATTTCGCCGCCACCCTGGCCAGCGTTTCGCCTTTCTTGAGACGGTAGGTCAGCCAGTTCGACAGCGGCTTGTCCTCGGCCTCGTAGCGCGCCAGGTTGGTCAGGAAGGTGTTCACCTTGTCCGCCGGCAGCACCAGCGGGCCGGCCTGGTCGCCGTTGATCACCGGCCGGTGGTAGGCGGGATTGAGCGACACGAATTCCTCGACCGGAATCTCCGCGAGGCGGGCGGCGACGGCGACGTCGATGCGCTCGGGCTTCATCACCGTTTCGAAATAGGGCTGGTTCGGGATCGGCGGCAGGTGGATGCCGAAGGTTTCCGGCTGGGCGATGATGTTCTTCAGCGCCTGCAGCTTGGGCACGTAGTAGCGCGTTTCGGCCGGCATGGTCAGGCTGGCGTAATCGGTGGGCAGGCCCTTGGCCTGGTTCTTGGCGATCGCGCGGCCGACGGCACCCTCGCCCCAGTTGTAGGAGGCGAGCGCGAGATGCCAGTCGCCATGCAGCTCGTAGATGGTTTGCAGGTAGTTCAGCGCCGCATCGGTGGAGGCGATGATGTCGCGGCGCTCGTCGACCCACCAGTTCTGGTCCAGGTTGTAGTTCTTGCCGGTCGACGGGATGAACTGCCAGATGCCCATCGCGCGGGCGCTCGACAGGGCCTGCGGGTTGAAGGCGCTTTCGACCATCGGCAGCAGCGCCAGCTCGGTGGGCATGCCGCGCTTTTCGAGTTCCTCGACGATGTGGTGGAGGTAGCGGCGGCCGCGCTCGAAGATCCGCCGCAGCATGTCGGGACGGTTCAGGTACCAGGACTGGCGCTCGGCCACCAGCGGGTCGTGCAGGTCGGGCATGCCGTAGCCGTTGCGGATGCGCTGCCAGAGGTTGTCGGGCGGCACCGTCAGGTCGAGGAGCGGCAGGCGGGCGTCTTCGCGCACGGCCTGCACCGGCAGGCTCTGCGCGTAGGGTACGCCACGCAAGCTGGCCGCATCGCGCCCGGCCCCCCTTGCGGTGCCCTGGCTGGCGGGATCTGCGGCCGATGCGTCTTGCTGGACCGGGACGGACATGGCGTCCGGCGACCTGTCGACCGGTGCGGTCGTGCAGGCGGCGGACAGACCCAGCAGAGCGAGCAGGGAGAAGGTGCGCAGGTGCAGGAAGAAGCTCATGGGAGTTACCGCAATGCAAAGGCGGCGAAGTGTAAGGGAAGGCGGGCAGCAAAGCCAGCCACGCGGCACGGGACCCTTGCGGGTTTCCACAATGACGCACAGCGGCGCGAAAGGAATAAGCTATGCGACCATTCGATGCCGTGGATGGCGTCGTTGCTTGTTCATAACAGGAGGAGCTTCCATGAAACTGCGTTCGTTCGCCGCCGGCCTGGCCGTAGCCGCGCTTTCTCTCGCTGGCACGCCAGCTCTGGCCCAGCAGCCGATCATCATCAAGTTCAGCCACGTCGTCGCCAACGACACCCCCAAGGGCAAGGGGGCCGAGTTCTTCAAGCAGAAGGCCGAGGAGCTGACGAAGGGCCGCGTCAAGGTCGAGGTGTATGCCAACAGCACGCTGTACAAGGACAAGGAGGAGATGGAGGCGCTGCAGCTCGGCGCCGTGCAGATGCTGGCGCCCTCGCTGGCCAAGTTCGGTCCGCTCGGCGTCAAGGAGTTCGAGATGTTCGACCTGCCGTTCATCTTCGACAACTACGATCAGCTGCACAAGATCACCACCGGTCCGGTCGGCAAGTCGCTGCTCAAGAAGCTGGAATCGAAGGGCATACTGGGGCTTTCGTATTGGGACAACGGCCTCAAGGTGATGAGCGCCAACAAGCCGCTGCGCAATCCCGAAGACATGAAGGGTCTGAAGATGCGCATCCAGTCGTCCAACGTGCTCGACGCGCAGATGCGCTCGGTCGGCGCGCTGCCGCAGAAGATGGCCTTCTCCGAGGTCTACCAGGCGCTGCAGACCGGCGTGGTCGACGGCACCGAGAATCCGCCTTCCAACCTCTACACGCAGAAGATGCACGAGGTGCAGAAGTTCGTGACGCTGTCCGACCATGGTTACCTCGGCTACGCGGTGATCGTGAACAAGAAGTTCTGGGATAACCTGCCCGGCGACATCCGCAAGCAACTCGAGGACGCGATGGAACAGGCGACGCGCTACGCCAACCAGATCGCCAAGGTCGAGAATGACCAGTCGCTCGAGGCGGTGAAGAAGTCCGGCAAGAGCGAGATCATCGCCCTGACGCCCGAACAGAAGAAGGCCTGGAAGAAGGCGATGATCAAGGTGCATGAGCAGATGGCCGACCGCGTCGGCAAGGACCTGATCCAGTCGGTCTACAAGGAAACCGGTTTCGATCCAGCCAAGCTCTGATCGCCAGACACGGGGAGTTGCGGCTCCCCGCTCCTTTTTCGGAGCGCATTTCATGAAGATTCTCGACCATCTCGAGGAATGGCTGATCACCTTCCTGATGGGCGCCGCGACACTGATCATCTTCGTCGCCGTGGTCCATCGCTACGCCTCCGGCCTGGCGATTCCCGGCCTGCAGGACTGGCTGATCTCCCTCAACCTCTCCTGGGTGCAGGAGCTGTGCATCATCATGTTCGTCTGGATGGCCAAGTTCGGTGCCGCCTACGGCGTGCGCACCGGCATCCACGTCGGCGTCGATGTGCTGATCAACCGCCTGTCAGGAGCGATGCGCGGCAGGTTCATTGTCTTCGGCCTGCTGGCCGGCGCGCTGTTCACCGGCGTCGTCGGCACGCTCGGCGCCACCTTCGTCTGGGAGAACGGAGCCCACTACAGCTTCTACCAGTTCTTCGGCCTGGAGATGGGCGACCTCTACGAGGGGCCGACCACGCCCGACCTCGAATGGCCGACCTGGATCGTCTATTCGGCGATTCCGCTCGGTTCCTACCTGATGTGCTTCCGCTTCCTGCAGGTCGCCGTGAGCTTCGTCCGCAGCGGCGAGTTGCCGCACCACGACCACGGCCACGTCGATGGCCTCGAGGAGGGTGAGCCGCTCGAACCCGGCAAGGACGACCTGATCTACAGCATGGACGACAACCTTCATCCGCATGACGTGGGCAAGGGCGGCAAAGGGGGGCGGCGATGAACACATTGATCATCTTCTCCCTGCTGGTGGTGCTGATGCTGAGCGGCATGCCGATCTCGATCTCGCTCGGCCTGACGGTGCTGTCTTTCCTGTTCTTCATGACCCAGGTGCCGGTCGAGTCGGTGGCGCTCAAGCTGTTCACCGGCATCGAGAAGTTCGAGATCATGGCGATCCCGTTCTTCATCCTCGCCGGCAACTTCCTCACCCACGGCGGGGTGGCGCGGCGCATGATCAAGTTCGCCACGGCGATGGTCGGCCACTTCCACGGCGGCCTCGGCCTCGGCGGCGTGCTGGCCTGCGCCCTGTTCGCGGCGGTGTCGGGCTCCAGCCCGGCGACGGTGGTGGCGATCGGCTCGATCCTGATGCCGGCGATGGTCAAGGCCGGCTTCCCGAACCGCTTCGGCGCCGGCGTGATCACCACCTCGGGCGCGCTGGGCATCCTGATCCCGCCCTCGATCGTGATGGTCATGTACTCGGTGTCGACCAACACCTCGGTCGGCGCGTTGTTCATGGCTGGCGTGATTCCGGGCCTGGTGATGGCCGCGATGCTCGGCCTGACCACCTGGTATCGCGCCCGCAGCAACAATTACCCGCGCCAGCCGAAGGCGTCGTGGGGCGAACGCTGGACCGCGTTCCGCGAGTCGGCCTGGGGCCTGTTCCTGATCGTGGTGGTGATGGGCGGCATCTACTCGGGCATCTTCACGCCGACGGAAGCCGCGGCCATGAGCGCGGTCTATGCCTTCGTCGTCGCCGTTTTCGTCTACAAGGACATGGGGCTCAAAGACGTGCCGAGGGTGCTGCTGTCGTCGGCCAACATGAGCGCGATGCTGCTCTACATCATCACCAACGCAGTGCTGTTCTCCTTCCTGATGACCCACGAGAACATCCCGCAGGAGATGGCCAACTGGATGATGGGCACCGGCATCGGCGTGATCGGCTTCCTGCTGATGGCCAACATCCTGCTGCTGCTGGCCGGCAACTTCATGGAGCCGTCGTCGATCGTGCTGATCCTGGCGCCGATCCTGTTCCCGATCGCCATGAAGCTCGGCATCGACCCGGTGCATTTCGGCATCATCATGGTGGTGAACATGGAGGTCGGCATGTGCCACCCGCCGGTTGGCCTGAACCTCTACGTCGCCTCCGGCATCACCAAGATGGGCATCACCGAGCTGACCATCGCCGTCTGGCCGTGGCTGCTGACCATGCTGGTATTCCTGGTCATCGTCACTTACTGGCCGCCGCTGTCGCTGTGGCTGCCGAAGGCGATCGGCATGATCTCCTAGCCAGTTCACCCAACCCTTGCAAGCCCGGCTGCGGCCGGGCTTTTTTATTGTCGGCGCCGGGGAATGGCACTTTCTGCGATAAAATTTGCAGTTGCTTGTTTTTCATATCAATCTGCTGGAGAAAAGAATGGCCGTCGAACGCACCCTGTCGATCATCAAACCCGATGCCGTGGCGAAAAACGTGATCGGCAAGATCTATTCCCGCTTCGAGACCAACGGTCTCAAGATCGTCGCCGCCCGCATGGCCTGGCTGTCCGAGCAGGAGGCCGGCGGCTTCTATGCCGTGCATAAGGAGCGCCCCTTCTACAAGGACCTGGTCAAGTTCATGACTTCCGGCCCGGTGATGATCCAGGTGCTCGAAGGCGAGAACGCCATCGCCAAGAATCGTGATCTGATGGGCGCCACCGACCCGAAGAAGGCCGCACCGGGCACCATCCGTGCCGACTTCGCCGAGAGCATCGACGCCAACGCCGTGCACGGCTCCGACGGCCCCGAGACCGCCAAGGTCGAAGTCGCCTACTTCTTTCCCGAGTTGAACGTCTACTCCGGTCGCTGATCCGGCGGTATGCGGGCCAACCTGCTCGATCTCGATGTCGATGGCCTGACGGCCTGGTTCGCGCAGCAGGGCGAGAAGCCCTTCCGCGCGCGCCAGGTGCTGCGCTGGATGCATCGCTTCGGCAGCGACGATTTCGAGCAGATGACCGATGTCGCCAAGTCGTTGCGCGCCAAGCTCGCAGCAAGCGCGGAAATCCGCGGCCTCGTGCCGCTGCGCGACAATCTCGCCGGCGACGGCACGCGCAAATGGCTGCTGGGGGTCGGCCATGAGGCCGGCGGCAACAACGCGGTCGAGACGGTCTTCATTCCGGAGGCGAACCGCGGCACATTGTGCATCTCGAGCCAGGTCGGCTGCGCGCTCGAGTGCGCTTTCTGCTCGACCGGCAAGCAGGGCTTCAACCGTAACCTGACGACCGCCGAGATCATCGGCCAACTCTGGCACGCCAACCGCATGCTCGGTGCGGTCAAACAGCCGGGCGTCGGTGACAGCGGCGAGCGGGTGATCAGCAACGTCGTGCTGATGGGCATGGGCGAACCGCTGGCCAACTACGACAACGTCGTCGCGGCGCTCAAGCTGATGCTCGACGACAACGCTTACGGCCTGTCGCGGCGCCGCGTCACGGTATCGACCGCCGGCATGGTGCCGGCGATCGATCGCCTGCGCCAGGATTGCCCGGTGGCGCTGGCGGTTTCCCTGCATGCGCCGACCGACGCGCTGCGCGACGAGCTCGTGCCGCTCAACCGCAAATACCCGCTGGCCGAGCTGATGGCGGCCTGCCGGCGCTACCTGGAGCTCGCGCCGCGCGACTTCATCACCTTCGAGTACGTGCTGCTCGCCGGCATCAACGACAGCGATGCGGATGCCCGCGCGCTGCTCGCCCTGACGCGCAGCCTCCCGTGCAAGTTCAACCTGATTCCGTTCAATCCCTTCCCCGGTTCGGACTTCCGTCGTCCGGCGGCGGAGCGCGTACGGCGTTTCCAGGAAATCCTGATGGCGGCGGATGTCGTCGCGACGGTACGCAAGACGCGCGGCGACGACATCGACGCGGCGTGCGGACAACTGGCGGGCCGCGTGCTGGATAAATCGCGGCGCCGTACCAGTGCAGTCGGCGTACCCGAGCGCAAGATCGTTTCACTAACGCAGGAGGTGTTGTCTTGAACCGCTTTCGCCTGTCCGTTGCGGCAGTACTTTTGGCAGCGGCGCTGTCCGGCTGTGCCGGCACCGCGAATGCTCCCCGGCAGGAACCGCAGCCCAGCCTCGAGCAGAAGGCCTCCATCCAGCCGCCGGTCGTGGCCGATGCGCGGGAGCGCGCCAAGGCACATGCCGATCTCGGTATCGCCTATCTGCGCGACAGGAATTTCGAGGTCGCACTCAGCGAGGTGCAAATCGCCATCGAGATGCATGACGGCTATGCTCCAGCCCATAATCTCAAGGGCTTGATCCATATGGCGCTCGGCCAGAACGAGGAGGCGGATGCCGCCTTCCGGCGGGCCATCGCCCTGGCATCGAGCAATCCGGAATTCAACAACAACTATGGCTGGTTCCTCTGCCAGACCGGGAAGGTCAAGGAATCGTTCGCCTATTTCAATCAGGTCCTGCGCAATCCGCTGTACAAGACGCCGCAGACGGTCTTGCACAACATGGGCGTGTGCGCGATCCTCGACAAGGACGACGTGAGTGGCGAGTCCTACCTGTTCCGGTCGCTGAAGCTCGATCCCAACAACCTCCGGGCGTACTACCTGCTGGCCGATATCGGTTACCGGAATCGTCGCTATGACGATGCGCGCGACTGGTTGAAGCAGTTGCATGCCAAGATGGAACCGACGGCGGAAACGGCCTGGCTGGCGCTGCGCGTCGAGCGCAAGCTCGGCGATCGCGAAGGCGAGGCGCGCTTTACCGGCATTCTGCGGCGGAAGTTCCGCGATGCGCCTGAATATCAGCTGTTGCAGCGAGGAGAGTTCGATTGAGCGAGGCGGCAGCGGTCGAGGCCGGCGCAAGGGGCATCGGAGCGCGACTGCGCGAGGCGCGCGTCGCCGCGAACCTGACGATCGAGGAAGTCGCCCACTCCCTCAAGTTCAGCCCGCGCCAGATCGAGCGGCTCGAGGCGGACGATTATGCGGCGCTCCCGGGAGGCACCATCTTGCGCGGGTTCGTGCGCAATTACGCCCGGTTGCTCAAGCTCGACGCCGATGCCCTGTTGCACGAGCTCGATGCCGTCCTGCCCGGCAGCACGGTGGAGGTACGCCCTCCCGAGAACATGGGCGTCGCCGTCGAGCCGGGCGAGCAGCGCGGACTGTCGCCGGCTTTGTCGGCGCTGGCCGCGTTGCTGCTGGCGGCGCTGCTGCTGGTGCTCTGGCACTTTTTCGGACCGTCGTCGAAACCGCCCGTTGCAGCGGCAAGCCGTAGCGAACCGACTGCGGCGCCGGTGCCCGACACGGCTGCGCCGCCTGCAACGCAACCGTCAGGGGCGGAGGGGGGCTCGCCGCCTCCGACGCCTGCAGACCCACCCGCTGCCGCGGTATCTCCCTCCCAGCCAGCTGCCGACACGCCGGTGCAGAGCGCTGCGCCGGCCCTGCAGTTCAGCTTTGCCGATCGCTCCTGGGTCGAGGTGATCGATGCCGGCAAGCGGCAACTGCACAGCGGAGAGAATCCCGCGGGCAGTCAGCTGACCCTGCAGGGCCGGCCGCCGTTCGAGATCGTGGTCGGCAACGCCGGCAGGGTCACGCTGACCTACGGTGAGCGCGCGATCGACCTGGCGCCGCATACGCGCGCCGAAGTGGCGCGGCTGAAAGTCGAATAATGAACGCAACGGGGATTCCGGCGCGCCGATCGACGCGGCGCGTCATGGTCGGCAAAGTCGGCGTTGGCGGGGCGGCGCCCGACGGCACGCCGTCACCCGTGGTCGTCCAGTCGATGACCAACACCGACACCGCCGACGTCTTCAACACCGCGCAGCAGGTCGCCGAGCTGCATCGCGCCGGCTCGGAGATCGTGCGCGTCACGGTGAATACCCGCGAGGCCGCCGCCGCCGTGCCGAAGATCAAGGAGCGCCTGGCGCAGCTGGGCCTCGAGGTGCCGCTGGTCGGCGATTTCCACTTCAACGGCCACAAGCTGCTGACCGAGGTGCCCGAGTGCGCCGCCGCCCTCGACAAGCTGCGCATCAACCCGGGCAACGTCGGCAAGGGAGCCAAGCGCGACGAACAGTTCGCGCAGATGATCGGGATCGCCAGCAAATACCACAAGCCGGTGCGCATCGGCGTGAACTGGGGCAGCCTCGACCAGAGCCTGCTGGCGCGGCTGATGGACGATAATGGCAAACGCGCGGCTCCGAAAGACGCAACGGGACTGATGCGCGAGGCGATGGTCGCCTCGGCGCTCGAATCCGCCGCGCAGGCGGAGAAACTGGGCCTGCCCGGCGACGCGATCGTCCTCTCCTGCAAGGTCAGCGGCGTGCAGGACCTGATCGCGATCTACCGCGACCTGGCGGCGCAATGCGACTATCCGCTGCACCTCGGCCTCACCGAGGCCGGTCTCGGCAGCAAGGGCATCGTCGCTTCGACGGCAGCGCTGGCGGTGCTCCTGCAGGAGGGCATCGGCGATACGATCCGCGTTTCATTGACACCCGAGCCGGGCGAGAGCCGGACGAAGGAAGTCGTCGTCGCGCAGGAAATCCTGCAGACCATGGGGCTGCGCGCCTTTGTGCCGATGGTGGTGGCCTGCCCCGGCTGCGGCCGCACGACGAGCACCTTCTTCCAGGAGCTCGCGCAGGACATCCAGACCTATGTGCGCGCCCGGATGCCCGCGTGGAAATTGCGCCGCCGCGGCGTCGAGAACATGACCGTGGCGATCATGGGCTGCGTCGTCAACGGCCCGGGCGAGAGCAAGCACGCCAACCTCGGCATCTCGCTGCCCGGCACGGGCGAGGAGCCGGTCGCGCCGGTGTACGCCGACGGCGAGCGCGTCACCACGCTGCGCGGCGAGCAGATCGCCGCCGAATTCAGAGCCATCATCGACCAGTACGTCGAAAAGAAATACCCGAAGCATTCATGAGTCAAACCCTGCAAGCCATCCGCGGGATGAACGACATCCTGCCCCAAGATGCGGAGCGCTGGGAGGCCTTCGAGGAGCTGGTGCGCGACTGGCTGGCCGCCTACGGCTACCGGCCGATCCGCATGCCGCTGGTCGAGCCGACGCCGCTGTTCGCGCGCGCCATCGGCGACGTCACCGACATCGTCGAGAAGGAGATGTATTCCTTCGAGGATCGCCTCAACGGCGAACAGCTGACGCTGCGTCCCGAGGGTACAGCCTCCTGCGTGCGTGCCGTGCTGCAGCACAATCTTCTCTATGACGGCCCGAAGCGGCTCTGGTACCTGGGGCCGATGTTCCGCCACGAACGTCCCCAGAAAGGCCGCTACCGGCAGTTCCATCAAGTCGGTGTCGAGGCGCTCGGCCTGGCGGGGCCGGACATCGATGCCGAACAGATCATCATGTGCGCCCGGCTGTGGGATGACCTTGGGCTGAATGACGACGGGAGCATCAAGCTCGAGATCAACTCGCTCGGCGAAGCGGAAGAGCGGGCGAAGCATCGCGCCGACCTGATCGCCTACCTCGAGCTGCACCGCGACCAGCTCGATGCCGAGGCGCAGCGCCGCCTGCACAGCAACCCGCTGCGCATCCTCGATACCAAGAATCCGACCATGCAGGTGCTCGTCGAGGGCGCGCCGCAGCTGATCGACTACCTCGGCGAAAATTCCCTCAAGCATTTCGAGGGCGTGCAGCAACTGCTCAAGGACGCGGCGCTTCCCTACCGCATCAACCCCCGCCTGGTGCGCGGCCTCGACTACTACAACCTCACCGTGTTCGAGTGGGTCACCGACGCGCTCGGCGCGCAGGGCACGGTCTGCGCTGGCGGCCGCTACGACGGCTTGGTCGCCCAGCTCGGCGGCAAGCCGGCGCCGGCCTGCGGCTTCGCGATGGGCATCGAGCGGCTGATGGCGCTGCTCGAGGCGCAGGGCGGCGGCATCGCGGCAGCGGCGCCGGACGTGTATGTGGTGCATCAAGGAGCGGCGGCGCAGCGGCTGGCCTTCCGCGCGGCGGAGCTGCTGCGCGACAGCGGCTGCGCGGTGCTGACGCACATGGGCGGCGGCAGCTTCAAGTCGCAGTTCAAGCGCGCCGACGCCTCCGGTGCCCAGCTGGCACTGATCGTCGGCGATGACGAGGCGGCGGCGAACGCGGTGACGCTCAAGCCGCTGCGCGTCGAGGCGGAGCAGCAGCGCGTGCCGCTCGACGAACTGGCGGACCGGGTCGGCGACTGGCTTTATGGCGGTGATGAGGAATTTGACGAGGACTGAACCATGGCAACCTACGATCTGCAGGAACAGGAACAAATCGAAGAGCTGAAAACTTGGTGGAAGCTGCACGGCACCGTGGTGACGGCGATCATGGTCGCCATCGCCGTCGGCGTGGTCGGCTGGCAGGGCTGGCAGTGGTGGCAGCGCAGCCAGTCCGCGCAGGCGGGCCAGCTCTACGGCGGCCTGCAGCAGGCGCTGATGCAGCAGGACGTGAAGCGCGTGCGGGTGCTGGCCGGCGAGCTGATCGACAAATATTCCGGTACGGCGTTCGCCGGCATGGCCGCCATGCTGTCGGGCAAGGCGCTGCTCGAGACCGGCGACCTCAAGTCGGCGCAGGCCCAGTTCGGCTGGGCGGCGGAGCATGCCAAGGATCCCGCGCTGCGGGACCTGGCTCGCCTGCGGCAGGCGATCGCCCTGGCCGAGGACAAATCCTACGACGCGGCGCTCGAGTTGCTGTCCGTCCCGCCGGCGCCGAGCCTGATGCCCCGCTACCTCGAGGTGCGCGGCGACATCCTCGTTGTGCAGGGGAAGAGCAAGGACGCGCGACTGGCCTATGACGAGGCAATCAAGTCGATCGAGGGTGCGCGCCAGGCCGCCGGCCAGCCGGCCGGTCCCTATCGGGAGATCCTGCAGGCGAAGCGCAGCGCGCTCGGAGGACAACCGTGAGCCGCTCCATCTGGCTGACGCTCGCCTGCGCCGCCGCCGTGGCGGGCTGCACGACGATCGGCAACACGCTCGACACGCTCAATCCGTTCGCCAAATCGGCACCCAAGATCAAGCCGGCCGAACTCGGCAACATCCAGCCGCGCGCGGAACTCCGGAGCCTGTGGCAGGCGAACGTCGGTGCGGCGGGCGATGCGGTGTTCGCCCCGGCGGCGGTGGGATCGAGCGTCTATGCCGCCGCGCGCGACGGCACGCTGGCGCGCTTCGACGGCGGGCGCCAGGTGTGGCGCATCAACGCGGGACAGATACTGTCCGGCGGGGTGGGCGCGAACGACCGGCTCGTGGTCGTCGGCACGCCGAAGGGCGAAGTGCTGGCCTTCAACGGCGCCGACGGCAGCCCGGCCTGGCAGGCGCGCGCCAGCTCCGAGATTCTCGCGGCGCCGGCGGTGTCCGGCGACCTCGTCGCGGTGCGCAGCGGCGACGCGCGCATCTTCGGCTTCGCCGCCGACGGCAAGCGCCGCTGGGTCTACCAGCGCAGCACGCCGGCACTGGCCCTGCGTTCGAACGCAGGCGTGGCGCTGACCGACAAGGCACTCTATGCCGGCTTCCCCGGCGGCAAGCTGGTCGCGATCGCCCTCAACAACGGAGCGGCGCTCTGGGAGGCGACGGTGTCCCTGCCGCGCGGCGCCACCGAGCTGGAACGCATCGCCGACATCGCCAGCGATCCGGTCGTCGACGGCCAGACCGTCTGTGCCGTCGCCTACCAGGGACGCGTCGCCTGCTTCGATGCCGGCAACGGCAGCCAGCGCTGGGCGCGCGAGGTTTCCTCCACCGCCGGCCTCGACATCGGCAGCCGCAGCGTCTATGTCACCGACGACAAGGGCGCGGTGCACGCCTTCGAGCGCGACAACGGCGCCAGCCTCTGGAAGCAGGACAAGCTGTTCATGCGCAGCGTCTCGCGGCCGCTGGCGATGGGCCGCCGCGTCGCCGTCGCCGACTATCAGGGCGTCGTGCATCTGCTCGCCGAGGAGGATGGCGCGTTCGTCGCCCGCTACAACACGGACGGCACGGCCATCGCCGCGGCGCCGCGTCGTCTCGAACCGGGCGACAGCTTCGTCGTGCAGACGAAGAACGGCGCCCTGCAGGCCCTGACGGTCAGATAGATGCTGCCGACGCTCGCCCTGGTCGGCCGGCCCAATGTCGGCAAGTCGACGCTGTTCAACCGGCTGACCAAGTCGCGAGACGCGCTCGTCGCCGACCAGCCCGGCCTGACGCGCGACCGTCACTACGGTCACGGCCGGCTCGGCAAGCGACCCTTCCTGGTCGTCGACACCGGCGGCTTCGAGCCGCAGGCGAAGGAGGGCATCGTCCATGAAATGGCGCGCCAGGCCGAGGCGGCCATCGCCGAGTCCGACGCGCTGCTGTTCCTCGTCGATGGCCGCGACGGCCTGACGCCGCAGGACAAGGTGATCGCCGAGCGCTTGCGGCGCAGCGGCCGGCCGCTGCACCTGGTCGTCAACAAGGCCGAGGGCATGAACCGCGACGTCGTCGCCGCCGAGTTCCACGAGCTCGGCTGCGGCGAACCGCGCGTGATCTCTTCCGCGCACGGCGACGGCGTGCGCGAACTGCTCGAACTGGTGCTGGCCGACTTCCCCGAGGAGGCGCCGGCGGAGGAGTCCGCAGCCGGCCCGCGCGTCGCCGTCGTCGGTCGGCCGAACGTCGGCAAGAGCACGCTGATCAACTCGCTGCTCGGCGAGGAGCGCATGATCGCCTTCGACATGCCGGGTACCACGCGCGACGCGATCGCCACGCCGTTCGAGAGGAACGGCAAGCGCTACACGCTGATCGACACCGCCGGCCTGCGCCGCAAGGGGCGCGTCTTCGAGGCGATCGAGAAGTTCTCCGTGGTCAAGACGCTGCAGGCGATCGAGGCGGCCAACGTCGTGGTGCTGATGGTCGATGCCAGCCAGGACATCTCCGACCAGGACGCCCACATCGCCGGCTTCTGCATCGAGGCCGGCCGCGCGCTGGTGCTGGCGGTGAACAAGTGGGATGCCGTCGACCAGTACCGGCGCGAGCAGGTCAAGCAGGCCATCATGCGCAAGCTCAACTTCCTCGGTTTCGCCCGCGTCCATTACATCTCGGCGCTCAAGGGGCAGGGCGTGGCGAGCGTGCTCCAATCCGTGGACAAGGCCTACGCCGCGGCGATGGTCAAGCTCGCCACGCCGAAGCTCACGCGCGTGCTGCTCGACGCGGTGCAGAAGCAGGCGCCGCCGCGGCACGGCAACGTGCGCCCGAAGCTGCGCTACGCGCATCAGGGCGGCAGCAATCCGCCCGTCATCGTGATCCACGGCAACGCGCTCGAGCACGTGCCGCCGGCCTACGTGCGCTACCTCGAACACGTCTATCTCGAAGCCTTCCGGCTGCAGGGCACGCCGCTCTCCATCCAGTTCAAGAGCAGCAAGAACCCCTACGTCGACAAGGGCTAGAAACTCGGCGCTGGCGGGGCGGCGGGCGCCGAGGCTATACTTGTTTCCGCCAGTCGCGGAAGGGAATAAGGAGATCGATCCATGGCCTATGTCGTCACTGAAAACTGCATCAAGTGCAAATACACCGATTGCGTCGATGTCTGCCCGGTGGACTGCTTCCGCGAAGGGCCGAACTGCCTCGTCATCGATCCCGAGGAGTGCATCGATTGCACGCTGTGCGTGCCGGAGTGTCCGGCCGAGGCGATCTTCGCCGAGGACGACGTGCCGGAGAACCAGCGCATGATGATCGCGCTCAATGCCGAGCTGGCGAAGCAGTGGCCGGCGATCATCGAACGCAAGGCGCCGCCGGCGGATGCCGATGAATGGCGCGGCAAGCCCGGCAAGTTCGCCTTGCTGGAAAAATAAAGGAACGGAGGAGACCATCATGCAAGTCAGGCAGATTCTCGACATCAAGGGGACGGTGCTCTACACCATCGCCCCGGACAAGAAACTCGCCGAAGCCGTGGCGGTGATGAGCGAGCAGGACGTCGGCTCGCTGGTCTGCTTCGAGGGTGGCCGCATGGTCGGCATGCTCACCTTCCGCGAGGTGATGCGCGCGCTGCACGAGCAGGGCGCCGCCTGGGGCGAGGTGGCGATCCGCGACGTGATGGTGAACAACCCCCGCACCGCCGATCCCTTCATGGACGTCGACCAGTTGCGCCGCCTGATGGTCAATGAGCACATGCGTTACCTGCCGGTGATGGACGGCTACACGCTGCTCGGCGTGATTTCCTTCCACGACGTCGCCAAGGCGGTGCTCGAGGAGCAGAGCTTCGAGAACCGCATGCTCAAGGCCTACATCCGCGACTGGCCGGAGGGCCAGGAGGGCGAGGTGCAGGAGGCGCAGCGCTGACATGTCAGGCAGCAGTTTCGGCACGCTGTTCCGCGTCTCCTCCTTCGGCGAATCCCATGGTCCGGCGATCGGCTGCGTCGTCGATGGCTGTCCGCCGGGGCTGGAGATTTCCGAGGCCGACATCCAGCCCGAACTCGATCGGCGCAAGCCCGGCACCTCGCGCCACGTCACCCAGCGGCGCGAGGAGGATCGGGTCGAGATCCTCTCCGGGGTCTTCGAGGGCAAGACCACCGGCACGCCGATCGCCCTGCTGATCCGCAATACCGATCAGCGCAGCAAGGACTACGGCAACATCGCGAACAGCTTCCGTCCCGGCCATGCCGACTACACCTACTGGCAGAAGTACGGCATCCGCGACTACCGCGGCGGCGGACGCTCGTCGGCGCGCGAGACGGCGGTGCGCGTCGCCGCCGGCGCCATCGCCAGGAAATGGCTCAGGCAGCGCTACGGCGTGACGGTGCGCGGCTGGATGAGCCAGCTCGGCCCGATCGAAATTCCCTGCGTCGACATGGCCGCGATCGACGCCAACCCCTTTTTCGCACCGAATGCGGCGATCGTGCCCGAGCTCGAGGCCTACATGGACCGGCTGCGCAAGGACGGCGATTCGGTCGGGGCGCGCATTGAGGTGATGGCGAGCGGCGTGCCGCCGGGCTGGGGTGATCCGGTCTACGAGCGGCTCGACGCGAAGATCGCCCACGCGATGATGGGCATCAACGCCGTCAAGGGCGTCGAGATCGGCGCCGGTTTCGCGAGCGTCGCCCAGCGCGGCAGTGAGCACGGCGACGAGCTGACGCCGGCGGGCTTCCTTTCCAACCACGCCGGCGGCATCCTCGGCGGCATCTCGTCGGGGCAGGACATCACGGTGTCGATCGCCATCAAGCCGACCTCGAGCATCCGGCTGCCGCGCCGCTCGATCGACCTGGCCGGCCAGCCGACCACGGTGTCGACCGAGGGGCGCCACGATCCCTGCGTCGGCATCCGCGCGGCGCCGATCGCCGAGGCGATGCTGGCGCTGGTGCTGATCGACGCCGCCCTGCTGCACCGCGCGCAGTGCGCCGACGTGGCCTGCCCGACGCCGGCGATCCCGGGCAAGGTCGCGGGCTAGCCTGCTAGAATCCTGGCAGTCATTTCAAACAACACGCTTTACAGGGTAGGAAGCCATGCACGTCGATCACCACGATCTCTACACCGAATTTCCCGACATGCGCGACGCCATCGATACGCTGAGGGCCGATTACGCCTACTTCGCCGCGATGGTCGCGCGCTACGAGCGGCTGACCGGCAAGGTCGAGAATCTCGAGGAGCACGACATGCCCGTCGGTGACTTCACGATCGAAGACATGAAGAAGGCGCGCGTCAAGCTCAAGGACGACATCTATCACTTCCTGCAGGCGTTCCGCGTCGGCCAGAAGCACCCCGCCTGATTGACCCAGCGGCGGCATGAGTCCTCTGGGGCGACTCGCCGCCTGGTATTTCTTTTACTTCGCGTTCGTCGGCGCCTTCGCGCCGTATTTCACGCTGTATCTGCAGGACGTCGGCCTCTCCGCCTGGGAGATCGGCGTGCTGATGT
This sequence comes from Rhodocyclaceae bacterium UBA2250, assembly GCA_002347285.1. GTDB lineage: Bacteria > Pseudomonadota > Gammaproteobacteria > Burkholderiales > Rhodocyclaceae > Sulfuricystis. The sequence goes on along the minus strand of DDXW01000048.1, from coordinate 27,016 downwards.
CCGTGCCGCAGCTGATGCGCCTGCTCGCCCCAAATCTCTGGGGCTGGCTGGCCGATCGCCTCGGCCGGCGCGCGCCGATCGTCCGGATTGCCGCGCTGTTTTCGGCGGTCGGCTTCACCGGCTTCTTCCTGACCCGCGATTATCTGCCGATGCTGGCGGCGATGGCGCTGGTGTGGTTCTTCTGGAGTGCCGCGCTGCCGCTGGTCGAGGCGATGACGCTCGACCGCCTCGCCGGTCAGACCGAACGCTACGGCCGCATCCGCCTTTGGGGCTCGGTCGGCTTCATCGTGAGCGTGCTGGGCATCGGCGCGCTGCTCGACCAACTGCCGATCGCCGTGCTGCTCTGGGCCTGCCTGGCGATCCTGGCGAGCGTACTGGCGAGCGCCTTATCGCTCGAGGATACGAAACTCGGCGCCGGCGGGGCGGCGGCGGCTGTCGGCGCACAGCTGCGGCAGCCGGCGGTGATCGCCCTGCTGGCGGCCTGCTTCTTCATGTCGGTGGCGCACGGTCCTCTCTACGTCTTCTACTCGATCCACCTCGTCGATCACGGTTACGACAAGACGGCGGTCGGCCTGCTCTGGTCGCTCGGCGTGCTCGCGGAGATCGGCGTCTTCATGATCATGCCGCGGCTGATGCGCCGGGTGTCGCTGCGCGGCATCCTGCTGGCGAGCTATGCGCTGGCCGCGCTGCGCTTTCTGCTGATCGGCTGGTCGGCCGACTCCGTCTTGCTGCTGCTGTTCGCGCAACTGCTGCACGGCGCGACCTTCGGCGCCCATCACGCCGCGGCGATGGCGGTCCTGACGCGCTGGTTCCAGCCGGCGCAGCAGGCGCGCATCCAGGGGGTCTATGGCAGCCTGTCGTTCGGTGCGGGCGGCATGCTCGGCGGGCTGATCAGCGGCCAGGCCTGGGAAGGCCTCGGCGCCGGCGTCACCTACTCGCTGGCGGCCGGCTTCGCCGTCATCGGCTGGGTGCTGGTCTGGCGCGGTTTGTCAGCGGATTCGTTTGCCGAGCGTTGAGGTAATCATGAACAAGATCGTGCTGTGGGGATTGCTGGCGCTCATCGTGGCGGGCTGCCAGAACGTGCCGGTCACCGGCCGCAAGCAGCTGCAGATGGTGTCCGAGCAGCAGGAAATGCGCATGGGGCTGACCAGCTTCAAGGAGATTCTCGAAAAGGAGAAGCTGAGCCACGACCCGGTGGCCAACGAACGGGTGCAACGGGTCGGGGCGCGCATCGCCGCCGCGACCGGTCGCAGCGATTACGCCTGGGAATTCAAGGTCATCGACAACGACAAGACGCAGAACGCCTTCTGCCTGCCCGGCGGCAAGGTGGCGGTGTATACCGGTCTGCTGCCGATTGCCCAGGACGACGCCGGTCTCGCAGCGGTGATCGGCCACGAGGTCGCCCATGCGATCGCGCGTCATGGCGGCGAGCGGCTCAGCCAGGAGATGCTGGTCGCCGGCCTGACCGTCGCGACCGTGGTGGCCACCAGCGATTCGAAGAACCGCAATCTGTATGCCGGCCTGCTGGGCGCCGGCGCGGCGGTCGGCTTCCTGTTGCCATATTCGCGGCTGCACGAGTCCGAGGCCGACCGCATGGGCCTGATCTACATGGCGAAGGCCGGGTACGACCCGCGTGCCGCACTGAGCCTGTGGCAGCGCATGGCGGAGGCCGGCAAGGGCAAGGCGAAGCCGCCGGAATTCCTGTCCACCCATCCGGCCGACGAGGCGCGCATCAGGGAGATCCAGCGCTGGCTGCCCGAGGCGCTCAACTACTATCGGCCGCCGGCAGGGCATTGAGCCTGTGCGATAATTTACGCTTTCGGCGCGGAACTCACGGCAAATGCCGCTTCGGTCCGTGCCGAACAGGAATGCATGCAATCCTTTTGTTGGAGACGATCATGAAAAAACTGCTGTTTCTCTTCGCCGCCGCCGCGTTTATTACCGGATGCAACACCGTGCAGGGCATCGGCAAGGACATCGAGAAGGGCGGCGAGGCGATCCAGCGCACCGCCAAGTGACGGTTCGCCGAACAACGTTGGTCAGAACAGGAAACGAAGATGAAAATTTGCGTATTGCCCGGTGATGGCATCGGTCCGGAAATCACCGCGGAAGCCGTGCGGGTGCTCAAGACACTCGACCTGCAGTTCGAAATGGAGGAGGCGCTGCTCGGCGGCTGCGCGGTCGATGCGACCGGCAATCCCTACCCGGAAGCCACCCAGAAGCTGGCGCGTGCGGCCGATGCCGTATTGCTCGGCGCCGTCGGCGGGCCGCAATGGGACAACAATCCACGCGAACAGCGCCCCGAGCGGGGACTGCTGGGCATCCGCAAGGATCTCGGCCTGTTCGCCAACCTGCGTCCGGCGATTCTCTATCCCGAGCTTGCCAACGCTTCTACGCTCAAGCCCGAGGTCGTGGCCGGCCTCGACATCCTGATCGTGCGCGAACTGACCGGCGACATCTACTTCGGCCAGCCGCGCGGCATCGAGACCAGGGACGGCGAGCGCGTCGGCGTGAACACCATGGTCTATTCCGAGAGCGAGATCCGGCGCATCGCCCGCGTCGCCTTCGCGGCCGCGCGCAAGCGCAACAAGAAGGTCTGTTCGGTGGACAAGATGAATGTGCTCGAGTGCACCCAGTTGTGGCGCGACGTCGTGATCGAGACCGCGAAGGAGTTCCCGGACGTCGAGCTCTCCCACATGCTGGTCGACAATGCGGCGATGCAGCTCGTCAAGAACCCGAAGCAGTTCGACGTGATGGTGACCGGCAATATGTTCGGCGACATCCTGTCGGACGAGGCCTCGATGCTGACCGGTTCGATCGGCATGCTGCCCTCGGCCTCGCTCGACGAAAAGAACAAGGGCCTCTACGAGCCGAGCCACGGCTCGGCGCCCGATATCGCGGGCAAGGGCGTGGCCAACCCGCTGGCGACGATCCTTTCTGCGGCGATGATGCTGCGCTATACGTTCAACAATGAAGCTGCCGCGCAGCGCGTCGAGAACGCCGTCAAGAAGGTGCTGGCGCAGGGATTCCGCACCGGCGACATCTACGAGCCCGGCATGAAGAAGGTCGGCACGAAGGAAATGGGCGACGCGGTTCTGGCGGCGCTGTGACATCACGCAAAGGAAAATGAGATGAAGAAGGTAGGTCTGGTCGGTTGGCGCGGCATGGTCGGCTCGGTGCTGATGCAGCGCATGCGCGAAGAGGGCGATTTCGCCCTGATCGAGCCGGTGTTCTTCACCACCTCGAACGTCGGCGGCCAGGGACCGGCCGAGGCCGGCGGTGCGCCCCTCAAGGACGCGACGGACATCGACGCGCTGAAAACGCTCGACGTCATCATCACCTGCCAGGGCGGCGACTACACCAAGGAAGTCTTTCCCAAGCTGCGTGCGGCCGGCTGGAACGGCTACTGGATCGATGCGGCCTCCAGCCTGCGCATGGCCGATGACGCGATCATCATCCTCGACCCGGTCAACCTCGACGTCATCAAGACCGGCTTGGCCAAGGGTGTGAAAAATTACATCGGCGGCAACTGTACCGTCTCGCTGATGCTGATGGGCCTCGGCGGCCTGTTCCGCCACGGCCTGGTCGAGTGGGTGTCGGCGATGACCTACCAGGCCGCCTCCGGCGCCGGCGCGCAGAACATGCGCGAACTCCTGACGCAGATGGGCGCGCTGCACGATGCCGTCAAGGCCGAGCTGGCCGATCCGGCTTCGGCGATCCTCGACATCGACCGCAAGGTGGCCGAGACGATGCGCGCCGGCAGCTTTCCGACGAAGAACTTCCGCGGCGTGCCGCTCGCCGGCAGCCTGATCCCGTGGATCGACGTGCCGGTCGAGGGAGGTCAGTCGAAGGAGGAGTGGAAGGGCGGCGCCGAGTGCAACAAGATCCTCGGCAAACCGGCGTTCCGTTCGCCGGGCAGCATTCCGATCGACGGCCTGTGCGTGCGCGTCGGCGCGATGCGCTGCCATTCCCAGGGCCTGACCATCAAGCTCAGGAAGGACGTGCCGCTCGACGAAGTCGGCGAGATCATCGCCAAGGCCAACGACTGGGTGAAGGTCGTGCCCAACGAGCGCGAGATCTCCGAACGCGAACTCACGCCCGCCGCCGTGACCGGTACGCTGACGGTGCCCGTCGGCCGCCTGCACAAGCTGGCGATGGGGCCCGAGTATCTGGGCGCCTTCACCTGCGGCGACCAGTTGCTCTGGGGGGCGGCCGAGCCACTGCGGCGGATGTTGCGAATTTTGCTCGGATAATCCGATTCGGCATATAAAGCAAAGGTCGAGCTTGCGCGTTCAAGTCCATGATGTTATTTTGAATACTGTCCCATCAATCCCCAGTGGGGAGGCATCGTGAGCAAACTTGGCAAACCATCGGCATTCAAGGCCACTGTTATTGCAGCTCTGCTGGCAACGGCGTTGGGTGCGCAAGCGGCCGGCTTGGGGAAATTGACGGTGTATTCCGGCATCGGCCAGCCGCTGAGTGCCGAGGTTGCACTGACGGCGAGCAAGGAGGAACTGGCTTCGCTGTCGGCTAAGCTGGCTTCCCATGAGGCGTTCAGGGAGGCGGGCATCGAGTTCGCGCCTGCGCTGTCCAGTGTGCGCTTCAACATCGCGAAGTTGCCGAATGGCCAGTCGGTGTTGAAGCTGACGTCCGACCGTCCGGTCGATGAGCCGTTCCTGCATTTTCTGGTTGAACTGAACTGGTCGTCCGGCCGCATGATGCGGGAATACACGTTCCTGCTCGACCCGCCGGAAATGCTGCGGGTGGCGAAGCCTGCTTCCGTAGTCGCACCGACGACGCCCGCGATAAAGGCGTTGCCCGCTGCGCCGACGGCCCAGCCCGCCGCTGCACCCGTTGCGGCCAAGCCTCGTGCGGAACTGGTCGCCGCCGGCGACTACGAGGTCAAGCGCGGCGACACGCTCAGCAGGATCGCCCGCGAAACCAAAGCGGAATCGGTGAGCCTCGATCAGATGCTGGTCGCGTTGTTCGATTCCAATCGGGATGCCTTCGACGGCAACAACATGAACCGCCTTCGGTCCGGAAAGATATTGCGGATACCGGAAGCCGGGCAGGCGGCGCAGGTCGACCCTGCGGAAGCGCGCAAGCTGGTGATCGGTCAGGCGGCCGAGTTCAACGCCTATCGCCGCCAACTCGCCGAGGCCGCAGGCAAGGCTCCTGCGGTTGCGGAAAGCGCCCCCCGCCAGCAGGTGACAGGGACGATCAAGCCCCAGGTCGAGGAGAAGGCTCCGCCGGTGGTGACGAAGGACAAGTTGGAGGTGTCCCGTACCGAGGCGCCGAAGACGGCTCAGGCCGTCGGCGGAAGCAGCCTCGAAGAAGACCTGATCGCGCGCGACAAGGCGTTGCGCGAGGCATCCGAGCGGATTGCCATGCTCGAGAAGAATATCGAGAACCTCAAGCACCTCGTCGAGATCAAGAGCCAGACAGGCACCAAGCTGCAGCAGGAAAGCCAGGCGGCGGCCAAGCCTGCCGAGGCTCCGCCTGCACCAGTCGCTGACGCGCAGAAGGAAAAACCTGCAACGGAGACCGCTCCCGCGAAGCCCGCCGAGGCGCCTGCACCGGCCGTGGAAACGCCCAAGCCCGCGGAGTCCGCCCCTGCGGCCGTCGCGCCGCCGACGCGGAAACCTGCGGCACCGCCGCCGCCACCACCCGAACCGAGCTTCGTCGAAGAGAATCCGCAGCTCGTCTATGGCGGAGGCGGCCTGCTTGCCTTGCTGCTCAGCTATCTCGGATATTCGTCCTGGCGGCGGAAACAACAGGCCGCGGCGCAGGCTGAAGAATATGCGGAACCCTTTGCCGAGCAGGCCGAGCAGCCTGCTGCAGCAGCGCCGATCCCGCCGGAGAACCTCGAGGCGAGCGAGATCTCGATCCAGAGCGATTTCGGCGAGAGCGGTGCCCTGACGGCCGAGGAGATCGTCGATCCGGTCGCGGAGGCGGATGTCCTGATGGCTTATGGTCGGGACAAGCAGGCCGAGGAGATATTGCTGGATGGCATGAAGAACGATCCTGCGCGCACCGCCATCCACATGAAGCTGCTCGAACTGTATGCGAAACAGGAAGACCTTGCGCAGTTCGAGACGGTTGCGACGGAGCTGCACAAGCAGAACAACGGACGGGGTGCGGAGTGGGAGAAGGCCCTGTCCATGGCGCATGCGCTCGGGCTTTCGGGCGGCATTTTCATTGGCGCTGTCGTGCCGGCCGTCGCGGAGGCGGCGGAAAGCGCGCCGCAACCAGCGGAGGAGCCCGCTGCTGCGGAGGCGGTCGCTGGCGCAGCGGCTCCGGAAGAAACGGCTTCGCTCGACTTCGACTTGGATCTGGGTACGACCAGCAAGGTGATGGAGCCGCCGGCAACGGCGGTGGCCGAGCCCGAGGCGCAGCCTGCTGGCGCCACCGAAACCGAAGCGGCGGGGCTCGACTTCGATTTCGATCTGGCAACGCCTGAGACGGGTGCCGCCGTCGAGGCTGCCGTCGAGAAAAGCATCGACGCGGCTGCGACGGAGAATGCCGTCGATTTCAGCTTCGACCTGGATCTGGGCACGGCTTCGGATACGGGGGCGGTTGCTGCAGCCGTCCAGGAGGAAGCAGGCGCGGAAGAGCCGACGCAAACGATGCCGAGCGAGGCGCCGATGACGGAGGAGGCAGCCGGCGCAGGCGAGATCAAGTTCGATTTCGACCTTGACCTGGACAGCGGTTCCCCTGCGGCGACAGCGGAGCACGCCGAGAAGGAAGCCGCCGCTGCGCTGCCGGACATCAACCTCGACCTTGATATCGAACCGTCTGCGCCCGAGCCGGTGGCCTCCGCAGCCGCCGCTGCAGACGTCGATCTCGCCTTCGATCTGGCCGAGGTGGCACCGGCGGGCGGCGAGGCGGAGGTCGTCGCGGCAGCGAGCGAGACCGACAACCCGGAAGTGGCGACCAAGCTCGAACTGGCGCAGGCTTATGAGGAGATGGGCGATCTCGAGGGAACGCGCGAGCTACTGAACGAAGTTCTGAACGAGGGAAGCGCTGCCCAGCGTGAACAGGCGCGCGCCAAGCTCGATCAGTTGAGCGTTTGAGTCCCGCCACGGCAACGCGATGTGATGCCGTGGCCGCCTCTGCCTGATGTGGCACCCGGCTTCGCTTCTGCTGTCATGGCTCGCTTTCGCCGTGGTACTGGCCGGACTGTCGTTGCCGACCATGCTCGTCGTTTCCCTGTCGTGTCTGGTCATCGCCGCCGTCGCCGCGCGGCAGCGCACCGTTAATCTGCTGCGCCGCTCGCGCTGGCTATTGGTTTCACTGGCCATCCTGTTTCTTTTCTTTTCGCCGGGAGAGTATCTGCCGGGCTTGCCCGGCCGGATCGGCCTGACCCACGAAGGAGTGCGGCAATGCGCGGAACAGCTGGGCCGCTTGCTGGCGCTGCTGACGAGCCTGGCCTTGCTGCATCAGCGCCTGGGAACGGACGGGCTGCTGACCGGTTTCTACTGGCTGTTGCACCCCATCCCCTGGCGCGATGCCACCGTGGTGCGGCTGATGCTCGTGATGGAGTTCGTCGAGAGGAAAGAACGGATCGGCTGGCGCGACTGGCTGGCACCGGAACCTGAGACGGGTGCGGACTGCCTGCGGCTGCCGATGCCGCGGCTGCGCGGGCGCGATCGGCTCCTGATCGGCTTGTTGCTGGCAGGAGTTCTCGGCTGGGCGATCTGGGCATGAGAATCGCGTTGTGTCTCGAATATGACGGAGCCGAGTTTGCCGGCTGGCAATCGCAACCGGGAGGCCGCACCGTGCAGGACGTGCTGGAGCATGCGCTGGCGCAGATCGCCGGCGCGCCGATCAGGGTCGTCTGCGCAGGCCGCACCGATGCCGGTGTCCATGCACTCGCGCAAGTCGTCCATTTCGATGTTGCCGTGGATCGGCCGCAGACGGCGTGGGTGCGCGGCGTCAATGCCCATTTGCCCGCCGCGGTGGCGGTGCGCTGGGCCGTTCCGGTCGGCGATAATTTCCACGCGCGCTTTTCCGCACGGTCGCGCGCCTACCGGTATTTGCTGCTGAACCGGCCGGAGCGGCCGGGCCTGCTGTCGGGGCGGGTCGGCTGGTGCCACCGTCCGCTCGACCTAGCGGCGATGCAGGACGCCGCGGCCTGCCTGATCGGCGAGCACGACTTCACGTCGTTTCGGGCGGCGGAATGCCAAGCGAAGTCGCCGGTCAAGACGATGCACGAATTCACCGTCACACGGCAAGGCGACCTGATCGTCTTCGACTGCCGGGCGAGCGCCTTTCTGCACCACATGGTCAGAAATCTCGTGGGCGCACTTGCCTATGTCGGGACGGGCCGGCAGCCGGTGGCATGGCTGGCGGAACTGCTCGCCGCGCGGGATCGCCGGCTCGGTGCGCCGACCCATGCCCCCGACGGCCTGTATCTGGCGGGCGTCGAGTACGATCGGCAATGGGTGTTGCCAACCGCCGGCGCGCCCGGGGGTATCATGCCGTCCTTGCAATTGCCGATCGCCTGAAATGCACAGAACCCGCGTCAAGATCTGCGGCATCACTCGTGACGCCGATCTTGCAGCTGCCGTGGATGCCGGTGCCGATGCCGTCGGCTTCGTGTTCTATCCGCCGAGTCCGCGCGCCCTGACGCCGGACGCGGCGGCGGCACTGGCCGCGCGCGTGCCGCCTTTCGTCGCGCGCGTCGGCCTGTTCGTCAATGCCGCTGCGGCGACGGTGCGCGAAATTCTGGCGGCCATTCCCCTCGACGTGCTGCAGTTTCACGGCGAGGAGGACGCCGCCTATTGCGCGCAGTTCGGCAGGCCCTATCTCAAGGCCGCCCGGGTGTGGCCGGGGCTCGATCTGCTAGAATTCGCGCGCGCCTATCCGGCCGCGCAAGGGCTGCTGCTCGATGCCTGGGTCGAGGCGTACGGCGGCATCGGTCAGTCGTTCGACTGGTCCCTGATCCCGGAGCAACTGCCGTTGCCGGTCATCCTCTCGGGTGGCCTGCATGCCGGCAATGTCGAAGAAGCGATAAACAAGGTGCATCCTTGGGCGGTCGATGTCAGCAGCGGCGTCGAGGCGGCCAAGGGAATCAAGGATGCCGACAAGGTGGCCGCGTTTCTCGCGGCGGTGAGAACAGCAGATGCCAGACAATGAGTACAGGCTGCCTGACGAACGCGGGCATTTCGGCAAGTATGGCGGCGTCTTCGTCGCCGAAACCCTGATCCCCGCGCTCGACGAACTGAAGACGGCCTACGAGGCGGCCCGGCACGACCCGTCCTTCCGCGCCGAATTCGAATATGAACTCGCCCACTACGTCGGCCGTCCCAGCCCGATCTACCACGCGAAGCGCTGGTCGGAGCAACTCGGCGGTGCGCAGATCTATCTCAAGCGCGAAGACCTGAACCACACCGGCGCCCACAAGGTGAACAACTGCATCGGCCAGGCGCTGCTCGCCCGCCGCATGGACAAGCCGCGCGTGATCGCCGAGACCGGCGCCGGCCAGCACGGTGTCGCCACCGCCACCGTCGCCGCCCGCTACGGCATGGAGTGCGTGGTCTACATGGGCAGCGAGGACATCAAGCGCCAGGCCGCCAACGTCTATCGCATGAAGCTGCTCGGCGCGACGGTCGTGCCGGTCGAATCCGGCTCGAAGACGCTCAAGGACGCGCTCAACGAGGCGATGCGCGACTGGGTGACCAACATCGGCAACACGTTCTACATCATCGGCACGGTCGCCGGCCCGCATCCCTATCCGATGCTGGTGCGCGACTTCCAGTCGGTGATCGGCAAGGAGTGCCTCGGCCAAATGTCGGCGCTGGCGGGGCGGCAGCCCGACGCCGTGATCGCCTGCGTCGGCGGCGGCTCGAACGCGATGGGCATCTTCTACGACTACATTCCGCACGCCGGGGTCAAGCTGGTCGGCGTCGAGGCCGCCGGCCACGGCATCGCCAGCGGCAGGCATGCCGCCTCGCTGACCGCCGGCCGGCCTGGCGTGCTGCACGGCAACCGCACCTACCTGCTGCAGGACGAGAACGGCCAGATCATCGAGACGCACTCGATCTCCGCCGGCCTCGACTACCCCGGCGTCGGCCCGGAACACGCCTGGCTCAAGGATTCGGGCCGCGCCGAATACGTGACGGTGACCGACGACGAGGCGCTCGCCGCCTTCCATGCTCTCTGCCATTTCGAGGGGATCATCCCCGCGCTCGAGTCGAGCCATGCGCTGGCCCATGCCGCGCGGCTGGCCCCGACCCTGCCGCGGGACAAAATCCTGCTCGTCAACCTTTCCGGCCGCGGCGACAAGGACATGCATACCGTCGCCGAGATGTCCGGCATCCAGTTCTGACTCATTTGCCACAATGTCGAGAATTTCCGCGAAGTTCGCCGCGCTGCAGGCCCAAGGCCGCAAGGCATTGATTCCCTTCATCACCGCGGGCGATCCCGAGCCGGGTCAGACCTTGCCCTTGATGCACGCCCTGGTGGCGGGCGGCGCCGACGTCATCGAACTCGGCGTCCCGTTCTCCGATCCGATGGCCGACGGTCCGACCATCCAGCGCGCCTCGGAGCGGGCGCTGGCCTATGGCGTGTCGTTGCGCGTCGTGCTCGGCATGGTGCATGAATTCCGCAAGAGCGACGCGACGACGCCGGTGGTGCTGATGGGCTATGCCAACCCCGTCGAGGCCTACGGGACTGCGGCTTTCGCGCACGATGCGCAGGCGGCCGGCGTCGATGGCGTGCTGATCGTCGACTATCCGCCCGAGGAGTGCGCGGCCTTCGCCGAGGCGCTCCAGGCGCATGGCATCGATCCGATCTTCCTGCTCGCGCCGACCTCGGGCGAGCGGCGCTTCAGCGACGTCGCCGAGCTTGGCAGCGGCTATATCTACTACGTATCGCTGAAGGGCGTCACCGGTTCCGCGGCGATCGATCTCGACGAGGTGGCCCGCCGCATTCCCGCCATTCGGGAGAAAGTCGGCATGCCGGTCGGCGTCGGCTTCGGCATCCGCGATGCCGCCAGCGCCGCGCGCCTCGCGCGCGTCGCCGACGCGGTGGTGATCGGCAGCAAAATCATCGAAACCATCGAACAGGCGCCGGCCGGCGGCGCACCGGCGCGCGTGACCGCCTTCCTGCGCGAGGTACGCGCGGCCATGGACAAGGAGATGCAATCGTGAGCTGGCTCCAGAAACTGCTGCCGCCGAAGATCAAGCGTGCCGAGGGCACGCGCAAATCGATTCCCGAAGGCCTGTGGCGCAAGTGCCCGGCCTGCGAGGCGGTGCTCTATGCGACCGATCTCGAGCAGAACCTGAACGTCTGCCCGAAATGCAGCCATCATCTGCGCATCAAGGCGCGCGAACGGCTCGACCTGTTGCTCGACCCGGAGGGGCGTTTCGAGATCGGTAGCGAGGTGCTGCCGCTCGATGCGCTCAAGTTCAAGGACAGCAAGCGCTATCCCGATCGTCTCGTCGCCGCCCATGAGGACTCCGGCGAATCGGATGCGCTGGTGGTGATGCAGGGCGCGGTGAAGACGCTGCCGATCGTCGTCGCCTGCTTCGAGTTCGAGTTCATGGGCGGTTCGATGGGATCGGTGGTCGGCGAGCGCTTCGTGCGCGGCGTGGATGTCGCCGTCGAAAACCAGTTGCCCTTCATCTGCATCACCGCTTCTGGCGGAGCCCGCATGCAGGAGGGCCTGCTGTCGCTGATGCAGATGAGCAAGACCACCGCCGCCGTCACGCGTCTGGCGCGCCAGCAGCTGCCTTTCATCACCGTGCTGACCGACCCGACCATGGGCGGCGTCTCGGCTTCCTTCGCCTTCGTCGGCGACGTGGTGATGGCGGAGCCCGGCGCGCTGATCGGCTTCGCCGGACCGCGCGTGATCGAGCAGACCGTGCGCGAAAAGCTGCCCGAAGGCTTCCAGCGTGCCGAGTTCCTGCTCGGCAAGGGCGCCATCGACATGATCGTCGACCGCCGCGAGCTGCGCGATCGTCTCGCCGCCGTTCTCACGCTGCTGCAGCGCGTCCCCGCTGTTTGATGGCTGATCCGGCGGGCCGCAGCCTCGAGGATTGGCTCGTCCATCTGGAGCGGCTGCATCCGCGCGGCCAGGCCGGCATCGAACTGGGGCTGGAGCGGGTAGGGGCGGTCAAGGCTGCTCTGGGGCAACATCAGGATTGCCCGCTCATCACCGTCGGCGGCACCAACGGCAAGGGTTCGACCAGCGCGCTGCTCGAGCGCATCCTGCTGGCCGCCGGTTATCGCGTCGGCCTGTATACCTCGCCGCATCTCCTGCGCTACAACGAGCGGGTGCGCCTGAACGGCCAGCCGGCGGCGGACGAGGCATTCTGCGCGGCTTTCGCGCGCGTCGAGGCGGCCAGGCGGCAAGCGGGTGACGTCCCGCTGACCTATTTCGAGTTCGGCACGCTGGCGGCCTGGGAGATGTTCGCCGCCGCCGGACTCGACGCGATCGTCCTCGAGGTCGGGCTGGGCGGCCGCCTCGATGCGACGAACAGCTACGATGCCGACTGCGCGCTCGTGACGACCGTGGCGCTCGACCATATTGAGTATCTGGGAACGACGCGCGCAGCGATCGGCCGCGAGAAGGCCGGCATCTGCCGGGCCGGCAAGCCGCTGATCTGCGGCGACGCCGAGCCGCCGGCTTCGGTCGAAGAAACCTGCCGCCGCGCCGGCGCCGAGTTTCTGCGACTTGGCCGCGACTTCGGCTACCTGCGCCAGGAAGGCCAGTGGCAATACTGGGCGCGGGACGGCCGCAAGCTTGGCGGACTGGCATTCCCCGCCTTGCGCGGCGACTGCCAGCTGGGCAACGCAAGCTGCGCCATCGCCGCGCTCGATTGCCTGCGCACCCGGCTGCCGGTGACGGCGCAGGACATCCGGCGGGGATTGGCCGAGGTCGAGATTCCCGGCCGCTGCCAGGTGCTGCCGGGGCGGCCGCAGATCGTCCTCGACGTGGCCCACAATCCGCAGGCGGCGAACGAGCTCGCCCGCAGCCTGGGCGGCATGGGCTTTGCGCGCGCGACCTGGGCCGTGTTCGGCATGTTGCAGGACAAGGACATCGCCGGTGTCGCCGCCGCGCTGCGGGAGCGCGTCGATCACTGGCTGTGTTGCGACCTGTCCGGTCCGCGCGCCGCTACTGCGGCTGAGCTGGCTGCCATCCTCGCGAAACTCGGCGCTGGCGTGGCGGCGCGATGTTTTGCATCGCCTGTCGCAGCGCTGGCGTACGCGCAGGAGAACGCGGGTGACGATGATAGAATTCTCGTTTTTGGATCGTTCCTGACGGTAGCGGATGCGATGCGCTCCCTGAGTCGCGAAAACTGACATGGCGCAAGAAGACACTCACGGCGATGCCGTGCAACCGGACGAAGCGACGCTGCTGAAGAAGCGCGCGCGCCGGCGCCTGATCGGCGCGGCGGCCCTGGCCCTGCTGGCGGCGATCGTGCTGCCGATGGTGATGGATCACCAGCCGGCGCCGACGCTCAAGGATATCCAGGTGCGCATTCCCAGCCCGGACGAAGGCGTGACGCAACGCGTGGCCACCAAGGCGGCCGCCGAACCAGCGGCCCGACAGGTCGATAAGGCCGAGATCAAGCCGATCGCCAAGGCCGAACCGAAACCCGAGCCAAAAATCGAACAGAAGGCGGAGGCGAAAACCGAAACCAAGGCGGAGGCCAGGCCCGAAGCCAAGCCCGAACCCAAACCCGAACCCAAACCGGCCGCCAAGGCGGAAGCGCAGACAAGCGGCGACGATGTCTGGGAAGTGCAGCTCGGCGCCTATCAGGATCCCGCGCGCGTCAAGCTCCTGCTCGCCAAGCTCAAGGAAGTCGGGGTGCCGACCTACACCGAAAAGGTCGATACGCCGAACGGCGCGCGTACCCGCGTGCGCGCCGGCCCCTTCCCGACCCAGGAAGCCGCCGAGAAGGCGCGCGCGCGCGTCAAGATCGTCGGCGTCGATGGCCCGGTGGCCAGAAAACCCTGACAAGGCCGTGACCGCCCGTGACGCTGTTCGATTACGTCGTGCTCGGAGTGATGGCCATTTCGCTGCTGGCGGGTGGCGTGCGCGGGGTCGTCAGCGAAATACTCGGCCTGATCGCGCTGGTGGCGGCATTTCTTGCGGCGCGTCTCTGGGCGGTTCCCGCCGGCAATCTGTTGATGGCGGAGCTCGACGACCCGCTCTGGCGGCAGTTGCTCGGTTTTGCCGTGATTTTCATCGCCGTGCTGATCGCGTTCGCGCTGCTGCGCTGGCTGGCGGCCATGCTGCTCAAGGCGGTGGGGCTGCGGCCGCTGGATCGCGCCCTGGGTGCGCTGTTCGGGCTTGCGCGCGGCGTGCTGGTTTTGTTGGTGCTGGTGCTGCTGGCCGGGCTGACGCCCTTGCCGCAGCAGCAGTGGTGGCGTCAGGCCATGTTCGCGGCACCGCTCGAGACGGCGGTGCTGGCGGGCAAGCCCTGGCTGCCGTCCGAGTTGGCGAGGCGGATTCGTTACCGATAGGGTGAGACGATGTGCGGGATTCTGGGCGTGGTTGCCACCACGCCGGTAAATCAGTTGCTCTACGACGGCCTGCAGGTGCTCCAGCACCGCGGCCAGGATGCGGCCGGCATCGCCACGGCCGAGGGCGGCCGCTTCCACATGCACAAGGGGCCGGGACTGGTGCGCGACGTGTTCCGCACGCGCAACATGCGCAACCTGATCGGCAACTGGGGCATCGCCCACTGCCGCTACCCGACCGCCGGCTCGGCCTGGAACGCCGCCGAGTCGCAGCCGTTCTACGTCAATTCGCCGTTCGGCCTGATGCTGGCGCACAACGGCAACCTGACCAATGCCGAGCAACTCAAGCGCGACATGTTCCTGCAGGACCTGCGGCACATGAACACCAACTCGGACTCCGAGGTGCTGCTCAACGTGCTCGCCCACGAATTGCAGGTCGCCTCGACCAAGTATCAGGTCGACGCCGAAACGATCTTCAAGGCGGTGGCCGGCGTGCACAAGCGCGTGCGCGGCGCCTATGCCGTGGTGGCGATGATCGCCGGCTACGGCCTGCTGGCGTTTCGCGATCCCTACGGCATCCGGCCGCTGGTGATCGGCAAGAACGAGACGGCGCAGGGCATGGAATACCTGGTCGCTTCGGAAAGCGTGGCGATCGACACGCTCGGCTTCCGTTTCCTGCGCGACGTCGAACCGGGCGAGGCGGTGCTGATCGATACGCGCGGCCAGTTCGTCAGCCGCCAGTGCGCGGAAAAGACCCTCCATGCGCCCTGCATGTTCGAGTACGTCTATCTGGCCCGGCCGGACTCCCTGATCGACGGCGTGTCCGTCTACGAGTCGCGCGTCAAGATGGGCGAATTCCTCGCCGAGAAGATCCGCCATACCCTGCCGCACCTCGCCATCGACGCGGTGATCCCGATTCCCGACTCGAGCCGGCCGTCGGCGCTCGAACTGGCGAATCGTCTCGGCGTGCCCTTCCGCGAAGGCTTCGTCAAGAACCGCTACATCGGCCGCACCTTCATCATGCCGGGCCAGGCCTCGCGCAAGAAGTCGGTGCGCCAGAAGCTCAACGCGATCGCGCAGGAATTTCGCGGCAAGAACGTGCTGCTGGTCGACGATTCGATCGTGCGCGGCACGACCAGCCGCGAGATCATCCAGATGGCACGCGACGCCGGGGCGAAGAAGGTGTTCTTCGCCTCCGCCAGTCCGCCGGTGCGCTTCCCCAACGTCTATGGCATCGACATGCCGACGCGCACCGAGCTGATCGCGGCCTTCCGCAACGACGAGGAGATCCGGCAGGAGATCGGCGCCGACGCGCTGATCTACCAGGATCTCGACACGCTCAAGCAAGCCGTGCGCGCCGTCAATCCGGCGCTGACCCAGTTCGATACCTCCTGCTTCGACGGCCTCTACATCACCGGCGACGTCAGCGCGGCCTATCTGGCCAGCGTCGAGGACGCCCGCTGCCGGCCGGGGCGGGCCGATGGCGACGGCGGCGAAGGCGGGCAACTCGACCTCAATCTGGTTGCCGACGAATGAGCGTGCCGGACTTCCATCCCGACACCCTGGCGGTGCGCGCCGGGCAGGAGCGCAGCCACTTCGGCGAGCATGCCGAGGCGCTCTATCTGACGTCGAGTTTCGTCTTCGAGAACGCCGCCCAGGCGGCGGCGCGCTTCTCCGGCGCCGAAGAGGGCAACGTCTATTCGCGCTTCAGCAACCCGACCGTCACGATGTTCCAGCAACGGCTCGCCGCGCTCGAAGGGGCCGAGGCCTGCGTCGCGACGGCGAGCGGCATGGCCGCCATCCTTGCCACCGTGATGGCCTTGCTCAAGGCCGGCGACCATATCGTCGCCGCGCGCGGCATCTTCGGCGCGAGCCAGCAGCTGTTCGGCACCATCCTGCCGCGCTTCGGCGTCGAAACCGGCTTCGTCGCCGGCACCGATCCGGCGGCGTTCCGCGCCGCGTTGCGGCCGAACACCCGGCTGGTCTTCATCGAGACGCCGTCAAACCCGCTCACCGAGGTGTTCGACATCGCGGCGCTCGCCGCCCTCGCGCACGAAGCCGGCGCTTTGCTGGTGGTCGACAACTGTTTCTGTTCGCCGGCCCTGCAGCGCCCGCTCGAATTCGGCGCCGATCTCGTCATCCATTCGGCGACCAAATATCTCGAC
Source organism: Rhodocyclaceae bacterium UBA2250 (assembly GCA_002347285.1). Lineage (GTDB taxonomy): Bacteria > Pseudomonadota > Gammaproteobacteria > Burkholderiales > Rhodocyclaceae > Sulfuricystis. Next base: position 10,379 of record DDXW01000048.1, on the reverse strand, counting down.
GGCCAGGGGCGCGTGCTCGGCGGCGCGGTGTGCGGCGACAAGGCGCCGGTCGAGGAGGTCTTCAAGTTCCTGCGCACGGCCGGCCCGACGCTGTCGCCCTTCAACGCCTGGGTCATTCTCAAGGGGCTGGAGACCCTCGGCATCCGCATGCAGGCGCAGTCGGCCAACGCGCTCGAACTGGCGCGGCGCCTGGAGTCTCACCCCGCCGTGGCGCGCGTCTTCTATCCCGGCCTGCCGTCGCATCCCCAGCATGCGCTGGCGCTGCGGCAGCAGGCGACCGGCGGTGCGATCGTCGCCTTCGAGGTCAAGGCGAATGAGGGGCGGGCGCGGGAAGCGGCCTGGCGCGTGGTGGATAACTGCCGCCTGATCTCGGTCACCGCCAACCTCGGCGACGTCAAGACGACCATCACCCATCCGGCCTCGACGACCCACGGCCGCATATCCGCCGAGGCGCGTGCCGAGGCGGGCATCAGCGAGGGGCTGCTGCGCGTCGCCGTCGGCCTCGAGGCGGTCGATGACGTCGAGGCCGACCTGCTGCGCGGCTTGGCTGCGCGTTGATCATCCCTGCGGCGCCGCCTCAACGGCGCCGACTTTTTACTGCTCACCGTCATGAAACGTTCCCGCTTCAACCGCCGCACCAAACAGACCCCGGATACCGACGAATTGATCCGTCTCGCCACGCAGCTGAGCCAGTCGGGCAGCCGGCTGGAGGATGCGTTCTGGGAGCAGCGGCTGGCCGTTGCCGTCGACCGGTTGCTGCAGGGGCAGGACGAGACTGCGCTCAACGCGGCGCTCGACCACCTCTACGGCGCCGGCGGGCGGGCCTACGACGAACTGGCCGACATGGTCGAGTTCCGCGCCGAATCGCGCCATCACGCGCTGAGCGGCGGCGCCGGCGACCAGGACGTGCTGCTGTTCGCCGCGCCGGTGCTGGCCTGGTCCCGCTACGCGATTCCTTCCGGCAGCGTCGCCGCCGACGTGCTGGCCACGCTACGGGTTCAGTTGCAGGCGCACGTCTTCGCCGCCGATGTTCGCCTGGGGCTGGCCGATTTCTTCTTCAGTCCCGACCAGTTGCCGCAGAGCTACTGCGAAACGGCCGCGCTGACCGAGCGGCTGGGCAAGGTGGCGCTGCACGGGCGCGATCTCACGCTCGATCCGGCGCAACTGCCGGAAACGATGAATTTCCTTTCCGATACCCGCTATCTGATCGGCGCGGTGTGTGTGCCGGCGGGGGCGCCGCTGTTCCGCTGGCAGGAAGAGGACGGCAGTCGCAACGAGGCGCTCAAGCAGTGGCGCATCCAGGGAGGAGAGGCTTTGCGCACCTTGCTTCAGGCCTGCGCCATCGAGCCGTTGCTGCCGCAGCCGTACCATGCCGCCGTGCGCGATGCGGACCGGGCCTCGCGACCCTATTCGTTGCGTTCGGCGGTCGCCTTCCTGCAGACCACGCTGAACGTCGCCGCCGGCAATCTGCGCGCGGTGGTCGCACCCTATTACGATCGCCAGCTCGAGGAGTACCGCGTCGGTTTCACGCTGGAGGAGGGGGCCGAAGTGGTGCATGGCGTCGTCTGGCCCTTGCTGGAGAACGAGGACGAGGCGGCCGAGCTGCCCGGGCAGATCGAAACCGTCCTGCGCGAGGCGGGCGTGCGCGAAGTGCTGGTGCTCGACCACCGTTTTCCGCTCGAGTACTGCGACGATTGTGGCGCTCCCCTGTATCCGAATCCGGACGGCGAGCCGGTGCACGCCGATCTGCCCGAGCAGGAAGAGGAAGCGTTGCCGCGCCACCTGCATTGAGCCATGGCCGTCCCGTCGTCCCTTGACGAACTGATCGGCGCCCTGCGTTGCCTGCCGGGGGTCGGCCCGAAGTCGGCTCAGCGCATGGCCTACCATCTGCTCCAGCACGATCCGCGCGGCGCCGAGCGGCTGGCGGCGGCCCTGGATCGCGCCATGAAAACCCTGCGCCGCTGCGCGCGGTGCAACAACTTCACCGAAGCGGAGATTTGCGAGCGCTGCCTGTCGCCGAAACGCGATCCCTCGCAGCTCTGCGTGGTCGAGATGCCGGCCGATCTCAACACGATGGAGCAGTCGCATGCATACAACGGCCTGTACTACGTGCTGATGGGACGGCTCTCGCCGCTCGACGGCGTCGGCCCGCGCGAGCTGTCCTTCGACCGCTTGCTGGGCCGGGCCGGTGATGGAGTCGTCAAGGAGGTCATTTTGGCGACCAACCTGACCCACGAAGGCGAGGCTACCGCCCACTACCTCTCTGAAATGCTGCACGCGCGCGGGATCAAGGTCAGCCGCATCGCGCGCGGCCTGCCACTGGGGAGCGAGCTCGAATATTCCGATGCGGCGAGCGTCGCCCAGGCGCTGCTCGAGCGGCGAGATTATTGAGTAAAAACATGTAGTTGGTTAATTATTTCTTTAACTCGCTTGCTTACTTGAGTACAATCCGCAGGCTTTAGGTACGGGCTTACTTACCCTTCAGGAAACCACCATGAGTTGTGACGATAAAGTTGATTGCGGCAGGCGACGTTTGCTGGTGGCGACGTCCGTTGCCGGGGGTGTGGCGGGCGTTGCCGCCGCCATACCGTTTGTCAGCTCCTTCGCCCCTTCCGAGCGGGCAAAATCCGCTGGCGCTCCCGTCGAGGTCGATATCAGCAAGCTCGCCCCCGGGGAGATGATGACCGTCGAATGGCGCGGCAAACCGGTGTGGATCATTCACCGCAGCAAGGAAATGCTCGAGGGTCTGACCAAGGTCGCCGACAAGGTGGCCGATCCGCAATCGGATCGGCCGATGCAGCCGGTATACACAAAAAACGAGCATCGCTCGATCAAGCCCGAGTATCTCGTCGCCATCGGCATTTGCACCCATCTGGGCTGCTCGCCGACCGAGAAGTTCAAGACCGGCGCCGAGTCGGGCATCGATGCCGACTGGCAGGGCGGCTTCCTCTGCCCCTGCCATGGTTCGACTTTCGACCTCGCCGGGCGTGTCTTCAAGAACAAGCCGGCACCGGACAATCTGGAAATCCCGCCGCACTATTACCTGTCCGACGCCAGGATTCTGATCGGCGAAGACAAGAAGGGAGCCTAGGCGATGGGTGCTTCCAGCGCTGAAAAATACAAGTCCGACGGGACGACTGCCGGCAACCTGCTCGAATGGGTCGACGCCCGTTTCCCGCTGATGTCGTTATGGAACGATCATCTGGCGAAGTACTACGCGCCGAAGAACTTCAACTTCTGGTATTTCTTCGGCTCCCTGGCGCTGCTGGTGCTGGTCATCCAGATCGTCACCGGCATTTTCCTGGTGATGCACTACAAGCCGGATGCCTCGCTGAACGCTTCCGGCGTCCCGGTCGCCTTCGCCAGCGTCGAGTACATCATGCGCGACGTGCCGTGGGGCTGGCTGATCCGCTACTTCCATTCGACCGGCGCCTCCGCCTTCTTCATCGTCGTCTATCTGCACATGTTCCGCGGCTTGCTCTACGGCTCCTACCGCAAGCCGCGCGAACTGGTCTGGATCTTCGGGGTGCTGATCTATCTGGCGCTGATGGCGGAAGCCTTCATGGGTTACCTGCTGCCGTGGGGGCAGATGTCCTACTGGGGTGCGCAGGTGATCTTGAGCCTCTTTTCTGCCATCCCGCTGATCGGCAACGATCTGGCGACCTGGATTCGCGGTGATTACGTGATCGGCGATGCCACGCTGAACCGCATGTTCTCGCTGCACGTCATCGCCGTGCCGCTGGTGCTCGTCGGGCTGATCGCGGCGCACATCATGGCGCTGCACGAGGTCGGCTCGAACAACCCGGACGGCATCGAGATCAAGAAGAAGAAGGATGCCAACGGCGTGCCGCTCGACGGTATTCCCTTCCATCCGTACTACACGGTGAAGGACATCGTCGGCGTCGTGGTGTTCCTGACGGCCTTCTCAATCATCGTGTTCTTCATGCCCGAGGGTGGCGGCTACTTCCTGGAGTTCAACAACTTCTTTCCCGCCGATCCGATGGTGACGCCGCCGCACATCGCGCCGGTCTGGTATTTCACGCCCTTCTACTCGATCCTGCGCGCCAACACGGTGAACTTCTTCTGGATCGATGCCAAGTTGTGGGGAGTGATCTTCATGGGCCTGGGCGTGATGGTGCTGTTCTTCCTGCCCTGGCTCGACCGCAGCCCGGTGAAATCGATTCGCTACCGCGGCCCGCTCTACAAGGGAGCGCTGGCGATCTTCATCGTCGCCTTCTTCATCCTCGGCTACCTCGGCATGCTGGCTCCGACGCCCGGCCGCACCGTCGTGTCGCAGATCTGCACCGTCATTTATTTCCTCTTCTTCCTGCTGATGCCGATCTATACCTCGATTGACAAATGCAAATCCGAACCGGAAAGGGTCACGGGATGATGAAAAAGCTGCTGATTGTCTTCCTGTGCGTCCCGCTGTTGGCGTTTGCCGCGGGCGAGGTGCTGCATCTCGACAAGGCGCCAGACCGTTCGCGCGACCTGCCGGCGCTGCAGAATGGCGCGAAAGTGTTCATCAACTACTGCCTGAACTGCCATTCGGCCTCCTACATGCGCTACAACCGTCTGCAGGACATCGGCCTGACCGAGCAGCAGATCAAGGACAACCTGCTGTTCACCGCGGACAAGGTGGGTGACCTGATGACCATCGCCATGCGGCGAGCCGAGGCGAAACAGTGGTTCGGCACCGCGCCGCCCGATCTGACGGTGATCGCTCGTGCGCGCGCCTCGGAGTTCGGCTCCGGACCGGACTGGCTCTACACCTATCTGCGCGGCTTCTACCGCGACGACGCGCGGCCGACCGGCTGGAACAACACGGTGTTCGCCAACGTCGGGATGCCGCATGTGCTGTGGGAGCTGCAGGGCGAGCAGGTGATGGGGGCCGGCCACAAGCTGACATTGGCCAGACCCGGCTTGATGAAGCCCGAGGAGTACGACGCGATGGTCGCCGACCTGGTCGGCTTCCTCGCCTACATGGGCGAGCCGGTGGCCAATTTCCGCAAGCAACTCGGCGTCATCGTGCTGATCTTCCTCGCGGTTCTGTTCGTCTTCTCGTACGCGCTCAAGCGCGAGTACTGGAAAGACATTCACTAATCGATCAATCAATTTGACTATCCAGCCATGGGGCATCGAGATATGAATCCACCCGTCCGGCGTGTGGTGCGGGACTCCGATTATTCGTGGGGAACCAGCGCCATGATGAACCTTTACTCGGGCACCACCTGTCCGTTCAGCCACCGCTGCCGCATCGTGCTGTACGAAAAGCAGATGGATTTCCAGGTGATCGACGTCGATCTCTTCAACAAGCCGGAAGACATCGCCGTCATCAATCCCTACAACCGCGTGCCGGTGCTGGTCGATCGCGACCTCGTGCTTTATGAATCGAACATCATCAACGAGTACATCGACGAGCGCTTCCCGCATCCGCAGTTGATGCCGCCCGATCCGCAGACGCGCGCCAAGGCGCGCCAGCTGCTGCACACGATGGAGCACGAGTTGTTCAGCCACATCGATATCCTCGAGCGCAACCTGAAGGCGGCCGACAAGTCGCGCGCCCACATCCGCGACCGCCTGGTCGAGCTGACTCCGCTGTTCGCCAAGCAGAAATTCCTGCTCGGCGACGATTTTTCGATGCTCGATGTCGCGATCGCGCCCTTGCTGTGGCGTCTCGACCACTATGGCATCGAATTGCCGAAGTCGGCTGCGCCGGTGATGAAGTTCGCCGAGCGGATCTTCTCGCGGCAAGGATTCATCGACGCCCTGACACCCTCCGAAAAGGTGATGCGCCGCTGATATCCGGCGGTGCACCACCATGATGCCGCATCATGGACTCCACTAAACCCTATCTGATCCGCGCCATCTACGAGTGGTGCGCGGATGCCGGTTTCACTCCCTACCTGGCCGTCCAAGTCGATGACCGGACCCAGGTGCCGCGCGAATTCGTCCGCGACGGCCAGATCGTGCTCAACATCAGCCACGAGGCTACTCATCAACTGGTGATGGGCAACGACGAGATCTCGTTCCATACGCGCTTCAATGGGGCTTCCTTCCCGGTCGTCGTGCCGGTGGCGATGGTGGCCGCGATCTATGCGCGCGAAAACGGACAAGGGATGGCGTTCGAGGTCTCGACGACAGCGAGCGATGCGGAGTCGGTGGAACCCGGCGCTGACGAGGCGGCGCAGGCGCCAGCCACCGCCGCTGAGGAATCTGCTGGAGAAGAGTCTCCAGTGCGGCGCAGCGGGCATCTGACGCGCATCAAGTAACGATGGCGCCCAAGACAGGAATCGAACCTGTGACCTACCGCTTAGGAGGCGGTCGCTCTATCCACTGAGCTACAAGGGCGAGGCCGCTATTCTACCGGCTGGACGCGACATGTCAGACAACAGAGCCAATACTTCGGCAGACCGGACAGAACATTCAGTGCGGAGCGACGGCCTCGCGCGGACGGTCGGCTGGGTTCTGCTCGGCGTGCTGCTCGGCGCGGTGGTCGTCGCGCTGTTCTTCGCTTATGGCCAGCCGGGGTTGCTGCTGGAGCAGATGAATCTCCGCTATTGCGGCTAGTCGCGCCGGTCGGCAGGAGCGGCCGCGTAGATCAGGTCCAGGCCGAGCCGGTGCATGAGCGCGTCGTGACTGAGGTGCAGCAGGTCTTCGATGGCCTTGAAGTCGTCCGGGAGCGCGGGATCGTCCCAGCCATGGGCGGAGTGGCGCGCCAGATCGACGGCGAGCTTGACGTTGCGCACGCGCGGGTGCTCGGCATGCACTTGATCCATCAGCGTTATCAACAGCTGCGGCAGGTGCCACTCCTGGGCGAGAGCCTGCTTGATCTGATAGAGCGGGGCGCCGAAAACTTCCGCTTGCACGGCGACCGAGCGCAGCGACCGGTCGGCGTTCTGCCGATCGGCCACGAGCACCGCCAGGCCTGGCGCGAAGCACCACATCAGGATCTCGGCGAAATCGTAGAGCAGGGTGGCGACGCAGATTTCGTCGACGTCCAGATCATGGCGGTAGATCGCCCACTCGCGCGCCCAATGCATGGCCTTGCGCGCGCGCGCGACCACTTTGAGCAGACCGAGCAGCGCGCGCGGATGGCCCCTGAGATGGTCCTCGACGAGCGGCAGGGTCTGAAAGTCGTTGAAGAAGGGATCCATGCCGATCATCATCAGCGCCCGTTCGATCGTGGTGATGTCGGTCTGCCTGCTCTTGCTGCGCCGGGCTTCGATATAGGCCAGCACGCGCAGCGTCATCAATGGATCGTGGAGGATCGCGGACGAGATCGTGCGGGCGTTGCACTGGCCGGCGCTTGCCCGCAGGTTCGCCAGCTCATGCACCGTATGGCGCAGCACGGGAATGTTCGCCCGACTGAAAAAGGCGACCCAGCCGTCGAGATCGAGGGAAGACGCGTCATCGTCCATTTGCGCATTATGGCGAAAATCGGTGGCGGAACTGCGGTGGATAAGCCTGCTTTCCCCGGGCGAGCCCGGCTTGAACTTTTGCCGGCAGATGGCTAGAATGGCGGGCTTCACAATCCTTGCCCCACCCGAACCGCATGCGGGGGGGCTCAACCTGAACCAGAAGGAGAGTTCATGCGACATTACGAAATCGTTTTCATCGTTCATCCGGACCAGTCCGACCAGGTGCCGGCGATGATCGAGCGCTACAAGACGCTCGTCACCAGCCGCAACGGCGCCACCCACCGTCTCGAGGACTGGGGCCGCCGCCAGCTGGCCTACCCGATCCAGAAGGTGCACAAGGCGCATTACGTGCTGATGAACATCGAGTGCGACGGCGAAACCCTCGCCGAGCTCGAAAATGCCTTCAAGTTCAACGATGCCGTCCTGCGTCATCTGACCGTCAAGATGGACAAGGCCGAGACCGCGCCGTCGCCGATGATGAAGGAAGAGAAGTCGCGCTCGCTGACGCAGGGCGAAGTCAAGCCGGCCGAGGAGGCAGCCGCTGCCGCCTGAGCCTGAAGCTGCGGCAGCCGGCGGCCAGCCGGCGAATCGCACCGAACTGGCGGGCAGGCTACTCGAGCGCGGCAACCTGCGCTACACCCCGGCGGGCATCCCGGCCATCGAATTCCGGATTGCCCATGCGTCGGAGCAGGTCGAAGCCGGCACGCCGCGCCGCATCGAGTGCGAGGTCGCCTGCGTGACGCTCGGTTTGACCGCGCTGCTGCTCAAAGAGGCCACACCCGGCAGCGGGCTCGCAGTCAGCGGTTTTCTCGCCGCCCGCAGCCTCAAGCAGAAGACGCCCGTGCTGCACGTGACCAACATCGAATTCGCAGAAAATTTCTGAAAGGGATTTTGAAATGGCTTTCAAGCCCAGCACCAAAAAGAAGGACGATCGCAACAAGAGCCGCAACCTGTTCAAGCGGCGCAAGTTCTGCCGCTTCTCCGCGGAGAAGATTCCCTACGTCGACTACAAGGACGTGGAACTGCTGAAGGACTTCATCACCGAAAACGGCAAGGTGATGCCCGCGCGCATCACCGGCACCAAGAGCCGCTACCAGCGCCAGCTGTCCACCGCCATCAAGCGCGCGCGCTTCCTGGCGCTCCTGCCCTACACCGACCTGCATCAATAAGCGAGGAGTCGAACCATGCAAGTGATTCTGATGGACAAGGTGGTCAACCTCGGCAACCTCGGCGATGTCGTCAAGGTCAAGGAAGGCTATGCCCGCAATTACCTGATCCCCAAGGGCTTCGCCAAGCGCGCCACCGCCGAGAACATGAAGGTGTTCGAGGCGCGGCGCGCCGAACTCGAGAAGATCGCCGCCGAGAAGCTGGCTGCCGCGCAGGCCGTGGCCGCCAAGCTGGAGGGCCTGCGCGTCGAGATCGTCCGCAAGGCCGGCGTCGATGGCCGCCTGTTCGGCTCGGTGAGCCCCGCGGACGTTGCCGAAGCGCTGACCGCCCAAGGCGTCGCGGTCGAGAAGAGCGCCGTGCGCATGCCGGATGGCCTGCTCAAGACCATCGGCGAGGTCGTGCTCGAGGTTTCCCCGCATGCCGATGTGGTGGCGAACGTGACGGTTGCCGTCGTCGGCGAACAGTAAGCCGCAGTTGCCGGCAAAAGGGCTGCCGCTCAGGCAGCCCTTTTGCGTTTACCCGCCGGCAGCTTGCGATGCACGGCATGCACAGGCTTTCCACATTATTTCCACCGCAATTCCACAGCTTATCCACTCCCCAGTTGTCTCCGTCGCGAGTAGACTCGCGCGCTTGGAGGAAAAACAGAACATGGCCCAGTCGCAATCGGTGCAAGCCTACATGCAGGCAGCAGTAGCGGATCCGCAGGTAGCGGCCCTCAAGCTGCCGCCCCATTCGATCGAGGCCGAGCAGTCGCTGATCGGCGGCCTGCTGCTCGACAATTCCGCGTGGGATCGCATTGCCGACATCGTCAGCGAAAGCGATTTCTATCGTGACGACCATCGGCGCATCTTCGCCCACATCCGCAAGCTGATCGAGACCGGCCGGCCGGCCGACGTGGTGACCGTCTACGAATCGATCGAGCATGCCAACCAGGCGGAGCAGACCGGCGGCCTCGCCTATCTCGGCGAGATCGCCAACGCCACGCCTTCGGCCGCCAACATCCGCCGCTATGCCGAGATCGTGCATGAGCGTGCCGTGCTGCGCAAGCTGGTCACCGTCGGCGACGAGATCGCCGCCGCCGCCCTGAATCCGGCCGGCCGCGACGTCAAGTTGTTGCTCGACCATGCCGAGCAGAAGGTGTTCGAGATCGCCGAGGCGGGCAACCGCACCGGCCAGGGCTTCCAGGCGATCACGCCGCTGCTCGGCGACGTCGTCGACCGTATCGAGAAGCTCTACAACCGGGAGAACCCTTCCGACATCACCGGCCTGGCGACCGGCTTCCACGACCTCGACCGCATGACGTCCGGCCTGCAGCCGGGCGACATGATCGTCGTCGCCGGCCGCCCGTCGATGGGCAAGACCGCCTTCGCGCTCAACATCGCCGAGCACGTCGGCATGGAGCTGAGGCAGCCGGTGGCGATTTTCAGCCTGGAAATGTCGGGTCCGCAGCTGGCGATGCGCTTCCTCTCCTCGGCGGGGCGGCTCGATCAGACCCGCATCCGCACCGGCAAGCTGTCCGACGAAGACTGGGAGAAAATGTCGGTGGCCCTTGGCAAGCTCCACGAGGCGCCGATCCACATCGACGAAACCGGCGCCATCAACGCGTCCGACCTGCGCGCGCGCGCGCGCCGACTGCATCGCCAGTTCGGCGGCCTTGGCCTGATCGTCATCGACTACCTGCAGCTGATGAGTTCGGTGAAGGACAACGAGAACCGCGCCACGGAGATTTCCGAGATCTCGCGCTCGATCAAGGCGCTCGCCAAGGAACTGCAGGTGCCGGTGATCGCGCTG
>DDXW01000021.1 GCA_002347285.1 Rhodocyclaceae bacterium UBA2250 | reverse complement strand
CCTGGGCTAAATGCGATTGCCCTGTAATAGCAATTCAATTCATATAGACTAGACAGTCTAGTATGGTTAAATATACAACTAAATTCCCTTATATCCAAGACACAAGGAAATCCATATGATTCGTCCCGCATCGGGAATTGCATCTGCCGACAGCCGTCAACGCTTGATTAACGCCGCGATTGAAGCCTTTATGGAAGAAGGTTATCGCGCTAGCATCGACCGCATTGCGCAGGGGGCCGGCGTCTGTAGGCAGACCGTGTATAACAATTTCGCCAGCAAGGAAGACTTGTTCAGCGAGGTTGCCCGACAGGCCTCCGAAGATATCGAGACTTCGCTGGATGGCCAGGGCGGCGATGTGCGCGACCGTCTGCTCGGTTTTGCTACGCTCGTACAACAGCGGGTGTTGAGCCGGGAAAGTTTGTCAATGTTCCGCACCCTGAGCGCAGAGATTCCACGTTTTCCGGCACTGGGCCAGGCGTTTTATGACAAGGGGCCCCAAAGGACTCTCGAAGGACTGGCAACGTTTCTCGTCGGCGCGATGAATGAGGGACGACTCCGGCGGGATGATCCGCAGTTTGCCGCCGAGCTACTGATGAGCATGCTGATCGGATACGGGCATACTCGCCGCCTGCTTTGCACAGTCGAGGCGCCTGTCGAATCTGATCGTACCGAGCGTATCGTCGATTGTTTTCTTCGCATCTATTCGCTTTAAGGACTGTTTCCATGAAACTGATCAAACTAGCCGCTGTCAGTCTCTCCCTGATCTCTCTCGCTGCCTGCGGTCCCGGCGGCAAGCCGCCGGGCGGGGCGGGCGGGGGCTTGCCGCAAGTTTCGGTGGTGACGCTCCAACCACAGAAGGTGCCTCTCTCCACCGTGTTGCCGGGGCGCACCTCCGCGTATCGTATTGCCGAGATTCGGCCTCAGGTCAATGGTCTGATCCAGAAGCGGCTGTTTACCGAGGGAGCGCTAGTGAAGGCTGGCGACGTGCTCTACCAGATTGATCAGGCGCCCTTCCAGGCGGCGCTGGACAACGCCCGTGCCGCCTTGGCGCGGTCCGAGGCCAATCTGCCGGCTATCCGCGCCCGCGCCGAGCGTCTCAGGGAATTGCTCGCCGACAAGGCAGTCAGCCAGCAAGATACCGATGACGCCGCTGCGGCTCTCAAACAGGCCGAGGCGGATATCGCATCATCGCAGGCTCAGGTGGAATCGGCGCGCATCAATCTCAATTATACCCGCATCACGGCGCCGATTACCGGGCGCACCGGCAAATCGAATGTCACCGAGGGAGCCATCGTCACCGCCTACCAGCCGACGGCGCTAGCGACGATCCAGCAGTTCGACCCTATCTACGTCGATGTCCCGCAGTCGAGCAGCGATCTCCTGCGCCTTCGTCGTCGGCTCGATCAGGGTGAGCTCAAGCATGGTGGCAAGGAACAGAACAAAGTCGGGATGTTGCTTGAAGACGGTCGTTCCTACTCTAGTCGGGGAACTCTGGAATTTCGTGATGTGACGGTTGATCCCAGCACCGGGTCGCTGATTTTGCGCATGGTATTTCCCAACCCAGAAGGCGTACTGTTGCCCGGCATGTTCGTGCGCGCCACAGTCGAGGAGGGGATACTGGATGCGGCCATCCTTGCTCCACAGCAAGGAGTACTACGCAATCCAAAAGGCGAACCGTATGCCTTCGTCGTGGATAGCGAAGGCAAGGTCGGCATGCGGATGCTCACCCTAGAACGCGAGATCGGCGACCAATGGCTGGTCACTGCGGGGCTTTCCGCAGGTGATCGGGTGATCGTCGAAGGCGTGCAGGCCTTGCAGATGCTGCGCCCTGGCACGCCGGTGACCGTCAAGACCGAGCCATTCCAAGCTAGCGCCACCCTATCGGCGGAGGCACAACCGACCAACGCTACTGCCCCGAACCGCGCGGCAAAATAAAGGAGCAGCAGCATGCTGTCAAAATTCTTTCTCGCCCGGCCGGTGTTCGCCTGGGTCGTCGCCATCGCGATGATGGCGGCGGGCGCCTTGGCGATCCACAATCTGCCCATCGCCCAATACCCGCCGATCGCACCGCCGGCCATTGCCGTCGATGCCTTCTTCCCCGGCGCCTCGGCGGAAACCGTCGAGAATACGGTCACCCAGATCATCGAGCAGAAGATGACGGGGCTGGACGACATGCTGTATCTGTCGGGCGTTAGTTCCTCCTCGGGTGCCTCGCGCATCGAGCTTACCTTTGCTCCTGGCACGGACCCGAACGTCGCCTGGTCGAAGGTGCAGAACAAACTCCAGCTCGCCATGGCCAGCCTGCCAGCCGTTGTGCAGCAGCAGGGCGTCAAGGTCAGCAAGTCGACACGCAACTACCTGCTGATCGTCGGTCTAATTTCAGAGGACGGCAGCATGAGCGGCAACGACCTGCGCGACTATGCCCAGTCCAACCTGGAAAAAATTCTCTCGCGTGTGCCGGGCGTGGGCGAGGTGGAGAATTTCGGCAGCCAGTACGCCATGCGCGTATGGGTGGATCCGGACAAACTCGTCAGCTATCGACTGACCGTCGAGGATGTGATCGCGGCGCTCAAGAGCTACAACGTAGAGGTCTCCGCCGGCCAGTTGGGCGGTTCGCCGGCCGTGCCAGGGCAGCGCATGAACGCCGCCATTGTCGTACAGCATCTGCTGCAAACGCCTGAGCAGTTTGCTGACATTCCCATCCGTACTAATCCGGACGGTTCGGTGGTACGCGTCAAGGATATCGGCAGAACCGAACTCGGCACCGAGCGTTACGACGTCCTGGCTAATTACATGGGCAAGCCCGCTGCCGCGCTGGCGATCCGTCAGGCCGCCGGCGCCAACGCCCTGGAGACGGCAAACAACGTCAGGGAGAAGCTGGCGGAGATGAGCCGCTATTTCCCACCGGGCATGAAGGTGATCTACCCCTACGATACCACGCCCTTCACCAAGGTCGCCATCGATGATGTGGTCAAGACACTCATCGAGGCTGTAGTGCTGGTATTCCTGATCATGTGGCTGTTCATGGGCAACCTGCGCGCCACCCTGATTCCGACCGTCGCCGTACCGGTGGTACTGCTGGGCACCTTCTTCGTGCTGATGCTGTTCGGTTTTTCGATCAACATGCTGACGATGTTCGCGATGGTACTGGCCATCGGCCTGCTGGTGGACGATGCCATCGTGGTGGTTGAAAACGTCGAGCGCATCATGAGTGAGGAAGGTCTGACACCCAGCGAGGCCACCGCCAAATCCATGGAGCAGATCACGCCAGCATTGATCGGCATCGGCGTGGTGCTGGCGGCGGTGTTCCTGCCGATGGCCTTTTTCGGCGGCTCCACCGGCGTCATCTATCGGCAGTTCTCTGTGACAGTGGCCGCCGCCATGCTGTTGTCGGTGGTGGTCGCCTTGGTCTTGACGCCGGTGCTATGCGCCACCTTCCTCAAGCCCGTGCCCAAGGGGCACGAGCCAGCGGAGGCCGCCATCTGGTTCCTGCGCCCATTCTTCATGTGGTTCGATCATGTCTTCTTCCGCTTCCGCGACTGGTACGTGCGCGTCGTCGGCCATGTATTGGCGCGGCGGCTACGCTACGTGCTGGTCTACGCGCTGATTGTGGCCGGTCTGGGATTCCTGTTTGCGCGAATGCCAACCGCTTATCTTCCCGACGAAGACCAAGGCATCCTACTTGTACAGGCGGTGCTGCCTTCCGGCTCGACGCTGGAGCAAACCCAGGCGGTAATGAACCGGGTGCGCGATCACTTTGCGCAAAATGAGAAAGAGGCGGTCGATTCCTTCATGGGGGTCGCGGGCATCAGCTTCGCCGGCCAGGGGCAGAACGTCGGTATCGGCTTTGCCAAGCTCAAGGACTGGGATCTGCGCCAGCGGCCCGAACTCAAGGTCAAGGCCGTCGCCGGGCGGGCGATGGGCGCTTTCGCGCAGATCAAGGGGGCGATGGTGTTCGCTTTTCCGCCGCCTTCGGTGATCGAGTTGGGCAACGCCAGCGGCTTCGACTTCCAGTTGCAAGACCGGGGTGGCCTCGGGCACCAGCAACTGATGGACGCGCGCAACTTGGTGCTCGGCATGGCGGCCCAAGATCCACGTCTGATGCAGGTACGTCCCAACGGTATGGAAGACGCGGCCGAATACCACGTCAACATTGATTGGGACAAGGCCGGTGCGATGGGCGTGCCGGTGAGCACCATCCACAACACCATCGCGGCGGCGTTCGGAGGCGCCTATGTCAATGACTTTATCCAAGCCGGGCGAGTCAAGCGTGTCTTCCTCCAGGCCGACGCCCCCCTGCGCATGCTGCCTACGGATCTCGAAAAGCTCCAGGTACGCAACAAGGAGGGCAAGATGGTGCCCTTCACCGCCTTCGCCTCCGGCCGCTGGGTGCAGGGTTCACCAAAGCTGGAGCGCTACAACGCCTTCCCATCGATCAACATCTGGGGCAGCCCCGCCCCCGGCTACAGTACCGGCGACGCGATGCGCGCGATGGAAGAGATCGCCGCGCGCCTGCCGCAGGGCATCGGCTACGACTGGACCGGCTTGTCCTACCAGGAGCGCATGGCCAGCTCGCAGACCACCCTGCTGTACGCCTTCTCCTTCTTCGTCATCTTCCTGTGTCTGGCGGCGCTGTACGAGAGTTGGCCGATCCCGATCGCGATCCTGCTGACGCTGCCGCTGGGCATCATAGGTGGGGTGATTGCATCGAGCCTGCGCTTCATGCCCAACGACGTGTATTTCCAGATCGGCATGTTGACCACCCTGGGGCTGACAACCAAGAACGCGATTTTGATCATCCAATTTGCAAAGGCGCGGGTCGAGGCGGGCGCAGGCATGATTGAAGCGACGCTCGAAGCGTCCAAGCTGAGGCTGCGCCCGATCGTCATGACCTCGCTGGCCTTCGGTTTCGGCGTGCTGCCCCTGGCGCTGGCGGGTGGAGCCGGTTCGGGGGCGCAAATGGCCATCGGCACCGCGGTGCTCGGCGGCATGGTGACCTCTACCCTGCTGGTGATCTTCTTCGCGCCGCTGTTCTACGTGATGATCTACAAGCTGTTCGGTCGGCGCAGCGAGGCGACTGCGCCCGCGGGCGCAGGCATGAGTGGAGGAAGTGATCATGAATAAAACCCGCTTGCTCACATTTTCGAGTATCGGACTGGTGCTGGCGGGATGTTCGTTCGCGCCGACTTACGAGAAGCCGGAAACGCCGGTGCCCACTGTCTGGCCGGCTGGCTCCGCCTACCCGGTGCCCGATGCCTCGGCACCACGCGCGGACGAAGTGAAATGGCAGGAATTCTTCACCGATGCGCGGATCGAAAAACTCATCGAGATGGCGCTGAAGAACAACCGCGACCTGCGCCTTGCGGCGCTGAACGTCGAGCGGGCACAAGCCTTGTATGGTATCCAGCGGGCAGAGATATTTCCGAGCGTGGGTGCCCAGGGCCGAGGCGGCAAACAACAGCGCTCGCTGGACCTGATCCAGCCCGGTCAACCCCGTACCGTTGGCCAGTACAGCGTCGATCTCGGGATCGCTGCCTGGGAGCTCGACTTCTTCGGTCGCATCCGCAGCCTGTCCGATCAAGCCCTGGAAGAATATCTGGCCACCGACGAGGCGCGGCGCGCGGCGCAGATCGCCCTGGTCGCTGAAGTCGCGCGCGTCTGGCTTACTCTGGCGGCCGATCGGGAAAACCTGAAACTGGCGCAATCCACCTTTGAAAGCCAGACTCAGGCCTATGCTCTGATGAAGAAACGCTTCGAGGTCGGCATGGCCAACGAGTTGGACCTCAAGCGCGCTCAGGTGCCACTCGATACGGCGCGCGGCGAAGTCGCTCGCTACATCCAACTCGTGGCGCAGGACAGGAACGCCCTTGATCTGCTGGCCGGTACGTTCGTTGCTGAAGACCTGCTACCCGACGATCTCTCTGGCATCACTCCGCCGAAATCGGTCAGCGGCGGGCTCTCCTCCGAGGTGTTGCTGCGCCGGCCCGACGTGATGGCCGCCGAGCACCGTCTCAAGGGCGCTTATGCCAACATTGGCGCGGCGCGTGCGGCGCTGTTTCCGCGCATCTCCCTGACCACCACGATCGGCACAGCCAGCAATCAGCTCTCCGGATTGTTCGATTCCGGGACGGGTACTTGGGCCTTCACGCCGCAGTTCGTCATGCCGATCTTCGACGCCCGCCTGTGGGCAGCCTTGCGGGTCAGCAAGACGGATCGGGAAATCGTTCAGACCCAGTATGAAAAGGCGATCCAGACCGCCTTCCGCGAAGTGGCCGACGCGCTCGCCGTGAATGGCACCATCGACGAGCAGCTCTCGGCCCAGCAGTCGCTGGCAAGTGCCCTGTCGGACAGCTACCACCTAGCGACGCGGCGATACAACAAAGGTATCGACAGCTACCTCTCAGTGCTGGACGCACAACGTTCCCATTTCGCTGCACAGCAGGGCCTGACCTCCTTGCGCTTGGCCAAAATGGCTAGCCAGGTACGGCTGTATGCCGTGCTCGGTGGCGGCGGATGAGCGCGGCCCAAGTTTCGGCCGTTCCTTCATCGCCAACCCGGACCTGATGTAATAGCTCAGGTCCGGCGGTTAACTCAGGCCGGTCGATCCCGCCACCTTCTGCACGCCGGACGCCAAAGGCTACACGTATTATGATGCGCCAGATCGTGTAGTTTATCATGCGCGGCATCGGCGACGAGTGCCGAATTACGGGGCGCGCAGGGCAATCGCACACGCAAACG
>DDXW01000038.1 GCA_002347285.1 Rhodocyclaceae bacterium UBA2250 | reverse complement strand
GCTGCTGGCGGTGCTGCACCGCCATGCCGGCGTGACCTGCGGCGACCAGGACGTGTTCGTCAATGCGGTCGGCGGCGTGCGCATCCAGGAGCCGGCCGCCGATCTCGCCGTGCTGCTCGCCATCGTCTCCTCGCTGCGCAACAGGCCGCTGCCGGGCAAGTGGGTCGCCTTCGGCGAGATCGGCCTCGCCGGCGAGATCCGTCCCGCGCCGCGCGGCCAGGAGCGGCTGAAGGAAGCCGCCAAGCTCGGCTTCACCCATGCGTTGATCCCCAAGGCCAACGCGCCGAAGCAGGCGATCAAGGGCATCGAGATCATCCCTCTGGAACGGGTCGAGCAGGCGATCGAGCGGATGCGCTCGTGGTAGTCTTGAGCGCCGCCTCGCCGGCGCCGAGTTTCGCATGACCCTGACAGACGCCCTGGTATTCCTGCCGATGCCGCCGGCATCGAGCGCTCTCTACCTCGGACACTACGATCCGAGGCTGGTCGTCTTGTCGGTCGTCATCGCGATCTTCGCCTCGCTGGCGGCGCTCGACGTGGCCGACCGCATCCGCTTCGCCGCCACCCTCCCGGGTCGGCTCGCCTGGCTCGCGCTCGGCGCGCTGGCGATGGGCGGCGGCATCTGGGCGATGCACTTCATCGGCATGCTGGCGCTGCAGCTGCCCTGCAGCGTGAGCTACGACGCGACGATCACCTACTGGTCGATGCTGCCCGGCGTGCTGGCCAGCGCGGTCGCCATCGACGTCATCCGGCAGGTGCGGCCGAGCCAGCTGCGCCTGATCGGCGGCAGTCTGCTGCTCGGCGCCGGCATCGGCACCATGCATTACGCCGGCATGGCGGCGATGCGCATCGACGGCCTGGTGCGCTACAACCCGCAGCTGTTCTCGCTGTCGCTGGTGGTGGCGGTGGCGCTGGCCTTCCTCGCCCTGCAGATCCGCTACCGCCTGCGCAACCGGCGCTGGCGCGTCGCCGTGGCGGCGACGGTGATGGGTTGCGCGGTGTCCGGCATGCACTACGTGGCGATGGCGGCCACCTATTTCGTGCGCGCCGACGACGCCGGCATTCCCGACAGCCTGTTCCGGCCGACCGTGCTGGCGCTGATCGTCGCGCTATTCACCGTGCTCCTGATCGTCCTGGCGCTGGTGGCGACGGTCGCCGGCCGCAGCCAGCAGACGGCGCGCCGGCTGCGCGAAAGCGAGTTCCGCATCCGCAGCATCCTCGAAACGACCCAGGAGGGCTTTCTGCAGATCGACCTCGATCATGTGCTGCGCGAGGCCAATCCGGCGTTCTGCGCGATGCTCGGCCGGCCGCGCGCCGAGGTGATCGGCCGCCGCTACACCGATTTCTTCGTGCCGGAGAGCGTGGCGGTGTTCGAGGCCCAGCTGCCGAAGCGCGCGGCGGGCCAGAGCAGCAGCTACGACATCGTGGTGGTGCGCCCGGACGGCGAGTTGCGGCATTGCCGCTGCAACGGCACGCCGATCTACGACAGCGACGGCGAGCGCATCGGTTCCTTCGCCCTGGTCAGCGACGTGACCGACCGCATCGCATATGAATCCTACGTGCGCCGCGCCGTCGCCGTCTTCGAGAATACCGCCGAGGGCGTGGTCATGACCGATGCGCAGGGCCGCATCCAGTCCGTCAATCCGGCCTTCGAGCGCATCACCGGCTACGCGGCGGCGGAGGTCACGGGGCGGCGGCCGAACGTGCTGCGCTCCGGCCGCCACGACGAGGCGTTCTATCAGCGCATGTGGGCGGACATCATCATGTCCGGCAGCTGGAAGGGTGAAATCTGGAATCGCCGCAAGAACGGCGAAATCTATCCGGAATGGCTGACCATCAGCGCGGTGCAGGACGCTGCCGGCAAGGTCGAGAACTACATCGGCGTCTTTTCCGACATTTCCGACATCAAGCGCTCGGCCGCCGAGCTCGAGCGCATGGCGCACTACGATCCGCTCACCGGGCTGGCCAACCGCCTGCTGCTCAACGCGCAGCTGCAGCATGTCCTCGAGCGCGCCGAGCGGCACGGCGAGCAGCTCGCCGTGATGGAACTCGATCTCGACGGCTTCAAGAACGTCAACGACACGCTCGGTCATCCGGCCGGCGACCGGCTGCTGCAGATCATCGCCGGGCGGCTGAGCGAAGAGCTGCGCAGCGAGGACATCGTCGCCCGCCTCGGCGGCGACGAGTTCGCGGTGGTGATGGAAGCGGTCGGCTCTGCCAGCGACGCGGCGACCGTCGCCGAGAAGATCATCGCGGCGATCGCCGAGCCGCTCGTGCTCGATGGCAAGAGCGCGCGCGTCACCAGCAGCATCGGCATCGCCCTGTTCCCGGCCGACGGCACGGATGCGACGGCCCTGCTCAAGGCGGCCGACACCGCGCTCTACGTCGGCAAGCGCGAGGGCCGCAATACCTACCGCTTCTACGACCAGCGCATGTCGGAGGCGGTGCAGCAGCGGCACGAGCTGGAGCAGGGACTGCGCCTGGCGATCGAACGCGACGAGCTCGAGCTCTGGTATCAGCCGCAGATCGACCTCGCCGGCGGCACCGTCGCCGGCGTCGAGGCCCTGGTGCGCTGGCGCCATCCGGTGCGCGGCCTGGTCGCGCCTTCCGAGTTCCTGCCGGTGGCTTGCGAAACCGGCCTGATCGTCCACCTCGGCGAGTGGGTGTTGCGTGCCGCCTGCCGGCAGGCGCAGGCCTGGCTGGCGGCGGGCATCGACGTCGGCCGCATCGCCATCAACGTCGATGGTCAGCAGATCGTGCGCAGCGACTTCGTCGCCACCGTCGAGGCCGTGCTCGCCGAAACCGGGCTGCCGCCGCGCAACCTCGAGCTGGAAATCACCGAGGGTTTCCTGCTCGAGAACGCCGAGAACGGCATGGGCACCGTGGCGCAGTTTTCGTACATGGACGTCAATGTTGCCATCGACGATTTCGGCACCGGCTACTCATCGCTCGCCTACCTCAAGTATCTGTATGCCGACTGCCTGAAGATCGACCGCAGCTTCATCGACGACCTGCCGGGGGACAGCGACAGCGCGGCGATCGTCCAGGCCGTGGTCAGGCTGGGACGCGGCCTCGGCTTCAAGCTCGTCGCCGAGGGCGTCGAAACCGCAGCGCAGCTGGCCTACCTGCGCAAGACGGGCTGCCATCTGGTGCAGGGCTACTATTTCACCCGGCCATTGCCGGCGGCCGAGTTCGAATCCTGGCTGCGCGGCGGCGAACTGGCGCGGCTGCTCGCGCCATGAAGTCCTGGCGCCTCGCCCTGCGCATGCTGGCGCGCGACCTGCGTGCCGGCGAACTGACCATGCTGGCCGTCGCGCTGGTGCTGGCCGTGGCGGCGCTGACCAGCGTCGGCTTCCTCGCCGATCGCGTCGAGCGCGCCGTCGCGCGCGAGGCGCACCAGCTGCTCGGCGGCGACCTGCTGCTGACGGCCGACCATCCGTGGCCCGAGGCCTTCCGCGCCGCCGCCGCGCGGCATGGCCTGCGCCTGGCCGAGAGCGCGAGCCTGCTCAGCATGGTGGCGGGCGGGGAGGAGGGCGGCGGCGTGCAGCTCGCCGAGATCAAGGCGGTGTCGGTCGACTATCCGCTGCGCGGCGCGCTGCGCATCGCACCGGCCCTGAAACTCGGCGATGGCGAGGCGGCGGGCGTGCCCGCGCCCGGCACGGCCTGGCCCGACGAGCGGCTGGCGACCATGCTCGGCGTCGACCGCGACGCGCGCGTGCGCGTCGGCGAACTGGCGCCGGCCGTGGCGGCGATCGTCACGCTCGAACCCGACCGCGGCATCAATCCCTTCGCGCTCGCGCCGCGTCTGATCATCAATCTCGCGGATCTGCCGGCGACGCGCCTCCTCCAGCCCGGCAGCCGCGTCAGCTGGCGCCTGCACGTCGCCGGCGAAAGCGCCGCGGTCGAGGTCTTCCGCCGATGGGCGGCCGGCCAACTGGGGCGCGGCGAGAAGCTCGAGGGACTCGACGACGCCCGCCCGGAGATCCGCAATCTCATCGAGCGTGCGCAGCGCTTCCTGCGGCTGGCGGCGCTGCTGACCGTGGTGCTGGCGGCCGTGGCGGTCGGCATGGCGGCGCGGCGCTACATGCAGCGCCATCTCGACGCCTGCGCCGTGATGCGCTGCCTCGGCGCGAGCGAACGGCAGATCCTGCTGATCCACGGCGGCGAGTTCGTCCTGCTCGGCCTGGCGGCGACGCTGCTCGGCGGCGCACTCGGCTACCTGGTGCAGGGCCTGCTCCACCAGCTGCTGGCCGGCCTGGTCGCCGAGCAGCTGCCGGCGCCCGGCTGGCTGCCGTGGCTGCACGGGCTGGCCGTCGGCAGCGTGCTGGTGATCGGTTTCGTCGTGCCGCCCCTGCTGCGGCTCAAGTCGGTGCCGACCGTGCGCGTGCTGCGGCGTGAATGGGGCAGCGTCGAGCCGCTGTCCATCTTCTCCCACCTGCTCGGCATGGGCTGCCTGGCCGGACTGATGTTCTGGATCGCCGGCGATGCGCGGCTGGGCGGTGTGGTGCTGGCCGGCTTCATTCTCGCCATCGGCGCGTTCGCGCTGTGCGGGCAGATCCTGCTGCTGGCCGGCCGCCTGTCGACGCGCGCGCTGGCCGGCGGCTGGCGCATCGGCTTGGCCAACCTGCGCCGCCGCGCCGGCACGACGCTGGTACAGGTGGTCGCGCTGGCGCTGGGAATGACCACGCTGCTGCTGCTGACACTGGCGCGCAGCGACCTGCTGGCCGCCTGGCAGGCGAAGACGCCGCTCGATGCGCCGAACCGTTTCCTGATCAACATCCAGCCGGAGCAGCGCGCCGCCGTGGCCGGGTTTTTCGCGCAGGCCGGCCTGCCCGCGCCGCGCCTCGAACCGATGGTGCGCGGCCGGCTGACGCGGGTGAACGGCCGTCCGGTGGGGCCGAACGATTATCAGGATGAGCGCGCCCAGCGCCTCGTCGAACGCGAGTTCAACCTGTCGAGCCGCACCGATCTGCCGGCCGACAACGCGGTCGTCGCCGGCCGCTGGCATGCGCCCGGCGCCGCCCTGCAGTTCTCGGTGGAGAAGGGGCTGGCCGAGACGCTCGGCCTGCGCCTCGGCGACGCGCTGTTCTTCGAGGTGGCCGGCCAGGACTTCGCCGGGCCGATCACCTCGTTGCGCAAGCTCGACTGGGATTCGATGCGCGTCAACTTCTTCGTCATCGCGCCGGCGGGGACGCTCGACGGGCAGCCGACCAGCTTCATCACCAGCTTCCACCTGCCGGCCGGCCAGGAGCCGTTCGTCGCCGAGCTGGTACGGCAGTTTCCGAACATCACCGTGATCGACGTCGCCGTGCTGATGCGCCAGCTGCAGGCGACGCTCGACCAGGTGGTGCGCGCGGTGCAACTGGTGTTCGTGTTTTCGCTGCTGGCCGGGCTGGTGGTGCTGTATGCGGCGCTCGAAGCCAGCGGCGGCGAGCGCAGCCACGAACTGGCGGTGCTGCGCGCCCTCGGCGGCCGGCGCCGGCAACTGCGCCAGGCCCTGCTCGCCGAGTTCGTCGCGCTCGGCGCGCTGGCCGGTCTGCTCGCCGGCCTCGGCGCCGCCGCCATCGGCACCGCGCTGGCGCGCTGGGTGTTCCAGCTGCCCTACGCGCCGTCTCCTGCGCTGCCCTTGATCGGCGCGCTGCTCGGCGGAGCGGGCGTCGCCCTGGCCGGCTGGCTCGCGGCGCGCTCGACGCTGCGTTCGCCTGTGATCGAGGGATTGCGGAACGGCTGAGGCCGCATCGCGGTCCCGTTGTAGGATGCTGCATGGCCGAGAACCCCGCTTCCCGGATGTCCGATGTCCCTGTGCCGCAGGTTCCCGGCCTGTGGGGCGACCATTATCCGCGCACGGTGGCGCTGATCTACGGTCTGACATTGTTGTTCTTCCTGCTGCTCGGCTTCCATGAATGGCGGCAACTGGGCCGCCATGTCGAGTCCCTGGCCCTGGAGCGAGGCCGGATGCTGTTCACCCTCATCGAGCTGACGCGCGACTGGAATGCCTTGCACGGCGGCGTCTATGCGCCGGTGAGCGCGGCGACCCAGCCCAACCCGTATCTGCGGGACGATCCGACGCGCGACGTGACCGGCCAGGACGGCCGCCGGTTCACGAAAATCAATCCGGCCTACATGACTCGCCAGATCGCCGAGGTCGCGGAAAAGATCAGCGGGGTGCGCCTCCATATCACCAGCCTCAAGCCGCTGCGCCCGCAAAACGCCGCGGATGGCTGGGAGACCGGAGCGCTGCGGCTTTTCGAAAGCGATGCCGGGAGAAAGGAACTCCTCGAACTGGTCGAGCGCTTCGATTTCGGGGGCAGGATCCTGCCCGCCCACCGCTACATGGCGCCGTTGCGCGTCAAGCAACACTGCCTCGACTGCCATGAGAAGCAGGGCTACCGGGTCGGCGACATTCGCGGCGGCATCTCGGTGACGATGCCGGCGAACGACCTGCTGGGCATCCTCAAGTCGCGGCGGCTGGACAATTTCTGGCTGATCGTCGGCGGCTATCTGCTCACTTCGATCCTGCTGCACGCGGTGGCGGCGATGGTGCGCCGCCATTACCGCGTGCTGCAGCAGGTGGCCCTGACCCAGGAGGAGGTGATCGCCGACCGCACCCGCGAGATCGAGGCGGTCAATCGCGAATTGCGCCAGGAAGTCGTCGAACGCAGTCGCCGCGCGCAGGAGCTGCGCATCGCCGGCGCGGTGTTCGATCATGCGGCCGAGGCGATCATGGTCACCGATGCCGACAACAACATCATGCGCGTCAACCCCGCCTTCACGGCGATCACCGGCTACACGCCGGCCGAAGTGATGGGGCGCAATCCGGGACTGCTGAAGTCCGGCCGTCATCCGCCGGAGTTCTACGCCGAGATGTGGGAAACGCTGGAGAAACGCGGCCATTGGGAGGGCGAGGTCTGGAATCGCCACAAGAACGGCAATGTCTATGTCGAACGGCTCTCGATTTCCAGGATCGGCATGACGGACGAAACGGGTGCGGGCGAGGCGGCCGGCCAATACCTGGCCGTGTTTCACGACATCACCCGGCGCAAGGAGGCGGAGGAACTGCTGCACCACAAGGCGCATCACGATGCCCTGACGGCCTTGCCGAATCGCTTGCTGTTCAACGACCGGATGCAGACGGCGCTCATTCAAGCCAGGCGTTACCACCGTATCGTTGCCCTGTTGCTGGTGGATCTCGACCTCTTCAAGGAGGTCAACGACAACCTCGGACACGCGGCAGGCGACCAACTGCTGGTCGAGGCGGCGCGGCGCCTGGTGAGTTGCGTCCGCGAGTCGGATACGGTCGCCCGCCTCGGCGGCGACGAGTTCGCCATCATTCTGTCCGAGATGGCGACGAGCGAGGAGGCCGAGCAGATCGCCCAGCGCGCGGTGGGCTTGTTGCGGGAACCCTTTTATCTGGATTCCGGCACGGCCCATATTTCCGGTTGCGTCGGCATCGCCATCTATCCGCAGCACGGGAGCGAAATCGAGCAATTGCAGCGGAATGCGGACATTGCCTTGTATGCCGCCAAGGCGGGCGGCCGCAACACCTATCGGGTCCATTCGCCGTTGCAGGGCGGCGACAGGCCGCAGGGCGATCTGCTTTAGCGCGCACCGTCGTTGCGCGGCCCGGTGCGTCGGTTAGAATCGATCATCGCTTCGCGGAGAGGAAAATGCTTCAGCCCGGACAACCCGCACCATCATTCACGTTGCCCGATGCCGACATGGAGATGTTCGACTCGACATCCCTGCTGGGCAAGCAGCATGTCGTCCTGTTCTTCTATCCGAAGGACGGCACGCCCTACTGCACGCTCGAGGCCATCGACTTCTCCGACCATGAAAGCGAATTCAACCGCCTCGGCTGCGCCGTGATCGGCGTATCGCGCGACGACTGCCTCGCCCACGCCGATTTCCGCGACAAGCACGGCCTGTCGATCCGCCTGCTGTCGGACGAAGGCGGCGAGGCGTGCCGCAAGTACGGCGTGCTGCACTACCGCGAACACGAAGGCCACAAGAAGCTGTGCCTGATCCGCTCCACCTTCGTGATCGACAAGCAGGGCATCGTGCGCCACGCCCTGTACGACGTTTCGCCGAAGGGACACGCGGCGGAAGTTTTCCAGTTGGTCAAACAGCTCGGCCAGCAGCCGGGCGGACATGCGAAATAGGAGTCCGGCATGCAAATCGCGCGCAATACCGTCGTCACCCTCGACTATCACGTCACCGATCCAGACGGCACGGTGGTCGATGAGGGACGCGAGGCGATCATCTATCTCCACGGCGGCTACGACGACATCTTTCCGAAGATCGAGGAGGCCCTGCAGGGCAAGGGCATCGGCGAGTCGGTGCAGGTCAAGCTGCAGCCCGACGAGGCGTTCGGCGAATACGATGCCGGTCTGGTGCAGATCGAGCCGCGCGCGAGCTTTCCGGAAGGGCTGGAGGTCGGCATGCAGCTCGAAGGCGCGGCAGAAGGGGCGGACGAGGACGACTTCGTCCTCTACCGCGTCACCGACATCGCCGACGACAAGGTGATCCTCGACGGCAACCATCCGCTGGCCGGCCTCGCGCTGGTGTTTACCTGCACGGTGACGGGAGTGCGGGCCGCCAGCGCGGACGAGATCGCCCATGGTCATATCCATGACCATGGCGACGACCACGTGCATTGAGCCTTCGCGCCCGGCGCACGCCGCCGCGGCAAGCCTGACGGCATGACGTCGCATGACCGCTGGCGCGGCGTCGCCTGGATCGCGGTTTCCGCCGCCGGCTTCGGCGCCATGGCGATCTTCGCCAAGCTCGCCTACCGCGACGGCGTATCCCTCGAGACGATGCTGTTCCTGCGCTTCGCGCTGGCCGGCCTGCTGCTGGCCGCCTGGGGCGCGCTGCACGGCGTGCGCTGGCCGCGCGGCAGGGATCTGCTGTGGGTCGCGGCGATGGGCGCGGTCGGCTACGTCGGCCAGTCGTTCAGTTTTTTCGCCGCCCTGCAGCACGCCACCGCCGGCGTCGTGGCGCTGCTGCTCTATCTCTACCCCGCGCTGGTCGTGATCTTTTCGGCGCTGCTGTTCAAGCGCCGCATCGGCGTCGGGCGCGGCTGGGCGGTCGCGGTCGCGCTGGCGGGCACGGCGCTCACCGTCGGCGGCGACCTGCATAGCGAAATGTCGGGCATCGTGCTCGGCATCGGCGCGGCGCTGATCTATTCGCTCTACATCCTGGCCGGCGAGCGGGTGATGTCGCGCGTCGGCGCGCTGCCGGCGGCGACCGTCGTGATGTGCAGCGCCGCGGCGGTGTATGGCGCGGCGGCGTTCGTCGCCGGTCCCGCGCTGCCGCAGACCCCGGCCGGCTGGGCGGCGGTGCTGGCGATCGCGATCTTCTCGACGCTGCTCGCCATCCTCGGCTTCTTCAAGGGGCTGGAGAAGCTCGGCGCCGCCGATGCCTCGACGCTGTCGACGCTCGAGCCGCTGGTGACGCTGGCCCTGGCGGCGCTGGTGCTGGGCGAAACCATCACCGTCGTCCAGTTCGCCGGCGGCGCCCTGATCCTCGCCGCGGTGGTCTATCTGGCCCGCCGCCCCGCTAGGGGCTGACCTGCTC
Source organism: Rhodocyclaceae bacterium UBA2250 (assembly GCA_002347285.1). Classification (GTDB taxonomy): domain Bacteria; phylum Pseudomonadota; class Gammaproteobacteria; order Burkholderiales; family Rhodocyclaceae; genus Sulfuricystis. The sequence goes on along the minus strand of DDXW01000038.1, from coordinate 16,162 downwards.
GACCTGCGCCAGACGCGCGGCCAGCGGCTGCAGGCCGAGCGCTGGCAGGGCGGCCGCGAGACGCTCGGGACGCGCGGTCGCCTGCAGGCGCAGCCGCCCGGCGGCGTGGCTGTCGCCCCTGAGGCGCAGCACCTGGCGGGCGACGGCGGCGGCGACGTCGATCAGCCGGGCGCGCCCGGCGACCAGCGGCTCGATCAGCGGCATCAGGAAGGCGTAGTGGGTGCAGCCGAGCACGATGCGGTCGACGCCGGCATCGAGGAGCGGCAGGATCTTCGCCGCGACTTCGGCGCGGAAGGCGGGCGTGTCCGGCTGCAGGGTCTCGACGTGGGTGGCCCAGCCGGGGCAGGGCACGACCTCCACCCGGACGTGGGCGGCGTGGGTTTCGATCAGCTGGGCGAGCCGCTTGCTGCGCGCGGTGGTTTCCGTCGCCAGCACGGCGATCCTGCCGCTGCGCGATCCTTGCGCCGCCGGCTTGACGCCCGGCTCGACGCCGACGACTTGTATATGCGGCGTCATTCTCGCCATCTCGTCGCGCAGGTTCTGGATCGCCGTGGTGGTCGCGGTGTTGCAGGCGACGACGATCAGCTCGCAGCCCTGGCGGGCGAGATGCTCGCCGATCGCCAGCACCCGTTCGGTGATGAAGCCGTCCGACTTGTCGCCGTAGGGGACGTGGGCGGTATCGGCGAGATAGACGAGATCGGCGCGCGGCAGCTCGTGCGCGATGGCGGCCAGGACGGATAAACCGCCCAGCCCCGAGTCGAACACGCCGATCATGAAAGACTCGGCGCTGGTGGGGCGGCGCCCATCAACCCTTGACGACCGGGATCTTGCCGATGCGCATCTGCCATTCCTGCGGCCCGGTCTGGTGCACCGAGGTGCCGGTCGAGTCGACGGCGACGGTCACCGGCATGTCCTTGACCTCGAACTCGTAGATCGCTTCCATGCCGAGATCCTCGAAGGCGACCACCTTGGCCGCCTTGATCGCCTTTGAGACCAGGTAGGCGGCGCCGCCGACCGCCATCAGGTAGGCGGCGCGGTTGTCCCTGATCGCCTCGATCGCCACGGGGCCGCGCTCGGCCTTGCCGACCATGGCGATCAGCCCGGTCTTCTCGAGCATCATGCGCGTGAACTTGTCCATGCGCGTCGCCGTCGTCGGGCCGGCGGGGCCGACCACCTCGTCGCGCACCGGATCGACCGGGCCGACGTAATAGATGATGCGGTCGGTGAAGTCGACGGGCAGCTTGTGGCCCTTGGCCAGCAGGTCGTGGATGCGCTTGTGCGCGGCGTCGCGGCCGGTGAGCATCTTGCCGTTGAGCAGCAGCACCTGGCCGGGCTGCCATTCGGCGACCTGGCTCTTGGTCAGCGTGTCGAGCCAGACGCGCGTCGCCTGCTGCTCGTCGGCCTGCCAGGTCACCGCCGGCCAGTCCTCGAGGCGCGGCGGCTCGATCTTCGCCGGGCCCGTGCCGTCGAGATGGAAATGGACGTGGCGGGTGGCCGCGCAGTTCGGGATCAGCGCGACCGGCAGGCTGGCGGCGTGGGTCGGGTAGTCGAGGATCTTGACGTCGAGCACCGTGGTCAGGCCGCCGAGACCCTGGGCGCCGATGCCGAGCGCATTGACCTTCTCGAACAGCTCGAGGCGCAGTTCCTCGATGCGGTTCTGCGGTCCGCGCGCCTTCAGCTCGTCGATGTCGACCGGCGCCATCAGCGATTCCTTGGCGAGCAGCAGCGCCTTCTCCGGCGTGCCGCCGATGCCGATGCCGAGAATGCCCGGCGGGCACCAGCCGGCGCCCATCGTCGGCACGGTCTTCAGCACCCAGTCGACGATCGAGTCGGACGGGTTGAGCATCGCCATCTTCGACTTGTTCTCCGAGCCGCCGCCCTTGGCGGCGCAGATCACCTCGACGTGATCGCCGGGCACCATCTCGTAGTGCACGACCGCCGGCGTGTTGTCCCTGCTGTTCCGCCGCGCGCCGGCCGGGTCGAGCAGCACCGAGGCGCGCAGCTTGTTGTCCGGGTGGTTGTAGGCGCGCCGCACGCCCTCATCGACCATCTCCTGGACGCTCATCTTCGCATCCCACCTGGCGTGCATGCCGATCTTGAGGAACACCACGGCGATGCCCGTGTCCTGGCAGATCGGCCGCTTGCCCTCGGCGCACATGCGCGAGTTGGTGAGGATCTGGGCGATCGCGTCCTTGGCCGCCGGGCTTTCTTCGCGCTCGTAGGCCCGGCCGAGCGCCTGGATGTAGTCGAGCGGGTGGTAGTAGCTGATGAACTGGAAGGCGTCGGCGATCGACTGGATGAAGTCTTCCTGCTGGATCGGTGCGGACATGGCGGGTTCCCTCTGGCTATATTTTTTAGTGGTGTTTGGCACCGTGGCTGAGCGCCAGCGTCTGCATCATGATCTTGTCGGTCCAGGCCACCGCCAGCGCCGAGACCAGGAACGAGGCGTGGATGGCGATCTGGGCGATGATCACGCGGTCTTCCATCTGCGGCGCGTTGATGAAGGTGCGCAGCAGGTGGATCGACGAGATGCTGATCAGCGCGACGGCGAGCTTGACCTTGAGTACGCCGGCATTGACGTGCGACAGCCATTCCGGCTGGTCCGGGTTGCCCTCGAGATCGAGCTTGGAGACGAAGGTCTCGTAGCCGCCGATGATGACCATGATCAGCAGGTTGGCGATCATCACCACGTCGATCAGGCCCAGCACGATCAGCATCACCTCGACCTCGGTCAGGGTGCCGGCCTTGGTGATCAGATGCGCCAGTTCGTGCATGAACTGGTAGACATAGACGCCCTGGGCGAGGATCAGGCCGACGTAGAGCGGCGCCTGCAGCCAGCGGCTCCAGAAGATGAAATGTTCAAGTGCTTTGACGGTCCGGTTCATGTCTTTTCGCGGGAGTTGGAGGTAAGGCGGAAAATTCTACACGGCCGGGCACGGGCATTTATGCGTAAGTGCGCTGTAAGCTTTGTCCGCTGTAATCATCGGCTAGAATCGCCCGGCACAACAAGCTGCATCCCAATACCCACTACGTCATTGCGAGAGGAGAAATCTCAATGAGCGCCATCGAATCGGTCATGCAGGAAAGCCGCGTCTTCCCGCCCTCCGAAGAGACCGTCAAGAAAGCCACCATTTCCGGCATGGCCGCCTACGAGGCCCTGTGCAAGGAAGCCGATCAGGATTATCAGGGTTATTGGGGGCGCCTGGCCAAGGAGCACCTGGTCTGGAAGCAGCCCTTCACCCAGGTGCTCGACGAGTCAAACGCGCCGTTCTACAAGTGGTACGCCGACGGCAAGCTGAACGTCTCCTACAACTGCCTCGACAAGAACGTCGAGGCCGGCCTCGGCGACAAGGTCGCGCTGATCTTCGAAGCCGACGACGGCTCGGTCGCCAAGGTCACCTACAAGGATCTGCTGAGCCGCGTCAACAAGTTCGCCAACGCGCTGCGCGCCAGCGGCGTCAAGAAGGGCGACCGCGTGCTGATCTACGTCGCCATGTCGGTCGAGGGCATCGTCGCGATGCAGGCCTGCGCCCGCATCGGCGCGATCCACTCCGTCGTGTTCGGCGGCTTCTCCGCCAAGTCGCTCGAGGAGCGCATCCTCGACGCCGGCGCCGTCGCCGTGATCACCATGGACGAGCAGTGCCGCGGCGGCAAGGCGATCCCGCTCAAGCCGGCCGTCGACGAGGCGCTGACCATGGCGCAGGGCCACCAGGTCAAGAACGTGTTCGTCATCCGCCGCACCGGCGGCGCCTGCAACATGGTCGCCGGCCGCGACGTCTGGTACCACGAGGTCGTCGCCAGCCAGCCCGACACCTGCGAGCCCGAGTGGGTCGAGGCCGAGCACCCGCTGTTCCTGCTGTACACCTCCGGCTCGACCGGCAAGCCGAAGGGCGTGCAGCACAGCTCCGGCGGTTATCTGCTGCACGCGATCCTGACGACGCGCTGGACCTTCGACATCAAGAAGGACGACGTGTTCTGGTGCACCGCCGACATCGGCTGGGTCACCGGCCACACCTACATCACCTACGGCCCGCTCGCCTGCGGCGCCACCGAGATCGTCTTCGAATCGGTGCCGACCTATCCGGACGCCGGCCGCTTCTGGCGCATGATCCAGGACCACAAGGTCACCGTCTTCTACACCGCGCCGACCGCGATCCGCTCGCTGATCAAGGCGTCGGAAGGCACGCCGAGCACCCATCCGCGCAACTACGACCTCAAGTCGCTGCGCATCCTCGGTTCGGTCGGCGAGCCGATCAACCCCGAGGCCTGGATGTGGTACTACGAGAACGTCGGCGGTGGCCGCTGCCCGATCGTCGATACCTTCTGGCAGACCGAGACCGGCGGCCACATGATCACCCCGCTGCCGGGCGTCACCCCGCTGGTGCCGGGATCCTGCACGCTGCCCTTCCCGGGCATCCAGGCCGCCATCGTCGATGAGACCGGCCACGACGTGCCTTGGGGCAACGGCGGCTTCCTCGTCGTCAAGAAGCCCTGGCCGTCGATGATCCGCACCATCTGGGGCGACCCCGAGCGCTTCAAGAAGTCCTACTACCCGGCCGACTTCGGCGGCAAGCTCTACCTGGCCGGCGACGGCGCGGTGCGCGACGCCAAGACCGGCTACTTCACCATCATGGGCCGCATCGACGACGTGCTCAACGTCTCCGGCCACCGCATGGGCACCATGGAGATCGAGTCCGCCCTGGTCGCCAACCCGCTGGTGGCCGAGGCCGCCGTGGTCGGCCGTCCCGACGACCTGACCGGCGAGGCGATCTGCGCCTTCGTCGTGCTCAAGCAGGCGCGCCCGACCGGCGAGGAAGCCAAGAAGATCGCCAACGAACTGCGCAACTGGGTCGGCAAGGAAATCGGCCCGATCGCCAAGCCCAAGGACATCCGCTTCGGCGAGAACCTGCCGAAGACGCGCTCCGGCAAGATCATGCGCCGCCTGCTGCGCTCCCTCGCCAAGGGCGAGGAAGTCACCCAGGACGTGTCGACGCTCGAGAACCCGCAGATTCTGGACCAGCTCAAACAGGGCATCTAATCCGGAATCGGGACCGGAGGAGGAATAACGGGGGCGGCCGCCACAAGCGGCCGCCCCTGATTCTTTCCGCCGGAGCTTTTCCGCGGGGCCGGCGGCGGCGCTAGCCAAAACTTGAGGCCGCTCGAATGCGAAGTAACGGCGGTTTTGCCCGCATTCTTCCGCTTGAGCCGCGGGCGCGCGCGGCGCAGGATAGCGACAACATCGTCGTGTCGCTCATGCGTTGAGGTGTTTTATGATCATCCAGTCAGTCGTGCTCGTGGCGTTGCCGGATGCGCCCGCCTACCAGGAAAAAATCTACCGCGCGCGCCTGGATACGGGCGAGGAGATCGACCTGTTCCAGCAGCACTGGGACGTCCCCCTGCCGCCCGAGTCGCTGGTCGGCCTCACCCCCGAGGAGGCGCTTCGCAAGCGCGCCGAGAAGATGCTCGCCGCCGCGGGCGGCGTGCATTGATGCGTTCCTCAAGCCGCCGCCGCGGGCGACGTTAGTCCCGCCAATGGGCGCGTGAAAGAGGAGGAATCGTGGTCGTCACCAACAGCCAGCGCAGCACTGCCATCGTGATCCGCAACGACGGGCACAAGGTCACGCTCGTGCCGATGAAGAGCGGCAAGCTGTCCGCCCGGACCGTCAGCTTCGAGGAATTCCGCCGCGATTGGCGCGAGACCGGCTACGCCCTCTCGCTCGCCCTCACCACCTTCCTCGCTCACATCATGAAGTGGGGCGCCTCCACGGAGGCTTCCAAGGGGCTGGAAAAGCTCGCGGCGCGCGACCGCTTCGTCGTCGCCAGCCTGTTCTGATCCGCCCCGCCGGACCCGAGTTTGCGCGGATCAGGCCTCGGCCTTGAGCAGGGGCAGGCCGAGCTTGCCGCCGAAAATCCTGGCCGCCTCGCGCGCCGAGCCGGCCTCCTCGATCGTCGCCAGCGCCTCGTAGCGGGTGATGTGCGCGTCGGTCATGTTGATGCCGTACAGCTCGATCAGCGTGCGATCGAACTCGTTGACGATCTTCAGGGCTTCGAACTTGCCGATCTTGTTCATGGCGACTTCCTTGGTTATCGCACCGCAGCATTCTGTCCTGTCTTCATTAACGGACAGATCGGCATTTGGTTGAATCATGGTATGAAATCAATGGGGTGGGGCAGGTCGATTATCGCATACCGCAATGCAGCAAAATGTGACGGAAAATCACTTTTGCCCCTCAATTCGCCAATTGAGGGGTCCCGGCCGGATTTAAAGCGGTGCCGCCACGATTGTTTGCGCAAAACCGATTCACATGGTTATAATCCGCGCTCTTTAGGCGCGTAGCTCAGCTGGTTAGAGCACCACCTTGACATGGTGGGGGTCGTTGGTTCGAGTCCAATCGCGCCTACCAAATGCCTAGCGGAATCAACCAGATCCGCTCACGAACCAACCGCCTCCGGGCGGTTTTTTCGTTTACCCGCGACGAAAGTTGCCCCAACGGCCTGAACGTCTTTGGCGGTCAGTCGGGCAAGCGGACGACCATCGGCTTCGGTCAGGGCAGAACTTCATGGTCTTGCTGTGAAACGACAGCAACCGACCCTAAGCAGAACTTACGAAAGTGGGCGTTAAATGTCCAAGCTCAGGAACGCTGTGCAGCTCTATCGCGCAGCGTCCGTGTGGGCCGATGGTTCGTGCATTACACGGAATCATCGGGGATTGGTACCGAAACAACGGCAGGCTCCTTTTCACTTGCCTTCGAGTTCGATGCACGTAACGCTTTCGCAGCGGCTTTTGCAATCTTCTTCCGGGCCTCTTCTGCCTTCTCGCCTTCGATCACTTCCCGTTTGATAACCTCGTTTACGAGTACGTCCTTGATTTGCTCAATATCGATACGAACGTCAGGGGAAACGCGGCGAAGCTCTCGGCGAATAACCTCAAGAACAGGGTTGGTCTGGAGCATTGCTCCAACAAAGAAGCGAGATAACGCCTGCCTCTGCGTGTGATACTCGCCTAAGACTGACCGCTGCCAGCCTTCCTTGCACCACAGGTAAATGAGTTCAAGGTCGTGCTCAGAGCGGGAATTAAGGGCCGAGAAATCAATGTCTACGACAAGCTCATGATCGATTGGTTTGGCAAATGTCAAACGGTATACCCGCCAGCACATTCCGTTCGTGAGTAGAACCCATTCAACCCCTTGGTTGGCGGCGTAGTCGACTGCCTGCTTAACGTGTTGGTCTTTCAGATCCAGCCCAATCGCCTTGACTTCAATAAGCGTCTGCAATACGCCATCGATCTTTGTCGCAAGGTCGCAGTACGTTCCGCGGATGGCATATTCAGACGTAAGGTCCGTGTATTTGTCGTATCCAAAGATATCGCTCAGCATGTCTTTGATGATCGTGACAGTATCGGCTTCACCAACGTCTCGCGCCTTCGCAGCAACAAGAATGGGCTGGTATTTCTTGATTCCGGCGATCAAGCGTTCGGCGACTTTCTTGGGAATAGATGCCATGTTTTCCTCCGGGAAATGTGAGTGTGTGGCTAAGACTGAAATCAAGAGAACAGCCTGCGTTTTCACTGGCGGCCGATTCAGATAACGCCGATAGCATACTCGTAGCGCAGTTATTTGTCCGCTTTCGGAATAAGGTATCAAGAGCCGCTTTTGGCCGTTTCCCGCCGCCTCGACAGCGCCGAGTTTTGAAGGCGCCGATCAGACCGGCTCGAAGTGTTCCAGTACGAGCTGGACGTTCGCGGTGCCCTGCCATTCGTTGATGTCGAGGCGGAAGGCGGCGCGGATGCGGTCGGGCGCGCTGTCGGCGTGGTTGAAGCGGATCGCGTCGAGGCGCGCCGCGCCCTTCTTGAGCGTGAGCTTGAGGTGCTTGTCCTTGAGCAGGCGTTGCTGCACGACCTCGAATTCGTCGGCGAACAGCGGCGCGGGAAAGCCCTGGCCCCAGACGGCGTCCTGCAGCAGGCGGGCCGCGTTGATGCCGTAGTAGCCGGTTTCGAGCGCGCCGTCGGTCTCCAGCGTGCGCGTCAGCGCGGCCGGCGGCAGCAGGGCGCGGGCGACGCTCTCGAAGGCGTCGACGAAGCGCGGCAGGTCGCTTTCCATCAGCGTCAGGCCGGCGGCGGCGGCGTGGCCGCCGAAGCGCTTGAGCAGCGCCGGATCGTGCTTGGCGACCAGGTCGAGCGCGTCGCGCAGGTGCAGGCCGGGGATCGAGCGGCCGGAGCCGCGCAGTTCGCCCGCATCGGCACGCGCGAACACGAAGGTGGGCCGGTGCAGCGCCTCCTTGATGCGGCCGGCGAGGATGCCGATCACGCCCTGGTGCCAGGCCGGATCGAACAGGCTCAGGCTGGCGCGCCCGGCGGCGTCGATGGTTTCGAGCTGCACGGCGGCGGCCTCGCGCATGTCGGCCTCGATGGCGCGGCGCTCCTGGTTGATGGCGTCGAGCTGCTGCGCGATGTTGAGCGCGCGGCCCAGGTCGTCGGTGGTCAGGCATTCGATGCCGAGGCTCATGTCGGCGAGGCGGCCCGCCGCGTTGAGGCGCGGCCCGACGGCGAAGCCGAGGTCGAAGGTGCCGGCGCGCGCCGGGTCGCGGCCGGCCACCTGCAGCAGCGCGGCGATGCCGGGCTGCATCTTGCGCTGGCGGATGCGCTCGAGCCCGCGCGCCACGAGGATGCGGTTGTTGCGGTCGAGCGCCACGACGTCGGCCACGGTGCCGAGCGCGACGAGATCGAGCAGTTCGGCGAGGTTGGGCTCCGGGCGCGCCGCGAACCAGTCGCGTTTTCTCAGTTCGGCGCGCAGCGCGAGCATCACGTAGAACATCACGCCGACGCCGGCGATGCTCTTGCTTGGAAACGTGCAGCCCGGCTGGTTGGGATCGACGATCGCGTCGGCGTCCGGCAATTCGTTGCCGGGCAAATGATGGTCGGTGACGATCACGCGCATGCCGAGGCGCTTCGCCTCGGCGACGCCGGCCACGCTGGCGATGCCGTTGTCGACGGTGACGAGCAGATCAGGCTGGAGCTCTGAAGCGAGCCGCGCCACCTCGGGCGAGAGGCCGTAGCCGGTCTCGAAGCGGTTCGGCACCAGATAGTCGGCCGTCGCGCCCATGCGGCGCAGCGCGCGCAGGCCGACGGCGCAGGCGGTGGCGCCGTCGCAGTCGTAGTCGGCGACGATGAGGATCTTCCGCCCGGCGGCGACGGCGTCAGCCAGAAGCGCCGCGGCCGGCGCGATGCCCTTCATGCGGTCGGGCGGCAGCAGCGCCGCGAGCTGGGTGTCGAGTTCGTCGGCGCTCTGCACGCCACGCGCGGCGAACAGCCGCGCCAGCAGCGGGTGCACGCCGGCCTGTTCGAGCATCAGGCAGGCGCGCTGCGGCACGGGACGGATGGCGATCTGTGTCATGCCGCCTCCGCCAGCGCAGTGAGTGGCTGGGGGCGACGCCAGAAGCGCAGCAGGCCGCCGCGCGTCAGCGTGAAGGCGGCCGTCGCCGGCGCGGCGCCGAGACGCGTGCCGATCAGCCGCAGTTCCCGCAGCCGGCCGGTTCGCAGCGCCGCAAGCGCGGGGGCGAGCCAGTGCTGTTCGAGCGCGAGCAGGGCGCTGCGCCAGGCGAGCGCGTCGAGCGCGCGGGCGGGCTGCGCCAGGGTCTCGTTGCAGCAGAGCAGATGGCCTTCCGCTGGCGCGAAACTCTCAGGCGGCGCGCCGCAGGGAATGCCGGCGCAGGCGCACAGGCCGGCGACGAGCGGATCGGCGCTCCAGACGGCGGTGAAGTCGCAGCATGCGGATGGCGGCAGCGCGCCCTGGCCCCAGGGCCAGAGGCTGTTGATGGTCGGCCGGCTGGCCGCGTCGCGGGCGCGATTGACCGGATGCGCGTGCAGCACGGTCTGGGCCTCGGCCAGACGCGCGCGCCAGGCCTTGCCGTCGGCGCCGCCGGGCAGGCGCGGGTCGACGGGCTGGCCGATCGCTTCCGGCAGCGGGCGGGTCGCGAGCGCCAGCGGGCGGTGCAGGTGCAGGCTCCAGTGCTCGGGCCGCGTCGCGACGATTACGCCCCAGTCGGCGAACAGCGGCTGGATCGCGGCGATCAGCGCTGTCGCTTCGGCGGCGTCGAGCGCGAGGCAGGCGGGATCGTCGAGGGTGACGCCTTCGCGCGAGACTTTCCAATGCACCGGATCAACACAGAGGCTCTCGCCTTCCGCCGCCTGACGGTGACGCGGCTCGTTGGCTGTCGCCGCCTCGCCAGCGCCGAGTTTGCGCAGGGCGGCGGCGGGCAGGGGGGCAGGGAGGCCGAAGGCGGCGGCCGGCCAGTCCGCCGGGAGGCTGCCGCGGCGGCCGCGTCCGGCGATCAGCGCGAGGGCGGGCGCCGCGAGGCCTTGGACCGTGTCGGCATGGACTTCGCCCGGCAGCAGCAGGCCGGGAACGAACAGGGTGAGTCGCATCGCGGCATGTTAACACGGCGCAAAAACCCGAAAAGTCGCCGGCCGCGCGGCGGGTAGAATGCCGCCTCCATGTCTGTCGAAACCCCCTTCGAGATCCGCGTCGGCCTGCGCTACACCGCCTCCCGCAAGTCCGGCGGCGGCAACCGCTTCATCTCCTTCATCTCGCTGATCTCCATGTTGGGCCTGGCGCTCGGCGTGGCGGCGCTGATCGTCGTGCTGTCGGTGATGAACGGCTTCCAGAAGGAGCTCAGGACGCGCATCCTCGGCGTCGCCTCGCACGCGCAGATCGCCGGCGCCGAGGGCGAGCTGGACAACTGGCCGGCGGCGGTCGAAGCGGCCGTTCGCCACCCGCGCGTCGTCGCCGCGGCGCCCTACGTGCAGCAGCAGGGCATGCTGTCGCTGGCCGGGCAGGTCAAGGGCGTGCTGGTGCGCGGCATCCTGCCGGACGCGGAGGAGAAGGTCGCCGATTTCGCGCGCCACATGAAGGTCGGCCGGCTCGAGCAGTTGCGGCCCGGCGAGTTCGGCATCATCCTCGGCGCCGAGCTGGCCTACGCGTTGCGCGCCTTCGCGGGCGACAAGGTGACGCTGATCGCGCCGCAGGGCATGGTCACGCCGGCGGCGGTGCTGCCGCGCATGAAGCAGTTCACCGTGGTCGGCGTGTTCGAGGTCGGCATGTTCGAATACGACAGCGGCCTCGCGCTGGTCCACCTGGCCGACGCGCAGAAGCTCTACCAGATGGACGAGAGCGTCTCCGGCGTGCGCCTCAAGCTCGACGACCTGTTCGCCGCGCCGGGCGTGGCGCGCGAACTCGCCGGCCGGCTCGGGCAGGACCTGCGCGTTTCGGATTGGACGAGGAGCCACGCCAACTTCTTCCGCGCGGTGCAGATCGAGAAGAACATGATGTTCCTGATCCTGCTGCTGATCGTCGCGGTGGCCGCCTTCAACATCGTGTCGACGCTGGTGATGACGGTGACCGACAAGCGCGCCGACATCGCGATCCTGCGCACGCTCGGCGCGAGTCCCGGCAGCATCCTCGGCATCTTCGTCATCCAGGGCACGCTGATCGGCGCGATCGGCCTGGCGCTCGGCGTCGCCGGCGGTGTGGCGCTGGCGCTCAACGTCGAGACGGTGGTGCCCTTCCTCGAGCGGCTGTTCGGCATCCAGTTCCTCGCCAAGGATGTCTATTACATCTCCGACCTGCCGTCCGACCTGCACTGGTCGGACGTCTGGATCATCGCATCCACCTCCTTCGTGCTGACCGTGCTGGCGACGCTCTATCCGAGCTGGCGCGCGGCGCGCGTTAATCCCGCGGAAGCCCTGCGTTATGAGTGAGCCGGTTCTCGCCTGCACCGGGCTGGCCAAGACCTTCCGCGAGAGGGCCGGAGACGTGGAGGGAGTGCGCGTCCTCGCCGGCGTCGATCTCGCGGTGGCGCGGGGCGAGACGGTGGCGATCGTCGGCGCGAGCGGCTCGGGCAAGAGCACGCTGCTGCACCTGCTCGGCGGCCTCGACGCGCCGAGCGCCGGCAGCGTCCGGCTGCTCGGCCGCGATGTCGCGCGCGTCGGCGAGCAGGAACGCGGCCGGCTCAGGAACGAGAGCCTCGGCTTCGTCTATCAGTTCCACCACCTGCTGCCGGAATTCACCGCGCTGGAGAACGTCGCGATGCCGCTCTTGATCCGGCGCATGCCGCAGGCGGAAGCGGAGCGGCAGGCGGCGGACATCCTCGCCGAGGTCGGCCTGGGCGCGCGGCTCAAGCACCGCCCCGGCGAACTCTCCGGCGGCGAGCGTCAGCGCGCGGCGCTGGCGCGCGCGCTGGTGACGCGGCCGGCCTGCGTGCTGGCCGACGAGCCGACCGGCAATCTCGACCGCCGCACCGCCGACGAGGTGTTCGCGCTGATGCTGCGGCTGAATGCCGCGCAGGGCACCAGCCTCGTCATCGTCACGCACGACGCGACGCTCGCGGCGCGCTGCGGCCGCCGGCTGCTACTGCGCGACGGACGCATCGGCCCGGCGGAGGGCGTTGCGGCGCCGGCGGCGATGCCAGGAGCGCACCAGCCAGATGCGCCAGGCGACGCGCACGCCGACGTAGCCGGCGACGGCGAACAGGCTCGCCAGTAGCAGCACGCCAACAACGAGCGGCAGGCCGAGGTGGCCGAGCCAGGCGACCGATGCCGCGAGCCAGGCGCCGAGGGCGGACACGTCGAACTCGGGCGGCGGCACGAAGGCGGCGTCGCCGCCGACGACGAACCGGCCGAGCCAGTAGGCGAGCACGTAGAGCGGCACGAAGGTCAGGGGGTTGGTGTAGAGCGTGGTGAAGATCGCGAGCGGCAGGTTGATGCGGAACACGACGGCGCAGATCGCCGCGCTGACCATCTGGAACGGCGCGGGCAGCAGGCCGCAGAACAGCCCCGCCGCGACGCCGCCGGCGGCGGAATGGCGGTTGAGGTGCCACAGGCGCGGGTGCAGCAGCGTGTTGCGGAACGGGTACAGCCAGCGGTTCTCGTGCACCGCCGCGTGGTCGGGCGTGAATTTTCGGAGCCAGTTGCGCATGGGAGCATTGTAAGCATGCCGTGGCGCGTGCTCGCGTTTGCCTGCGGCGTCTTCCTCCTGCAGCAGTGCGCCGCCCTGCCGGCGCCGGCTGCGCTCGTCGCGCTGGGCGGCGCGGGAACGGCGGCGTGGCTGCTCGGCTGGCGCCGCCGGCGCTGGCTCGGCATCGGCGGCGCGGCGCTGCTCGGTTTCGTCTGGGCCGGCGGCTTCGCCCACTGGCGGTTCGCCGACGCCTTGCCGCCGGAATGGGAGGGACGCGACGTCGAGGTTGTCGGCAGGGTAGCCGAACTGCCGCAGAAGTTCGAGCGCGGCGTGCGCTTCGTGTTCGAACCGGAAGCGGCGGACGCGCCGCTGCCTGCGCGCATCGCCCTCGCCTGGTACCGGCAGGTCGCGCCCGAAGCCGGGGAGGAGGGCGACGAGGAGGCCGCGCCGGCCGGCAGCCTGCCGCTGCCGCGGGCCGGCGAGCGCTGGCGCTTCGTGGTGCGGCTCAAGCGGCCGCACGGCAACGTCAATCCGCACGGCTTCGATTTCGAAGGCTGGCTGTTCGAGCGCGGCATCCGCGCCACCGGCTACGTCAGAAAGTCGGCGCCGACGGAGCGGCTCGACAGCGCGGATGCGTCCATCGAACAGTTGCGCGAACGGACACGCGGCCGTATCGAGCGCACTTTGTCGGGGAAGCCTTATGCCGGGGTGCTCGCGGCGTTGGCGGTCGGCGACCAGCAGGCGATCGCGCCGGAGCTCTGGCGCCTGTTCGCTGCCACCGGCATCACCCACCTGATGTCGATCAGTTACCTATAAAAACAATGTTTTGGTAGGTAAATAATCAGCATCAGTTATCTATTAAAACGTAAGCTCGTATAATGCCCCTGTTATAGAAACAGCAGGGGTGGCATTGTGCCGAAGGCCTATTCGTATATCCGCTTCTCCAGCGCCAAGCAGGAGGCTGGAGACTCCATTTCTCGCCAAGTCAGGCTGTCAGAGGAATACGCTGCCAAGCATGGCCTGGAGTTGGATACCGAGCTAAACATGCGTGACCTCGGACTATCAGCCTTCGACCGATCAAACCTGAAGAAAGGTGCTTTGGGCCATTTCCTTAGGCTCGTCGAAGAGAAGCAAATTCCCGTTGGCTCCTACCTGCTTGTTGAAAGCCTTGATCGCCTGTCACGTGACAAGGTGATGGACGCTTTGTCGATATTCACTGACATTCTGCGAGCTGGAATCGTAATCGTCACGCTGTCGGATAACCAGGTCTATAGCTATGAGCGGACCAATGAGAACTGGGCGAGCCTGATCGTTTCGATTGTCATCATGAGTCGTGCCAATGAAGAGTCGGCGATGAAAAGCCAACGACTCCGGTCGGCGTGGGATGCCAAGCGGCGCAATTTAGCGAACAGGCGCCTTACCGCCCGTTGCCCTTATTGGCTCAAGCCAGCAGAGGGCGATGTTGGCTTTGAATTCATTCCAGAAAGAGTTGAGGTTGTTAAGCGCATATTTCAGATGTCTCTCGATGGTGTGGGCAGCGCGACCATCGTTAAGACCTTTAACACCGAAGGTGTTCCCCTGTTTTCAGAGAAAGCCAACGGCTGGCAAAACTCGTACGTACAGAAAATTCTTCAAAGCCCAGCTGTCTATGGCGAACTGCACTTGCAGCTACAGCGTGATGGGGAGATCACCCCCCTTGAAGTAATCCCTGATTACTACCCTGCGATCATGACCCGAGAAGAGTGGAAGCGGGTGGCCGATGCTCGTGCAGGCCGAAAGACTAGGGGTGGTGTCAGTAAGGGGGCAAACCTCAGTAATCTGTTTTCCGGGCTGTTACGGTGCGGTTATTGCGGTGGCCCCATGAATATGGGTGGGTATGTCGAGACCCGACGAGGGAAACACAAGAAGTCGAAGTTCATCGCTTGTAGCAATGCTCGGCGTGGATTGGGATGTAAATTCATCCAGTGGGAATATTCAGATTTCGAGCGTTTAGTTCTTCGCTTCTGTAAGGCCGTTGATTTCGCTCGGGTGCTCGGAGTGAATATGAACGCCGAGGCCGAAATCAACAACGCCATACTTCGCGTTGAGGCTATCAAACAGGAGATAGTCGATCTTAGCAGTCGCAACGAATCCCTCCTGGATGCCCTTGAGAAGGCCGGTGATGGTTCTGCTCCTCAGATGATCCTTGATCGAATGAAGGCCAACGAAACCAAACTCACTGCTCTGGAAGTCGAGAAACGTCAGGCCGAGGATGAGGTGATTCGGTTGAGCAATTCACGAGTTGATGCTGCGGTTCAGCAAAATCTGATTGTCGATTTGTTGAAACGTCTGGAAACCCTTGAGGGCAGTGATCTGCACTTGCTCAGAATTCGCTTGTCTGAGGCCATCAAACGGGTGATCGTTCGGATCGTGACCTTCCCCGGAGGCCGCTGGTACTCTGAGGATGAGGTTGAGGAATACCGGCGTGATCTGATTTCTGCCGAAGTCTACGACAACGATCAGATCGTTGATATGTGTTCCAAGCTGGACATCGAGCCAAACAAGAAGAACCGAATGCTCATGATCGTGTTCAAGAATGGTGAGCATCGAACGGTGTTGTCATCCGGAAAAGTCCTCGACCAGAAAACGCCTCCACCCTCTGAGTGGGATGTACCCACTCTGTTCGAGAGCTTGGCCTTCAAGGTCTTCAAACAGGGATAGGTTGTTCCTGAGTTTTTTTCGGGGATCAGTCGGTGGCAGAACAGTGTGGGGTTGTAGTGGGGCGATGTTTGGCCTGCCAATCGCCTTGAAACCCGCATGAAATAAGGGTTCTCGGCTGGTAGTGTGGGCAGTGTGAGATGCTTGGTCGGGGTCTTTTGATGTTTGCCGGCGTCCTGAAATGTGGCAACCATCCCCATTATCCCCACTGTCCCTCCTGCAACGATTTCGGGCAACGGATTTGGGGACCGGCAATTGTTGATTTCTTAGGGTACCCAGGGGCCGGAATCTGCCCTATGTCCCGCGTTGTCGATTTCATCCTGTTGCTGGATGATGGGGATGCTGGAGAATCTGCCTGTTTCGATTTGCCCGGTGTAGGTTAGGGGATGGGGTATGTGTACGGGACTGTTACACCATCATCTCGACAAGACGCCTCTCGCTGTTTTTTTATGATCGAAAGACAGTCTGAGCACTCTACGGTTACAAACGGCCGTGCGCCGGCCCCGATTTTTCTG
>DDXW01000012.1 GCA_002347285.1 Rhodocyclaceae bacterium UBA2250 | reverse complement strand
GAGCTGGTCGACCAGCTTCTCGCCGAGACCCTCGATGTCCATGGCGAGGCGGGAGGCGAAGTGCTGCAGCGCGCGCTTGCGCTGCGCCGGGCAGAACAGGCCGCCGGTGCAGCGCGCGATCGCCTCGTCCTCGGGTTTCTCGACCGCCGAGCCGCAGACCGGGCACCTCTTCGGCATGACGAATTCGAACGCCATGATGGGACGGCGCTCCGGCACCACGGCGACCACCTCGGGAATCACGTCGCCGGCGCGCCGCACGACCACCGTGTCGCCGACGCGCACGTCCTTGCGGCGCACCTCGTCCTCGTTGTGCAGGGTGGCNNCACCGGCGTGAGCGCGCCGGTGCGACCGACCTGCACCTCGATCGCCTCGACCGTGGTCATGGCCTCTTCGGCCGGAAACTTGTGGGCGATGGCGAAGCGCGGCGCGCGCGCGACGAAGCCCAGCGCCTGCTGGTCGGCGATGCGGTTGACCTTGTAGACGACGCCGTCGATGTCGTAGGGCAGCGTGCGGCGGGCGGCGCCGATGCGCGCGAAGTAGTCCAGCAGGCCGGCGGCGCCCTGGACGACGGTGCGCTCCACCGCGACGGGAAAGCCGAAACGCGCCAGCCGCTCCATGGTTTCGCTGTGAAAACTCGGCGCTGGCGAGGCGGCGCCCATGGCGCCGACATCGGCGACGCCGTAGGCGAAGAAGCGCAACGGACGCTGCGCCGTGACCTTCGGGTCGAGCTGGCGCAGGCTGCCCGCAGCGGCGTTACGCGGGTTGGCGAACTCCTTGTCGCCGGCGGCGCGCTGCCGCTCGTTGAGGCGCTCGAAGTCGCGCCGCAGCATCAGCACCTCGCCGCGCACCTCGAGCACGGCCGGCACGCCGCTGCCGGAGAGGCGCAGCGGAATGTTGCGCACGGTGCGCAGGTTCTGCGTCACGTCCTCGCCGCTGTAGCCGTCGCCGCGCGTCGCGCCTTGCACGAAGACGCCGTGCTCGTAGCGCAGCGTGATCGCCAGCCCGTCGAACTTCGGCTCGCAGGCGTAATCGACCGGCTCCTTGCCGAGGCCCTCGCGGCAACGCCGGTCGAAGGCCGTCACCTCCTCATCGCTGAAGGCGTTGTTGAGCGAGAGCATCGGCACTGCATGTTCCACCTGGCGGAATTCGGGCAGCGCGGCGCCGCCGATGCGCTGCGTCGGCGAATCGGCCGTGCGCAGCTGCGGATGCGCGGCTTCGAGTTCCTGCAGCTCGCGGAACAGCTTGTCGTATTCGGCGTCCGGGATCGTCGGCGCGTCGAGCACGTAGTAGGCGTGGTTGTGGCGCTCGATCTCGGCGCGCAGGAAGGCGGCGCGCGCCGCCACGCCCGGTTCGGAACCGCCCGGCATCAGGAGAACAGGCGCAGGGCGCGCACGCTGCCGGCGGGGATGCCCTGGGCGTCCATCTTGCCCTGCAGTTCGCCGATGCGGCTGCGGATCGCCGCGAGCGTCGCGGCGGCCAGCGGCTTGCGGTGCGCGTCGGCCACTTGCGCGCCGAGCGCCTCGGCGCAGCGTTGCGCAAGACCGAACATGCGCTCGAAGGCGGCGGTGCCGTCGACGACGCGCGGCACGTCGAGGCTGAAGGTCAGGCCGGTCAGCGCGAGCGTATCGAGGCGCTCCAGCGGGAAAGCCGTCGCCGCCTGACAAGTCAGCGCGAAGGCTTCCGCCCCGGCGGCATCGGTGGCGACGAAGCGCTCGCCTTCGCGGCGCAATCCGGCGGCGTCGAGCAGCGGCTTGAGCTTGGCGCCGGCCAGTTCGCCGCCGAGCGGCAGCACATGCAGCGCCAGCTGGAGATCGACCGCCGCGCAGAAGGCGTCGAGCGCGCGCGCGCGCTCGTGCAGCGGCCCCGGCGCGGGCAGTTCGACCAGGCCGGCGAAGCGCTGGGCCAGCCGGTGCAGACCGTCGATGAAGGCCGACAGCGTGATCTCGCTGAGCGGCCCCTTGCGGTCGACCAGCTGCAGCGCCGCGGCCAGCTGCACCACGGCGCCGGGATCCTGCGGCAGCAGCGCGCGCCAGCGGCCGCTGTGCTCGTCCAGCCCGAGCCACTGGATCGGCTTGTCGATCCTGCCGGACCAGGGCGCGTGCTCGGCCCAGAGCGCCGCCACCGCCACCGGCTTGACGAATTCGACCCGCAGCAGGCAATCGACGAGGCCGTCGCCCCATTCCGCCGGCACCGGCATGAGCGGCTCGCCGCCGGCCTCCGCATCGCTCACCTCATCCAGCAGCAGATCCATTTCCGCCGGGGCCTCTTCGGCCAAGGGCAGATCGACCGCGGCGGGGCCCGGCGCTGCCCCGGGCGCGGCGAGCGTCGGTTCCTTGTGCTCCAGCGGCGCGGCGACGGGCGCCGCGGCCGGCGCCGGCTGGTCCGCGCGTCCGGCCATCAGCACGTCGGGCGTCTGCGTCGCCGGCAGCATCTGCGCGGCGCGCGCGCGCTGCTTGCGTTCCTGGCGCAGGTTGTAGAGCCACACCGCGACCACCAGCGCCACACCCAGCGCGATCAGGGCAATCTGCAATTCGCTCATCGGGCTGCCTCCCTGGAATGCCGGCGCATGTCAGGCCGCCTCCTTGTCCGCCATGCGCATCGCTTCCTCGATATCGACCTCGACCACGCGCGAGACGCCCTGCTCCTGCATGGTGACGCCGATCAGCTGCTGCGCCATTTCCATCGTGATCTTGCTGTGGGTGATGAAGACGAACTGCGTCTGGCGCGACATGCGCTTGACCATCTCGCAGTAACGCTCGGTATTGCTGTCGTCGAGCGGCGCGTCGACCTCGTCGAGCATGCAGAACGGCGCCGGGTTGAGCTGGAACAGCGCGAACACCAGCGCGATGGCGGTGAGCGCCTTCTCGCCGCCCGACAGCAGGTGGATCGTCGAATTGCGCTTGCCCGGCGGCTGCGCCATGATCTGGATGCCGGCGTCGAGGATTTCCTCCCCGGTAAGGATCAGTTTGGCCTCGCCGCCGCCGAACAGTTCCGGGAACAGCGCGCCGAAGTGACGGTTCACCGTCTCGTAGGTTTCCTGCAGTTGCTCGCGCGTCTCGCGGTCGATGCGGCGGATCGCATCCTCGAGCGTGTTGATCGCGGTGGTCAGGTCGGCCGACTGCTCGTCGAGGAAGCCCTTTCTTTCCCTGGCGCTCGTCAGCTCCTCGAGCGCGGCGAGGTTGACCGGGCCGAGCGCCTCGATCTCGGCGGTCAGGCGCGCGATGTCGTTCTGCAGCGTGCCGTCGCGCAGGCCCGGCGTCAGCTCGACGGCCAGCGCCTCCTCGTCCTCGGGGCTGACGACGTGGGCTTCCCTGAGGCGCTCCTGGAACTGTTCGACGCTGAGCGCCGCCGCCTGCTGCTTGAGCTTGAGGTCGTTGATGCGCTCGCGCGCCGGCGTCAGGCCCTGCTCGATCTTGAGGCGCTCCTCGTCGAGCGCGCGCAACTGGCCCGCCGCGGTTTCCAGCGCGTTGCGCCGCTCCGCCAGCGCCGACTCCTGCGTGCCGCGCACCGCCAGCGCCGACTGCAGCTGCTCCTGGATCACCGCGTCGCTGATGGCGGCAAGTTCCTGCGCCGCGACCGCACGTTCGGCCGCCACCTGTTCCAGCTGCGTCTTCGCCGTCTCGGCGGCGCGCGCGTTGTCCTCGAGCTTGGAGCGGCACTCCTTCTCCGAGAAACCCGCGTCCTGGGCCTCGCGCGCCAGTTGATGCTCGAGGGCGCGCGCCTCGCGCAGGGCGGTGTCGCGGCTGCGCTGCAGTTCCTGCGCCGCTTCCATGCGCGCACGCGCCTCGGCCAGCGCCGCGCGGCTCTTCTCCGCCTCGGCCTCGGCGTCCTGCAGCGCCTGCCGCTCGTCGGTCTCGACGCGCGCGATCTCCGCGAGATCGTTCGCGAGCTGGCCGGCGCGCTCGTCGTGGCGCGCCTGCGCCTGGACGAGCTTGAGGGCTTCGACCTGCGCGGCGTGCAGGCGCTGTTGCGACTCCTGCAACACCCGGCGCGTCTCGGCCAAGTGTTGCTGGCCCGCGGCGACCGCCTGCTCGGCCGCGCCCTGCACCGCGCGCGCCTGCGTCTCGGCTTCTTCGAGCGCATCGATCTGCGCGGCGAGTTCCTCGATCTCGCGCTGGCGCTCGATCACGCCATGGGTCTTCACGTCGGGCGTGTAGAGCGTCAGACCGGCGGCGGTCATCACGTGGCCGGCCCGGTTGATATGCCTGCCGCCGGCCAGCAGCTGACCGTCGTCCTCGGCGACCGCGATGCCGCCGAGCCATTCGTCGAGCACGGCGGCCCAGCGCGCGTCGTGGCAGCGCACCTTGGCGCGCAGGGAATCGGCGGACATTGCCGTCGCGCCGTTCTCGCGACACAGTGCGAGCGCCACGGTGGCGGGCGGCGGCGCGGCGAGCGCGCGAGCGAGCGTCTCCGCCGCGGCGGGCACGGCCAGCAGCCGTTCGCGCAGCACCGCCTCGACGGCGGTCTCCCAGCCGGCCTCGACCTCGATCGCGCGCCAGAGCGGTTCGGCCTCCGAGAGGCCGAGCGCGCCGAGCCAGGCAGTCAGATCGCCGCCCTGGCCGACCTTGGCCTGCAGCTGCATCAAGGCGTCGTGGCGCGCCCGGGCGGCGGTGAGATTGCGGTGCGCGGTCTGCAGCGCCTCGCGCGCATTGCGCAGCGTCGCCTCGAGTTCCGGCTGGCGGGTCTGCAGATCGGCGAGCCGGTCCTGCGCCTGTTCGAGCGTGGCAGCGGCGACGGCCTCGGCTTCCTGCGCGGCGGCCAGCTGCGCGGCATCGGGCGCGGCCAGCGCCGCCCGTTCGGCATCGAGCCGCTGGCGCCGCTGGGCGAGGTTGTCGAGCGCGCGCAGCGCGTGGCCGCGGTCGGCCTCGGCGAGGCGCAGCGCCTGCTCGGCCGCGTTCAGCGCCTTGCGCGCCTCGCCGACCTGGGCTTCGGCGTCCTTGACCGCCTCTTCGGCGTCGGGCAGGCGCGCGGCGGCCTCCTCGTGCCGCGCCGCCGCGGTGGCGGCGCGTTCGCGCGAGTTCTCGAGCAGGGAGGTCCAGCGGAACTCCTCCTCCTCGACGCGCCGCTTCTCGGCCTGCCAGTGCTGGTCCTGGGTCTCGAGCTGCGCGAGGCGGGTCTCGAGCCGCTGGCGCGAGTCGCGCACGTGGGCGATCTCGGACTCGAGACGCTTCACCTCGGCATTGGCCGAATACATCTCGGCCTGGGCGGCGTGCAGGGTATCGGAGGCGGCGAAATGCGCCTCGCGCGCCTGCTCGACGCGCGCCTCGATCTCGCGCAGCGCGGCGGTCTCGGCCTCGACGCGGTTGATCTGCTCGGCGACTTGCCGCTCGAGCTTGACGGCGTCGGCCTGCGCGTCGTTGCGCTTCTTGAGCCAGAACAGGCTCTGGCGGCGGTTGAGCTGGAACTGCAGGTCGCGGTACTGCTGCGCGACCACCGCCTGCGCCTCGAGGCGCACGACCTGGCCGTCGAGCTCGCTGCGGATGTCGTCGACGCGCGCGAGGTTCTCGCGGGCGTCCTCGAGGCGGCCCTCGGTCTCCTTGCGCCGCTCCTTGTACTTGGTGACGCCGGCCGCCTCCTCGAGGAAGAAGCGCAATTCGTCCGGCTTGGCTTCGACGATGCGCGAGATCATGCCCTGGCCGATGATCGCGTAGGCGCGCGGCCCGAGGCCGGTGCCGAGAAACAGGTCGATCACGTCGCGCCGGCGGACGTGCAGGTTGTTGATGTAGTAGCTCGAATTGCCCTCGCGGTCGAGGATGCGCTTGACGGTGATCTCGGCGAACTGGCCCCACTGGCCGGCGGCGCGCCCCTGCGCGTTGTCGAAGAACAGCTCGACGCTGGCGCGGCCGACTTCCTTGCGGTTGCCGGAACCCTTGAAGATCACGTCCTGGATCGATTCGCCGCGCAGTTCCGAGGCCTTCGACTCGCCGAGCACCCAGCGCACGGCGTCGATGATGTTCGACTTGCCGCAGCCGTTGGGGCCGACCACGCCCGCCAGCTGGTTGGGGAACAGCACGGTGGTCGGCTCGACGAAAGACTTGAAGCCGGCGATCTTGAGCTTGGTCAGGCGCACGTTGGAAGAACCCGGGGGAATTTATTCTGGATTGGGCGGCCGATTATAAACGGGGCGGCCGCCCCCTTCACTTGAGCAGCAGCGCGATGCCGCTGCACACCAGCAGGACGCTGATCGCGCGCTGGAAGGTCTTGAGCTGGATGCGCGTATGGATGTGGCCGCCGACGTATAGCGCCACCGCCATCACCGGCAGCGCCGCGAGCGCGGCGAGCAGGAATTCCCGCGTGAAGAACTCCGCGGCGCCGTAGCCGAGCAGGCGCCAGCTGCCGTCGATCAGGAAGGTGAAGGCGAAGGTGGCGCGCAGTTCGCTCTTGTCGAGGCCGCGCAGCCGGAAGTAGATGATGTAGAAGGGGCCGCCCGTGCCGAACAGCGTGCCGACCAGCCCGCCCGAACTGCCGGCCACCGCCCCCCAGAGCTTCGAATAGCGGCCGGAGACCTCCAGCCCGAAGAACTGGTAGACGGCGAAGAACAGCACGAACACGCCGAGCGCGTGGGACATCGCCTCGGGCGACACCGTCCTCAGCGTCAGCAGGCCGGCGCCGACCCCCAGCAGCGTGAATGGCAGCAGCGGCAGCAGCTCGCGCCAGCGCACGTCCTTGCGGCTGCTCAGGCTTTGCGTGAAGGAAGCGAGGTAGTCGAGCAGGACGATCAGCGGCACAACCGCCTGCAGGGGCAACAGCAGCGCCAGCAACGGGATCGAGATCAGGCCGGAGCCGAAGCCGGTCAGGCCGCGGACCACATAGGCGACGACAAGCACCGCCGCGCAGAAGGCCAGTTCCCCGCCGCTCAGCGCCTCGAGCATCGCGCCCCCGTCGGATCGTATTTACTGGCGCACCACATTAGAATGATTATTGCATTGTATTAATTCTGAATATATTAGGATATTCGATATAGCAACTTTCAGCTATCGGTCTTTTACGCTATGACTTCCCGTTCCGCGTTTCTGCTTGGCGTGCGCGCCCTGTTGCCGATGCTGCTCGGCGTGGCGCCGTTCGGCGTCATCTACGGCGTGGTCGCCCTGCAGAGCGGCATTCCGCCGCTCGCCGCCGTCCTGATGTCCTCGCTGGTGTTCGCCGGCTCGGCGCAGTTCCTGCTGGCCCAGCTGGTCGGTGCCGGGGCACCGGCGCTGCTGTCGGTCGGCGCGGTCGGCCTGATCAACCTGCGCCACGCGCTCTACAGCGCCTCCGTCGCCCCGGTGCTCGCCGCCCTGCCGCGCCGCTGGAAGCTGCTGCTCGCCTACCTGCTGACCGACGAGGCCTACGCGGCGGCGATCCCCCACCTGCTGCGGGAACCGCGCTCGCCGCAGGCGCACTGGATCCTGTTCGGCGCCGGCTTCGCGCTCTGGTTCGGCTGGCAGCTGGCGACGCTGGCCGGCGTGCTGCTCGGCGCGCAACTGCCGGCCGACCTCGGCCTCGACTTCGCCCTGCCGCTCACCTTCATCGCCATCGTCGTGCCGCTGATCGACAGCCGCGCGCGGCTGGCCGCCGCGCTGGCGGCCGGCGCCGTCGCCGTGCTGCTGGCCGGCCTGCCCTACAAGACCGGCCTGTTCGCCGCCGCGCTGGCCGGGCTGGCGGCCGGCGCCTTCATGCAGAGCCGGGAGAAACGATGAACTGGCCCAACACGTGGATATGGCTGTGGCTCATCTGCGGGCTCATCACCTTCGCGATCCGCTATTCCTTCATCGCGCTGGAAGGCCATGTCCGGCCGCCCGGCTGGTTCGTGCGCTGGCTGCCCTTCGTGCCGATCGCCGCGCTGACGGCGCTGACCGCGCCCGAACTGCTGCTCGTTTCGGGCAAGCTCGACCTCGGCGCGGACAATCCGCGCCTCTGGGCCGGACTCATTGCCATTGCGGTCGCCGCGCGCTGGCGCAACACGCTGCTGACGATCGCCGGCGGCTTCGCCGCCTTCTGGCTGTTACGTTAGAAACTCGGCGCTGGCGGGGCGGCGGCGCTCAGAAGATTTCGTCTCCCATGCCTGCGATTGCGGCATCGCCGGCCTGCACCGAGGCGGCGCAGGCGGCCGCCTGCGGCAGCAGATGGTCGGCGTAGAAGCGCGTGGTGACGATCTTGGCGCGATGGAAGGCCTGGTCGCCGTCGCCCCGGTCGAGGTGCGCCGCGGCCGCCAGCGCGGCGCGGCCCATCAGCCAGCCGCCGCAGACGGTGGTCGCCAGATGCAGGTAGGGCACGGCGGCGGCGAGCACGCCGGACAGGTTCGGCTTCGCGTTGGCGGCCAGCCATTCGGTGGCGCCGATCCACGCCTGCAAGGCCGCGCCGAGCTGCTGGCCGACGGCCTGCAGTTCCGCGCGCGACGAGGCACCCAGCGCCTTGGCGGTGGCGCCGATCTCGCCGAAGACGCGCCTGGCGGTGGCGCCCTGGTCGCGCATCAGCTTGCGGAACAGCAGGTCGTTGGCCTGTATCCCCGTCGTGCCTTCATAGATGGTGGTGATGCGCGCATCGCGCCAGTGCTGCGCCGCGCCGGTCTCCTCGATGTAACCCATGCCGCCGTGGATCTGGATGCCGAGCGAGGCGACCTCGATGCCCATTTCCGTGCTGCCGCCCTTGACGATCGGGATCATGAACTCGGCGAGGTAGAGGGCGCGCTTCCCGGCCTCCTCGTCCGCCGCCGCGTGCGCGCGGTCGAGCAGGCCGGCGGTGTAGTAGGCCAGCGCGCGGCAGGCCTCGATGCGCGCCTTCATCGTCATCAGCATGCGGCGGATGTCCGGGTGCCGGTCGATGGTGACGAGCGCCTCGCCGGTGACGGGATTGCGGCCCTGCTTGCGTTCGCGCGCATAGGCGAGCGCCTGCTGGTAGGCGCGCTCGGCGATGGCGACGCCCTGCAGACCGACGCTCTGGCGCGCCTCGTTCATCATTATGAACATGTATTCGAGGCCGCGGTTCGGCTCGCCGAGCAGCCAGCCGACGGCGCCGCCCTGGTCGCCGAAGGCCATCACGCAGGTCGGGCTGGCGTGGATGCCGAGCTTGTGTTCGAGCGAGACGCAGACCGCGTCGTTGCGCGCTCCGGGCGAACCGTCGGCAGTGACGAGGAACTTCGGCACCAGGAACATCGAGATGCCCTTCACCCCGGCCGGCGCGTCGGGCAGGCGGGCGAGCACGAGATGGATGATGTTCTCGGTCATGTCGTGGTCGCCATAGGTGATGAAGATCTTCTGGCCGAAGACGCGGTACGTGCCGTCGGCCTGCGGCTCGGCGCGCGAGCGGATCAGCGCCAGGTCGGAGCCGGCCTGCGGCTCGGTGAGGTTCATCGTGCCGGTCCACTCGCCGGTGACCATCTTCCCGAGGTAGATCGACTTGAGCTCGTCGCTGGCGCAGGTCAGCAGCGCGGAAACCGCGCCCGAGGTCAGCAGCGGGCCGAGCGAGAAGGACATGTTCGCCGACTGCGCCATCTCCATCACGGCGATGCCCAGCACTTCCGGCAGCCCCTGGCCGCCGAACGCCTGCGGCTGGGTGATGCCGCTCCAGCCCACTTCGCAGTACTGGCGATAGGCCTCCTTCCAGCCCGGCGGAGTGACGACGCCGGCGGCGCCCAGCGTGCAGCCTTGCTTGTCGCCGATGCGGTTGAGCGGCGCGAGCACCTCGGCCGCGAACTTGGCGGCCTCCTCGACGATGGCGTCGGCGACGTCCGGCGTGGCTTCCTCGTAGCCCGGCAGTTGGCAGATTTCCGGCAGGCCGGCGATTTCATCCATGACGAAGCGCATGTCCTTGACGGGCGCGCGGTAGTCGCTCATTTCTGTTTCCTTTCGTGTCAGAACGGCTTGCTGCAGAGCGCCGCCTTGGCGGCGCGGTATTCGTCTTTCATGCGGGTGACCACGGCGGCGGCGGGCTCGATTCTATCGATGCCGCCGACGCCCTGGCCGGCGCCCCAGATGTCGCGCCAGGCCTTGGCGCCGTTGCCTTCGCCGGCCGCCCCGAAATTCATCGCGCTCTTGTCGCGCACCGGCAGGTCGTGCGGATCGAGGCCGGCGGCGACGATGCTCCGCTTCAGGTAGTTGCCATGCACGCCGGTGAAATACGGCGTATAGACGATGTCGGCGGCGGCCGCGTCGATCAGGGCCTGCTTGTATTCGGGCGCGGCGTTGGCTTCTTCCGTGACGATGAAGCGCGTGCCGATGTAGGCGAAATCGGCGCCCATGGCCTGCGCGGCGAGGATGGCGCTGCCGCTGGCGATCGCCCCCGAGAGCGCGAGCGGGCCGTCGTAGAACTTGCGGATCTCGCCGACCAGCGCGAAGGGACTCAAGGTGCCGGCATGGCCGCCGGCGCCGGCGCAGACGAGGATCAGGCCATCGACGCCGGCCGCCAGCGCCTTCTCGGCATGGCGCACGCTGATCACGTCGTGGAACACCAGGCCGCCGTAGGCATGGATGTGCGGCACGATCGCGGTCGGCGCGGCGAGGCTGGTGATGACCAATGGCACCCGGTGCTTCACGCACAAGGCCAGGTCGTGTTCCAGGCGGGCATTCGACGGATGGACGACCTGGTTGACGGCGAAAGGCGCCGCCCGCGGATCGTCCGCCAGCGCCGTCCCGATGCGCACCAGCCAGTCGTCGAGCGTCGCTTCGGGCCGGGCGTTGAGCGCGGGAAAAGAACCGATCACGCCGCTCCTGCACTGTGCGATGACCAGCTCGGGATTGGAGACGATGAACATCGGCGCGCCGACCACCGGCAGCGCGAGATTCTTGCCGAGCGCGGCGGGGATCGGCATCAGTTCCTCTCCTTGAGCGCGCGGCGCAGGATCTTGCCGACGTTGGTCTTCGGCAGGTCGTCGCGGAACTCGACGTGCCTCGGCACCTTGTAGCCGGTCAGCACGGTGCGGCAATGCTCGATCAGGGCCACCTCGGTCAGCGCCGGGTCCTTGCGCACGACGAAGATCTTCACCGCCTCGCCGGAATGCTCGTCGGCCACGCCGATCGCCGCGACCTCGAGCACGCCCGGATGCAGCGCCACCGCTTCCTCGACCTCGTTCGGATAGACGTTGAAGCCGGACACCAGGATCATGTCCTTCTTGCGGTCGACCAGGAAGACGAAGCCGTCCTTGTCCATGTAGCCCATGTCGCCGGTGCGCAGGAAGCCGTCCGCGCCGAGCACCGCGGCGGTCTCCTCCGGGCGCTGCCAGTAGCCGGCCATCACCTGCGGGCCGCGGATGCAGATCTCGCCGACCTGCATCAGTGGCACCTCGTGGCCGTTGTCGTCGCGGATCGACACCTCGGTCGAGGAGATCGGCAGGCCGATCGAGCCGTTGAACGCCTTCATGTCGAGCGGATTGATGGTCGCCGCCGGCGAGGTTTCGGTGAGGCCGTAGGCCTGCAGCAGCGCCACGCCGGTGGTCTGCAGCCAGCGTTCGGCGACCGACGCCTGCACCGCCATCCCCCCGCCGAGCGTCACGCGCAGTGTGGAAAAGTCGAGGCGGGCGAAAGCGGGGTTGTTGAGCAGTGCATTGAACAGCGTGTTGACGCCGGTGATCACGCTGACCGGGTACTTGCTCCACTCCTTGACGAAATGCGGGATGTCGCGCGGATTGGCGATCAGCAGGTTGCGCGCGCCGATCATCAGGAAGACCAGGCAGTTCGCGGTCAGCGCGAAGATATGGTAGAGCGGCAATGCCGTCAGGATGAACTCCTCGCCCTCGCGGATCACCGGCCTGATCCAGGCGTGGGCCTGCATCACGTTGGCGCAGATGTTGCCGTGCGTGAGCATCGCGCCCTTCGAGATGCCCGTCGTGCCGCCGGTGTATTGCAGGAAGGCGATGTCGTCCTGGCCCAGCTTCGTCGGCGTGAAGCCGTAGCGCGCTCCGGTCGTCAGCGCCGCGGCGAAATCGATCGCCGCCGGCAGTCGCCATTTCGGCACGAGCTTCTTGACGTGGCGCACGACGAAATTCACCAGCGCGCCCTTCAGCGCGCCGAGCAGTTCGCCCATCGGCGTCACCACGACGTGCCGCACCGCGGTGTGCCCGATGACCTGCTCGAGCGTGTGGGCGAAGTTCTCGACGATGACGATGACCGTCGCGCCGGAGTCCCTGAGCTGCTGCTCCAGCTCGCGCGGCGTGTAGAGCGGGTTGCAGTTCACGATGACACAGCCGGCGCGCAGCGTGCCGAACAGCGCCACCGGATACTGCAGCAGGTTGGGCATCATCAGCGCGACGCGCTCGCCCTTCTCAGCGCCCAGCGACTGCAGCCAGCCGGCGAAGGCGCGCGTCTTCTCCTCCAACTGGCGGTAGGTCATCTCCTTGCCCATGCTGATGTAGGCGACCTTGTCCGCATAGTCGGCGCAGGCTTTTTCGAACAACGCCACCAGCGAGGCGACGTGATCGATGCTGATTTCCGCGGGGACAGCCTGCGGGTAGCTTTTCAACCAGACCTTTTCCATCTCGCCCCCTCCTCGCTCCGTTCAGACTCGCTCGAAGATGCCGGCCGCGCCCATGCCGGTGCCGATGCACATCGTCACCATAGCGTATCTGCCGCCGGTGCGGCGCAGGCCATGCACGACGGTGGCGGTGCGGATCGCTCCGGTCGCGCCGAGCGGATGGCCGAGCGCGATCGCGCCGCCGAGCGGATTGACCCTGGCCGGGTCGAGGCCGAGTTCCCGGATCACCGCCAGCGACTGGGCGGCGAAGGCTTCGTTCAGTTCGATCCAGTCGAGGTCGCCCTGCCTGATGCCCACCTGCTCGAGCACGCGCGGGATCGCCGCCACCGGACCGATGC
The DNA here is from genome assembly GCA_002347285.1 of Rhodocyclaceae bacterium UBA2250. GTDB lineage: Bacteria > Pseudomonadota > Gammaproteobacteria > Burkholderiales > Rhodocyclaceae > Sulfuricystis. The sequence continues at coordinate 84,726 of DDXW01000012.1, read as the reverse complement.
CCATGATCTCCGGCGCGACGCCGCCGACCGCGTAGCCGGCGAAGCGCGCCAGCGGCATCAGGCCGTGCTCCTTCATGGCCCGCTCGGACATCAGCAGCACCGCAGCGGCGCCGTCGGACATCTGCGAGGAATTGCCGGCCGTCACCGAGCCCCTGGCATGGAACACCGGCTTCAATTTCGCCAGCTTCTCGACGCTGGAATCCGGCCGCGGGCCTTCGTCGGTGTCCGCGACGCGCTCGCGCACCACGATCTGTCCCGTCTTCAGGTCGGGCAGATGCTCCTTGATCGCGTAGGGGGTGATCTCGGCCTTGAAGTGGCCGGCGGCGATCGCCGCGACGGCGCGGCGGTGCGACTCGACCGCGAAGGCGTCCTGCTGCTCGCGCGAAATCTTCCATTGCGCGGCGACTTTCTCGGCGGTGAGGCCCATGCCGTAGGCGATGCCGAGGTTCTCCTCCTTCTCGAAGATCGCCGGGTTCATCGCCATCTTGTTGCCCATGATCTGCGGCATGACGGTCATCGATTCGGTGCCGGCGGCGATCATCACGTCGGCGAGTCCCAATCGGATCTGGTTGGCGGCGTCCGCCACCGCCTGCACGCCCGAGGAGCAGAAGCGGTTGATGGTCATGCCCGGCACGGTGTTCGGCAGGCCGGCCAGCAGCAGGCCGATGCGCGCGACGTTCATGCCCTGCTCGGCTTCCGGCATCGCGCAGCCGACGATGACGTCGCCTATTACATCTCCTATTCGCGCCGGGTCGAGGCCCGGCGCCTGCGCCAGCACGGCCCGGATGGCGTGGGCCAGCATGTCGTCCGGCCGCACGTGGCGGAACATGCCGTTCTTCTTGGCGACCGGCAGGCGCGTCGCGGCGACGATGTAGGCGTCCTGGATCTGTTTGCTCATGTCAGTTCCTCAGCGGCTTGCCGGTTTCCATCATGTGGGCGATGCGGGCCTGGGTTTCCGGGGTCTTCAGCAGTTCGACGAACAGGCGGCGCTCGACGGTCAGCAGCCACTCCTCGTCGACGCGGCTGCCGCCTTCGATCTCGCCGCCGCACAGCGCGATGGCGGCGGACCGGGCGACGCGGTAGTCGTGCACGGAGATCATGCCGCCCTCCTGCATGTTGACCAGCATCATCTCCAGCGTGGCGATGCCGGCGCGGCCCGCCACGGTGATGTCGCGCGCCGGCTGCGGCGGCGTGTAGCCGGACTCGGCGAGCGCGCGCGCCTCCCTGAGCGCAACGTACAGCAGTTCGTCGGCATTGAACAGCACCGTGTCGGCGGGCCGGGCGAAGCCGAAATCGATGGTTTCCAGCGCGCTGCCGGCGACCTTGGCCATGGCGATGGTCTGGAACACCGGCTGCAGGAAATCGAACACTTCGTCGGGCGTCGCCGATTGCGCGGCCCAGTCGGCGGCGCGGATGGCGAACTCCTTGCAGCCGCCGCCGGCCGGGATCAGGCCGACGCCGGCCTCGACCAGGCCGACGTAGCTTTCCAGCGCCAGCACGCGTTTCGCGGCATGCATCGCGAACTCGCAGCCGCCGCCGAGCGCCAGGCCCTGCACCGCGGCGACCACCGGCACCTGCGCGTATTTGAGGATCTGCGAGGTGCGCTGGAATTTCTCGACGGTCTGTTCGAGCAGATCGAACTGCCCGGCCGCGCAGGCCTCGCCGACCTGCTTGAGGTTGGCGCCGACGGCGAAAGGCGCGGGGTGCCAGATCACCACGCCGTCGAGCGTCGTCTCGGCCTGGCGCACGGCGGCGAGGATGCCGTCGAGCACCTCGTTGCCCAGCGTATGGTTCTTCGAGACGATCGACAGGATGCCGATGCCGGCGTCGATTTCCGGCAGCCGCCACAGGCGCACGCCGTCGTTCCGGTAGAGCGTCTCGCCGGCCTGCTCCGGCGCCGCCTCGCCAGCACCGAGTATCTGTTCCGGGAACAATTGGCGCCGATAGACCGGCAGATCGGAGCGCGGAACGTAGGCGCTCCTGCCGGCCGACCAGGAACCCTTCGGCGCATGCACGCCGGCACGGCCGTCCGTCACCCAGGCCGGCAGCGGCGCGCTGCTCATCGTCATGCCGGCCGCGATGTCGGCCGCGATCGCCTCGGCGATCACCTGCCAGCCGGCAGCCTGCCAGGTCTCGAACGGCCCCTGCGTCCAGCCGAAGCCCCAGCGCATCGCGAAATCGACATCGCGGGCGTTGTCGGCGATGCGCTCGAGCTGCACCGCGCAGTAATGGAACACGTCGCGGAAGATCGCCCAGAGGAAGCGCGCCTGCGGATGCGCCGAGGCGCGCAGCGCGGCGAACTTCCCGGCCGGCGCCTTGATCCTGAGGAGCGCGGCGACCTCGTCGGCCACCGTGCCGGTCGACGCGCGGTAGTCCTTGAGCGCCGGGTCGAGCACGAGGATGTCCTTGCCCTGCTTGCGGTAGATGCCGCCCCTGGTCTTCTGCCCCAGCGCGCCTTTCCCGATCAGCGCCGCCAGCCAGTCGGGCGTTTTGAAATGGGCATGCCAGGGATCGTCGGGCAGCGTGTCCCGCATCGTCTTGACGACGTGCGCCAGCGTGTCGAGGCCGACGACGTCGGCGGTGCGGTAGGTGGCGCTCTTCGGCCGGCCGATCTGCGGGCCGGTCAGCGCATCGACCTCGTCGAAACCGAGGCCGAAGGCCTGCGTGTGGTGCATCACCGCGAGGATCGAAAACACCCCGACACGATTCGCCACAAAATTCGGCGTATCGAGCGCGCGGATCACGCCCTTGCCGAGGCGCGTGGTGAGCCAGGTTTCGAGCGCGTCCATCACGCCGGCAGCGGTGTCGCGCGTGGCGATGATCTCCACCAGGCGCATGTAGCGCGGCGGGTTGAAGAAATGGATGCCGCAGAAGCGCGGCCGCACGGCCGCCGGCAGCCCCTGCGCCAGCGCGTTGATCGACAGGCCCGAGGTGTTGGAGGCAACGACAGCCGAAGCGGACAGATGCGGGGCGATCTTCGCGTAAAGATCGTTCTTCCAGTCCATGCGCTCGACGATCGCCTCGATCACCAGGTCGCAGCCGGCCAGCAGCGGCAGATGTTCCTCGTAGTTGGCCGCGTCGATGTACTTGAGCTTGCCCTGGCTCGCCAGCGGCGCGGGGCTCAGTTTCTTCAGGCCATCGAGCGCCTTCGTCACGATGCCGTTCTTGTCGCCTTCCGGCGCCGGCAGGTCGAACAAAACGACCGGCACGTCGGCGTTCGCCAGATGAGCGGCGATCTGCGCCCCCATCACGCCGGCGCCGAGCACGGCCGCCTTCCTCACGATCAGCTTGTTCAAGCAGTTCTCCTTTGGGCGATGCAACAGCAAGGCAGGGCAAAAAAGCCCCGGTCACGCCGGAGCTTTTTTGCGGCCTGCAATCAGAAATTGTGGTTGAACTGGAACGCGAGGCTGTCGACGCTGTTGTTCCATTCGCCATTGATGACCTGCCGCACCGTCCCGGCGGGAAACTCGACCGCGCGGGCCGTCTTTTCCTTGTCGAAGAAGATGTGCGTGTAGCCGACATCCAGCGAGGATTTCGGCGAGATCTGGTACTTGACGCCGAAGGACAGCCAGGTGCGGTCGGAATCGGGCAACGTCATCGTCCGGTCCTCGGCATGCTTGACCGGCGCCTTGTCGTGGGCGATGCCGAAACGGAATTTCCACGCGTTGTTGTATTGATAGTTGGCGCCGACGCCGATGCGCCAGGTGTCCTTGAAGTTGTAGCTCAGGCCGTTCAGGTTGGCGCCGGTGTCCTTGTTTTTCATCTGCAGGACATCGACCACGCTCCAGTCGGTCCAGCCGATGTCGCCGAGCATTTCCCACTTGTCGTCGAGCTTGTGCGAGACGGCGAGCGAGGCGCTGGCCGGCGTCTTCAGCTTGGCCTTGATGTCCTGATTGGCCAGCAGCGGGCTGCCGAAATCGGTCACCGAGGTTCTCTGCCGGCCTTCCAGATTGAACTCGAGCTCGGAACGATAGCTCACGCCGATGCGCGTGCTGGGCGTCAGCTGGAACATCAGGCCGGCATTCCAGCCGATTGCCCAGTCGTCGCCCTTGGCGTCCAGATGGTTGGTCGTGGCAGCCGCCCCGAGGAAGGCCAGGCCTTGCCTGAAGTGGGTTTCATTGTGGGCGATGTCGATGCCGAAACCGAGCAAAACCTTTTCGTTGAGCTTCCAGGCGATGGAGGGATTGATGTTGATCTGCGTGATCTCGGCGAAGTGGCCGGCATTGCGGCCGACGAAATCGAAGTCGTATTCGGTCTTGTTGCCGAAGGTCGGCGCAATGCCGATGCCGACCGTCAGCTGGTCATTGATGCCATAAGCCCAATAGCCCGCCGGAATCAGGGACAGCCCGCCCGCGTTGCCGCCATCCGTCGTGCCGAGCGGGAACAGGCCGGCATTGACGGTCGTCGAGCCGCGGTCCGAATAATTGATGTCGCGATAGAGCAAGGTGCCGGCCACCGAAATGTTGTGGCCCTTCGGCAGAAAGGACATGCCGGCCGGGTTCCACATGATCGTGCCGGCGTCCTCGGCCGTCGCCGCCGCGCCGGCGAAGGCATTGCCGTTGCCCGAACCGGTCAGGTTCTGCAGCGCGAAGCCGGATGCGAAAGCGCTGCCGGAAACCGCCGTGGCGATCAGCACGGCCAACAGACGCGGTGTGAATTTTCCTTGCATTGGTTGCTCTTCCATCGTGAGTTGTTATGGTGATTCTCGGGAATGACTCCCAATTTCTTGTTGCCCGATTAAAACCAAAACAAGCGTTTGAAATATCATTTGATCGACACTGTTTTCAGGGAATGTGCGGAAAGTGCAACATCATCGTCGTGCCGCGCGATAGCGCAGCGGCCCGCCGGTGAAGGGCGCGAAGCCGGTGCCGAAGATCACGCCGGCGTCGGCCAGGTCGGCGTCGGCGACAATGCCGTCGGCGAGCTGTTTGCCGGCCGCCAGCGCGATGTCGAGGCCGACGGTATCGGCGAGTTCGACCGGCCCCATCGGCATGCCGAACGCGAGCAGCGCCGCATCGACCGCTTCCGGCGCGACACCCTCATCCACCGCCCGCATCGCCGCCAGCAGGTAGGGGGCGAGCACCGCATTGACGAGGAAACCGGGCGCGGATTTCACCGGCAGCGGCAGCTTGTCGATCTGCCTGACGAAGGCGCAGGCGGCCTGCACGGCGGCAGGATCGGCGTTCTCCGCCGCCGCCACCTCGACCAGCGGCATCAGCGCCACCGGGTTGAAGAAGTGGATGCCGACGAGGCGCTCCGGGCGCGCGAGCACCGTGCGCAAGTCCTCGATGCGCAGGCTCGAGGTGCTGGTGGCGAGCAGCGCGCCCGGCTTCATGCGCGGCTCGAGCGCGCTGGACAAGGCGTGCTTGGCCTCGACGCTCTCGAAGATCGCCTCGATCACCACGTCCGCGGGTGCGATGCGGTCGAGCGACTGGTCCTGCAGCGTCACCGTCATGCCGCGCAGCGCGTCGACAGCCTGGTCACCACCTGGGAGTGCGCGTAGGCCGAGAACTCCAGGCCACCGTAGCGCTTCGGGATGATCATGCCGACGAAGCCCTTCTCCTTGATGTAGCGCCAGGCCTCGGCCGGCAGATCCTGCAGCTCGTGGGCCACCCGCCAGTCGTCGACGCGGCGGCAGGCCTCCGCGCACTCGTGGTCGAGGAACGACTGCTCTTCCGCCGTCAGGCGCGGCACCGGATAGGCCAGCGCGAGCAGCGATAACAATGCGTAGGACATGCGGTCTCTCCTCCGGGGCTTTCTGTCTATGCGTTGTCGGGAAATTCCGGCAGCGGCGCGCGCAGCCCGCCGAGCAGGAAGGACATCAGCCGCGGCAGCAGGCGGTCGAGGCGGTCGTTGGCATCGGCGTCCTCGATCTGCCAGTCGGTGACGAGGCGCAGCGCATCGGTGCCGGCGATCGTGTAGGAGGTGGCGCCGAGCATGAAGTGGAAGCGCCAGACGATCTCCGCCTTCGGCACGTCGGGCAGTGCCTTGAACAGCGCCGCCTTGTAGCGCTCGATCACTTCCTTGTATTCGTTGGCGAGGAAGGCGCGGATGAAGTCGGAAGGCTCGGTCAGCGTACGGCCGAGCAGGCGCAGGAAAGTCACCCCGCCGCACGCCTCGTCCTGCGCCATGCGCAGCAGCGTGCCGAAGTAGCCATCGACGATCAGCGACGGCTTGAGCGGCTTGCCGCCCGCCTTGCGCTCCAGGTCGTCGAGCACCCGCAGGCGCTCGGCGTTCAGCCAGTCGAGCCGCCGGCGGAACACCTCCTGCAGCAGCGCCCCCTTCGAACCGAAGTGGTAATTCACGGCGGCCAGGTTCACCTCGGCCGCGCCGGTGATCAGCCGCATCGACGTGCCGTCGTAGCCGTGCGCCATGAACAGCGTCTCGGCGGCATCGAGAATGCGCTCGCGCGTATCAGTGGACCGGCCTTCCGTCATCTGGCTCCTCGCATCGTCAGCTGCAATCATGATTCATACGTTCATTTTAGCTATAAATGATTCTTCCGGACGCATCAAGCTTTTTCGGGTACGGGGCGAACCCGCGGAAACTCGGCGCCGGCGGGGCGGCGCCCATATAATTGTTGTTTTGCCGCCATCGCCCGCCCCGCCATGCCCAGCTCCCCGTCCAAGTCCCTGGAAACCTTCGCGAATCCGGCGCCGCAGCGCGACTATCAGATTCACATGGAGATCCCGGAGTTCACCTGCCTGTGCCCGAAGACCGGGCAGCCGGATTTCGCGGTGCTGACGCTCGACTACGTGCCGGACAAGCTCTGCGTCGAACTGAAGAGCCTCAAGCTCTACATCTGGAGCTTCCGCGACGAGGGGCATTTCCACGAGGACGTGACCAACCGCATCCTCGACGACCTGGCCAAGGCCACCAAGCCGCGCTTCATGCGCCTGACGGCGCGCTTCTACGTGCGCGGCGGCATCTTCACCAACGTCGTCGCCGAACACCGCAAGAAGGGCTGGCAGCCCGCGCCGCGCGTCGAACTGGCCGACTTTCCCGCGCAATCCAACACGCGCGGCTGAGGATGGACACCCGCCCCTTCGGCATCGCCGACATCGGCCGCGCGCTGGTCGACGGCTGGGCGCAGGCGAACCTGACACGCGGCACGAGCGGCGCCTACGCCGGCATCTTCACGCTGATCGGCGCAGTCATCCTCGGCGGACTGCTCACGCAGGGCTTCACGCCTTTCGTCATCGCCGCCGCCGGCGCCTTCATGCTGGTCGGCCCGGCCATTCTCGCCGGCTTCTTCGGCATCGCCCGCGCCCATGCGGCGGGCAAACGGATCGGTCTTTCCTGCGTGCTGCGCGGCTTCGCCGGCGCCGACCCGGCGCTCTGGGTGCTCGCGCTGGTCTGCGCGCTGCTGTTCATGATCTTCGTTACCGACGCGGCGATCCTCTACAGCTACATGGTCGGGGCGACGCCGGTGTGGTTGACCGAACTGCTGCCGACCGCGCCCGGCGTGTCGAACTTCCTGTTCTGGGGCGCGCTGTCGGGCTTCGTGATCGCCTTCCTGCTGTTCTGCGTCTCGGCCTTTTCCGTGCCGCTGCTGTGCGAGCGCCGCGCCGGTCTGGTGACCGCCGTCGTCGCCAGCGTGCGCGTCGTCTTCGGCAATTTCCCGGCCGCGATGGCCTGGGCCGCGCTGCTCTCCGCGCTGACGATCGGCAGCATCCTGCTGCTGCCGCTGCTGCCGCTCACCCTGCCCTGGCTCGCCTACGCGAGCCGGGCGCTGTACCGCCAGGTCTTCCCATGAATCCGAACCTCGACAAGCTCCAGTCCTATCCCTTCGAGAAGCTGCGCGACCTGTTCGCCGGCAGCGCGCCCCCCGCCGGTCTGCCGGAAATCAAGCTGCACATCGGCGAGCCGCAACACCTGACGCCGCCGCTGATCAAGGATGCGCTGACGGCCGGTCTCGCCGGCCTGGCGAACTATCCGACGACCAACGGCAGCGACGACCTGCGCCGCGCCATCGCCGAGTGGATCGGCCGCCGCTACGGCATCCCCGCGCCGGACTACGTCAGCCAGGTGCTGCCGGTGAATGGTTCTCGCGAGGCGCTGTTCGCGATCGCCCAGGCGGTCGTCGCACCGCGCAAGCACGAGCTGCCGGTGGTGATTTCGCCGAATCCCTTCTACCAGATCTACGAAGGCGCCGCCCTGCTCGCCGGCGCCCGCCCGTTCTTCCTGAACAACACGCCGGGCAACGATTTCCGCATGGACTGGGCGCGCGTGCCGGAGGAAGTCTGGCAGGCCTGCCAGCTCGTCTACGTCTGCTCGCCCGGCAACCCGACCGGCAAGGTGATACCGCTCGAGGACTGGAAGCTGCTCTTCGAACTGTCCGACCGCCATGGGTTCGTCATCGCCGCCGACGAGTGCTACTCGGAGATCTATTTCGACGAAGCCGCGCCGCCGCTCGGCGGGCTCGAGGCGGCGCGCCGGCTCGGCCGCGACGACTACCGGAACCTCGTGATGTTCTCCAGCCTGTCGAAGCGCTCCAACGTGCCCGGCATGCGCTCCGGCTTCGTCGCCGGCGACACGGCGATCCTCAGGAAGTTCTGGCTCTACCGCACCTACCAGGGCTGCGCCATGCCGCCGCCGGTGCAGGCCGCCAGCGCCGCGGCCTGGCGCGACGAGGCGCACGTGCGCGACAACCGCCGCCTGTATGCCGAGAAGTTCGCGCAGGTCACGCCGCTGGTCGCGCAGCACCTGCGCGCCGGCGTGCCCGATGCCGCGTTCTACCTGTGGGCCGACGTCTCGCCGACCGGCCTGTCCGACACCGAGTTCGCCCGCGAACTGCGCCGTCAATATAATGTGAGCGTCCTGCCCGGCAGTTTCCTGGCGCGCGACGCCGCCGGCGTCAACCCCGGCCGCGATTTCGTGCGCATCGCGCTGGTCGCCGGCGTCGAGGAGTGCCTGGAAGCCGCCCGCCGCATCGCCTCATTCTGCAAATCGCTCTAATCACCGACAAGAGGAACCGCCATGTCCGCCGAACTGCAAAGCATGATCGAACAATTCTGGGAAGACCGCGCCAGCCTGAAGCCCGGCTCCGCGCCCGCCCGCCTCGGCGAGGCCGTGAAGACCGTCCTCGACGAGCTCGATGCCGGCCGCCTGCGCGTCGCCGAGAAGGTCGACGGCCCCAATGGAAAAGAATGGGTGACGCACCAGTGGATCAAGAAGGCCGTGCTGCTCTCCTTCCGCATCGAGGACAACACGGTGATGGACGGCGGCGCCCTGCGCTACTTCGACAAGGTGCCGACCAAGTTCGCCAACTACGACGCGCACACCTTCCAGAAAGGCGGCTTCCGCGTCGTGCCGGGCGCCGTGGTGCGCCGCGGCTCCTTCATCGCCCCGAGCGTGGTGCTGATGCCGAGCTTCGTGAACATCGGCGCCTACGTCGGCGAAGGCACGATGGTCGACACCTGGGCGACGGTCGGCTCCTGCGCGCAGATCGGCAAGAACGTGCACCTCTCCGGCGGCGTCGGCATCGGCGGCGTGCTCGAGCCGCTGCAGGCCAACCCGACCATCATCGGCGACAACTGCTTCATCGGCGCCCGCTCGGAAGTGGTCGAAGGCGTCATCGTCGAGGACAACTGCGTGATCTCGATGGGCGTATTCATCGGCCAGAGCACCAAGATCTACGACCGGGCCACCGGCGAGATCATCTACGGCCGCGTGCCGGAGGGCTCGGTGGTGGTCAGCGGCAACCTGCCCTCGAAGGACGGCAGCTACAGCCTCTACTGCGCGGTGATCGTCAAGAAGGTCGACGCGCAGACCCGCTCCAAGACCAGCATCAACGAGCTGCTACGCGACTAGTTCAATCACTGCGGACCGGGAGAACGGCGATGGGAGCAATGGAGCGACTGTTTCAGCTGATGGCGGAAAAGAAGGCCTCCGACATCTTCGTCTCGGTGGGCGCGCCCATCAACATCAAGATCAACGGCGTCGCGATGCCGGTCAACCAGCAGACGATGGACAGCGCGACGGTGATGGGCCTGCTGCAGGAGATCCTCACCCCGCGCCAGCTCGACGAGTTCGAGGAGACGCTCGAGCTCAACACCGGCTACGCGCTCGAGGGCGTTGGCAACTACCGCATCTCGGTGATGCGCCAGAAGGGCACGCCGGCCTTCGTCGTGCGCTACATCCCGGCGGAGATCCCGCAACTCGACACGCTCAACCTGCCGCCGGTGCTCGCCGACATCGTGATGGAGAAGCGCGGCCTGATCCTGATGGTCGGCGCCACCGGCTCGGGCAAGTCGACGACGCTGACCGCGATGCTCGACTACCGCAACCAGCGGACCTCCGGCCACATCCTCACGCTCGAGGACCCGATCGAGTTCATCTTCCAGAACAAGAAGTCGATCGTGAACCAGCGCGAGGTCGGCGCCGACACGCGCGCCTTCCAGGTCGCGCTGAAGAACGCGCTGCGCCAGGCGCCCGACTGCATCTTCATCGGCGAGATCCGCGACAAGGAGACGATGACGCAGGCGATCGCCTACGCGCAGTCCGGCCACCTCTGCCTCGCCACGCTGCACGCCAACAACAGCTACCACTCGCTGTCGCGCATCATCAGCTTCTACCCGCTCGAGAACCGCCCGGCGCTGCTCGCCGATCTGAGCGTGACGCTCAAGTGCATCATCTCGCAGCGCCTCGTCAAGAAGCCGGACGGCACGCGCACGCCCGCCGCCGAGGTGATGCTCAACTCGCGCTACATCGGCGAACTGATCGAGAAGGGCGACCTCAACGCGATCAAGGAGGCGATGGAGCAGAGCATGTCGCCCGGCTCGCAGACCTTCGAGCAGTCGCTGTTCCAGCTCTACAAGGCCGGCACGATCACGCTCGAGGAGGCGCTCGCCAACGCCGACTCGGCCAACAACCTGCACTGGCTGATCAACAACGCGGCCGCCGAGAAGAAGGACGAGGCGAAGCCGCTCGCCCCGGCGGCGAACCCGGCCGCCACGGCATCGACCTCGGAAAGCGGCGCGAGTTTCTCCGAATTCACGCTGAAGATGGACTGATGGCCGCGGTCATCGATCTCGCGAAGGAACTGATCGCGCGCCGCTCGATCACCACCGAGGACGCCGGCTGCCTCGAGCTGGTCGCCGCACGCCTGGCGCCGCTCGGCTTCGTCTGCGAGCGCATCGACAGCACCGGCCCGACCGGTCTCGTGCGCAACCTCTGGGCGCGGCTGGGCACGGCGAAACCGCTGGTCGTGTTCGCCGGCCACACCGACGTCGTGCCGCCGGGGCCGCTGGAGAAATGGACTTCCGATCCCTTCGTGCCGACCGAGCGCGACGGCAGGCTGTACGGGCGCGGCGCCGCCGACATGAAGACCTCGGTCGCCGCCGCGGTCGTCGCCGTCGAGCGCCTGCTCGCCGCCGCGCCCGCCCTGGAGGGCTCGATCGGCTTCCTGCTCACCTCGGACGAGGAAGGCGACGCCACCGACGGCACGGTCAAGGTCGTCGAGGCGCTGCAGGCGCGCGGCGAACGGATCGACTGCTGCATCGTCGGCGAGCCGACCTCGGTCAGTCTCCAGGGCGACACGATCAAGAACGGCCGGCGCGGCTCGCTCTCCGGCAAGCTCGTCGTCAAGGGCATCCAGGGCCACGTCGCCTATCCCGAGAAGGTGAAGAACCCGATCCACCTCGCCGCCCCCGCGCTCGCCGAACTCGCCGCGACGCACTGGGACGACGGCAACGCCTTCTTCCCGCCGACCAGCTTCCAGATCTCGAACATCCACGCCGGCACCGGCGCCACCAACGTCGTGCCCGGCACGCTCGAGGTGCTGTTCAACTTCCGCTTCTCGACCGCGAGCACCGCCGACGGCCTGCAGGGCCGCGTGCATGCGATCCTCGACCGCCACGATTTCGAGTACGAACTCGTCTGGACGCTCGGCGGCAAGCCTTTCCTCACCGAGCCCGGCCGGCTCGTCAGCGCGCTGACCGACGCGATCCAGCTCGAGACCGGCATCACGCCGGAGCTGTCCACTTCCGGCGGCACCTCGGACGGCCGCTTCATCGCGGCGATCTGCCCGGAAGTGGTCGAGTTCGGCCCGGTCAATGCGACGATCCACAAGGTCGACGAATGCGTGCCGCTGGCCGACATCGAGCCGCTGGCGCGCATCTACGCAGCCACCTTCCGCAAGCTGCTCACCTGAACCCCACCGACCGCGCCGCCCCGCGAGCGCCGAGTATTCCATGTCCGAACTCCTCGACGACCTGATCACGATCCGCGACTGGCTGCGCTGGGGCGCGAGCCGCTTCCACGAGGCGAAGCTGTTCTTCGGCCACGGCTGCGACAACGCCCACGACGAGGCCGCCTGGCTGATCCTGCACGCGCTGCACCTGCCGCCCGACCGCCCGGATCAAATTGCGCCCTATCTCGACGCGCGGCTGACGCGCCACGAGCGCCTCGCCGTGCTCGAACTGCTGCAGCAGCGCATCGCGCGCCGCCTGCCGGCCGCCTACCTCACGCACGAGGCCTGGCAAGCCGGGCTGCGCTTCTATGTGGACGAGCGCGTGCTGATCCCGCGCTCCTACTTTGCCGACCTGCTGGTGGAGGGCTTCGCCCCCTGGGTCGAGGACCCCGACGCGATCGAACACGCGCTCGACCTGTGCACCGGCTCGGGCTGCCTGGCGATCCTGATGGCGCACGCCTTCCCGCATGCGCAGATCGACGCCGCCGACATTTCTGCCGACGCCCTCGAGGTCGCCAGGCGCAACGTCGCCGACTACGATCTGCAGGAGCGCGTCCGCCTCGTCGAGAGCGACCTGTTCGCGGGGCTGGGCAAGCGCAAGTACGACCTGATCGTCAGCAATCCGCCCTACGTCACCGCGCAGGCGATGCGCGAACTGCCGGCGGAATACCGCCACGAGCCCGAAGGCGCGCTGGCGGCCGGCGAGGACGGCCTCGACATCGTGCGCCGCATCCTCGCCGAGGCGAAGAAATACCTGAAGCCGCACGGCCTGCTCGCCGTCGAGGTCGGCCACAACCGGGACATCATGACGGCCGCCTTCCCGCAGCTGCCGCTCACCTGGCTTGACACCACGAGCGGCGAAGGCAAGGTCTTCCTGCTGCGACGCGAGGACCTCTGATGCCGACGCTGCCCGCCGCCCCGCCGGCGCCGAGTTTCTACGCCGCCTTGGCCAAATCGAATTCGGTGTGGATGCGCGTGTAGGGAACGAAGAGTTTGCCGCCTGCGTCCTTCTCGATCAAGCCACGCTCCATCAAGGCATTCACATCGCGTAGCAGGGAACTTGGATCGCGCCGCATGTGACGGGCAAGCTCCCGCAGTCCGCTGTTGCCGCACGTCTGCAAGGCCGACAGCACGTTCCAGCGTGCCGGCGTGAGCAGGCGGAACAAAGCCGCCGCCGATTCAAAGCTGAGCGTTTCCCCGGCGTAAGCGTCGGATTTCCAGGCCGCGACGAATGCCTGCCCGGCACGTTCCAGAGCATTGGCGACATCGGGCTCGATACGGATGGTCAAGGTTCTCATCGCTTTTTTCTCCTGTCTTTCACGGCAGCCACGAAATCATCCACGAGCGTTTCCGCATCGACGAACGCATAAGGAATTTCCTTCCTTCCCGCATGACGGTGATCGCCCTTGCCGCGCTCGTTGTCGAACCCGATGACCCGTTTGCCTCCCTCCAGATAGACCAACCGGTATTTGAACGGGTGCGTGGCGGGCGGCACCGGCGCGGAAACCTTCCAGATCACCATCCGCACCATGGCGCCATCGTCGTAGTCCTGCTCGAAGCGGTAGATCAGCGTTGCCTTCACGACGCACAATCTACCTGCCGCGTACGCTTGTTGTCAACAATGACAACAGCTGATTTCGCCGCCCCGCCAGCGCCGAGTTTCTAAAACTTCTCCTCTGGCTTCAAAAACCGCCACTGCCCGGGCGGCAGGTCGCCGAGCATCACCCTGCCGATGCGCACGCGCTTGAGGCCGGTGACGCGCAGGCCGACCAGTTCGCACATGCGGCGGATCTGGCGCTTCCTGCCTTCCTTGAGGATGAAGCGCAGCTGGTCTTCGTTCTGCCAGCTCACCTTGGCCTTTTTCAATGGCTTGCCGTCGAGCGACAGGCCGTGGTTGAGCCGCTTGAGGCCGGCCTCGTCGAGGCGGCCCCCCGCACACTCCACGCGCACCAGGTATTCCTTCTCGATCTCGCTGTGCTCGCCGATCAGCTGCCGCGCGACGCGACCGTCCTGCGTGAGGATCAGCAGGCCGGTCGAGTCGATGTCGAGCCGGCCGGCCGGCGCCAGTCCTTTCAGGTGCTGCGGACGGAAGCGCTGATAGTCGCCAGCCATCTGCGTGTCCGGCTTCACCAGCACGACGGCCGGCTGGTAGCCGTCCTCGGCCTGGCCGGAAACGTAGCCGACCGGCTTGTGCAGCAGGATCGTCGCCAAGGCGGCCTGCCGGTTCTGCGCGCGCGAGGCCAGTTCGATCTTCGCGTCCGGCGCGCAGCGCGTGCCGAGCTGCGTGACCTTCTCGCCATTCACGTAGACGAGGCCCTGCTCGATGTAGGCGTCGGCCTCGCGCCGCGAGCACAGCCCGCGCGCCGCCATCAGCTTGGAGATGCGTTCGCCTTGCGTATCATTCATGACGATCATTCTAAAGGCTCGCGATGCTCAGCTACCGCCACGTCCACCACGCCGGCAACCACGCCGACGTCCTCAAGCACACCGTGCTGCTCGCGGTGCTCGACTACCTCAACCAGAAGGACAAGTCCTACTGGGTGATCGACACCCACGCCGGCGCCGGCGGCTACCGCTTCGACACCGGCCGCGCGAAAGCCCACGCCGAGCACGAGGACGGCATCGGCCGGCTGTGGAATCGCAGCGACCTGCCGCCGCTCGTGGCGCGCTATGTCGCGGCCGTGCGCGCCGACAACCCCGACGGCCATCTCAGGCGCTATCCCGGTTCGCCGCTGCTGGCGCTGCGGACGATGCGCGCTTCCGACCGGCTGCGCCTGTTCGAACTGCACCCGGCCGACATCAAGCTGCTCGGGCAGAACATCGCCGGCGCCGCGCCCGACGCCCAGCAGCGCGTGGCGATCCGGCAGGAGGATGGCTTCGAGGGACTCAAGGCGCTGCTGCCCCCGCCGCCGCGTCGCGGCCTGGTGCTGATCGATCCGTCCTACGAGGACAAGCGCGACTACCTGCAGGTCGTCACCGCGCTGAAGGAAGGCCTGCAGCGCTTCGCCACCGGCACCTTCATGCTCTGGTATCCGCTGCTCCAGCGCAACGAGAGCATCGCGCTGGCCGGCAAGCTCAAGAAGCTCGCGCCCGACTGGCTCAACCTGACATTGACGGTGCAGCCGCCCTCCGCGGATGGCCTGGGGATGCACGGCAGCGGCGTGTTCCTGATCAACCCGCCCTGGACGCTCGAACGCGAGATGCGCGCCACCCTGCCCTGGCTGGCCGACGTGCTGGCCATCGACAAACTCGGCGCCGGCTGGGCGGCGGAAAGCTCAGCCGAGTAGCTCGGGCCGGCCGCGGAACTGCTCGAGCGCTTCGGGATTGGCGAGCGCCTCGCTGTTCTTCACCGGCCGGCCGTGCACCACCTCGCGCACCGCCAGTTCGACGATCTTGCCGCTCTTGGTGCGCGGGATGTCGGCGACCTGCAGCACGCGGGCCGGCACGTGGCGCGGCGTGGTGTTGGCGCGAATCTGGTCCTTGATGCGCTTGACCAGCGCCTCGTCGAGCGCCAGCCCTTCCTTGAGCTTGACGAACAGCACCACGCGCACGTCATTGTCCCAGTCCTGGCCGATGACGATCGACTCGAGCACCTCGGGCAGCTGCTCGACCTGGCGGTAGATCTCGGCGGTGCCGATGCGCACGCCGCCGGGGTTGAGCGTCGCGTCGGAGCGGCCGTGGATCATGAAGCCGCCGTGCCGGGTCTTCTCGGCGAAGTCGCCGTGGCACCAGATACCGGGGAAGCGCTCGAAATAGGCGGCGCGGTATTTCGCGCCGTCCGGGTCGTTCCAGAAGCCGATCGGCATCGACGGGAAGGGGCGCGTGCACACCAGCTCTCCCTTTTCACCCGTCGCTGCGCGTTTTCCCTGCTCGTCGCAGACGTCGACGGCCATGCCGAGGCCGGCGCACTGGATCTCGCCGCGCCACACCGGGCCGACCGGGTTGCCGAGCACGAAGCAGGAGACGATGTCGGTGCCGCCGGAAATCGAGGCGAGCTGCACGTCGCGCTTGATGTCGCGATAGACGTACTCGAAACTCTCCGGCGCGAGCGGGCTGCCGGTCGAGAAGATCGCGCGCAATGAAGACAGGTCATGAGAAGCACCGGGGCTCAGTTCTATCTTGGCGCAGGCGTCGAGGTACTTCGCCGAGGTGCCGAAGTGCGTCATGCCCTCGGCCACCGCGTAGTCGAACAGGATGCGGCCGCGCCCGACGAAGGGCGAGCCGTCGTAGAGCAGCAGCGTCGCGTCCGAGGCGAGCCCGCTGACCAGCCAGTTCCACATCATCCAGCCGCAGGTGGTGAAGTAGAACAGCTTGTCGCCCGGCTTGACGTCGGCATGCAGGCGGTGCTCCTTGAGGTGCTGCAGCAGCGTGCCGCCGGCGCCATGCACGATGCACTTCGGCACGCCGGTGGTGCCGGACGAATAGAGGATGTAGAGCGGATGGCCGAACGGCAGCGGCGCGAACTCGATCTCGGTCTGCCAGCGCCAGGGATCGACGAAGTTGCGCAGCATGATCCCCTTCGGAATCTCGTCGACCTCGTGGCCCGACTTGCGCACGTAGCGCGCGACGACGACCTTCCTCACGCTCGGCAGGCCGGCCACGATCTCCTTGACCTTGGCCAGGCTGTCGAAGCTCTTGCCGTTGTAGTAGTAGCCGTCGGCGACGAACAGCAGCTTCGGGTTCACCTGGCCGAAGCGGTCGAGCACGCCCTGCACGCCAAAGTCGGGCGAGGCGGAGGTGAACACCGCGCCGATCGAGGCGGCGGCCAGCATCGTGATGACGGTCTCCGGCAGGTTCGGCATGTAGGCGGCGACCACGTCGCCGGCGACCACGCCTTCGTTCTTCATCGCCAGCGCCAGCCGCGCGACGCGGCGGTAGAGGTCGCCGTGGCCCATGCGGCGGATCAGCTTGTCCTCGCCCCAGAACACCAGTGCCGGCGCATCGTCGCGCCGCCGCAGCAGGTTCTGCGCGAAGTTGAGCCGCGCGTCGGGGAACCATTTGGCGCCGGGCATCTGGTCGCCGTCGACGAGGACGCGCTGCCCTTTCGCGCCGATCACGCCGCAGAAATCCCAGACCAGCGACCAGAACTCCTCGGGCTGTTCGATCGACCATTGGTGCAGTTGCGCAAACTCGGCGCCGGCGAGGCGGCGGCCGCAGCGCTGCTCCGCCTGCGCGGCGAAGGCGGTCAGGTTGGCGGCGGCGACGCGTTCCGCCGGCGGCTGCCAGAGCAGATGTTCAGTCATGCGGATACATCCTGCGAATGAAATCGGGAAGCGGCAGCGACTTGCCGGTCTTCGGGTTCCACCAGACGATCTTGGCGGCGCCCTCGGCGTAGAGCGTCGCGTCGTCGCCGGCGCCGACGCAGCGCATCTCGTAGAAGGTCGGCAGGCTGCTGCGGCCCGGCTTGCCGATCAGCGTGCGCACCTCGACGGTGGCCGGAAAGGTGATCGGCCTGAGGAAGGTGCAGCTGGCGTTGACGATCACCGGCCCTTCGTCGACGTCGACGATGTCGAGGATGCCCTGCGCCGCCAGCCAGTCGATGCGCGCCTGCTCGGCGTAGCGGAAATAGACGGTGTTGTTGACGTGGCCGAGGGCATCCATGTCGCCCCAGCGCACGGGGATCTGCGTGACATGGACCGGGTGATGCGGATGTTCCGTTGTCATAATCCTGCCGGCGTCTTTTCGATGCGGCGATTATATCGGCTTATGCGCGCCCGCAAGACGCCGGCTCAGGCCTGCAGGTCGCCCTCGCCGCAGTGGCGCAGGATGTGCGCGCGCGCCGCCTCGCGCAGCGCGAGCGCCGCCGGCCAGTCGTCGCCGCCCGGCGCGATCGCGGCGCCGAGCGTCAGCGTCACGCTGCCCGGGCGCGGCAGCCAGTGGCCGTCGCGCAGCACGTCGCGCGTGCCGGCCAGCGCCGCCGGCAGCACCGGCACCGCGTTGCGCGCCGCGACCAGGAAGGCGCCCATGCGGAACGGCGCCAGCCCCGGCACGCGCGTGAACGTGCCCTCGGGGAAGAACAGCGGACTGTGGCCGGCGATGACGCTGTCGTGCAGCCGCTCGGCGTCGGCGACGCTGCGCTGGAAGTCGAAGCGCTCGACGAAATCGCAGCCGAACCGGTCGAGGAAGAGGCGCGCAAAGACGTTGTCGCGCAGCTCGCGCTTGGCGACGAACCTCCAGTTGCGCCACGGCAGCGCCGCCACCAGCACGATGCCGTCGAGATAGCTGGCGTGGTTGGCGACCAGCACGCAGGCGCCCTGCGCCGGCAGATGCTCGCGCCCCCGCAGCGCGAGCCGGATGCCGGAGAGCCGCAGCCACAGCCGCGCCGCCCGGCCGCCGAGGCGCCAGGCGAAACTCGGCGCCGGCGCGGCGGCGACGGCGAGCCACACCGGGCCGGCGAACAGGCAGAACAGCCCGGCCGACCAGACGCCGCGCAGCCAGCCGGCCAGCGCGCGCGCCGAGCGCCGCAGCTGCGGCAGCGCGCCGGCAAGCAGCAGCCGCGCCACCTGCAGCCACACCGCGCGCGGCGCCGTCTCCGCCCCCGCACCGCGCTCGTAGAGCTCGCGGCTGGCGGCGCGGCGCACCTTGCCGCTCGAAGTCTTGAGCACGATGCGTCCGGCCGACAGCACCACGTCGTCGGCCGGCATCTCGAGCAGCGCGACCACCGTCTCCTGCACCCGCTGGCGCAGCGCGGCCAGCGCCGCCGCATCGGTTTCCCGCGTCTCGGCGGCGACCACCAGCCGCTCGGTGCCGCTTTGCGGGTCGGCGCTGCCGAACACGGCGACGCAGCCCTTGCGGATGCCGGGCAGCTCGCCGACCGCCGCCTCCACCTCCTGCGGATAGATGTTGCGCCCGCCCTTGATGATGACGTCCTTGGCGCGGCCGGTCAGATAGACCTCGCCGCCGGCCAGGTAGGCGTAGTCGCCGGAATCGAGCCAGCCGGCGCGGATCAGCTGCGTGGTGGCCGCCGGGTTGCGGTAGTAGCCGGCGGTCGCCGACGGGCCGCGGAACTGCAGGCGGCCCTCGTGCCGCTCCGGCAGCTCGGCGCCGGCGGCGTCGACGATGCGGATCTCGTAGCCCGGCAGCGGGCGGCCGCAGGCGACGAAGCGCATCGCGTCCGCCTCGTCAGCGGCGGCGGGCAGCGCCACGCCGCCCGTGACGAAGGGCGCGCGGCGGATGCGGTCGATGCGCGCGCCGGCGCCCGGCGACGCCGCCAGCCCCACCGCGCATTCGGCCAGGCCATACACCGGCGCGATCGCCGCGGCGCGCAGCCCGCAGGCGGCGAAGCGCGCGGCGAAGCGCGTCACGGTGTCGGGGCCGACCGGCTCGGCGCCGTTGAAGGCGATGCGCCAGGAGGAGAGGTCGAGGCCGGCGAGCGCCGCGTCGTCGATGCGCTTGAGGCACAGCTCGTAGGCGAAGTTCGGCGCGCCGGACAGCGTGCCGCGGTAAGCATGGATCGCGCGCAGCCAGCGCTCCGGCCTGGCCAGGAAGGCGAGCGGCGACATGACGACGAAGGGGACCGCGTAGACGAGGCTGGAGAGCCAGGCGCAGATCAGCCCCATGTCGTGGTAGAGCGGCAGCCAGCTGACGAACACGTCGTCCGCGCCGAGGCCGGCGGCCTCGGCCATCGCATGGATGTTGGCGAGCAGCTGCGCGTGCGTGAGCATCACGCCCTTCGGGTTGCCGGTGCTGCCCGAGGTGTATTGCAGCAGCGCGAGGTCGTCGCCATGGGCAGGCACCGGCTGCGGCTCCGCGCTTTCGGCCAGCAGCTCGTCGGCCAGCACGACGCCGCGCAGGCAGTCGACCTGCCCCTTGAGCAGGCCGGCCGGCAGCGCGATGCCGCCCGCCGTGATCAACAGCCGCGCGCCCGCGTTGGCGAGGATCGCGGCATGGCGGCGCAGGTGGTCCTCGAGCTGCGCCGGCCGCGCCGGCGGATAGATCGGCACCGGCACGCCGCCCGCCAGCAGGATGCCGCAGAAGCAGGGAAAGAACGCCGGGCAGGTCGGCAGCATGAGGGCGACGGCATCGCCCGGCGCGATCTCGCGCCGCTGCAGCGCCGCCGCCACCGCGCGCGCCTCGCGCCACAGCCGGCCGTAGCTCAGCGGCTGCGCGCGCTCCGCCTCGTCGAGGCAGGTCAGGTGGATGCGCTCGGGCTGCCGCGCGGCATGCCATTGCAGCACCGCCGGCAGCGTCGCCAGCTCGGCGGGCGCCGGCTCACCCGCGCCGGCGGCGACCGGCGGGCCGGCGGGCGCCGCCGGCGCGAAACTCGGCGCCGGCGGGGCGGCGGCAGGGTGCGCGCCGAGCGAAGCGAGGAAATCGCGCGGCGTTTCGGCGGCCGACAGCAGCTCGGCCGGCAGCCGCAGCGCGAATTCCGCCTCGATGCGCAGCAGCAGTTCGCTGCGCGCCAGGCTGTCGAAGCCGAGGTCGCGGTCGAGGCGGCTGTCGAGCCGCACCGGCGCGTCCGCCGCGCCGGGCTGCAGTTCGTCGCGCAGCGCGCGCACCAGCCGCAACAGCCGCTCGCTTGCATCCATGCGCAGGTTCCGGAGGGAAGTGGAGGTGATGAAATTATAATGTTCCGCTGCCGCTGTCTCTGCGCCACGGCGCCGGCGCCTCGAATAACAAACGCATAAGAGGAGAATCGGGATGGAACGCGAAGCGATGGAATTCGACGTGGTCGTGGTCGGCGGCGGGCCGGCCGGGCTGGCGGCGGCGATCCGGCTCAAGCAGCTCGATGCGGGCATCAACGTCTGCCTGATCGAAAAGGGCGCCGAGATCGGCGCCCACATCCTCTCCGGCGCGGTGATGGACCCGCGCGCGCTGAACGAACTGTTCCCCGACTGGCAGGCGCTCGACGCGCCGCTCGACACGCCGGTCGCGGAAGACCGCTTCATGCTGCTCACCGAGGAAGGCGGCTTCCGCCTGCCGACCGCCTTGCTGCCGGCCTGCTTCCACAACGCCGGCAACTACGTGATCAGCCTCGGCGAGCTCTGCCGCTGGCTCGGCCAGCAGGCCGAGGAGCTCGGCGTCGAGATCTATCCGGGCTTCGCCGGCGCCGAGCTGATCGAGGCGGACGGCGCGATCCGCGGCGTGATCACCGGCGACATGGGCGTGCACAAGGACGGCACGCCCGGCCCCAACTTCCAGCCCGGCATGGAACTGCGCGCGAAATACACGCTGTTCGCCGAGGGCTGCCGCGGCCACCTCGGCAAGCGGCTCGAGCAGCGCTTCTCCTTGCGCGCCGGCGCCGACCCGCAGGTCTATGGCATCGGCATCAAGGAACTGTGGGAAGTGTCCGAGGAGCAGCACGCCAGCGGTCTGGTGATGCACACCGCCGGCTGGCCGCTGGCCGCCGACACCTACGGCGGCGGCTTCTGCTACCACTACACCAACGCCGCCGGGCAGCGCCTGGTCGCCTTCGGGCTGGTGGTCGGCCTCGGCTACCGGAATCCCTGGCTGTCGCCCTTCGAGGAGATGCAGCGGCTCAAGACGCACCCCGCGATCCGGCCGATGCTGGCAGGCGGCAAGCGGCTCGCCTACGGCGCGCGCGCGCTGGCGGCCGGCGGCCTGCAGGCCCTGCCGAAGCTGGTCTTCCCCGGCGGCGCGCTGCTCGGCGACGACGCCGGCTTCCTGGTCGCCTCGCGCATCAAGGGCAGCCATGCGGCGATCAAGTCCGGCATGCTCGCCGCGGAAGCGACCATCGAAGCGCTCGCCGCCAACCGCAGCGGCGATGAACTCGCCGCCTATCCCGGGAAGTTCCGCGCCTCGTGGCTCCACGACGAGCTGCGGCGCGCGCGCAACTTCAAGCCGCTGATGAACCGGGGGCTGTGGCTCGGCTCCGTGTTGTTCGGCATCGACCAGAACCTGTTCCGCGGCAAGGCGCCGTGGACGCTGCAGCTGACCGCCGACCACCAAAAGCTGAGCCCCGCAGCGGAATGCGAGCCGATTCGGTACCCGAAACCCGACGGCGCGCTGACCTTCGACCGCCTCGCCTCGGTGTTCCTCTCCAACACCAACCACGAGGAAGACCAGCCCTGCCATTTGCGCCTCAGGGATCCCGCCGCGCCGGTCGCGCACAACCTCGCCTTGTATGCCGCGCCGGAGCAGCGCTACTGCCCGGCCGGCGTCTACGAGATCGTCGAGGAAGCAGGCAGCCCGCGCCTGCAGATCAACGCGCAGAACTGCGTGCACTGCAAGACCTGCGACATCAAGGACCCGGGCCAGAACATCGACTGGGTGACGCCGCAGGGCGGCGAAGGGCCGATCTACCAGGGCATGTGAGCCCTATTTGCGGTGCCAGAGGTAGCGGCGGTCGTCGAAGCTGCCGACCCAGCGCGGGAAATAGACGACCATCAGCGTGATCGCCGCGCCGTTGAGCCAGGCTTCGGCGAAGCCGAGCAGCGCGAAGTAGGGAAAGTAGTCCTCGAACAACGTCTGCGCCGGATAGGCCCCGGCCAGCCACAGCAGCAGCGTCGCCAGCAGGCCGGTCGACACGACGGCGATGCCGGCGCCGAAGAAGGCGGCGCAGAAGACATAGACGAAGAAGTTCGGCGGCAGGTAGCGCACGGTGATGCGCAGCAGCAGGTCGGCGACGACACAGGGAAACACCGCCGTGATCAGCACGTTGAGCGCATAGGCATCCCAGCCGGCGCCGCCGTTGAGCGTCACCGCCGCCATCACCGCCGAGAGGCCGAGGATGGCGAGCTGGCGGCCGAACATCAGCGTGAGCGCCGTCGCGCCGAGCAGGTGCAGGTTGAGGCCGGGCTGGACGCCGGCCTTCAGGCTCCACACCAGCATCAGCACGACGATCGCGCCGAGCCAGACGTTGAGCTGTTCGCTGTCGGCGAGCCGCCGCCACGGCGCCGTGCGCAGCGCCCACAGCCAGACCAGCGCGAGCGCGGCCCAGGCCCAGAAGGCCCAGGCGGCACCGAACAATCCGGCCGGGAAGTTCATCGTCGCCTCAAAGCGCCGCCGTGAGTTCCGGCACGAGCTGGAACAAATCGCCGACCAGGCCGTAGTCGGCCACCTGGAAGATCGGCGCGTCCGGGTCCTTGTTGATCGCGACGATCACCTTGCTGTCCTTCATGCCGGCCAGATGCTGGATCGCGCCCGAGATGCCGATGGCAAGGTAGAGCTGCGGCGCCACCACCTTGCCGGTCTGGCCGACCTGGTAGTCGTTCGGCACGAAGCCGGCGTCGACGGCGGCGCGCGAGGCGCCGAGCGCCGCATTGAGCTTGTCGGCCAGCGGCTCCAGCAATTGATGGTAGTTCTCGCCGCTGGCCAGGCCGCGCCCGCCCGAGACGATCACCTTCGCCGCGCCGAGTTCCGGCCGTTCCGATTTCGTCAGCTCGCGGCTCACCAGCTGCGTGAGGCCGAGATCGGGCCCGGCGGCGATGGCCTCGATCGGTGCGCTGCCGCCCTGTCCCACGGCATCGAAAGCCGTGGTGCGCACGGTGATCACTTTGACTGGATCGGCAGATTTCACGGTGGCGAGCGCGTTGCCGGCGTAGATCGGGCGAATGAAGGTATCGGGCGATTCGACGCCGCAGATCTCGGAGACCTGCGCCACGTCGAGCAGCGCGGCAACGCGCGGCAGCAGGTTCTTGCCGAAGGTCGTCGCCGGCGCGAGGATGTGGGTGTAGCCGGCCGCGTTGGCGACAATCAGGGCCGAAAGATTCTCGGCGGTCTGGTCGGCATAGTGGGCGGCGTCGGCGACCTTCACCTTCGCCACGCCGGCCAGCGCGGCGGCGGCCTGCGCCGCGGCGGCGCAACCGCTGCCGGCGACGAGGACATGCACTTCCCCGCCGATCTTTCCTGCGGCGGCGACGGTGTTGAGGGTGGCCGCCTTCAGCGCGGCGTGGTCGTATTCTGCGATGACGAGAATGGTCATGGTCAGATTACCTTGGCTTCGTTCTTGAGTTTCGCCACCAGCTCGGCGACGTCCGCGACCTTGACGCCGGCCTGGCGCCTGGCCGGCTCGACCACCTTGAGCGTCGTCAGGCGCGGCGCGACGTCGACGTTCAGGTCGGCGGGCTTCAGCACATCCAGCGGCTTCTTCTTCGCCTTCATGATGTTCGGCAGCGTCGCGTAGCGCGGCTCGTTGAGGCGCAGGTCGGTGGTCACGACCGCCGGCAGCCTGAGCGCCAGGGTCTCGAGGCCGCCGTCGATCTCGCGCGTCACCGTGGCCTTGCCATCGGCAACGACGACCTTCGAGGCGAAGGTCGCCTGCGGCCAGCCCATCAGCGCGGCGAGCATCTGGCCGGTCTGGTTGGCATCGTCGTCGATCGCCTGCTTGCCGAGGATCACCAGGCCGGGCTGCTCCCTGTCGCACACCGCCTTGAGCAGCTTGGCCACCGCCAGCGACTGCAGTTCGGCATCCGTGTCGACCAGGAGCGCGCGGTCGGCGCCGAGCGCCAGCGCGGTGCGCAGCTGCTCCTGGCTGGCCGTCGCGCCGCAGGACACGGCGACCACCTCGGTGGCGACGCCGGCCTCCTTGAGCCGCACCGCCTCCTCGACCGCGATCTCGTCGAACGGATTCATCGCCATCTTCACGCTGGCGAGCTCGACGCCGCTGCCGTCCGCCTTGACGCGCACCTTGACGTTGTAGTCGATCACCCGCTTCACCGGCACCAGAATCTTCACATCCGTCTCCTCTCCAGGTTGCGTTTCCATACCGTAGCGTATGGACAGCGGCTATACTAACCCAACTGCCCGCCCCGTTTCAATACCGACCCGTATGGACAAGAAGCCGCACCGCACCGCCAAGCCGACCGCCGCGCCGCGCGAGGCGCTCGACCGCGCCGCCTGGATCCGCGGCGCGCTCGGCATCGTGGCGACCGACGGCATCGACGGCCTGCGCGTCGAAAGTCTAGCCAAGAAGCTCGGCGTCACCAAGGGCAGCTTCTACTGGCACTTCAGGGACCGCCGCGACCTGATCGACGCCGTGCTCGACGACTGGCGCGCCGGCCGCATCCGCGACATCCGCAAGCAGACCGCCGCCGAGCCGGGCGCGGAACTCGCCGCGATGCGCCACACCATCGAGGTCTATGCGGCGGCCAGGAACCGCAAGGGCATCTCGATCGAGGCGGCGATCCGCCTGTGGGCGCGGCAGGACGCCGGCGGCCTGGCGGTGGTCGAGGAGGTCGACGCCGAGCGCCTCGAATGCACGCGCCGCCTGTTCCTCGCCCTCGGCCTGCCGCCCGCCGAGGCCGCCGCGCGCAGCGCCCTGCTCTACGCCTACGTCTTCGGCTTCAGCATGATGCAGTGCGGCCGCTTCGACATGGACGCCGAGCAGACCCGGCGCTGGATCGTCGAGCGCATCACGCAGTAGAAACTCGGCGCTCGCGAGGCGGCGCCGCATAGCCTCTGGACAACTGGTCGCTGGTGCATAATGGTGGCATGGATTTCATCCTGACAGATCATGCCCGCAAGGAAGCCCAGCGCCGTCAGATCCCTCTGGAATGGATGGAAGCCACGTTGGCGCGGCCAGAGCAGATAATGCCGGGATTGAACAACCGCAAGGTGTATCAATCGCGCATCGTCGCGGACGGGAAAACCTATCTTGTCCGGCTGATTGTCGAGGATTGGCACCAACCACCCGTCGTCATCACGGTATACCGGACCAGCAAGATCGAAAAGTATTGGGGGCAGCCATGAAAGCCGACTATGACAGCCAGGTCGATATTCTCACCGTCGTGTTCAGTGACGCGCAGGTCGCCGAGTCCGACGAAATCAAACCCGGCGTGATCCTCGATTACGACGCCGCCGGGAACGTGATCGGCCTGGAAATCCTGGACGCCAGCCAGCGTGTCCAGAACCCTTCGAGCATGGAATTCGCGGTCAAGGCGGCCTGACCGAAGTCAAGCACATCACGCAATAAAACTCGGCGCCGGCCCTATTACTTTCGCTGGATTGACGGCCTACCGACATGCCGGTAGCCTGAGCCGTTCTGATATCAAGCCACATCCCCATCGACCTCATGGCATCCAACAATGACTCCAACCATCCACTCGCCGTATTGATAGATGCAGACAATGCTCACTCTTCAATCGTCGAAGGTCTGCTGGCAGAGGTTGCAAAACTTGGCGTAGCGAGCGTGAAACGTATCTATGGTGACTGGACAACACCGAACCTGTCTCATTGGAAGCAAGTGCTGCTGGAACATTCAATCCAACCGATCCAGCAGTTCCGTTATACAACGGGCAAGAATGCGACAGACAGCGCCATGATCATCGACGCCATGGACCTGCTTTATACAGGCCATTTCCATGGCTTTTGCCTTGTGTCGAGCGACAGTGACTTCACAAAACTGGCGGCAAGAATTCGCGAATCGGGACGACGGGTATATGGCTTTGGCGAGGAAAAGACACCGAAGCCTTTTGTCTCGGCCTGCGACCGGTTCATTTACACGGAAGTGTTAGCCAGAAAACCAGAAGAAAATACCGACGTACCTGTACCTCAGAAGCCCGGCAAGGAAATGCGTGGCGACACGCGGCTGGTGAACCTTATTCGTGGCGGACTGCAGGCCTCCTCAGATGAACCGGGTTGGGCGCAACTGGCTGCAGTAGGAAATTACATCAGCCGGACTGCGAATGATTTCGACCCAAGGAACTATGGCTACTCGAAGTTAAGCGAACTAATCGCCGCAATCGGGCTGTTCGAACTCGAAAGACGGGATAACAGAATTTATGTGAGGGATCTACGCAAGAAGAATACTCAGGAACAAAAAGCCTCAGAGTGAGTTAACGATTTCCACCTCAACGTCTCTCACCGAAACGTACCAACCGCGATGAACATTCTCAATAAACTCCTCTTCTCCGTCTTTGCCAGCACCCTGCTGCTTTCCCTCGCCGCCTGCGCGCCCGAGGTCGGCAGCGAGAAGTGGTGCGCCAACATGAAGGCGAAGCCGAAGGGCGACTGGACGGCGAACGAAACCGTCGATTACGCCAAGCACTGCATCCTGAAGTAGGCGCCGCGCCTTGAGCCTGCCCGTGTCCGTCGCGCGCATCGCCGCACTGACGCTGGCGACCATGGTCGCCTTCGCCGCCAACTCGGTGCTGTGCCGCATCGCGCTGAAGGAGACCGGCATCGACGCGGCGAGCTTCACCACGATCCGCCTCGTCTCCGGCGCGCTGGTGCTGTGGCTGATCGCCGCCACGTTCCGCCGCGGACGCGCCGGGCGCGGCAACTGGCTCTCCGCCCTCGCGCTGTTCGCCTACGCGGCGGCCTTTTCCTTCGCCTACCTGAGCCTGACGGCGGCGACGGGCGCGCTGCTGCTGTTCGGCGCGGTGCAGGCGACGATGATCCTCTACGGCTACGTC
Source organism: Rhodocyclaceae bacterium UBA2250 (assembly GCA_002347285.1). Lineage (GTDB taxonomy): Bacteria > Pseudomonadota > Gammaproteobacteria > Burkholderiales > Rhodocyclaceae > Sulfuricystis. The sequence goes on along the minus strand of DDXW01000012.1, from coordinate 57,219 downwards.
CATGGCGAGCGCTTCGGCCGCCAGCAACTCGCCGGACTGGCGCTGGCGCTCGGCGGGCTGGTCGGCCTGCTGCTGCCCGGCCTCACCGCCCCGCCGCCGTTCGGCTCGGCGCTGATGCTCGCGGCGGGGGTCGCCTGGGGCGTGTATTCGCTGCGCGGCCGCGGCGCCGGCGACCCGACGCGCGTGACGGCCGGCAACTTCCTGCGCGCCATGCTGTTCGCCGCGGTGCTCAGCGCGATGACGCTGCCCGGCGCCAGGCTCGATCCGGCCGGCGTCGGCTACGCGGTCGCCTCCGGCGCGATCGCCTCGGGCCTGGGCTACGCGCTGTGGTATTCGGTGCTGCCGGCGCTCCGGGCCACCACCGCCGCGACGGTGCAGCTCAGCGTGCCCGCCATCGCGGCCTTCGGCGGCATCGTCTTCCTCGGCGAGCCGCCGACGCTGCGCCTGCTGCTGGCCTCGGCCGCCATCCTCGGCGGCATCGCGCTGGTGATCCTCTACCGGGCGCAGCGCCGCTAGCGCCGCCCCGCGAGCGCCGGGTTTTCAGCCCTTCTTCTTGTTCATGAAGGCGTCGATGCCGGTGACGGCGTCGTCGGTCATCATGTTGCAGGCCATCGTCTCGCCGGCGAGCTGGTAGGCGCCGGCCATGCCCATCTCGAGCTGGCGGTAGAACAGCTGCTTGCCCATCGCGATCGCGGTGCGCGACTTGGCGGCGATGCCGGCGGCGAGGCGGTCGATCTCGGCATCGAGCGCGTCGGCCGGGCAGACGCGGTTGACGAGGCCGCGCCGCTGCGCCTCGAGCGCGTCGATGAACTCGCCGGTGAGCAACATTTCCAGCGCCTGCTTGCGGCCGACGTTGCGCGACAGCGCGACCGCGGGCGTCGAGCAGAACAGGCCGACGTTGATGCCGGAGACGGCGAACCTGGCGACGTCGGCGGCGACGGCGAGGTCGCAGCTGGCGACCAGCTGGCAGCCGGCCGCCGTGGCGACGCCGTGCACGCGCGCGATCACCGGCTGCGGCAGCTCGACGATGGTGGTCATGACTCGGGCGCACTGCTTGAACAGCTTCTGCATGGTGGCCTTGTCGTGGTGGGCGCGCATCTGCCTGAGGTCGTGGCCGGCGCAGAAGGCCTTGCCGGCGCCGGCGATGACCACGACGCGCGCCGCCTCGTCGGCGCCGAGTTTGTCGAGTTCGGCCTGCAGCGCGTCGAGCAGTTCCGTGGAGAGCGCGTTGAACTGGTGCGGGCGGTTGAGGGTCAGCGTGACCACGCCGTCGCGGTCATGGCGCAGCAGGATGGGTTCCGTCATGGTTTCTCCTTGCATTGTTGGGCGAGGGCGGGCTGCCGGCTTGCCAGCTCGCCGAGCCAGCGGGTCAGCTCCTCGGCCAGCGCCTCGGCGGCCGCGCGCGTGGCCGCCACGCCGCCGCGCGCATCGGGCGTCGGCGCGGACCGCGCGATGCGGAAGGGCTGCCGCGCGAGCGCCGCGCCGCGCGCGGATGCCAGCGTGGCGCGCGCCTCGAGCATCACCTCGCTCGCCTGCGGCGCGGCGAAGCGCTGTTCGAGCTCGTCGAGCGCGAGGTGCAGGCGGCAGCCGCCGGCGGCATCGAGCGCGATGCGCCGCTGCAGATGGCGTTCGAGCAGCGCGGCGGGCGGCGCCGCCCAGCGGCTGGCTGCGTAGGCATGGCGCCGGGTGGCGTCGGCATAGGCGAGGCGGTAGCGCAGCGCCGGCGCGTCGAGCCAGGGCGCGGCGCGCACCTCGAGCGCGGCGAGCGGCAGGCCGGCGGGCAGCGCGTCGGCCGGCAGGACGCCGAGGTCGTGGCTGGCGATGTCGGCCTGCCGCGGCGGGTTGCCGACGCAGGCGGCCAGCAGGATGGCGCCCAGGATCGCGAGGAAGGTTCCGGTGATGCGCATGGTCACTCCTTGGCCGCGGGCGCGGCGAAGCCGGCTTCGCCGGGGCCCGGCCGCGCCGGCGCGGCGCCGAACAGCACCGCCTGCGGCGTGTCGTTGAGGGTATCGAGCAGGCGGTCGAGGCGGCGCGTCGCGGCGGCGGCTTCCTGCAGCAGCGCCTCGGCACGCGGCAGCGTCTCGGCGTCGAGCCGCGCCGCGGTTCCCTGCGCGGTGAGCGCGAGGCCGTCGAAGCGCTGGGCCAGGCCGTTGAGCGTCGCCATCAGGCCGCGCGCCTCGGCGGTCAGCGGCGCCGCCTCGCCGGCGGTCTTCTCGAGATGGGCGAGCAGGCGCTGCAGGCGGCCGAGATTCTCATCCGAGAGCAGGCCGCGCACGGCGGCCATGACGCGCGGCAGCTCCTTGAGGCTCTCGGAGGCGACGGCGAGGTTGTCGAGCGTGCGATTGACGTTCTGCAGGTTGCGCTCGTCGAGCAGACGGTTGAGACGCGTCGTCAACTCCGTCATCTGCCCGGCGATGTCGCCGGCCTTGTCGCCGAGCTTCTCGATCATGCCGGGCTGAATGCGGATGCGCGGCGGCACCGGGCCGGTCGGGTCGAGCGGCACGCCCTGCCCTTCCTGGCCCTCCTCAAGCATGACGTAGGCGAGCCCGGTCACGCCCTGGAAGTTGAGCCGCGCGACCGTGCGGTCGGTGACCGGGTACTGGCGGCCGAGCACGATCTCGACCAGCAGCGTGGCCGGATCCCGCGGGTCGGGCCGGATGCTCCTCACCTTGCCGGCGCGGATGCCGCGGTAGCGCACCTGCGCCTCGACGTTGAGGCCGGTGAGGTTGGCGCGCGTCTCGAGCAGATAGCGGTGGGTCGGCTCGCGCGTGCCGGAGAACCACCAGAGCGCGAGCGCGGCGGCGATCAGGAAGGCGACGGTGAACAAGCCGGCCAGCAGGGCGTGGGCGCGATTTTCCATGGTCGGGCTCAGTCGGCGCCCGGCGTGCGCCGGCCGCGCCTGGAGTGGAAGAAGTTCCGGATGAAGGGATGGTCGATGCGCATGATGTCCTCAATCGTGCCATAGGCGAGGATCCGCTGCTCGGCCAGCACGGCGACGCGCGTCGCCAGCGCCGCCAGCGTGTCGATGTCGTGGGTGACCAGCAGGACGGTGAGGCCGAGCTCCGCGCCGAGCTGGCGCGTCAGGCGCACGAAGGCTTCGGAGCGGTCGGGGTCGAGGCCGGCGGTCGGCTCGTCGAGCAGCAACAGTTCGGGTTCGAGCGCCAGCGCGCGCGCCAGCGCGACGCGCTTGACCATGCCGCCCGACAGCTCGGCCGGCATCAGCTGCGCGTGGCGCGGCAGTAGCTCGACCATCTCGAGCTTGAGCATGACCAGGTCGCGGATCATCGGCTCGTCGAGGCACTTGAGCTCGCGCAGCGGAAAGGCGATGTTGTCGAAGACGTTGAAGGCCGAGAACAGCGCGCCGTGCTGGAACAGCACGCCGAAGCGCCGGCGCAGCGCGCGCTCGCGCACCACCCCGCCGCCGAACAGCGGCTCGCCGAACAGGCGGATGGTGCCGGCGGTCGGCACGAGCAGCCCGATCATCTGGCGCAGCAGCGTCGTCTTGCCGCTGCCCGAGCCGCCGACCAGCGCGACCATCTCGCCGGCCGCGACGTCGAAATCGAGGTGGCGATGCACCCACGTTTCGCCGAAGCGCGTGGACAGGTCGCGGACGGCGATGACCGGGGCGGCGGCGCTCACAGCCTGGGCACGCCGATGCCGCGCATGGCGACGGCGAAGATCGCGTCGATGACGATCACCAGCGTGATGGCGGTGACCACCGAGGCGGTGGTGTTGGCGGAGAGGCTTTCGGTGTTCGGCTTGACGCGCAGGCCGAAATGGCAGGCGACCAGCGCGATCGCCGCGCCGAAGGCGACGCCCTTGGCGAGGCCGATCCAGATGTTGACCGCCGGCACCACCTTCGGCAGCGTCCCGAGGAAGAAGCCGTAGCCGATGTCGAGCTGCCACTGCGCCGCGGCCATGCCGCCGAGCAGCGCGATCGCCGTCGCCCACAGCACCAGCAGCGGCATCGCCACGGCGAGCGCCACCACCTTGGGGAAGACCAGGCGCAGGCTGCGCGGCACGCCCATCGCGGCGAGCGCGTCGATCTCCTCGGTGACGCGCATCGTGCCGAGCTGCGCCGTCATCGCCGAGCCGGAGCGGCCGGCCACCAGCACGGCGACCAGCACCGGGCCGAGCTCGCGGATGATGCCGAGGCCGAGGATGTTGATGATGAAGACGTCGGCGCCGAACTGCCGCAGCTGCAGCGCCGAGAGATAGGACAGCACCACGCCGATCAGGAAGCCGACCAGCGCCGTCACCGGCATCGCGCGCACGCCGCTCTTGTAGATGTTGGCCGAGATCTCGCGCGCCGGCAGGTCACCGGGATGGTGCAGCAGGTGCAGCCAGTCGAGCGCGAGCTGGCCGAGCAGCGCGAGGAAGCCGCGCGCGTGGCGCAGCAGCGCGAGCGTGACGCCGCCGAGCGCGATCAGCCAGTCGAGGGGCGAGCGCGGCGCGGCGAGCGCCGGCGGCTCGGCGTCGGCGGCGGCGACGCGCTCGAAGATGCGCCGGTGCTCGGGCCGGAGCCGCAGCGCGCTCGGCAGCCGCCGCTGCCAGGTCTCCCACAGCAGCAGCGCGCCGGCCGAGTCGAGCGCCTCGATGCCGAGGCAGTCCCAGCCGAGGTCGGCGCGCTGTCCCGCGGCGCGCAGGCGGCGCCGCCAGTCCCGGCCCGCCGCGGCGATGGCGCGCAGCGTCCAGCGCCCGCCGAGGACCAGCTCCGCCCCGCCGCCGGCGGCGCGGCGCTCGGCATAGGCGATCGGCGTCTCAGGCATTGCCCCGGCTGCCGCGCATCTTGAACTCGATGCCGACGTTGGCCCACTGCTCGGCCTCCTCGGCCAGCACGGCGGCGGTCAGCGGCGCGGCGGCGAGCCATTCGCGGTCGATGTGCAGCTCGAAGCCCTTGCCGGTGAGGCGCACGCGGATGCCGGGCAGCGGTGCGTCGTCGCGCGCCCGATGCAGCAGCGCGGCGAGGCGCAGGCAGAAGATCAGCAGCCATTCTGGCTGCTCCTGGAACTGTCCCGCCAGGGCCTGGACGCGCTCGAGCTTGCCGCGGTGGGCGAGCACCAGCCTCGAGAGCAGCGCCTGGTCGCGCTTGGAGAAGCCCGGCATGTCGGCGTTGGCGAGGATGTAGGCGCTGTGCTTGTGGTAGCCGGAGTGCGCGACCGAGATGCCGATCTCGTGCAGGCGCGCGGCCCAGATCAGGAACTGGGCGGCCGGCGATTCCTCGATGTCGTCCTGCGGCCGCAGCTGCCGGTAGAAACCCGTCACGGTCTCGGCGACGCGCGCCGCCTGGCGCCGGTCGACCTCGTAGCGCTGCATGAAGCGGCTGACGGTCGCCTCGCGCAGGTCGTCGTGGTGGTAGCGGCCGAGCAGGTCGTAGAGCACGCCGAGGCGCAGCGCGCCTTCGGAGAAGACCATCTCCTCGAGGCCGAACTCCTTGAACACCGCCGACATGATCGCCACGCCGCCGGGGATCACCGGCACGCGGTCGGGCCGCATGCCGGCCAGCCCGGCGCGCTCGGCGTGGCCGGCCTGGATCAGCCGGCCGCGCAGGCGCTCGAGGCCGTCGCGCGTGATGCTGCCGTTGGCGAAGCGGTTGAGTTCGAGCAGGTCGCAGATCGCCTTGGCCGTGCCGGAGGAGCCGACCGCCTCGTCCCAGCCGGCGGCGCGGTAGGTATGCACGATGGTCTGCAGTTCGCGGCGCGCCGCCAGCTCGGCCTCCTTCATGCTGCGCTTGTCGATGCGGCCGCCGGGGAAGAAGCGCAGGCTGTAGCCGACGCAGCCCATGTAGAGCGATTCGAGGTGCTGCGGCCGGATGTCGCGGCCGATGATGAACTCGGTCGAGCCGCCGCCGATGTCGACGACCAGGTGGCGGATGCGGTGGTTGGGCAGGGTGTGCGCGACGCCGAGGTAGATCAGGCGCGCCTCCTCGCGGCCGGCGATCACCTCGATCGGGAAGCCGAGCGTCTTTTCCGCCCTGGCGAGGAACTGCGGCGCGTTCTTGGCGACGCGCAGCGTGTTGGTGGCGACGGCGCGCACCGCGTCCGGCGCGAAGCCGCGCAGCCGCTCGGCGAAGCGGGACAGCGCCGCCAGCGCGCGCTGCTGCGAGGCGGTGTCGAGCCGCTTGTCCGCCGTCAGGCCGCCCGCCAGGCGCACCGTCTCCTTGAGGCCGTCGAGCGGGTAGATCTGGTTGCCGACGATGCGTCCGACCTGCAGGCGGAAGCTGTTGGAGCCCATATCGACAGCGGCGACATGTTCGTAGACCACGATGCGATCCAGTCCGGGATTTGCGCTGCGCGGCATTCTAGCCCAGCGCCCGCGAAAACTCGGCGCTGGCAAGGCGGCGCAGCGGCATGTCATACTTATGCAATCCGCCCCCGTCACTCTCCCGCCCCAGCGCGCGCCGGCCCACGACCATGCTGATGATGTACTCGCACCACGACTACCCCGCCGAACACTTCCTCAACCGCGAAATCTCGCTGCTGGCGTTCAACCGCCGCGTGCTGGCCCAGGCCGCCGACCGGAACGTGCCGCTGCTCGAGCGCCTGCGCTTCCTGTGCATCGTCTCGTCCAACCTCGACGAGTTCTTCGAGATCCGCGTCGCCGGCATCAAGGAGCAGATCAAGCTGCGCAGCCATACCACCGGCCCCGACCACCTCGGCGCACAGGCGGTGTTCCGCCGCGTCACGCGGGAAGCGCACGAGATCATCCGCGAGCAGTACGCGCTGCTCAACGAGGAGATCCTGCCCACCCTGCGGCGCGAGGGCATCGTCTTCTACAAGCGCTCGGAATGGAACGAGGCGCAGCAGGCCTGGATCCACGAATTCTTCCGCCGCGAGGTGATGCCGGTGCTGACGCCGATCGGCCTCGACCCGGCCCACCCCTTCCCGCGCGTGCTCAACAAGAGCCTCAACTTCGCGGTCGAACTCGAGGGCAAGGACGCCTTCGGCCGCAGCTCGGGCGCCGCGATCGTGCAGGCGCCGCGCGCGCTGCCGCGCGTGATCCAGCTGCCGCCGGAGATCGCCGGGGCCGACCACGGCTTCGTCTTCCTCTCCTCGATCCTGCACCGCCACGTCGGCGAGCTGTTCACCGGCATGCACGTGCTCGGCTGCTACCAGTTCCGCGTCACGCGCAACTCCGACCTGTTCGTCGACGAGGAGGAGGTGAAGAACCTGCGCACCGCGCTGCAGGGCGAGCTGCCGCAGCGCCACTTCGGCGACGGCGTGCGCCTCGAGGTCGCCGAGAGCTGCTCCGAGGTGATGGCCGACTTCCTGCTCCAGCAGTTCGGCCTCGGCCGCGAGGATCTCTACCAGGTGCCCGGCATCGTCAACCTGGTGCGCCTGATCTCGGTGCCCGACCGCGTCAACCGCCCCGACCTCAAGTTCACTTCCTTCCAGCCCGGCCTGCCGAAGCAGTTGTCCGGCCGCTACGACCTGTTCGACGTCGTGCGCAGGAGCGACGTGCTGCTGCACCACCCCTACCAGTCGTTCACGCCGGTGATCGAGTTCCTCAAGCAGGCGGCCGACGACCCGCAGGTGGTGGCGATCAAGATGACGGTCTATCGCACCGGCACCGACTCGGTGCTGATGGAGCACCTGCTGCGCGCCGCGCAGAAGGGCAAGGAGGTCACCGTCGTGGTCGAGCTGATGGCGCGCTTCGACGAGGAGGCCAACCTGTCGATCGCCGCGCGGCTCGAGGAGGCCGGCGCCCACGTCGTCTATGGCGTGTTCGGCTACAAGACGCACGCCAAGATGATGCTGGTGCTGCGCCGCGAGGAACAGGGCTACCGCCGCTACGTGCATCTGGGCACCGGCAACTACCATCCGCGCACCACGCGCTTCTACACCGACTTCGGCCTGCTGACCTGCAACGACGAGATCGCCGACGACGTGAACGAGGTCTTCAAGCAGCTCACCGGGCTGGGCAAGGCGAGCGCGCTCAAGCATCTCTGGCAGGCGCCGTTCACGCTGCACTCGAACATGCTCGAGGCGATCCGCGCCGAGACCGAGATCGCCCGCGCCGGCCGCAAGGCGCAGATCATCGCCAAGATGAATTCGCTGCTCGAGCCGGAGATCATCGAGGCGCTCTACGCGGCGAGCCAGGCCGGCGTGCAGGTCGACCTGATCGTGCGCGGCGTCTGCTGCCTGCGGCCCGGCGTGCCGGGCCTGTCGGACAACATCCGCGTCCGCTCGGTGATCGGCCGCTTCCTCGAGCATCACCGCATCTTCCATTTCCACGCCGACGGCGCCGAGAAGCTCTACCTCGCCAGCGCCGACTGGATGGAGCGCAACTTCTTCCGCCGCATCGAGGTCGCCTTCCCGGTGCTCGACCCGAAGCTCAAGCGCCGCGTGATCAAGGAAGGGCTGAAGGGCTACCTGGCCGACAACTGCCAGGCCTGGGACATGGACGGCGACGGGTGCTACCGCATCAGGCCCTCGCGGCGCGTGCGTACCTGCGCGCAGGAGCTGCTGCTCGGCGAGCTGGCGGAAGAGTGAATACTCGGCGCTGACGGGGCGGCGGCGACCCGCGGCCCCCTCCCCCAAAGGCATCGTTCGAATCAGGGTTGTTGCATCGCCGCGAAAGCGCGATAATGCGCGCCGCGCCGGGTTCGCCCGGCTCCTTCGATCATGACCAGCTATCTTTTCATCGTCCTCGGCGCCGTTCTCGTCAACAACGTCGTCTTCGTCCGCGTCCTCGGCCTGTGCCCCTTCATGGGGGTTTCCAAGAAGCTGGAAACCGCCGTCGGCATGGGTGCCGCCACCACGTTCGTGCTGACGCTGGCCAGTGGCACCAGCTACGTCATCGACAGATGGCTGCTGGCGCCCAACGACCTGCTCTACCTGCGCACGCTCGCGTTCATCGTCACCATCGCCTCGATCGTCCAGCTCACCGAGCTGGTGATCCAGAAGACCAGCCCCCTGCTGCACCAGGTGCTCGGCATCTACCTGCCGCTGATCACCACCAACTGCGCGGTGCTCGGCGTGCCGCTGCTCAACATCGGCCTGCGCCACAACTTCGTCGAGTCGATGGTGTTCGGCTTCGGTGCGGCGCTCGGCTTCACGCTCGCCCTGGTGTTGTTCGCCGGCATCCGCGAGCGTCTCGAAGGCGCCGACGTGCCGGTGCACTTCCGCGGCACCGCGATCGCGATGATCACCGCCGGCATCATGAGCCTGGCCTTCATGGGCTTCGCCGGCCTGGACAAATACAAGTAATGGCCCCCCACGCTCGCAAATTCGGCTCGCTGCCCCCCACGGGGGGGCGGCTGTTTTCTCGGGGCGGCCCGTCGAAAACATGCTGACGGCGGTCCTGGTCATGGCGCTCGGCGCCGTCATCCTCGGCGGGGCGCTCGGCTACGTCGCCGTGAAATTCAAGGTCGAGGGCGATCCGCTGGTCGAGAAGATCGACGCGATCCTGCCGCAGACGCAGTGCGGCCAGTGCGGCTACCCGGGCTGCCGGCCGTATGCCGAGGCGATCGCCAAGGGCGAGGCCGAGATCAACCAGTGCCCGCCCGGCGGCGAGGAGGGCATCCGCAAGCTCGCCGACCTGCTCGGCCGCGAATTCAAGCCGCTGTCCGGCGAGCACGGCATCGAGAAGCCGAAGAGCGTCGCCTTCATCGACGAGCAGAGCTGCATCGGCTGCACGCTGTGCATCCAGGCCTGCCCGGTCGACGCCATCGTCGGCGCGGCCAAGCAGATGCACACGATCATCGCCGCGCAATGCACCGGCTGCGAGCTGTGCGTGCCGCCCTGTCCGGTCAACTGCATCAGCATGGTGCCGATCCCCGAAACCATCGACACCTGGAAGTGGAAGTACCCGGTGATCCCGGTCAAGTCGGTGAATCCCCATGCTTGAACTGTTCCGTTTCCATGGTGGCGTGAAGCCCGCCTCGCACAAGCAGGAATCCTCCGGCACCCCGATCCTGCCGGCGCCGCTGCCGCAACTGCTGGTCGTGCCGTTCCGCCAGAGCGCCACGGGCGCCGCGGCGATCCGCGTGCAGGCCGGCGACCAGGTGCTCAAGGGACAGGTCATCGGCGGCGCCGAAGGGCCGTTCGGCACCACGGTGCATGCGCCGACCTCCGGCACGGTGCGCGCCATCGAGGAACGTCCGCTGCCGCACCCCTCCGGACTCGCCGCGCCCTGCGCCATCATCGAGCCGGACGGCGAGGAGCGCTGGATCGAGCGCGCGCCGCTCGACGGCCTGGCCGCCGACGCGGAACTGCTGCGCGCGCGCATCCGCGACGCCGGCATCGTCGGCCTGGGCGGCGCGGCCTTCCCCAGCCACGTCAAGGCACGCGCGCGCATCGAGACGCTCGTCATCAACGGCGCCGAATGCGAGCCGTGGATCACCTGCGACGACCGGCTGATGCGCGAGCGCGCCGACGAGATCGTCGCCGGCGCCCGCATCCTCGCCCGCCTGATGGACGCCAGGCGGATCCTGTTCGGCGTCGAGGACAACAAGCCCGAGGCCGCCGCCGCCCTGCGCGCCGCCCTCGGCCAGGAGAGACTCGGCGGCGCGGGCGAGATCCAGGTCGTCGCGGTGCCGACGCTCTATCCCGCCGGCGGTGAGAAGCAGCTGATTCGCGTGCTGACCGGCATCGAGATTCCCTACGGCAAGCTCGGCCCCGACTTCGGCGTGCAGTGCTTCAACGTGGGAACTGCGTATGCCGTCGCGCGCGCCGTGCTGCACGGCGAGCCGCTGATCTCGCGCATCGTCACGCTGGCCGGCAACTACGCCCACCCCGGCAATTTCGAGGTGCTGGTCGGCACGCCGATCGACGCGCTGCTGCCGCTCGGTGCGCCGCAGGCCGACACCGACCGCATCGTCATGGGCGGGCCGATGATGGGCTTCCCGCTGGCCGACCTGACGGTGCCGGTAGTCAAGGCCACCAACTGCCTGCTGGCGATGAGCCCGGCGCTGTTCCCGCCGCCGCCGCCCGAGATGCCGTGCATCCGCTGCGGCGCCTGCACGCGCGCCTGCCCGGTGGTGCTGCAGCCGCACGAACTGTACTGGTTCTCCAGGTCGAAGAACTTCGGCAAGGCCCAGGAATACCATCTGTTCGACTGCATCGAATGCGGCTGCTGCGCCTTCGTCTGCCCGTCGCGCATTCCGCTGGTCGATTACTACCGCTTCGCGAAAGCCGAGATTCGCGCGCGCGAGCGCGACAAGGCCGCCGCCGACCGGGCGCGCGAACGCCACGAATTCCGCCAGTTCCGCGAGGAGCGCGAGAAGGCGGAAAAGGCGGCCAGGCTCGCCGCCAAGGCGGCGGAAACCAAGGCCAAGCTGGCGCAGGAGGATGCGGCCAAGATCGCCGCCGCCCAGGCCAAGGCCCATCCCGAGGCCGCTCCGACCAGCGAAGGGAACGCCTGATGCATACCTCACCCCACGTCCTCCAGTCCACCAGCGTGCGCAGCGTCATGCTCAAGGTGCTGGCCGCCCTGCTGCCGGGCATATTCGCCTACGTCTGGTTCTTCGGCGCGATCATCCTGGTGCAGATCGCGCTCGCCTCGGTCGCGGCGCTGTGCGCCGAGGCGCTGATGCTCAGGCTGCGCGGCAAGCCGGTGCTGCTGTTCCTCACCGACGGCAGCGCGCTGGTCACCGCCTGGCTGGTCGCCCTGACCTTCCCGCCGATCGCGCCGTGGTGGCTGACCGTCACCGGCGTGCTGATCGCCATCGTCGTCGCCAAGCATCTCTACGGCGGCCTTGGCCAGAACCCGTTCAACCCGGCGATGGTCGCCTTCTGCACGATGATCGTCGCCTATCCGCAGCTGATGTCGCAGTGGCCGCGCGCCGACTTCAACACCTTCGCGCCGATGTTCAACGCGGTCTTCTCGGGCTATCGCGAGCTCGACGCGATCGTCATGGCGACGCCGCTCGATGCGCTGCGCACCGTGCTGCGCGACCCGGAGCAGCGTCTCACCATCGCCGGCATCCTCGGCTCGCATGCCACCTTCGGCAACATCGGCGGCCTCGGCTGGGAATGGGTGGCCGCCGGCTACCTGCTCGGCGGCCTCTGGCTGATCCAGCAGCGCATCATCACCTGGCACGTGCCGGCCGCCTTCGTCGTCACCCTGGCCGTGATCGCCGCCACATTCAACATTCTCAACCCCGAACGCTTCGTCGGCGCCAACTTCCACCTGTTCACCGGCGGGGCGATGCTCGGCGCCTTCTTCATCGCCACCGACCCGGTGTCCGGCTGCACCACGCCGCTCGGCAAGCTGATCTTCGCCGCCGGCGCCGCCCTGCTGACCTGGATCATCCGCAGCTTCGGCGCCTACCCCGACGGCATGGCCTTTGCCATCTTGCTGATGAACCTGCTGGTGCCGCTGATCGACATGGGCACCCAACCCAAAGTCTTCGGCCACAAGAAGGGTCCGCTGCCATGAGCGCCCCCGAGCTCGCCCCCATCCCCATCCCGCCTGCCCCGCCGCCGCCCGGCGCCGCGCGCATCTCGCTGCACACCGCTGTGACCCTGCTGGCCTTTACCCTCGCCTTCACCGCGCTGATGGCGGGCGTCTATCAGCTCACCAAACCCGTGCTCGATGCCACGGCGCTGGATGCGCAGCGCCGCATGATTGCCGAGGTGCTGCCGCCCGACCTCTACGACAACGAACTGCTCGAGGACGCCATCCAGCTGCCGGCGACGCCAGCGCTCGGCCTGGCGGCGCCGACCACGCTCTACCGCGCCCGCCTCGGCGACCAGCCGGCCGCGCTGGTGTTCGAGACCGCCGCGCCGGACGGCTACTCCGGCGAGATCCGCCTGATCCTCGCCGTGCGGGCGGACGGACGGCTCGCGGCGGTGCGCGTGACGCAGCACAAGGAAACACCCGGCCTCGGCGACTACATCGACGCGAAGAAGGACAAGAACAAGCAGCACCCCTGGATCACCCAGTTCAGCGGCCGCCATTTCGGCGACCCGCCGCGCGAGAAGTGGCGCGTCAAGAAGGACGGCGGCGTCTTCGAGCAGCGCGCCGGCGCCACCATCTCGGCGCGCGCCGTCACCAACGCCACCACCCGCGCCCTCGGCTGGGCGCTCGAGCGCGCCGATGCGCTCTACGCCCTGCCGGCGGGCAGCCAATGGAAGGAGCCAGCCAGATGAGCCAATTGCGTGCGATCACCCATAACGGCCTGTGGAACCAGAATCCGGTGCTCGGGCAGATGCTCGGCCTGTGCTCCCTGCTGGCGATCAGCACCAGCGCGGTGAACGCCGTCAGCCTCGGCCTGGCGACCATCCTGGTCATGGCCATGGCCAACCTGATCGTCTCGCTGCTGCGCGGCTTCATTCCCCACGAGATTCGCATTCCGATCTTCATCCTCATCATCGCCTCCCTCGTCACGGTCGTGGACATGGCGATGAACGCCTGGCTGCACGATCTCTATCTCGTGCTCGGCATCTTCATCCCGCTGATCGTCGTCAACTGCATCGTCCTGGCGCGCGTCGAGGCCTTCGCCGCGAAGAACTCGGCCGGGCTGGCGGCCTTCGACGGGGTGATGATGGGCATCGGCTTCGTCTGGGTGATCGGCCTGCTCGGTGCCATCCGCGAATTCATCGGCCAGGGCACCCTGCTGGCCGGCATCGACATGATCGTGCCCGGCATGCAGGCCATCCAGGTGCTGCCCGAGGACTATCCGGGCTTCCTCGTCGCGATCCTGCCGCCCGGCGCCTTCTTCGTGCTCGGCCTGCTGATCGCCGGCCGCAACTGGCTCGACCATCGCGCCAACGAGCGCGCCAAGGCCCGCCTGCTGGCGGCGCAGCAGTCCATCCCGGCCGGCGCCTGAAGCCGGCGCATGAAAGCCGCCGAGCGCGCCGAGCTGTTCCGCCGCCTCGCGGCCATCGACCCGGAGCCGCGCACCGAACTCGAATACGCCACCCCGTTCCAGCTGCTGGTCGCGGTGATCCTCTCGGCGCAGGCCACCGACCGGAGCGTCAATCTGGCGACCAAAGCGCTGTTCCGCGACGCCCCGACCCCGGAGGCGATCGCCGCGCTCGGCGAGGAGAAACTCGCCGACTACATCCGCACCATCGGCCTCTACCAGACCAAGGCGAAGAACGTGATTGCCACGGCGCGGCGGCTCGTCGAGCTGCACGACGGCCAGGTGCCGCACGAGCGCGCCGCGCTCGAGGCGCTGCCCGGCGTCGGCCGCAAGACCGCCAACGTCGTGCTCAACATCGTGTTCGGCGAGCCGACCATCGCCGTCGACACCCATATCTTCCGCCTCGCCAACCGCACCGGCCTGGCGCCCGGCAAGGATGTCGCAACGGTGGAAAAGAAGCTGCTCAAGGCGGTGCCGCCGCAATACCGCCGCCATGCGCACCACTGGCTGATCCTGCACGGCCGCTACGTCTGCAAGGCCCGCCGGCCGGAGTGCTGGCGCTGCGCGATCCGCGACCTGTGCGCCTTCAAGGACAAGGAAGAGAGCTGAGCGATGTTCAACCCCAGCCGTGACCAGGCGCGCCGCTTCCTGAGCGAAGCCTGGCGCAAGCACTGCGAGAAGCTGCCGGCCACGCCGCTCGAAACGCTGGCCGCCGACCTCGTCGTGCTGCATCCCGAATACCACGCCCTGCTGCGGGACGAGGCAGCGCTGCGGCGCGACTGGACGTCCGAGGACGGGGCGATGAACCCCTTCCTGCACCTGTCGCTGCATCTGGCCATCGAGGAGCAGTTGTCGATCGACCAGCCGCCCGGCATCCGCGCCGCCTTCGAAACTCGGCTCGCGCGGGGCGGCGACCGGCACGCCGCATTGCACGACCTGCTCGAATGCCTCGGGGAAACGCTGTGGCGCGCCCAGCGCGACGGCCGGCCGCCGGACGGCGCGGCCTATCTCGACTGCATCCGCCGGCGCGGCTGAGCCGCCGGCCGCCTACTGCGGAATCGGCACCAGTTCCTGCAGCGGCGGCGCGACCTTGAACACTTCCTCCATGGTCGTCAGGCCGGCGGCGACCTTGCGCGCGCCGGCGATGCGCAGCGGCTGCATGCCCGCCTTGATCGCCCGTTCGCGCAGCGCGGCGAGATCGGTATGGCCGCTGATCAACGCCTTGAGATCCAGCGTCATCGGCATGATCTCGTAGAGGCCGACGCGGCCCAGATAGCCGGTCATGCGGCACTCGAGGCAGCCGACCGGCTTGTGGAGCTGGGTGGGGTTCTTCGACTTCCACGGCGACACCAGGCCCTGCCAGAGCATCTCGTCCTCGCTGCTCGGCTCCTCGGCGCGCTTGCAGTGCGGGCAGAGCGTGCGCACCAGGCGCTGCGCCATCACGCCGAGCACCGTCGATTGCAGCAGGTAGGGCGGCACGCCGAGGTCGAGCAGGCGGGTGATCGCCGTCGGCGCGTCGTTGGTGTGCAGCGTCGACAGCACCAGGTGGCCGGTGAGCGCCGCCTGCACCGCCATGTCGGCGGTCTCGAAGTCGCGGATCTCGCCGACCATGATGATGTCCGGGTCCTGGCGCATCAGCGCGCGGATGCCGGCGGCGAAGTTCACGCCGATGTCGGGCTGCACCTGCACCTGGTTGAAGGCCGGCTCGATCATCTCGATCGGGTCCTCCAGCGTGCACACGTTGACCTCCTGCGTCGCCAGCTGCTTGAGCGTCGAATAGAGCGTGGTGGTCTTGCCCGAGCCGGTCGGGCCGGTGACGAGGATGATGCCGTTCGGCTTGCCGGTCATCTCCTGCCAGCGCGCGGTGTCCTCGGCGGAGAAGCCGAGGTCGCCGAAGTCGCGCACCAGCACGTCCGGATCGAAGATGCGCATCACCAGCTTCTCGCCGAAGGCGGTCGGCAGCGTCGACAGGCGCAGCTCGATCTCCTCGCCGTCGGGCGCGCGCGTCTTGATGCGGCCGTCCTGCGGGCGGCGCTTCTCGACCACGTCCATGCGGCCGAGGATCTTGATGCGGCTGGTCATCGCGGCGAGCACCGGCATCGGGATCTGGTAGACCTGGTGCAGCACGCCGTCGATGCGGAAGCGCACGATGCCGAGGTCACGGCGCGGCTCGATGTGGATGTCCGAGGCGCGCTGCTCGAAGGCGTATTGCCACAGCCAGTCGACGATCAGCACGATGTGCTGGTCGTTGGCGTCGATGCTCGTCTTGCCCTTGCCCATCTCGACCAGCTGCTCGAACTGCGAGATGCCGGTGCGCGCGACGTCGCCGCGCGCCATGGCGCCCTTCACCGACTTGGCGAGGTTGTAGAACTCGACCTGGTAGCGCGCGATGTCCTCGGGGTTGGCGATCACCAGCCGGATGTCCTTCTTGAGGATCGGCTTGAGTTCCTCCTCCCAGCCGCGGATGAAGGGCTCGGCAGTGGCGATCACCACCTCGGTGGCGCGCACCTCGACCGGCAGGATGCGGAAGCGGCTCGCGTAGGCGGAGCTCATCACGTCGGTGACGGCGGCCAGGTTCACCTTGAGCGGATCGATGTGGTAGTAGGCCAGCCCGGCCCACTCGGCCAGCCATTGCGTCAGCGCCTCGAGGTCGAGCACGCGGTTGGGCGGCTCGGGCGATTTCCAGCGCTGCTCGGCAATCACCAGCAGCGGATGCGCCTGGCCGCGGTAGTAGCGGCGTTCCTGACGGAACTTCTCGGCTTCGGCGCGCGGCACCTTGCCGGCGGCGATCAGGGCGTCGACGATCTCGAGCAGGGTCAGCCGGCGTTCCTGGGAGTTCTGCTTGGCATTGGCATTGGCATTGGCATTGGCATTGGCATCCATGAGGCGCGACTATACCGCCTGCGCACGGCCGCTGTGCAGCTTTCCCGGATCGGCCTACAATGATGTTGCATCGCAATATCCAAGCGGTACCGCAAGGAACAGTCATGAGTGCAGCAACGAAGCGCGACGGGGATGGCGCCGCCGTGGCGGCGATGTCGGTCGCCGCGATGGGGGTGGTCTACGGCGACATCGGCACCAGTCCGCTCTACACGATGAAGGAAGTGTTCTCGAGCGGCCATCATCCCGTGCCGGTCACGCCCGACAACGTGCTCGGCATCCTGTCGCTGGTGTTCTGGGCGATGACCGTCACGGTCTCGCTCAAGTACGTGATGTTCATCACGCGCGCCGACAACAAGGGCGAAGGCGGCATCATGGCGCTCACCTCGCTGGCGCTGCGCGTCGAGCGCCTCAACCCGCGCATGCTCTGGCTGCTGTCGGCACTCGGCATCTTCGGCGCCGCGCTGTTCTACGGCGACGCGGCGATCACGCCCGCGCTCTCGGTGCTGTCCGCCGTCGAGGGGCTCGAGGTGGCGACGCCGGCGTTCAAGCCCTTCGTCGTGCCGATCGCCGTCGGCATCCTCGTCGCGCTGTTCCTGTTCCAGCGCAGGGGCACCGCCAGCGTCGCCGCGCTGTTCGGCCCCGTCATGCTGTTCTGGTTCGCCACGCTGGCGGCGCTCGGACTGTGGAACCTCCTCAAGCATCCATCGGTGCTCGCCGCCATCAATCCCTGGTACGCCTTCCATTTCTTCGCGGCGAACCGGACGCTGGCCTTCCTGGCGCTCGGCGCGGTGGTGCTGGCGATCACCGGCGGCGAGGCACTCTACGCCGACATGGGGCACTTCGGCCGGCGGCCGATCAAGCTGGCCTGGCTGTGGTTCGTCTTTCCGGCCCTCTATCTCAACTACCTCGGCCAGGGCGCGCTGATCCTCGACCATCCCGAGGCGGCGCGCAGCCCCTTCTTCATGTCGGTGCCGGAGGCGCTGATCTACCCGCTGGTCGCCCTCGCCACCGTGGCGACCATCATCGCCTCGCAGGCGGTGATTTCCGGCGCCTTCTCGCTGACCAGCCAGGCGATCCAGCTCGGCTACGCGCCGCGCATCCGCATCCTCCACACCTCCGCCCGGGAAAAGGGGCAGATCTACCTCCCCAACATCAACTGGCTGCTGCTGATCGCCGTGCTGCTGCTGGTGCTGACCTTCCGCAGTTCGTCGAACCTGGCCTCGGCCTACGGCATCGCGGTGACCCTGACGATGATGATCGACACGCTGCTCGCCTTCGTCGTGGTACGCGCGCTGTGGGGCTGGAACTGGGGCCTGGCGATCCTGTTCCTGGCGTTCTTCGTCGTCGTCGACATCGCCTTCTTCTCCGCCAACGTGATCAAGGTGCTCGACGGCGGCTGGTTCCCGCTCGTGCTCGGCGGCGCGATCTTCACGCTGCTCGCCACCTGGCGGCGCGGCCGCGCGCTGCTCTACGAGAAGCTCGAGCAGGACTCGATGCCGCTCGACGCCTTCCTGCGGAGCCTCGCCTACGGCGGCCCGCAGCGCGTCGAGGGAACCAGCGTCTTCATGACCACCAACCCGGACGGCGTGCCGCGCGCCATGCTGCACAACCTGCTGCACAACAAGGTGCTGCACCAGCGCGTGGTGCTGCTCAACGTGCGCGTCGAGGACGTTCCCTACGTGCCGGCCGAGGAGCAGGTCGCCGTTCATCCGCTGCCCGAGGGGTTCTTCCAGGTACTGGTGCGCTACGGCTTCAAGGACGAGCCGGACATCCCCGCCGCGCTCGAGCGGTGCGCCGATCACGGCCTCAAGTACGAGCCGATGGAGACCTCGTTCTTCCTCGGCCGCGAAACCATCGTGCCGCGAGCGCGCGTCGCGCGCATGCCGCGCTGGCGGCAGCGGCTGTTCACCTTCATGTTCCGCAACGCCGAGCCGGCCACCGCCTACTTCAAGATCCCGACCAACCGCGTCGTCGAACTCGGCACGCAGGTCGAACTCTAATCACGACCCGCCCGGCAATCCTGGCAAAGTCGGGCCTGGCGGGGCGGCG
Organism: Rhodocyclaceae bacterium UBA2250; assembly: GCA_002347285.1. Classification (GTDB taxonomy): domain Bacteria; phylum Pseudomonadota; class Gammaproteobacteria; order Burkholderiales; family Rhodocyclaceae; genus Sulfuricystis. Next base: position 38,477 of record DDXW01000012.1, on the reverse strand, counting down.
CGGCGTGCATTTCGCCGGAATTCGCGCACAATTCGCCTGTCCGTCTCCTGCGGTGAAACGATCGATGCCGTTATCCACCTACCTGACCCGCCTGATCTGGCTCTCCGTTCTCCCCTTGATGATTTTCACGATCTTGCTGGTCTTCGAATTCGTGCGCCACCATCAGGCCGGCGCAAGGCCGACAACGGCCAACAAGCCGAGGCCATCGCTCGCAACTTCGCCACGGCAATCGATCAGCATCTGAACGCCGGCATCAGCGCCCTGAAAATACTCGCCGGATCACGAACCGGCCCGCCTCCGCGATCTCTACCGGCTGGCCCACAAATACCGCGCACGGTATTGCCGTTCCGCTGGTTTCCGCCCCATGGAAGGTGAGGATCGAAATCCCTCGCGCCACCTATCCGGCACCGCTGTTTTCCCTGACGACATAGCTGGGCTTCGGCCCGCTGATGGCGACGCTGGCGGGGATCGGGGGCGGCATGCTCGGCCGGCGCCAGCTCGGCCGAGCGGTGGCCAGTCTGGTCGACAACCGCCACGACCGGGCCGGTTCGCCGGAAATCGAGGAATTCGGGGCGGTACGCCAGCGCCTCGTCGAGGCGAACCGCCGCAGCGAGCATTTCACTCAGTCGCAGAACAAGGCGATCGAGCAGGAGCGGTGCCGCGTCGCTCGCGAGGTGCACGACCAGATGGGCCAGGTGTTCACGGCCATCAAGCTGATCGTCCAGTCGGTACCGCAAGAGGCCTGGCCCGCCGGCCAGCGCGCCGCCATCGATCAGGCGCTCGAAACGGGCATCGCCAGTGCGCGCCGGATCACCGCCGAATTACGTCCGCCCCTGCTCGACGACCTCGGGCTCGCCGCGGCGCTCGAGCATTTCGTCCGGCACGCCGTCGGCCCGGCGCAACTCGACTGCAAAGTGACGATCCGCGAACAGCACGAACAGCAGCGCTTGAGCTGGCCGCAGGCCGTGGCGCTGTTCCGCATCACCCAGGAAGCCATCACCAACGTGTTGCGCCACGCCGGCGCGACCCGTCTTCGCATCGATGGCCGTGCCGAGGCCGGGCATTACTGGCTGCACGTGAAGGACGACGGTTGCGGGTTCGACGCGGCACAGGTGCGCGAAGACGCGCAGGGTCTGGTTTCCATGCAGGAGCATGCCCGGCTGATGCTCGGCCGCTGCATGATTGCCCGCCAGGCGGCAGACGGTACCATCGTCTCCGTCACACTGCCCCTCGACCAGCCCGCGCACGGAGATGAGCATGAAGATTCTGCTTGTTGAAGACCATCCCCTCTTTCGTGCCGGCATGCGTCAGGCAATCCTCGGCCGCTGGCCGGACGCCGCCATCGACGAAGCCGGCACCCTGAGCGAAGGGCTGGAATCGATGCGAGGCGGCGGTCATCACCTGGTGGTCGCCGATCTGAACCTCCCCGACAGCGCGGGACTTGAAACGGTAGCACGCCTGCGCCGTGCGGTTCCGGCCGTGCCGCTGCTGGTTCTGAGCCTCAACACCGAGACCGTCTATGCCGAGCGGGCGCTGCAAATGGGAGCGGCCGGCTATCTCACCAAGGACCGCGCCGCCGAGGAGCTGGTCAGCGCGCTGGAGCATATCGCCGCCGGCGGCCGCTACATCTCGGCGGCGCTGGCCGAGCACTTCGCCAACCTGCTGGCCGACCGGCGCGGCACGCTCCTCCATGACCAGCTATCGCAGCAGGAGTACCGGGTGCTGGTGATGCTGGCCGCGGGCCGGCGTCCCGGAGAAATCGCCGAGGCGATGCACCTATCCCCGAAAACCGTCAGCACCTATCGCAGCCGCGTTCTCGCCAAGCTGGATCTGGATAGCAACGCGGAATTGACCCGTTACTGCATTACGCACCGGCTGATCGATCCGCTTTCCGCTCTGTAGGATAGCGCCTACAACACAATCAGCTCAATCCTGCAGCCGGATCAGGCTATCGCCGCTTTTGCCGCGTCCCGGCGTTTTTCATAATCCGCTTGACATTGTGCGCTTGACATTGAAGCAGCTACAAGGTTTAGAAACCTGTCTTTGTCTCCAGCGCGTGTTTTTTGGATGAGCTTATTGAATGTGCGGGTTCAGGATTGGCGAGCTGTCGAAAATAACGGGCATACCGACCGCTACCATTCGTTATTACGAGCGAATCGGGCTGTTGCCTTCGCCGCCGCGCACGCCCAACGGCTATCGCAGTTATCCGGCCACTTCCCTGCAGCGCCTCAAGGAGATACTTCGCATCAAGGAATTCGGCTTCTCCCTGAATGAAGTCGTCGAGCTGCTGGCACTGCCCGAGCGACATGGCCACCCGTGCCGGGAGATGCTGGGGCGGGTGTCGAACAAACTCAAGGAATTGGACAGGCGCATCCACGAATTGCAGGCGACCAAGGAGAAGCTGGCCGATCTGATACGCTTCTGCGACGCTTCAGCCCACAAATGCCAGCTACTCGAAACCCTGTCGCCGCTTTGCATCGCGGCGGAGGTGGCTGCGACAAACCAAAATGAATGAAACCGGCAGAGCCGTTTCGCCCCGGGCCGCCGACAGGGGCGGCTTCACCGTCAAGCCGCTCGATCCCGGTTCGTTCCATGCTGCTTCACACATTGCGGCCGCCGCCACAAAGCCAAGGGAGAACCACAATATGCCGTTCCGCCTCACCATCGCCCGGCGCTTGTGGCTCTGGGCCGCCTTCGCCACCGCCATCTTCTATTGCGCCGCCGGACTGGGCTGGCTCGGACTGGCGGCCGCGCGCGACAGTCTGCAGAGCGTACACGACGGCAGCCTGGTGCCGGTCATGAAGGTGATCCGCTTCCGCGAACTGCTCAACGCCAACCGCGTCGAATTGCTGCTGGCATTGCAGCACGACCCCAGGGGGCCTCTTCTCTCGGCCCACGACCACGCCGTCGACGTGCACCTCGAGCACATCGAGAGCAACGCCGCCGAGCAGGAACGGCTGCTGGACGATTTTCGCGACTTACTCGGCACAGAGCGCGAACGACAGATTTACGGCGAATTCGAAACCGGGCTCGGGGCCTGGAGCGCTAAGCAGCGCGAGGCGGTGGCCGCTTTGAAGGCCGGCGACTACGGCCCGCCGGTCGTATCGGCGATACTGGCCGCCGGCCGGATCGAGCTCAAGGCCGCCTTCGACGCCCTGCAGGCGCTGGCCGAATGGCAGGTACAGGAAGCCCGGCAGGAATACCACGCCGCCGAATCCCGCTACACGACGACGCGAGCCATACTGGTCGGCCTGATTCTGCTGGCGGCCATCGTCGGTACGCTCACCGGGATCCTGTCCATGCGCCGCCTCAACGGCGGACTCGCCGAGGCGAACCGCGCGGCACGCGCCATCGCCGCGGGCGACCTGTCGCGCCCGGTGCCGGTCAGCGGACAGGACGAGATCACCGAGGTGCTGCGCCAGATGGGCATGATGCGCGACAACCTGCACGAGATCGTCGCGGCGATCCGCCACGAAACCGGACGGCTCAACGCCCAGTCCGGCGAGTTGGACCGTAGCGCCTCGGCCAGCGCCGCCGTCGCGGGGAAGCAGTCGGAGGCGGCGGCCAGCATGGCCGCGGCGGTCGAGCAGTTGTCGGTCTCGATCGATCAGGTCGAGACGCACGCCAATGAGGTCAATCGCGTCACGCAGGACTCGGCCAGGCAATCCGACGCCAGCGCGGCGGTAATCAAGGGGGCCGCCGAGGAGATCCATCGTATCGCGCAGGCGGTCACCGCCACCGCCGGCGACATCCGCTCGCTCGAGGAAATGTCCGGCCAGATCACCGGCATCGTCAATGTCATCCGCGAGATCGCCGACCAGACCAACCTGCTGNNCTGGCGCTCAACGCCGCCATCGAGGCGGCACGCGCCGGCGAGCAGGGACGCGGCTTCGCGGTGGTCGCCGACGAGGTGCGCAAGCTCGCCGAGCGCACCGCCACCTCGACCGGCGAAATCGCCGCGATGATCGGCCGCATCCAGGAAGAGTCCCGCGCGGCGGTGGCCGGCATGGAGGCGAGCGTCGCCCGCGTCAGGGACGGCGTGCGCCTCGCCGGCGAGGCCGGCGCATCGATCGAGCACATCCGCGACTCGGCCGGCGGGGTCACCCAGGCGGTCGATAGCATCGGTTTGACGCTGAAGGAACAAGCGAGCGCCGCGCGCGACATCGCCGCGCGCGTCGAACACGTGTCTCAGGGTACCGAGGAACTCGCCGCCGGCGCCAAGCAGACGGCCGCGGCCGCCAGCGAACTGGCCCAGGTGGCGATGACGATGGAACAACTGGCCGGCTGCTTCCGGCTCGCGTCGCCGGCACACTGCCCAGCCGGGGGAGACTGCGGTGCCTGAGCCGCAACGTTCCCCTGCGTAGCATCGCAACGCAAAGCGCAGCCATGCCGCTGACCGAGATCCAGCAAACTCGTATCGAAGGCATCAGATCGATGGGACGGCTGCCGTCCCCGAAAGACCCTGCGGCTGCCGTCATGCAGCTCGCGCACCAACAGAACGCCGGTCATCCCCAACTGGTGCGCGCCATTCAGGCCGATCCGGCCCTCGTCGCACGCATGCTCAAACTCGCCAATAGCTGCCGCCCCACTGGCGACAGTCCGATCCAGGCGATTCAGGATGCCATCCGCCTGCTCGGTCCGCCGGCGATCCGCGGTCTCGCGCTCGCCCACACCCTGCTGGAAGACCATCGCTGCGGCGATTGCGACGGTCTCGACTATCCCGCATTTTGGTCCAGGAATCTTGCCCGTGCCGTGGCCATGCAGTTGCTGGCCGACCTCGTCCGTCTCATGCCGCCGGACGAAGCATTCGTCCTTGGGTTGCTCGCCCGCGTCGGCGAATTGGCGCTGGCGACCGCGCTCCCTGACGATTACCTGCGTGTCCTCGCCGCGGTCCGGCAATGCCGCCAATCACGGCGCGCAATCGAAGCAGAGATCCTGGGAATCGATCACGCCAGTCTGGGCGCGGCGTTGTTGACCGAATGGGGATTCTCGGCCGCCCAAACCGAACCCGTGCGTTGCCACGAAATGGAGGGGGATGCCATATTCCCGGCCGGTTCGCGTGCGGAGCGCGTCCGCCTCGCCCTCATGCTGGCGGAACGGATCGCCGCCATCTGCATGACCCGGGAAACGGAACGCCGCAACCTGCTGGGGAATTTCTTCCTGCTGGGCAGCAAGCTGGCCATCTCGCCGGAGCCTCTCGTCGACCTTGCGGATCGCTCGGTGCGCGAATGGGAGGACTGGTGCGGGCTGCTCGCACTGGCGGGACATCCCTTCCCATCTTTCGCCGATCTGACGCGGACTTGCTTCGCGGATCCGCCCGCGGCCGATCCCGGCGGCTCCTCCGTGGCCGGTGACGAGCGGCTGCAGGTACTGGTCGTAGATGACGAGCGCAGCATGCGCAGCCTGCTCAAGGCCCTGATGTCCCATATCGGTCATGAATGCAGCGAAGCCGAGAACGGCCGCCTCGCTCTCGAATTGGCAAAACGACACCCGCCCGACCTCATGGTCGTCGATTGGATGATGCCGGAAATGGACGGCATCGCCCTTATTCGCGCTCTCCGCGAAACCAGGATAGGGCGCGGCATTTACATTTTGATTCTCACCGCGATGGATCAGGAGGACAAGCTGCTAGAGGCCTTCGCTGCGGGCGCCAACGATTTTCTTGCCAAGCCGCTCAAGCCGAAAGTCCTCGCGGCACGCCTGCGCGCCGGTCAGCACGTAATCAGATTGCAGCGGGAACTCGCCAGCCAGCAGGAGGCCATCAAACGCTTCGCCGAAGAGGTCGTCCGGCTCAACCAATGCCTGCTGGACACGGCGCAGCGCGGCGGCGTTCACGCGACGGGAGCCGAATGGTGACGGTTTCCGGCAGCGGCACCTGGCTGCGCAAGTTCGGTATTTTGGCGGCGCTGTGGAGCGCCCTGCTGGGCGGCTCGCTGGCCTGGAGCCTGTTTCACGTCAACCAGACCGTTCTCGACACCGCCGCAGCCGCGGCCCGCACCACCATCCAAAAGGACTTGGCGTTCCGGCAGTGGGGAGCCTCCCATGGCGGCGTCTTTGTGCCGATCGACGAGCACACGCCGCCTAACCCTTACCTCACGCAGCCGAACCGCGTCGTCGTCACCACTGCGGGGCTGGCCCTGACGCTGATGAATCCGGCCTACATGCTGCGGCAGATGCAGGAGGACACTCCCCGAGAGTACGGCATTCGCTCGCGCATTACCAGCCTCAGGCCGGTCAACCCGAACAACGCGCCCGATGCCTGGGAAAAGGAGGTGCTGCAAGGCTTCGAACGGATGCCGCGCGAATACGTAGAAGTGCAGCGGCTTGACGATGCGCCTGTATTGCGCATGATGCAGCCGTTCATCGTGACGGACGAATGCTTGAAGTGCCACCAGCAACACGGCTACAAGCTGGGCGACGTGCGCGGCGCCATCGGCGCCACGGTGCCGCTCGCGCCCTACCTCGCGCAGGAGCGGGGGCGGCGGCTTGGAGAGATCGCCAGCCACTGCCTCATTTGGCTGATCGGGCTGCTGGCGCTGCTGTTCTGGCAGCATCGCGACGGCCGCCGCACTGCGGCCCTGAACCAGGCCGTCGAAGCACAGAAACAATTGAACCGCCTCCACCAGCTGCTCTCGGCAATCAACCAGCTGATCGTACGAAAGCCGGAAATCGGCCAGTTATACGAGAATGTCTGCGCCATCGCCGTGGACCAGGGAGCGTTTCCCATTGTATGGATCGGCACTGCGGGCGACGACCGCCGCATTCATCCGGTTGCCTGTTCGGGCGTGCCGGCGGAAGTCTTCGAAAACCTGGGCATCGGCCTGGACGGGTCGACGGCGGTGGCAACCGCACTGCGCGAGAACCGGAACGTGATCATCAACGACTTTGTCCCGCATTACCGGCGGTCGCCTTTCGGCGAAATCATCCGACAATTCAACATCGGTTCGGTCGCCAGCATCCCGATCCGGGTGCGCGGCGAGAATGTAGCGGCGCTGACGCTCTTTGCCCAGAAAGTCGACTTTTTCGACGCCGCCGAGCTGGAAGTTCTGGACGAGCTGGCGGCGGACGTCGGCTACGCGCTGGAAGTCGTCGAGCTCGATGCCACCCGGGCCGCGACCGAGGCGCAGCTGCGGCTGTCGGCCAGCGTTTTTGAGAGTGCCCACGACGGCATTTACATCACCGCCGCCGACGGCACCATCATGGATGTCAACCCGCGTTTTTGCGAAATCACCGGCTACGGCCGGGAGGAGGTGATCGGACAGAATCCGCGCATCCTCAACTCGGGCAGACACGACACCGCTTTCTACGCTGCCATGTGGCAGTCGCTTGGCCAGACCGGCCATTGGGAGGGCGAAATCTGGAACCGGCACAAGAACGGCGAGATCTATCCAGAGCTGCTTTCGATCAGGCGACTGGCCGGCTCCGCCGGCGAGACATCCCACTACGTTGCCGTCTTCACCGACATTTCCTTCATCAAGCAGCAGGAAGCCCGCCTCGAGCATCTGGCCTATCACGATGCCCTCACCCGATTGCCCAACCGCCGGCTGTTCGCCGACCGGCTTGATGTCGCAATGGCGCAGGCGCGGCGCAACGGCGATACCCTGGGCGTCGTCTACCTCGACCTTGACGGCTTCAAGCCAATCAACGATCAGTACGGCCATCAGTTTGGCGACCGGCTGCTGATCCAGATCGCCGGCCGTCTGCAGCAGGCGCTGCGCAGCGGAGACAGCGTGGCACGTCTGGGCGGCGACGAGTTCGTGCTCCTCCTGAACAAGCTGAGATCCAAGGGCGAGTACGAATTCATCCTCGATCGCCTCCTGGACAGGCTGGCCGAACCGCTGGCCATCGACGGCCACTTGGTCAAGGTCACGGCCAGCCTCGGCGTCACGCTGTTCCCGGAAGACGATGTCGACGCCGACACGTTGCTGCGTCACGCGGATCATGCGCTCTATCTGGCCAAGGAAGCCGGCCGCAATTGCTGGCATGTCTTCGATACGCTGCAGGATTTCGAGATGCGCGCCAGAAAGGACCACCGGCAACGGTTCGAATCTGCGCTGGCAGCCGACGAATTGAGGCTTCATTACCAGCCCAAGGTGGACATGCGGCTGGGCCAGGCGGTCGGGGTCGAGGCGTTGATCCGCTGGCAGCACCCGGAACTCGGCCTGCTGGCACCCGAGGTGTTTCTTCCTTTCATCGAGGGCACGCCCGCCGATTCCGCCCTCGGCGAATGGGTGCTGCGGGAAGCCCTGCGCCAGACCTCTCTCTGGCACGCTGCCGGCATGGCGCTGCCGATCAGCGTCAATATCTCCCCGTACCATCTGGCGGAACCGGATTTCATCGCCCGCCTGCGCGAGTTCATGGCCGCGTACCCGGATCTGCCGGCCGGCAGCCTGGAGATCGAGATTCTCGAAAGCGCCGCTCTCCAGGACATCGGGCATATCGCAGCCCTGATGCGCGAGTGCCAGGCATTTGGCGTGAAGTTCGCGCTCGACGACTTCGGGACCGGCTATTCGTCGCTCGCCTACTTCAGGCGCCTGCCCGTAAGCACGCTGAAGATCGATCAGGAATTCGTGCGCGACATGCTCGACAATCCCGACGACATGGCGATCGTCGAGGGCGTCATCGGCCTGGCGCGGGCATTCCGGCGCGAAGTCGTCGCCGAAGGGGTGGAAACGGGCAATCATGGCGTCCGCCTGTTGCAAATGGGCTGCCATCTGGCGCAAGGCTACGGCATCGCCCGGCCGATGCCGGCCGAAGAGGTTTCCGCCTGGCTCGCCCGCTGGCAGCCGGACCACGCTTGGATCCTGGCCGGCGGCCTGGAAGCCCAACCGGATCTCGACCGTCTGATGCTGGCGGAAGAAGAGCACCTGCGCTGGTTGCAGGAGTTGCAAAGGTTTTTGCTCGTTTCGCCAGGAAAAGAATCAGGTGCTCCCGGCGTATCTACCGGCGTATCTAGGCCGTTACCCGGTCCCTGCCGCTTCGGCCAGTGGCTGAATGGCACCGGACGCGAACGCTTCGGGCGTCTCCCGGTTTTTGCCGAGATCGAGGCCCTGCACGAGCAGTTTCATGCCGAGGCGGAAGAAATCATCGCCCGTCACCGGGCCGGACATGTCAGGGACTCCCATGCCGGCATCGACAAGCTCAACCTGATTTCCGAAAAACTGATCGGCGGCCTGCACTCGCTGCTGGTCACCGCCATCATGGCTTGATCAGGCCACCCACCGGCGGCGGCCCGGTCAGCCGCCCGCCGTCCGCCACCCTCACTTCACGGTCAGCAGGCTGTCGTCCCAACTCGGATGCTTCTCGAAACCGAGCAGGTTGGCGGTGGTCGCGGCGATGTTCGACAGGCCGGCCGTGTCGGTCTGGCGCAGTCCGAGTTTGCCGCCAGTCACGTTGTCGTAGAGGATCAGCGGCACGGGATTCAGCGTGTGCGCGGTCTTGGCCTTGAGGCTGCCGTCCGGGTTGAGCGCGGGCTGCCCGGTCTGCTTGTCGATCTCGACCATCTCGTCGGCATTGCCGTGGTCGGCCGTCACCAGCGCGACGCCGCCGGCGGCATCGACCGCCTTCAGCAAACGGGCCAGTGCCAGGTCGACCGCCTCGATGGCCATCGTCGCGGCTCGGAAGTGGCCCGTGTGCCCCACCATGTCGCCGTTCGCGTAATTGCAGCGCAGCGTGCGGAACCGGCCGCTCTGCAGCGCCGCGATCATCGCGTCGGTGATTTCCGCCGCCTTCATCCACGGCCGCTGCTCGAAGGGCACCACGTCACTCGGCACTTCCTGCCAGGTCTCGCCCTCGAACTTGCCGGAACGGTTGCCGTTCCAGAAATAGGTGACGTGGCCGAACTTCTGCGTTTCCGAGCAGGCGAACTGCCGGATGCCGGATTTCGCGAACCACTCGCCGGTGGTGTCGCGGATCGCCGGCGGATCGACCAGGAAGCGCTTCGGCAGCTTCAGATCGCCGTCGTACTGCAGCATGCCGGCGTAGGTGACTTTGGGGAAGCGCACGCGGTCGAACTTGTCGAAGGCGGCTTCCTCGAAGGCGCGCGTGATCTCGATCGCGCGGTCGCCGCGGAAGTTGAAGAACACCACCGCATCGCCGTCCTCGACGGTGCCGACGGGCTTGCCGTCGGCCGCGATCACGAAGGGCGGCAGGTCCTGGTCGATGGTGCCGGGATGCTGCGCGCGCTGCGCCTTGATGGCGGTCACGCAGTCCGGATACTGTTCGCCCTCGCCGAGCACATGCACGCGCCAGCCCTTCTCGACCATCGCCCAGTTGGCTTCGTAGCGGTCCATGGTGATGTTCTGGCGCCCGCCGCCCGAGGCGATGCGCGCGTCGAAATCCGCGCCGCGCAAGCCGGCCAGGAAGGCCTCGAAGGGCTCGACGTAATCGAGCGCGCTGGTCTCGGGCACGTCGCGCCCGTCGAGCAGCACATGGACGCGCACCGCGCGGATGCCCTCTTCCTTCGCCCGCGCCACCAGCGCCTTGAGGTGGTCGATGTGGCTATGCACGTTGCCGTCGGAGAACAGGCCGAGGAAGTGGATCGTGCCCCGCCCCGCCTTGGCGCCCGCCACGATCTCCTGCCATGCGCCGCCTGCCCAGATCGAGCCGGAAGCGATGGCATCGGCCACCAGCGCCGCGCCCTGCGCATACACCTGGCCCGCGCCGATGGCATTGTGGCCGACCTCGGAATTGCCCATGTCGTCATCGGACGGCATGCCGACCGCCGTGCCGTGCGCGCGCAGCCGGATGTTGGGATAGTGGGCGAACAGCCGGTCGAGCGTCGGCTTGCGCGCCGCCGCGATGGCGCTGCCGAGATCGTTCTTCGCCAGACCGTAGCCGTCGATGACGATGGTCATGACGGGGCCGGCGATGCCGGGAAACGCAGAGAATTTGGGCAACATGTTCCGCCTCGCAGAAATCGTTGAACGCTGCCCGGATTTTCGCATTTTGCAGTGCAAAACCAAAGCGGAGCGGCCCACTGACCGCCGCCCGTCAAGCGGCTGCCAGCTGGATATTCACCTTCCGGCCGAGCGCGGCGGCGGCACTGGCCAAGGTGGTCAGGGTCAGGCTGGGATCGGCATCGTCGAGCAGCCGGTTCAATGCGGCGCGGCTGGTGTGCATGCGCCTGGCCAGTTCGGTTTTCGTGATCTTCTGCGCCTTCATTTCCTCCGCGATCTGCCAGGCGATGACGCGCTTCAAGGCGACGGCGGTCGCATCCCCAAGCATGGCCTCTTCCCGGAGGAAGTCGTCGAAGCTGCCGCCAATATTCTTCTTGCCCATGCTCATCTCCTTCTCAAAAGTTTCAGCCTGTCCTTTGCCAGATCGAGATCGGGGCCGGGTGTCTTCTGCTGCTTCTTGATGAAGCCATGCAGAAGCACCATGGTCTGGCCGTCGATGGCGAACAGGACACGCGCGATGCGATTGCCCAGCCTGATCCGAACTTCCCAAATATCGCCGCCCAGATGATCGACCAATGGCATGCCCAACGGCCAACCGAATTGCACGGTCTTGATGTCTTCGCCGATAGTCTTGCGATCGATGGCCGGCAAGTCTTTCAGCCATTCCCTGACCGGTTCGGCGCCGGCATCGGTGCGGAAGAAGCGAACATCGAGGACGGGATTCATGGGTTGTCATAGTACCAAAATTGATACGCGCAAGCAAAGCTGAACTGGCCGGTTGCCCAGTCGACTGATTCTTACTAGAATTAGAAACGTAAGGAACAAGGAGACCGCGATGCCGACCGCCGCCACGCTGACCAGCAAGGGACAGACCACCATCCCCAAGGAAATCCGGGACAGTCTCGGCATCAAGCCGGGCGACCGCATGACCTTCACCCTGATGCCGGACGCCACGGTCCTCATGCGCGTCAAGACCAAGCGCGCCGCCGACCTCGCCGGCCTGCTGCACAAGAAAGGCCGCAAGACCGTTCCCGTCGAGCAGATGGCGCCCTGATGCTCGGGGTGGATACCAACGTCCTCGTCCGCTATCTGGTGCGAGACGACGAAACGCAATTCGAGAAAGCGCGCAAGCTCATCCGCCGCGAAACCGCCGCCGGCCGCCCCGTCTTCATCGGCCTGCTCGTGCTGCTCGAAACCGAATGGGTGCTGCGCAGCCGCTACGGCCTGAGCAAAGCCGAAATCCTCGGCGCCTTCGGCAGCCTGCTCGACGCCGACGACCTGCGCTTCGAAAGCGAACCCGCCATCGAAGAAGCCCTCTACCTCTGGAAAGACAGCCCCGCCGACTTCGCCGACTGCCTCATCGGCGCGCAGAACCGGCGCATGGACTGCACGGCCACCGCGACCTTCGACACGAAGGCGGCGAAGCTGCCGGGATTTGTCGCGGTATAAAACTCGGCGCTGACGGGGCGGCGGATTAAAGCGGCCGTCGAGACAACCGTACTGGCGGTTTCTGCTAGCATCACAGCATATTCATTAATGCCCTGATCGCCATGCCGTCAGTCGCCGCCGATGTCTTTGCGCAGTCAATACTGGATGCCGAGAACCTGCTCGCGCACTTCAACAAACTAAACACGAAGCCACCTCCGCCTGAAATTGAAGTCCTCAAGCGTGCCGGGTTGATCATGGCGATGACGGCATGGGAAGCTGCTTTGGCCTCATCCGTTTCAAAGGTATAGCAGCCTGCTTTTGGCCGTCACCCGCCGCCCCGCCAGCGCCGAGTTTCAGCGCGACTATTCCTCGAAGGTGTCGCGCAACACGCCCAGGAGCGCGGACAGCGTTGCCGGGCCTACCTTGCCCATGCGCTTGACGAGCCGCGCCTTGTCGAGCGCGCGCATTTGCTCGGGCAGGATCAAGCCCTTCTTGCCGCCGAAGCCGACGGGAATGCGGAACGGCGCCGGATGACTGCCGGTGGCCATGGGCGCGACCAGCACCGTGCGCAGCCAGTCATGGATTTCCGGAGGCGAGACGATCACGCAGGGGCGCGTTTTCTGGATTTCGGCGCCCCCGGTGGGATCGAGCGCGGCCAGCCAGATTTCGCCGCGTTTCACCTTCACCATTGAAGCGCCGCGTCCTCGGCGTTGGCGAATTCCGGCCAGACCGGAACGTCGTCGTCCCGAGCGGCGATCTCGCGTGCCGCGTCGGCCCAGCCGGCGCGCGGTTGATGCTCTTTCACAGGACGCAGAACGATGGCGCCGTTTTCCACGGAGATATCGACATCGGTCTCCAGGCCGGTCTCGGCCAGCATGGGTTTCGGGATCAGCACGCCCTGTGAATTGCCGATCTTGCGAATGGCGGTGCGCATGGTCATCTCCACCAATGTTTTACATTGTTATAACTATACACCACAAACCGACAATCCTTCCCGCCACGCCGCCAGTTTCCGCTCGAAGCTCCAGCTCGCATTGGCCGGGCTGGTGGAAGGCAGGATCAGGGTCTCGAAGCCGAGGGCTGCGAGTTGCGGGGCGAATTTGCCGGCGGACTGGCCGTTGAAGCAGACGCGCCGGATTCCCCCTGTGCCGCGCCGCCCCGCCGGCGCCGAGTTTTTGAGGCGCGCGAAATCGTTGGGCCGGCCGTTCTTGATCGCGCTGTCGAGGCTGCCGGCGCGTTCGCATTCGGCATAGACGTCCCAGATGGCGATGCCGGCGTCCTGCACCGCCGCCTGTTTGGCGGCGTAGTCAAGTTCGAACAGCGGCCGATCGAGAATCGCGCCGAGGATTTTCCAGAACTGGTTCTGCTGGTGCGCGTAATACTGCCGCGCCGCGAGGGAGGCCTCGGAGGGGAACGAGCCCAGGATCAGCACCCGGGCCCGTTCGTCGAGGATGGGCGCAAGCCCTTTGAGTTTCTTACTTGTCACCCAGCGACATCGACAGCATCAGGTCGTTGATGCGCTTGACGAAGGTGGCCGGGTCGTCGAGCTGGCCGCCTTCCGCCAGCAAGGCCTGCTCGAACAGCACGGCGGCCCAGTCGTCGAACTTTGCTTCCTCGTACTTGAGGCGCAGCACCACCGGATGCTTCGGGTTGATTTCGAGGATCGGCTGCGACGACGGTGCCTTCTGGCCGGCGGCCTTGAGGATGCGCGCCAGGTTGCCGGAGACGTCGTGCTCGTCTGCCACCAGGCAGGCGGGGCTGTCGGCCAGGCGGTGCGTGACGCGCACTTCCTTGACCTTGTCGCCAAGGCTTTTGGCGATCTTGTCGGTCAGCTCCTTGAACTCGCCGGCTTCCTTTTCGAGCTCCTGCTTCTCGGCTTCGTCTGCCAGCTTGCCGAGGTCGAGGCCGCCCTTGGCGACGGAGACCAGTTCCTTGCCCTCGAACTCGGTGAGGTGGCTGACGACCCACTCGTCCACGCGGTCGGAGAGCAGCAGCACCTCGATGCCCTTCTTGCGGAAGACTTCGAGATGCGGGCTGTTGCGCGCGGCGTTGAAGGTCTCGGCGGTGACGTAGTAGATCTTGTCCTGCTCGGGCTTCATGCGGCCGAGATAGTCGGCCAGCGAGACGGTTTCTTCCGGCGTGTCGGCCTGCGTCGAGGCGAAGCGCAGCAGCTTGGCGATCTTGTCCTTGTTGGCATGGTCTTCGCCGACGCCTTCCTTGAGCACCTTGCCGAACTCGCCCCAGAACTGCGCGTACTTTTCCTTGTCATTCTCGGCCATGTCGGTCAGCAGGCCGAGCACCTTGCCCGTGCAGCCCTTGCGGATCGCCTCGATGTCCTTGCTCTCCTGCAGAATCTCGCGCGAGACGTTGAGCGGCAGGTCCGCGGAGTCCACCACGCCGCGCACGAAGCGCAGATAGAGCGGCATCAGCTGCTCGGCGTCGTCCATGATGAAGACGCGGCGCACGTAGAGCTTGATGCCGTGACGGGCGTTGCGGTCCCACATATCGAAGGGCGCACGGCCGGGGATGTAGAGCAGTTGCGTGTATTCGCTCTTGCCTTCGACGCGCGCGTGCGTCCAGCCGAGCGGATCGTCGTAGTCGTGGCCGACGTGCTTGTAGAAGGCCTTGTAGTCGTCCTCGGTGATCTCGCTCTTCGGCCTGGCCCAGAGGGCGGAAGCCTGGTTGACGGTCTCGTCCTCGTCGGTGACTTCTTCCTTGCCTTCCTGCCACTCCTCCTTCTTCATCACGATCGGCTGGACGATGTGGTCGGAATACTTGCGGATGATCGACTTGAGCTTCCAGCCGGACAGCAGGTCGTCCTGCCCTTCGCGCAGGTGCAGGGTGATCTCGGTGCCGCGCTGCGGGCGCTCGATCATCGCGACGGAGAACTCGCCGCCGCCGTCCGACACCCATTCGACGCCCTGGCCGGCGGCCTCGCCGGCGCGGCGCGTGCGCACCGTCACCTGGTCGGCGACGATGAACGAGGAGTAGAAGCCGACACCGAACTGGCCGATCAGGTGGGCGTCCTTCTGCTGGTCGCCGGTGAGCTGCGAGAAGAACTCGCGCGTTCCGGACTTGGCGATGGTGCCGAGGTTGGCGATCACCTCGTCGCGGTTCATGCCGATGCCGTTGTCGGCGATCGTCAGCGTGCGGTTTTCCTTGTCGTAGCCGATGCGGATCTTCAGCTCGGCGCCGTCCTCCATCAGCGCGGCGTTGTGCAGCGATTCGAAGCGCAGCTTGTCGCAGGCGTCCGAGGCGTTGGAGATCAGCTCGCGCAGGAAGATTTCGCGGTTGCTGTAGAGGCTGTGGATCATGAGGTGCAGCAGCTGCTTCACCTCGGTCTGGAAGCCCAGGGTTTCGTGACGGGCGTCGGTGGTCGTGCTCATGCGGTTTCCTCCGGAAAAGACCACGCCTAAATGGTGGCTTCCCGCCGCATTTCAAGATTCGTAGCTGATCTCGACGATCTCGATCTCGCGCGGCCCCGCAGGACTTTGAAATTTAACGACATCCCCTTCGCGTGCCTTCATCAGCGCGCGCGCCAGCGGCGAGATCCAGCTGATCCTGCCGTTGGCCGGATCGGCTTCGTCGATGCCGACGATCCGGTAGGTGAACGGTGCCGCCTCGTCGGCGTCGAGATAGCCGACGGTCACCGTGGCGCCGAAGAACACCTGGTCGAGATTCGCCTGCCGCGCCGGATCGACCACCTCGGCGTTGTCGAGCCGCTTGGTCAGGTAGCGGATGCGCCGGTCCATCTCGCGCAGCTTCTTCTTGCCGTAGATATAGTCGCCGTTCTCGGAGCGATCGCCGTTCGAGGCCGCCCAGGCCACCACCTGCGTGAGGTGCGGCCGCTCGGTCTTCACCAGCCGCTCGAACTCCTCGCGCAGCGCGCGGTGGCCGGCGGGCGTCATGTAGTTTTTCGTGCCGGCCGGCAGGGACGGCGCGCCGACGGGATCCTCGTCGTCATCGTCACCTTCGGGTTCTTTGACAAAAGCCTTGTTCATGTTGGGGGCGAATCGTGTTGCCGAAGCCGCTATTATCGTGGCTCCCACGCCGCCCCGCCAGCGCCGAGTTTCGCAATGAACAACAACCACTGGAGAACCCCCGTCGTCGTGTTGATCTGCGGCGGCCTGATCATGACGCTCGCGATGGGCGTGCGCCACGGCTTCGGCCTGTTCCTGCAGCCGATGACGCTGGCCCACGGCTGGGGCCGCGAGACCTTCGCCTTCGCGCTCGCGCTGCAGAACCTGCTGTGGGGCGCCGCGCAACCGATCTCCGGCCTGCTCGCCGACCGCTACGGCGCCGGCAAGGTGCTGTTCGCGGGCACGGCGCTCTACGTGCTGGGCCTGGTCGGCATGGCGCTGTCCACGAGCGGCGCGGGCTTCGCGCTGTCGGCCGGCGTGCTGATCGGCGTCGGCCTGTCGGGCACCACCTTCAGCATCGTCTATGGCGTGCTCGGCCGCGTCACGCCGCCGGAAAAGCGCAGCATGGCACTGGGCATCGCCGGGGCGATGGGCTCCTTCGGCCAGTTCGCGCTGCTGCCCGTCTCGCAGGGCCTGATCAGCGGCGTCGGCTGGCTGGCGGCGCTGCTGATCCTGGCCGTTGTCGCCGCATTGATGGCGCCGCTGTCGGTCGCGCTGGCCGAACCGCACCGCGACCTGTCCGCCGGCCGCCACCAGCAATCGGCCCGGGAGGCGATCCGCGAAGCCTTCGGCCACGGCGGTTTCAACCTGCTGACGCTCGGCTATTTCGTCTGCGGCTTCCAGGTGGTGTTCATCGGCGTGCACCTGCCCGCCTATCTCGCCGACAAGGGCATGCCGGCCGACGTCGGCGTCACCTGCCTCGCGCTGATCGGCCTGTTCAACGTCTTCGGCACGTTCGGCGCCGGCTGGCTCGGCCAGCACTTCAGCAAGAAGCACCTGCTCGCGGCGATCTACATCGTCCGCAGCGTCATCATCGTCGCCTTCCTCGCCGCGCCGCTGACGCCGTGGTCGGCCTACCTGTTCGCGATGGCGATCGGCCTGCTGTGGCTGGCGACGGTGCCGCTCACCAACGGCATCGTCGCCCAGGTGTTCGGCGTCGCCTATCTGTCGATGCTCGGCGGCTTCGTGTTCCTCAGCCACCAGCTCGGCAGCTTCCTCGGCGCCTGGCTCGGCGGCCTGCTGTTCGACCGCACCGGCAGCTACGACGTCGTCTGGGCCATCACCATCGGCCTCGGCGTGCTGGCGATGGCGCTCAATCTGCCGATCGACCAGCGGCCGGTGGCACGATTGCGGGAACTTCCCGCCTGATCACATCGCCTGCTTGATCGCCAGCAGCGCCTGGTTGCGCAGCGTCTTCAGCAGGGTCAGTTCCTTCTCGGGAATGCTGATCGAGCCGGCCTGGTCCTTGTCGCAGTAGATCAGCGCCACCGGCTTGCCCTTGATGTTGAGCGGGAACAGCACGAAGGTCTTGGCCGGGATGCGCTCGCGGAACCAGCCCGGCACCTTGTCGGCGATCTTCGGCTCGTCGATGTCGTTGATGATGATGTCGACGCCGCGCCCGGTGGCGAGCTGGAACACGTCGTGCAGCTGGGCGGCCAGCGGGAAGCGGAACTGCCGCGCCAGCTCGTTCACCTCGGGGCCGAGGCCGAAGCGGCCGGTCATCTGTCCGCTCTTGCCGTCGCGCAGGGCGAGCAGCACGCGCCGGAAGCCGATCGCGCGGTACATGGTTTCGAGGATGATGCGCAGGACGTCGTTGAGCGCGAAATCGTCGACCAGCGAATTGCTGATGTCCTGGATGCCGGCGGTCAGCACGGCCTGGGCGTCGGCGGACGGCCCGCCGGCTTCGCCCGGCGCTTCGATGGCGGGCAGGACGGCATCGCCCAGCAGCGTGCCGGCCAGCACGTCGGTCGTGCCGCCGGTGGCCAGTTGCGGCGGCAGCGTCTCGGCCGCCGCCGCGGCGCCGCCGATGAAGGCGGCGGCCTGGCGGACGAACGGGCTCTGCTTGAGGTTCAGATGCAGGATGGCGGCGAAGTCGGCCAGATCCTCCATCGCCTTCTCGAGGTTCTCCTGCTGCTGGCGCTCGGTCGTCTGCATGCTCGCGGCGAAGCGCTGCGAGATCTTGCTGAGCGCCTTGCCGCGCTGCGCCGGCGGCACCGCGGCGAGCAGGTCGCACATCTCGTTGGCATAGCCGGCGACGAGGCGCAGCGCGTCCTCGGTGGTATGCGGCTTCCTGACCTCGCCGGCCGGCAGCTGCCGCATGCTTTCGATGATCGGGCGCGGGAAGCCCCAGCTGCCGGCGATGGCGATGCCCAGTTCCTCGAAGGGGATGCCCAGCACCTGGGCGGAGGCGGCACGCTCGGAGAGCTTCTTGAACTCGACCAGCTTGCCGATCTCCGCGACCTCCTCGGGGAAGTAGAACTGGGCGAGCAGGTGGCCGAGGCCGTGGAACAGCGCGCAGATGTAGGCTTCCTCGCCCTGGCGGCGCAGAAATTGGCCGCCGCAGCTGGCGCGCGCCAGCAGGCCGGCGAGATTGGCGCGCAGGAAGGTTTCCTTGATCTCCTTGGCGTTGGCCTTGTCCTGCATGTGCTCGAACAGCAGCACCGTGACGGCGATGTTGCGGATGGTGTTGAAGCCGAGCACGATCACCGCGCGCGACACGGTGCTGATGTTGCCGCCGCCGGCCTGCCGGTAGTAGGCCGAATTCACCAGCCGCAGGATCTTGTTGGTCAGCGCGTAGTCCTTGAGGATGGTGTCGGCCAGCGAGTTGGCGTTCTCCGCCTCCGAGGAGGTGAGCCGGTTGATCGCCGAGACGGAATCGGACAGCGCGGGAAAGTCCGACTTGTGGCGCATGCGCCGCAGCAGGAACTCGATGGCGTCCTTCTGCGTGCCGCCGGCCGCGGCGCCTGCCCCCTCGCCGAGCCAGGCGGTCAGCGCCTCGCACAACTCGGCGGCGTTCGCGTAGCGCTCGGCCGGATCGTGCGCGCAGGCGCGCAGGATGATGCCGCCCAGCTTGGGATCGATCGGCGGTTCCGCCGGCAGCGTCACCGGCTCGATCGAGATCCGGTAGAGCAGCGCCTCGACCGAGCCGGCGTCGAAGACGCGCTTGCCGGTCAGCAGCTCGAGCAGGATCAGCCCGGCGGCGAACACGTCGTTCTGCGGGCCGATGCGCCGCAGGGTGATGTATTCGGGCGCCAGGTAGGCCGGCGTGCCGGTCAGCCCCTCGGCCTGCTTGACGCCCGCCGCCTCGCCGCTGTCGGTCAGCCGCGTCGCGATGCCGAAATCCATCACGCGCGCCGTGCCGTCGCGCGCGTCGATGAGGATGTTCGAGGGCTTGAGGTCGCGATGGATGATGCCCTGCGCGTGGGCGAGCGCCAGCGCGTCCGCGACCTGGCGCAGCAGCGACACCGCCTTGATCGGTCCGAGCGGCCCGTCCTGCTTCAGCACTTCGGCGAGGCTGCGCCCGTTCACCCGCTCGAATACCAGGAAGGGGTCGCCGTCCTGCTCGCCGGCGTCGAAGATCGGCACCACGTGCGGGTGATGGAACTTGCTGGTGGTGCGCGCCTCCTCGATCAGCTCGGCATTGCGCGCCGGATCGGGCGCGGAAAAGTGCAGCGTCTTGATCGCCACCTCGCGCTGCAGCTGCGGATCCCAGGCCAGATAGACGACGCTCTGCGCGCCGCGCCCCAGCTCGCCGCGAATCTCGAAACGGCCAATCGTTTTCCCGTTCATGAATCGATTGTACGTCGGCATTGCCAATCCCCGGCGCGGCGCCTAAGATTGGCCGCATGGCGCTTCCCGACGACCCCGCATCCCTGCAGGCCCTGCTCGCCGACCTCAAGGTCGAGCATCACGATCTCGACGCGACCATCGCGCGCCTCGAGGAGAATCCGCCGCACGACGAACTGCTGCTGCGGCGCATGAAGAAGCGCAAGCTGCAACTGAAGGATCGCATCGCCGCCGTCGAGCGCCTGCTCGGCCCAGACCTGATCGCCTGACCCCGCCGCAGCGCGACGCTCAGTCCTTGGGTTTCAGGTGCAGATGCGCCGCCCGCGCCGCGCCGCGCGGCCGGTAGCCATGCGTGTGTGCGCTGCTGGCCATCTCTACCGAGACGATGTTGAGCTGGCCGTGGCGCACGCCGCGCTCGGCCGACAGCGCGTCGGCGAAGGCGCGCACCGCCGCGGTCGGCCCGCGCAGGATCACGCTTTCGAGGCAGTTGTCGTGATCGAGATGCGCGTGCATGGTCGCCACCGTCAGGTCGTGGTGGCCGTGCTGCAGCGCGGTCAGGCGCTCGGCGAGATCGCGCTCATGGTGGTTGTAGACGTAGGACAGGTTGGCGACGCAATAGCCGGCGGCGGTCTCGCGCTGGCGCGCCGCTTCCAGATGCTCGCGCAGCAGGTCGCGCACAGCTTCCGAGCGGTTCTTGTAGCCGCGCCGCTCGATCAGCGCGTCGAATTCGCGCGCCAGCGACTCCTCCAGCGAGATGGTGATTCGTTCCATAATGCCCTCCTCGCGAACGATTCTATAGGACAAGCCATGACGCTCAATGCTGACGCCCTCGACCAGCTGTTCCGTACCGCCCGCACCCACAACGGCTGGCTGGCCAAGCCCGTGCCCGACAGCCTGCTGGCCGAACTGCACGACCTGATGAAATGGGGGCCGACCAGCGCCAACTGCTGGCCGCTGCGCGTGGTGTATGCGAAGTCCGCCGAGGCGAAGGCCCGCCTCGTCCCGTTGATGATGGAAGGCAACCGCGCCAAGACGCAGGCCGCGCCGGTCACCGCCATCCTCGGCATGGACCTCGACTTTCCCGAGACGCTGCCGAAACTGTTCCCGCACACCGACGCGAAGTCGTGGTTCGCCGGCAACGCGCCGCTGATCGAGGCCACCGCCTTCCGCAACTCGAGCCTGCAGGGCGCCTACTTCATGCTCGCCGCGCGCACGCTGGGCCTCGACTGCGGGCCGATGTCCGGCTTCGATGCCGACCGGGTGAACACCGAGTTCTTCGCCGGCACCAACATCAAGGTCAACTTCATCTGCAATCTCGGCCATGGCGACCCGGCCGCGCTGTTCCCGCGCAGCCCGCGTCCCGACTTCGCCGACGTCTGCCGGATCGTCTGACCGATGGCCGGCGCCAGCCTGCTCGCCCTGCTCGACGACATCGCGTCGATCCTCGACGACGTCGCGGCGATGACCAAGGTCGCCGCGAAGAAGACCGCCGGCGTGCTCGGCGACGACCTCGCGCTCAACGCCCAGCAGGTCAGCGGCGTGCATGCCGACCGCGAGCTGCCGGTGGTGTGGGCGGTCGCCGTCGGCTCGCTGAAGAACAAGGCGATCCTCGTCCCCGCGGCGCTGGCGATCAGCGCCTTTCTGCCCTGGCTGGTGGTGCCGCTGCTGATGATCGGCGGTCTCTACCTGTGCTTCGAGGGCGTCGAGAAGCTCGCCGGGAAATTCCTCCACGGCAAGCAGGAAGAACGGCACGACCCCGCCGCCAACCTCGATGCCGACCTTGCCGACTTCGAGGCGCGCGAGGCCGAGAAGATCCAGGGCGCGATCCGCACCGACTTCGTGCTCTCCGCCGAGATCATCGTCATCGCGCTCGGCACCGTCGCCGCCCTGCCCTTCGCGACGCGGCTGCTGGTCCTCACCGGCATCGCCCTGCTGATGACGGCCGGCGTCTATGGCCTCGTCGCCGCCATCGTCAAGCTCGACGACCTCGGCCTGCACCTCGCCGCCGCCAAGCCGAACGCGGCGGCCCAAGCCGCGGGCGGCCTGCTGCTGCGCGCCGCGCCGCTGCTGATGAAGACGCTCGCCGTCGTCGGCACCGCCGCGATGTTCCTCGTCGGCGGCGGCATCCTGATGCACGGCCTGCCCGTCGGCCACGCCATCGAACACTGGGCCGACGGCGCCGGGCCGCTCGGCGCGCTGCTGCCGCCGCTCGCCGCCATGGCGGTCGGCGTGATCGCCGGCGCGCTCGCCCTCGGCGGCTTCGAACTCGGCAAGAAGATCGCCGGCAAGCGCAAAACCTCGGGCACGTAAAATGCGGCCATGCCCCTCATCAAACTCGACAACGGCTGCCTCGCCTACGGCCACGTCGCGCTGCTCGACGCCGCCGCGTTCCAGCTCGACGCCGGCGAGCGCGTCGCGCTGATCGGCCGCAACGGCACCGGCAAGTCCTCGCTGCTCGCGGCGCTTGCGGGCAAGGCCCACCTCGACGACGGCACGGTGTGGACGCAGCCCGGCCTCAAGCTCGGCTACGTACCGCAGGAGCCACCCTTCGACCCCGACCTGACGGTGTTCCAGGCCGTCGTCGCCGGCATGGGCGACACGGCGCGGCTGCTCGCCGACTACCACGCAGTCTCGCACCGCATGGCCGAGGCGGGAGCCGACCACGATGCGCTGCTCGCGCGCCTGGAATCCCTGCAGCACGAGATGGAGGCGCTCGGGGTGTGGGCCTACGAAGCGCGCGCCGAGCAGGTGATCGCGCGCTTCGCGCTCGATGCCGACGCGCAGGTCGGCACGCTCTCGGGCGGGCAGAAGAAGCGCCTCGCGCTGGCGCAGGCGCTGGCGGTCGCACCCGACGCGCTACTGCTCGACGAGCCGACCAACCATCTCGACATCGCCGCCATCGAGTGGCTCGAAGACTTCCTGTTGGAAAGCAACGTGACGCTGCTGTTCATCACGCACGACCGGCGCTTTCTCGACCGGCTGGCGACGCGCATCGTCGAACTCGACCGGGGCCGACTGGCGATCTATCCCGGCAGTTTCGCCGCCTGGCAGGAACGCAAGGCGCAGGAACTGGCCGACGAGGCGAAGGCACAGGCGCGTTTCGACAAGCTGCTCAAGGAGGAGGAAGCCTGGATCCGCCAGGGCGTCGAGGCGCGCCGCACGCGCGCCGTCTTCCGCGTGCAGCGGCTCGACCAGCTGCGCGCCGCGCGCGCCGCGCGGCGCGAGCGGCTCGGCGACGTGAAACTACAACTGGACAGCGGCGAAAAGAGCGGCCAGCTCGTCGCCGAGTTGCACCACGTCAGCAAGTCTTTCGGCGAGAAAACCGTGGTGCGCGACTTCTCCTGCCGCATCCTGCGCGGCGACCGCATCGGCATCATCGGCCCGAACGGCGCCGGCAAGACCACACTGCTTCGTCTCATTCTCGGCGAGCTGCAGCCAGATACAGGCACCGTCAGGCGCGGCACCAAGCTGGAGGTCGCCTACTTCGACCAGTTCCGCGCGCAGCTCGATCCCGAGGCGACGCTCGCCGACGTGATCTCGCCCGGCTCGGACTACGTCGAGATCGGCGGCGCCAAGAAGCACGTGGTCGGCTATCTCGGCGACTTCCTGTTCGCGCCGCAGCGCGCGCGCTCGCCGGTCAAGTCGCTCTCCGGCGGCGAGAGAAACCGTCTGTTATTGGCGCGTCTGTTCGCGCGGCCGGCCAACGTGCTGGTGCTCGACGAGCCGACCAACGACCTCGACATCGAGACCCTGGATCTGCTCGAAGACCTCCTCCAGGACTACCCCGGCACGGTGTTCCTGGTCAGCCACGACCGCGCCTTTCTCGACGCCATCGTCACCCAGACCATCGCGGCCGATGGCGACGGTGCGTGGCGCGAATACGCCGGCGGCTACAGCGACTGGGCCGCCTATCAAGCCAGCCGCAAGGAAGCGGAACGTGCCGCAAAATCAACCGAACCCAAAAACTCAGCGCTGGCTGGGCGGCGGGAGGAGAAGCCCAAGCCCGTCAAGCTGAGCTGGAAGGAACAGCGCGAGCTCGAAGCCCTGCCCGACCGCATCGCCGCGCTCGAGGACGAGCAGCGGAGGCTGACCGGCAGCCTAGAAGACCCGGCGCTCTACGCCAGACCCGACGAGGCGCAGGCCGTCGCCAGCCGGTTGGCGGCGATCGAGACCGAGCTGCTGGAACTGCTCGAACGCTGGGAAATCCTGGAAGTCCGTCAGTCCGGCGCTTGATTGACAAGCCCGATGGCGCAGGGGATCATTCGCCCCCCCTTTCGTTTCAGGCTGTTTCCATGCAATCCGCCCCTGCCACGCCCCCGACCTCCGAATCCCTGCTGGCCCTGTTCGCCCTGCCCTTCGCCGACCTGATGTTCCGCGCCCAGGAAGTGCATCGCCGGCACTTCGACCCGAACGCGATCCAGCGCTCGACGCTGCTGTCGATCAAGACCGGCGGCTGCTCGGAGGACTGCGGCTACTGCTCGCAGTCGGCGCGGCGCGACTCCAGTACCGGCATCGAGCGCGGCAAGCTGCTCGACCTCGACGAGGTGAAGGTCGCCGCCAAGGCAGCCAAGGACAAGGGCGCGACGCGCTTTTGCATGGGCGCCGCCTGGCGCGGTCCGAAGGACGGCGATCTCGACCGCGTGATCGAGATGGTGCGCACGGTGAAGGATCTCGGCATGGAGACCTGCCTGACGCTCGGCCTGCTCGGCGCGGGACAGGCGGAAAAGCTCGCCGCCGCCGGCCTCGACTACTACAACCATAACCTCGACACCGGCGCCGAGTTCTACGACCGGATCATCACCTCCCACAGCCAGCAGGCGCGCATGGAAACGCTGCTGCGCGTGCGCCAGGCCGGCATGAAGATCTGTTGCGGCGGCATCGTCGGCATGGGGGAAAGCCGCGGCGTGCGCGCCTCGCTGCTGGCCCAGCTGGCGAGCATGAACCCGCCGCCCGAGTCGGTGCCGATCAACCACCTCGTCGCGATTCCGGGCACGCCGCTCGAGAACGTACCGCCGCTCGACCCCTTCGAGTTCGTGCGCACCATCGCCGTCGCACGCGTCGCGATGCCGGCTTCCTACATCCGGCTGTCCGCCGGCCGCCAGGGCATGAGCGACGAACTGCAGGCGCTGTGCTTCCTGGCCGGCGCCAACTCGATCTTCTACGGCGACAAGCTGCTGACCAGCGGCAATCCGGAAGCGGCGCGCGACGAGGCGCTGTTCGCGCGCCTCGGCCTCAGCGGCTGTTGAGCAGCCAGTCGGCGAAGCGCGCCAGCCCTGCCGCGTCGTCGCGGCGCAAGACATGCAACGGCACGCCGCCGGCATGCGGGCGCAGCGACGCCAGCGTGTCGTCGAGGCTCACCGTGCCGCCTGCCGACTCGTTGACCACGATCGCCGCCGGCACGCAGCCCGCCGCGTGCAAGGCCGCCAGCGCGGTCAGCGTATGCGAGAGCGCGCCGAGATAGCTGCCGGCCACCAGCACGACGGGGATGTCCAGCGCGACGATCCAGTCGCGCACGGTATGCGTCGCGTCGAGCGGCACCATCGCGCCGCCGATTCCCTCGATCAGCAGCAGGCCGGGGGTGCGGCCGATTTCCGCGCGACACCAGTCGACCAGCGCGGCGAAGTCGATCGCGCGACCTTCGCGCGCCGCAGCCAGGTCCGGCGACAGCGGCGCGGCGAAGCGCCAGGGGGCGATGTCGGCCACCGCCGCCCGGCGAGCGCCGAGTTTGGCAATGTCGGATTCCTCATGTCGCGCCGGATCGTAGCCGCTCATCACCGGCTTCAGCGCGCGCACCGGCACGCCGCGCGCCTTGCAGGCGGCCACGACGCCCGCCGTCAGCCAGGTCTTGCCGAGGTCGGTGCCCGTCGCGGTAATAAAATAGCTGTTGCTCATTTATCCATTTTCCCATGACCTGCATCGATTCCCTCTGGCTGCCCTACACGCAGATGGCCTCCGCCCCGGCGCCGCTGCCGGTCGTCGGCGCCGAGGGTGTGCGCATCGAGCTGGCCGACGGCCGCACGCTGATCGACGGCATCTCGTCGTGGTGGACGATGTGCCATGGCTACAACCACCCGCACATCCGCGCCGCCGTCGCGGCCCAGCTCGAAACGCTGCCGCATGTGATGTTCGCGGGCCTCGTCCATGAACCGGCGCAGCGCCTCGCCACGCGGCTCGCCGCTTTGCTGCCGGCCGACGGAAAGCGCAAGCTCGGCCGCGTGTTCTTCTCCGAATCAGGCTCGGTGGCGGTCGAGGTCGCGCTGAAGATCGCGATCCAGTACTGGCGGAACCAGGGCAAAGACCGCCACCGCTTCGTCGCCTTCAAGGACGGCTACCACGGCGACACCTTGGGCGCGCTCTCCGTCACCGATCCCGGCTGCGGCTTCCACGACGCCTTCGCCGCCTATCGCGTGCCGCAGCTGTTCGCCGACCTGCCGCGCGCCGCCGCGCCGCGCGCCGCGCTCGACGCGTTGCTGGCACGGCAGGCCGGCGAAATCGCCGCGGTGATCGTCGAGCCGCGCGTGCAGGGCGCCGGCGGCATGCGCTGCCACGACGCGGCGACGCTGCGGGCAATCCGCGCGGCCTGCGACGCGCACGGCGTGCTGCTGATCGCCGACGAGATCATGACCGGTTTCGGCCGCACCGGCACGCTGTTCGCCTCGCCGCCCGACGCCGTGCCCGACATTCTGTGCCTGTCGAAGGCGCTCACCGGCGGCACCCTGCCGCTCGCCGCGACCATCGCCACGTCCGAGGTGTTCGCCGCGTTCTGCTCGGCACGCACAGAAGACGCGCTGATGCACGGCCCGACCTTCATGGCCAATCCGCTCGCCTGCGCGGCGGCAAACGCCTCGCTCGACCTGTTCGAGACCGCGCCGCGCCTGCAACAGGTCGCCGCCATCGAATCGCAAATGCGGCGCGAACTCGAACCCTGCCGTACGCTGCCGGGCGTCGTCGATGTCCGCGTGATGGGCGCCATCGGCGTCGTGCAGCTCGACCGCGCCGCAGCCGCCGCGCTGCGCCCGGCGTTCGCGGCACGCGGCGTCTGGGTGCGCCCCTTCGGCGACATCGTCTATCTGGCGCCGCCCTTCGTCATCGAACCGGCCGATCTCGCCACGCTCACCACGGCGGTGTGCGAAGTCGTCGCCGACTGGTCGCGCACGTCCGGAACCGCCCCATGCCCGATCTCGACGCCCTGATCGCGCCGAAACTGGCGGCGCTGGAGGCGGCCGGTCTGCGACGCACGCTGCGCGCCACGGACCCGGCGCTGATCGATGTCTCGTCCAACGATTATCTCGGCCTGTCGCGTCATCCAGCACTCATCGAGCGCGCCTGCCAATGGGCGAGGAAACACGGCGCCGGCAGCCGCGCCTCGCGGCTCGTCACCGGCACCTCGCAGGCGCTGCTCGACCTCGAAGCGAAGCTCGCCGCCTTCAAGGGCAGCGAGGCGGCACTGATCTTCGCCACCGGCTTCCAGCTCAACTGCAGCGTGCTGCCGGCGCTGCTCGAACTCGGAGAGAAACCGCTCGTCTTCGCCGACCGCCTCAACCACGCCAGCCTGCACGCGGGCCTGCGCGGCGTAAAGCAGATCCGCTTCCGCCACAACGACCCCGCTCATCTCGAGGAGCTGCTCGGCGCGCATCCCGGCGACTTCCGCCTCATCGTCACCGAGTCGGTGTTCAGCATGGACGGCGACACCGCCGATGTACCCGCGTTGGTGGCGCTCGCGGAAAAACACGGCGCCTTCCTCTACCTCGACGAGGCGCACGCCACCGGCGTACTCGGCGAACACGGGAAAGGACTCGCTTCGCTCGCCCCGGGGCGCGTGCCGGTCATCATGGGCACGCTGGGGAAAGCGCTCGGCAGCGCCGGCGCCTATGTCGCCGGTTCGCGCGCGCTGATCGACTGGCTGGTCAATCGCTGCAGCGGCTTCATCTACAGCACCGCACCAGCCCCCGCCGCGCTCGGTGCGGTCGAGGCAGCGCTCGAGCTGGTGCCCGGCATGGACGCGGCACGCGCGCGCCTCGCGCACATGGGGAATGCCTTGCGTGCCGCGCTGCGGGCGAAAGGCATCGACACGCTGGCCTCGACGACGCAGATCGTGCCGGCCGTGATCGGCGAAGAACGGCAGGCGGCGGCGGCCGCGCAGCGGCTGCGCGCGGCCGGCATCCTCGCGGCGGCGATCCGCCCGCCGACCGTCCCGTCCGGCACCGCACGGCTGCGCTTCTCGCTTTCCGCCGCGCTCGCCGACGGCGAGTTCGAGCGTGCGCTCGCCGCCGTCGCACAGCTCTGATGGCGGCCATCGTTCTGGTACACGGCTGGGGCTACGACGCCCGCCTCTGGGATGCCGTGCGCGCGCGGCTCGATGCCGCGCTGGATGTCGCACTCATCGATTTCGGCTACTTTTCCGCCGCCGCGCCGGCGCCGAGTTTCAAGGGACCCGTCGTCGCCGTCGGCCATTCATTGGGTGCAGTGTGGTGGCTCACGCAGAGCGCAATCCCGTGGCGCCGCCTGCTGTGCATCGACGGCTTCCCGCGCTTCACGGCGGCAGAAGGCTACCCCGGCGTCGCGCCGCGCGTGCTCGAGCGCATGCGCAGGCAGTTCGCCGCCGATCCCGCCGCGGTGCTCGCCGACTTCCACGCGCGCTGCGGCGCCCCGGCTCCCGCCGCTGACGCAAACGCCGCGCAGCTTGCGGACGGCCTCGTGCAACTCGCCACGCTCGACGGCCGCGCGACTCTCGCGGCGCGCCTTGCCGACGTCTGGGCCCTCGCCGGCACCGATGACCCGATCGTGCCGCGCGCATTGACCGAGGCCGCCTTCGCCGGACTGCCCGCGGGACACCTCGAATGGCTGAATGCGCCCGGCCATGCGCTGCCCATGACGGCGCCCGGGCATTGCGCGGCATGGATCGAACGGCTCGCGTCATGAGTTCCGCCGATTATCACCAGCGCATCGCCGCACGCTTCGCCGCTGCCGCGCGGACCTACGACGCGCATTCCGCCGTGCAGCGCCACGCCGCGCAGCGGCTGGCCGGACTGATCGCCACGTCCGGGCTGCCGCCGCGCGTGCGCGCGCTGGAGATCGGCTGCGGCACCGGCCATCTGACGCGCCTGCTGACGATTCACCTGCCCGGCGCGCGCATTCTCGCCACCGACATTGCGCCGGCGATGGCGGCCGCCTGCCGCGCCCGGCTTCCCATGCTGGATTTCGCGGTGATGGACGGCGCCCGGCCGGCGGTCGCCGCGCCCTTCGACCTGATCTGCGCGAACCTCGCCGCGCAATGGTTCGCCGATCTGCCCGCCGCCCTCGCCCGCCTCGCCGCCCTGCTCGCGCCTGGCGGGATGCTCGCTTTCAGCCTGCTCGGCGCGGACACCTTCCGCGAGTGGCGCGCCGCGCATGCCCGGTGCGGCCTGGCGCCGGGCACGCCGCCCTTTCCGTCCCAGAAACAGTGCCGCGCCGCCTTCCCGGCGGGCGGCGAGTTGCGCCTGCTGACGGAAACGCACCTCGACCGGCCGGGATCCGCGCTCGGTTTCCTGCGCGGCCTGCGCGCGCTCGGCGCCGACAGCGCGGCGCCCGGCCATGCGCCGCTCTCTCCGGCGCGGTTGCGGCGAGTGATGCGCGAGCTCGACGCGGCGCCCGTCATGACCTACGATATTATTTATGCCTGCTGGCGGAACCACCCCGGCAAGGCGCCCTTCTCCGCGCATGCGCGCTAGTTTTTATCTTTGGTAATAGCTGCGGTCGCGCGTGCCGCCAGCAGGGAAGCGGGTGGTGGCTTGATAGCCGTCAAGTCAACCCCCGGCCTGCCGCGAATTTTGGCGCAGCGCAGCAAAACAGCCGCCGCCGACAGCCCGCGGCAACACGTACAACAGGCTGATTTTTCGCGCCCTTTTTTCGCCCCGAAACCTACTATATCTAGTGGTATAAATTTCTCCAGCCACTAGATAAAAACATAAGCTACTGATTTTTCAGGTGGCAAAAATATTTTTCTTCCCTCATTTTGGAGGCCTCGCTATGCTTCGTCGCTCCAAAACATCGAAACCCGACAACCTGACAGCGAAACCGACTATGACCATGGAACAGAACACTGCCGACAACGCTCAGGAACAGAACCAGGAACTGGAATACACGGGGCAGTTGGGACTGCCCCTGCCCCAGGAAATCTCCGGCGAGGTGCTGCTGGAGAAGTACGCGAAGGGCAACGAACGCGACGTGCGCGACGTACGCACGCGCGTCGCCCGCGCGCTGGCGGCCGTCGAGACCGAGCAAGGTGAACGTGGGCGCGCCTTCTGGGAGGACCGTTTCCTCTACGCCCAGGAAAACGGCTTCGTGCCGGCCGGCCGCATCAACTCGGCCGCCGGCACCGACCTGTGCGCGACGCTGATCAACTGCTTCGTGCAGCCGGTCGGCGACTCGATCTCCGAGATCGTCGATGACCGGCCCGGCATCTACACCGCGCTGCTGCAGGCGGCCGAGACGATGCGGCGCGGCGGCGGCGTCGGCTACGACTTCTCCTCGATCCGTCCGGTGGGCGCCCACGTCAAGGGCACCCAGTCGCGCGCCTCCGGCCCGGTCTCCTACATGCGCGTGTTCGACCGCTCCTGCGAGACGGTCGAGTCCGCCGGCTCGCGCCGCGGCGCGCAGATGGGCGTGCTGCGCTGCGACCATCCGGACATCGAATCCTTCATCCACGCCAAGGACCAGGGCGACCTGACCAACTTCAACATCTCGATCGGCGTCACCGACGCCTTCATGCGGGCCGTCGAGGCCGGCGGCGAGATCGAGCTGGTGCATCGCGCCGAACCCTGCGCCGACGTCAAGCAGGCCGGCGCCTACCAGCGCGACGACGGCCTGTGGGTCTATCGCAAGATGCCGGCGCGCGAGCTGTGGGACCAGGTCATGCGCTCGACCTACGACCACGCCGAGCCGGGCATCCTGTTCATCGACCGCATGAACAAGGACAACAACCTCAACTACTGCGAGACGATCGAGGCGACCAACCCCTGCGCCGAACAGCCGCTGCCGCCCTACGGCTGCTGCTGCCTGGGTTCGATCAACCTGACGCTGTTCGTCAATCACGCCTTTTCCGAGACCGCCGACTTCGACTACGCCGCCTTCGGCAAGGTGATCGACGTCTCGGTGCGCATGCTCGACAACGTGCTCGACGCCACCCACTGGCCACTGCCGCAACAGGCCCAGGAGGCCGCCAACAAGCGCCGCGTCGGCCTCGGCTTCACCGGCCTCGGCGACGCGCTGATCATGCTCGGCCTGCGCTACGACACCGACGAGGCGCGCAAGACCGCCGCCAAGATCTCCGAGTACATGCGCGACCGCGCCTACCTCGCCTCGGTCGAGCTGGCCAAGGAGCGCGGCGCCTTCCCGCTGTTCAACGCCGACCTCTATCTCTCCGGCGGCAACTTCGCCTCGCGCCTGCCGCAGCACATCAAGGACGCGATCCGCAAGCACGGCATCCGCAACTCGCACCTGCTGTCGATCGCGCCGACCGGCACCATCTCGCTGGCCTTCGCCGACAACGCTTCTAACGGCATCGAGCCGCCGTTCTCCTGGACCTACACGCGCAAAAAGCGCATGGCCGACGGCACGCACAAGGAATACGCGGTCGAGGACTACGCTTGGCGCCTCTACAAGCACCAGGGCGGCGACGTCGCCAAGCTGCCCGACTACTTCGTCACCGCGCTCGAGATCTCGGCGCAGGCGCACGAGCAGATGGTCGCCGCGGTCGCGTCCTACATCGACACCTCGATCTCCAAGACCGTCAACGTGCCGGCCGACTATCCCTACGCCGAATTCGAGGATCTCTACCTGGTCGCCTGGAAGTCCGGCCTCAAGGGCTTGGCCACCTACCGGCCCAACGCGGTGCTCGGCAGCGTGCTGTCGGTCGAGCCGTCCGCCCCGGCCGCCAACGCCCAGAAGCAGCCGCAGGACGTCACCATCGACGGCGCCAACCGCCGCCTCTCGATCGGCTCGCTGCCGGCGCCGGTGCTCGCGTCCTTGCGCTGGCCCGGCCGCCCGCGCCTCTCCGACGGCAACACGGCGTGGACCTACATGATCGAGACGCCGCACGGCGAGTTCGCGCTGTTCGTCGGCCAGATCGAGAACGAGAAGCGCCAGGCCGTGCCCTTCGAAGTCTGGGTCAACGGCACCGAGCAGCCGCGCGGCCTCGGCGCCGTCGCCAAATCGCTGTCGATGGACATGCGCGCCAACGATCCGGCCTGGCTGAAGCTCAAGCTCGACGTGCTCGCCGGCACCGTCGGCGAGGAGCCGTTCGAGATGGCCATGCCGCCCCATGGCGAACTGAAGATCATGCCCGGTACCGTCGCCGCGATGGCCCAGGTGATCCGCTACCGCTGCGAGCAGCTCGGCGCGCTGTCCACCGACGGCGCGACGCCCGTGCTCGACTGCATGTTCAGCCGCGACGAGCCGAAGACCGGCACCGACGGCACGCTGTCCTGGACGGTGGACATCATCAACCCGGCCTCGCGCGAAGACTTCGTGCTCGGCCTCAAGGAGATCACCCTGCCCGACGGCGTGACGCGCCCCTACTCGTGCTGGCTCTCCGGCAACTACCCGCGCGCGCTCGACGGCCTGACCAAACTGCTCTCGCTCGACATGCGCGTGATGGACCCGGCCTGGATCGGCATGAAGCTGCGCAAGCTGCTCAACTACCCCGAGCCGCTCGGCGACTTCATGGCGCGCGTGCCCGGCAGCAACAAGCAGCAGAACTGGCCCTCGACCGTCGCCTACATCGCGCGGCTGATCATCCACCGCTACTCTATGCTCGGCATCCTCGACGAGCATGGCTACCCGACGCGCGAGATGGGCATCCTCGAGCGCCCGAGCGAGAAGAAGGGCGAGCTCAAGGTCACCCAGGGCTCGCTCTGCAGCGAGTGCGGCAACATGACCGTGATCAGGAAGGACGGCTGCGACTTCTGCACCGCCTGCGGCGCGGTCGGCAGTTGCGGCTGAGCACCGCTATCCCGCGGTCCGGCTCGATCGGGCCGGGCTGCGGGTTTCAGCAGGTTTTCTGGTAGTATTGCGGCTCGGTCAGCGCAAAGCGAACTCAAATCAGCGCACCGAACCATCCGCAACGATGGTTGCGCGTATGCAAGGCATACCCGCAGACGACATTTCATTTTCTTTTGAGATCGGGAATCCCTTGGAGAACGAAGAGCTTTCCTCCTCTCCTGCTCCTGTCACATCCGCCGCTCCCGCACCCGCGCAGACCCCTGCGCCGGCGCCGCAGTTCGATCCGCGCCGCCGTATTCGCGAACTGCTCTCCATTCCGGAGCGCGACCGCACCGACGCGGAGTGGGACGAGTTGAACGAGCTGGAGATCCAGACCGCGCCAGGCAACCGCCTCGGCAACCAGCAACCCTCCGGCTACGCCGCCAAACCCGGCGGCTTCAACCCGAAGAATCGCCCGAAGGGCAAGGGCAAGCCTGGAGGCGGCGGCGGTGGCCGACCGCAGGGCAAGCCACAGCACCCGAGCAACAACAAGCCGCGGCCGGCCTGACCTCGCCGCAGGCAGCCGCGCTGGCTGCCATCACGGCATCTAGCCATGTCCGCCGCCGCCCCGCCAGCGCCGAATATCAATCAGCTCCTGTGGTGGCTGCCGCGGCTGGCCTTCCTGCTGTTCGTCGCGGCGGTGGTGGCGCTGTTGTGGTTTTCCGAAAAGACGGAACGCGAGGAACAGCGCGCCACGTTGATCAGCGACGTGCTGTGGCTCGAGCAGAACCTGCGTTTCGCGCTCACCCACAACGAGGAACTGCTCGGCCGTTTCGATCCGCAGCGCATCGAGCAGCCGGAGCTCTTCGAGGCGCATGCGCGCACGCTGCTCGCCAACAATGCCGGCATCCATCAGGTGCTCTGGCTCGAGCCGGACGGTACGACGCGCCACGCGCTGCCCGCGCCGACCGGCGCGGCGACGGTCGGCGAAGGCCAGGAAGCCGTGCCCTCCCCGTCGGTCAACCGCTTGGCGCACTCGCTCGGCCGCCCCGTATACAGCCCGGCCTATCCCGTCGTGCAGGGCGACTGGCAATTCGAGGTGCATGTGCCGGTGTTCCGCGGCGGACAGCTCGCCGGCACGGCGGTCGGCGTCTATTCGATCCGGCGCCTGCTCGCGGATTCGGTGCCGTGGTGGCTTGCCGAGCGCTATCGCATCGCGGTCGTCGACCAGACCAGCCAGCAACTCGGCCTGCGTACCAAGGGCGGCGCGGTCGAGGCCGGCAACGAATACGAGATTCCGTTCGACCCGCCAGGCCATGGACTCTCCCTGCGCGCCACCCACTACCAGGTGCCGCCTTCGCTCGGCGGCCGGCTGATCTCGGCGGCGCTCGTGCTGCTGGCCCTGCTGGTGCTGCTCAGTCTCTGGGCGTTGCGCCGTCATGTGCAGGGCCGCCTCACGGCCGAGGCGGCCCTGCAGACCGAGGGGGCCTTCCGCAAGGCGATGGAGGATTCCGTGCAGACCGGCCTGCGCGCCCGCACCCTCGAAGGGATGATCACCTACGTCAATCCGGCCTTCTGCCGCATGGTCGGCTGGTCGGCCGAGGAACTCGTCGGCCGCATGCCGCCGATGCCTTACTGGGCCGACGAGTACCTGGACGAAACCCGCGCGATGCACGCCCGGGTGCTGGCCGGCGAGGCGCCGGTCGAAGGCTTCGAAATCAAGTTCAAGCGCCGCAACGGCGAGATTTTCGACGTGCTGATCCACGAGGCTCCGCTGATCGACAGCCAGGGCAGGCATACCGGCTGGATGGGTTCGATCGTGGATATCACCGAACACAAGCGGGCCGCCGAACTCGCTCGCCAGCAGGAGGAGCGCCTGCAGGCGAGCGCGCGTCTGATCACGATGGGCGAGATGGCGTCGAGCCTGGCGCACGAGCTCAACCAGCCGCTGGCGGCGATCGCCAGCTACAACGCCGGCTGCCTCAACCTGCTCGACTCCGCCGCCGGCCATCCCGAGGAGATGCGCGCCGCCCTTGCGAAAAGCGTGGAACAGGCCCAGCGCGCGGGTCGCATCATCCGGCGCATCTACGAGTTCGTCCGCCGCGCCGAGCCGAAGCGCGAGCCCTGCCACCTCGACACGCTGCTGACCGACCTGCTGGTGCTGATCGAAGCGGATGCCAGACGGCAGCAGGTGCGCATCGTGCGCGACATCGCGCCCGCCCTGCCCGTGATCCAGGCCGATCAGGTGCTGCTGGGGCAGGCGATTCTCAACCTGATGAAAAACGGCATCGAGGCAATGCGCCAGACCGAGGCGCAGTCGCGCATTTTCACCGTCGGTGCGCACGTGGCCGCCGGCCAGGTGCTGATCGCGATCGCCGATCGCGGCACCGGCATTACGGCGGAGGCCGCCGGACAATTGTTCGAGCCCTTCTACACGACGAAAAGCGAGGGGCTGGGGGTCGGTCTCAACATCTGCCGTTCCGTTGTCGAGGCGCACCAGGGCCGCCTCTGGTTCGAAGCCAATCCGGCGGGCGGGAGTATCTTCTTCATTTCGCTGCCGCTGCGCGACCATGAATAACCAAGCCTATCTTGTCGACGACGACGAAGCCATCCGCGATGCGCTGACCTGGCTGTTGATCTCGCGCGGCGTCCAGTCGCAATGCTGGGATTCGGCCGAAGCCTTTCTCGCCGACTATCGCGCCGAGATGAGCGGCTGCCTGATCCTCGACATGCGCATGGTCGGCATGACCGGCCTCGAGCTGTTCGACCGCCTGCTGGAACAGGGCTGCGCGATGCCGGTGATCTTCCTCACCGGCCATGCCGACGTGCCGCTGGCCGTGGCGGCGCTCAAGCGCGGCGCCTTCGATTTCATCGAGAAGCCCTTCAACGACAACGAGCTTGCCGATCGCGTCATCGAAGCGCTTCGGCTCGAGGATCACCGCCGCTCCCGCAGCGCCGATCGACTGCGGATCAAGGAGCGGCTGGCCACCCTGACCGAGCGCGAGCGCGCCGTGATGGAGCGCATTCTGGCCGGCAAGCTCAACAAGGTGATCGCCGACGAACTGCAGATCGCGATGCGCACCGTCGAAGTGCACCGAGCGCGCATTTTCGAGAAGATGGGCGTGCGCTCGGCCGTCGAACTGGCTCAGTGGCTGTCCGCTCACCCCTCGGCGGATTCGAGATAGATGTAGCCTCTGCGCCGCAGCAGTCGATAGGCGCCGAAGCGCAGCGCCGGATGGCGATCCGGGCCGGCTTCGCGCATTTGCCGCAGCGCCTCGCGCAGCCGCGCCTCGCTCGGGATCATGACCTGGCGGCGCGCGAGCAGGTAACGCAGCGCATTGCCGGCCCGCGTCTCGCTCAAGCCCTGCAGCCTCGCCAGACTCAACGGAAAGTCCCTCTCGGTGCCGAGGTCCGCGCACGCCAGCTCGTCGAGCAGGTCGAGTGCCGCCGCGAAACGCAGGCTGGCACCGGCGAGGTTTTTCGCCGCCGCCGGGAATCGGCCCTCGAGTTCCGGCAGGATCCTCAGACGCAGGAAATTGCGCGTATGGCGAATGTCGGCGTTGCTCTCGTCATCGACCCATGCCAACGCGTGCGCGGCGGCATAGGCGGCGATCGCATCACGACCGAGGCCAAGCAACGGCCGCAACAGGCGCCCATTGCGCTCGCACATCGCCGCCGCGCCGGCAAGACCGGCGCCGCGCAACAGGTTGAAGAGCAGCGTCTCGGCCTGATCGTCGCGATGCTGGGCGAGCATGATCCAGTCGCCCGCCGCGGCGGCGAAAGCCGAATGGCGCGCGCGTCGGGCCGCAGCTTCCAGACCGTCGGCCGCATTGCGCTCGACGCAAACGCGCACGCTGTCGAACTCGACCCGCAGACGCGCACAGGCGTCGCGGCAGAAGCCTTCCCATGCGTCGGCATGCGGGCTCAGGCCATGATGGACATGCAGTGCGGCAAGCGTCCAGGCGGAATCGCGTGCCTCCGCCGCCAGCGCATGCAGCAGGGAGACGGAATCGATGCCGCCCGACAGACCGAGCACGATGCGCTGACCGGGCAGGACGTGCCGCGCGAGGCATTGCTCCAGCGCGGCGGGAAGCGCACCGATGTCAGGCGCTTGGCGCGCCTCACCGGTAGCCGGCGACTTGCGCGCCTCAGTGCTCGGCGACTTCCTTGAACTTGCCATAACTCATCAAGCGCTCGTACCGGCGCTCGACAAGTTCTTCGGCCGACAACCCCTGCACCTGGCGCAAGGCATCCTGCAGGGCCTTTTTCAGGGATTGGGCGGTCGCGCGCGGATCGCGGTGGGCACCGCCTGCCGGTTCGCTGACGACGCGATCGACCAGCCCCAGCGTCTTCAATCGTGCGGCGGTAATGCCCAGCGTCTCGGCCGCGTCGGCCGCCCGCTCGGCGCTTTTCCAGAGGATCGATGCGCAGCCTTCGGGCGAAATCACCGAGTAGGTCGAGTACTGCAGCATCAGCAATGCGTCGCCGGCGGCGATCGCCAAGGCGCCACCGGAGCCGCCCTCGCCGATGATCGTGCAGATCAGCGGCACTTTCAGTTCGGCCATTTCGTAGAGATTGCGGCCGATCGCCTCGGACTGGCCGCGCTCCTCGGCACCGATGCCGGGGTAGGCCCCCGGCGTATCGACGAAGGTGAACACCGGCATGCAAAACTTCTCCGCCAGGCGCATCAGACGCAACGCCTTGCGATAGCCTTCAGGGCGAGGCATGCCGAAGTTGCGCTGGATCTTCTCCTTGGTATCGCGCCCCTTCTGATGGCCAATCACGACGCAGGACTGGCCGTTGAAGCGCGCCAGTCCGCCGATGATCGCCTGATCGTCGGCAAAGGCCCGATCGCCGTGCAGTTCCACGAAATCGGTGAAGATCGACTCGATGTAGTCGAGCGTATATGGGCGCTGCGGGTGGCGCGACACCTGGGCGATCTGCCAGGGTGTCAGCTTGGCATAGATGTCCTTGACCAGCGTTGCGCTCTTGCTTTCGAGGCGCCCGATTTCGTCCGAAATATCGACAGCGGAGTCGTCTTGGACGAAACGCAGTTGTTCGATCTTGGCTTCGAGCTCGGCGATCGGCTGCTCGAAATCGAGGAAGGTGGTTTTCATGGCGCGCGATTCTACTGGAAGCCCGCAAAGCAAAACGCCCCGCGAAGACAAATCTTTGCGGGGCGTTTTCTTTTGGTAGTCTGGTGTTGACCTACTTTCGCGAGCGAGGAGCTCACTATCATTGGCGCGGAGGTGTTTCACGGTCCTGTTCGGGATGGGAAGGGGTGGTTCCACCTTGCTATGGACACCAGACTGAAACTGGGGTGACCGGAGGGTGAATCATCGGGTCACGGGATCGGAAGAAGTAAGGGGGTAGCGATTGGCGCGGTGTGCTTGGGTTTTTGTTCAAGGTTATAGGGTCAAGCCGCACGGGCAATTAGTACTGGTTAGCTTAACGCATTGCTGCGCTTCCACACCCAGCCTATCAA
>DDXW01000056.1 GCA_002347285.1 Rhodocyclaceae bacterium UBA2250 | reverse complement strand
AGATCGCCAGCAGCAGCGCCAGCGCGTTGCCCCAGCGCATGAAGGGAGTCGTGCCTTGGTAACCCTGCGCCTCGACGCGCAACGCACCGGTGGTGAAGGGCGGCAGCTGGCCGAGCACGCGGCCGTCGGGCGCGATGGCCGCCGTGATGCCGGTATTGGTGGCGCGGAGCATGGTGCGGCCCGTCTCGATGGCGCGCAGGCGCGCGATCTGCAGATGCTGCGGCTGGGCGAGCGAGTCGCCGAACCAGGCGGTGTTCGAGAGATTGACCAGCAGCGTCGCCTGCGGCAGCGCCTGCAGAATCTCCGCGCCGAACAGATCCTCGTAGCAGATGTTCGGTGCGACCCGCTGGTCGGCGATCGCGAGCGGCGGCTGCGTGGCCGGGCCGGCGGAGAAGTCCGACATCGGGATATGGACGAGATCGAAGAACCAGGCGAAGCCGGGCGGCACGTATTCGCCGAAGGGCACGAGGTGGCGCTTGGCGTAGCTCTGCGCGCCCTGCGCGGTGAGCGCCACCGCGCCATTGACGTAGCCGCCGGCGCGGTGGCGCACGGCGATGCCGAGCAGGACGTCGCCGTGCCGCGTCAATCCCTGGAACACCTCGAGCGGCACCTGGTCGAAGAGCAGCGGCAGTGCGGTTTCCGGCAGGATGGTCAGCGCCGCCGGGTTGTCGTCGGCGAGCTTCGTATAGGTGTCGATCGACAGCGGCAGGCGCTCGGGCACCCACTTGAGGCTCTGCGGGATGTTGCCCTGCAGGAGGCTGACGGCGAGCGGCTTGCCGGCCGGCTGCGTCCAGTCCATGCCGCGCAACAGCCAGCCGCCGCCTGCGATGCCGGCGGCAAGCGCCATGACGCCGAACGCGCGGCGCCAGCTTCCCGTGCCGAAGGCGAACAGCGCGGCGATCAGCGCGGCGAGGAAGCCGACGCCGTAGACGCCGAGCACGGCCGCATAGCCCGCCAGCGGACTGGGCGGCGTCTGCGAATAGCCGAGCGCGAGCCAGGGAAAGCCGGTGAACAGCCAGCCGCGCAGCCATTCGACGAGCGTCCACAAGCCGGCCGCGAGAAACGCATCCTTGAGAAACTCGGTGCTGGCAGAGCGGCTCAGCCGATCAGCCGCCATGCTTAGGCGGCGGTAAAGCCAACCCGTCAGCGCGGGAAACAGCGCCAGGTAGGCGCAGAACAGCAGCGTGGCGGCGATGGCGACGGGCGCCGCCATGCCGCCGATGTCGTGCAGGCTCACATAGACCCACGACACGCCGGCCAGGAAGAAGCCCAGTCCCCAGCAGAAGCCGAGCCAGGCGGCCGCGCGCGGGGAGCCGGATCGCTGCCAGAGACGGAACAAGAGCGCCAGTGTGAAGACCGGCAACGCGAAGATTTCCAGCGGCGCGAAGCCGGCGACGCTGGCACCCCCGAGCAGGATCGCGAGGAGCGCGGACGGCGGCCTCATGCCTGCGGTTCGAGCGCCAGTCCCTTCTGCGGGTCGACCAGCAGGGTATGCACGCGGCGGCTGTCGGCGCGCAGCACCTGCAGGCGCAGGCCGTCGATGACGATGGCCTCGTTGCGCTTCGGCAGACGGCCGAGCGCATGGATCACCAGCCCGCCGACGGTGTCGTAATTCTCATCCGAGAAGCTGGTGCCGAAGGCGGTGTTGAAGTCGCCGATCTCGGTGGCCGCCTTGACGCGGTAGCGCCCGGCGTTGTCCAGCACGATGTTGCCGGCGGCTTCGTCGAAATCGTATTCGTCCTCGATGTCGCCGACGATCTGTTCGAGCACGTCCTCGATGGTGACGACGCCGGCGACGCCGCCGTACTCGTCGACGACGATCGCCATGTGGTTGCGCGAGGCGCGGAACTCGCGCAGCAGCACGTTCAGGCGCTTCGATTCGGGAATGAACACCGCCGGACGCAGGCTGTCGCGCAGGTCGAATTCCTTGCCGGCGAAGTAGCGCAGCAGATCCTTGGCGAGCAGGATGCCGATCACGTCGTCCTTGCTCTCGCCGACCGCGGGGAAGCGCGAGTGGGCGGTTTCCAGCACGAAGTCGACGAGTTTTTCCGGCGGGTCATCGACGGAGACGACGTCCATTTGCGCGCGCGGCACCATGATGTCGCGCACCTGCATCTCGGAGACCTGCAGCGCGCCCTCGATGATCGAGAGCGCGTCGGCATCCATCAGGTTACGGTCATGCGCGCCGCGCAGCAGCTGCAGCAGCTGTTCGCGGTCTTCGGGCTCGCCGAGCAGCAGCAGCGAGAGGCGTTCGAACAGCGACGGGCGACTTCGGGACGGGTCCATAAATAGCGTCAGTAAGGGTCCGGGATGCGGAATCGGGCGAGGATCGCGCGCTCCCGCGCTTCCATCCGCGCGGCGTCGCGCGGCCCGGTTTCGTGGTCGTATCCCTGCAGATGGAGCATACCATGCACCACCATGTGCGCCAGGTGCGCCTTGAGCGGCTTGCGCTGCTCTTGCGCTTCGCGCTTCACCACCGGCAGGCAGATCACCAGGTCGCCGCTCACCGCCGGGGCGCTTTCGTAGACGAAGGACAGCACGTTGGTCGCGTAGTCCTTGCCGCGGAAGTCGCGATTGAGCGCACGGCTTTCCGCCGTGCCGACGAAGCGCACGGTTGCCTGCACACCGGTTTCCTGCGTCGCCTTGACCCAGCGGCGCACCTGCGAGCGGTCGGGCAGGCGCTCATCGGCGCAGCCGTATTGCACGGCAAGCGCGAGTTCAGGCGCCTTCTTTTTTCGCGTTTTTCTCATAGGCGGCGACGATGCGCGCGACCAGCGGATGGCGCACGACGTCGGAGGCGTCGAAGTCGGTGAAGGCCAGGCCGCGCACCTTGGCGAGGATGCGGCGCGCCTCGACCAGCCCCGACTTCTGGCCCTTCGGCAGGTCCATCTGCGTGATGTCGCCGGTGATCACCGCCTTGGCGCCGATGCCGATGCGCGTGAGGAACATCTTCATCTGCTCGGGCGTGGTGTTCTGCGCCTCGTCGAGGATGATGAAGGCGTGGTTGAGCGTGCGTCCGCGCATGTAGGCGAGCGGCGCGATCTCGATGCTCTGCTTTTCGAACAGGCGCGCCACCTTGTCGAAGCCCATCAGGTCGTAGAGCGCGTCGTAGAGCGGGCGCAGGTAGGGGTCGACCTTCTGCGCGAGGTCGCCCGGCAGGAAGCCGAGGCGCTCGCCCGCCTCGACGGCGGGGCGCGTCAGCACGATGCGCTGCACCTGGTCGCGCTCGAAGGCGTCGACGGCGGAAGCGACGGCGAGATAGGTCTTGCCGGTGCCGGCCGGGCCGATGCCGAAGGTGATGTCGTGCTCCTGGATGTTGCGCAGGTATTCGACCTGATGCGGCGTGCGGCCGTGCAGGTCGCTCTTCTTCGTCAGCAGGCCGGCATTCGGCGAGCGAGCCGGCTGCACGGCCTGGCCGCGCAGCTCGACGAGGCCGAGCTGGATGTCATCGACCGACAGCGGCGTCTCGGCCAGCGTATGGAAATGCCGCAGGGCAGCGGCCGCCAGCCGCATCTGCGCCGGATCGCCGTCGATGCGGCAGTGCTCGCCGCGCCGGCCGATCGTCACGTCGAAGGCCATCTCGATCTGGCGCAGGTTCTCGTCGAGCGCGCCGCAGAGGTTCGCCAGGCGCGCGTTGTCGGCTGGCTGCAATTCGACCGTGAGGCTCTTGGCTTTCATGCGGACGGGGCCGCCTCGCCGGCGCCGAGTTTTCCCGCCCGGTCGCGGAAGGGGTGGTTCATGGAACTATTGGTTGTTCTCGGGAAGCTGGCGTTCGGCGGCCGAAAGAATCCAGACGCGATTGACCGCGCCGGCGAGGTCGGTGGTGTAGCGCACTTTCACCGGTGCCTGGACGAACATCGGCGGCACCACCATGTTGAGATCGTTGCGGATCACGGCGGCGGAAGACAGGGGCAGCGTCTGGCCGCTGATCTGTACCTGGCCTTCCCACGGAGGGTTCATCACGCCGGGCTTCGACTCGATGGGCAATGCCCGGATGATGCCCACCGCCGGTTCGAGCGGCGCCGGGGCAAGAATCCCCTGCACCGCGGAGCCGATGATCGAACTGACGATCGCAGAACTGATGGGATCGAGAGGCATGGATCAATGATAATCCTTTTTCGGCAAGCAGTTAGCATCTTGATTGCTCCCTGCGGATGAAGCGCCGGGAAGGCGCCGCAAAAAAAAGAACA
Source organism: Rhodocyclaceae bacterium UBA2250 (assembly GCA_002347285.1). GTDB lineage: Bacteria > Pseudomonadota > Gammaproteobacteria > Burkholderiales > Rhodocyclaceae > Sulfuricystis. The sequence continues at coordinate 6,543 of DDXW01000056.1, read as the reverse complement.
AAAAACCTAGTAAATTTGTCGGGAACTTGTTAGACTTTTAGCACTCGGATAGCGAGAGTGCTAATATACGTGCAAGGAAAGGAGAGACTGACATGAGCCATGCATTGACCCTAGCCCAGTTTCCGGTCCCGTCCGCCAGCGGCAGCATCGAAGCCTATATCGCGGCCGCCAACCGCGTGCCGATGCTGACGGAGGAAGAAGAGAAAAGCCTCGCCCGCCGCTTCCGCGACGACGGCGACCTCGAAGCCGCGCGCGGTTTGGTCATGTCGCACCTGCGCCTGGTGATCGCCGTGGCGCGCGGCTACCTCGGTTACGGCCTGCCCCATGCCGACCTGATCCAGGAAGGCAACATCGGCCTGATGAAGGCCGTCAAGCGCTTCGATCCCGAGCGCGGCGTGCGTCTCGTCTCCTTCGCGCTGCACTGGATCAAGGCCGAGATCCACGAATACATCCTGAAGAACTGGCGCCTGGTCAAGGTCGCGACGACCAAGGCGCAGCGCAAGCTGTTCTTCAACCTGCGCAGCATGAAGTCCGCCATCGCCCGCGAGGCGAATGCGGAGAGCGGCTTCGCCAGCCTGAGCCCGGCCGAGGTCGCTTCCGTCGCACGCCAGCTCGGCGTCAAGCCCGAAGAAGTCGTCGAGATGGAAACGCGCATGAGCGGCATGGACGTCTCCCTCGAGCCGCTCTCCGACGACGAGGACGAGAGCTACGCGCCGATCGCCTATCTGGCCTCGGACAGCAGCGTCGAGCCCTCGATCCAGCTCGAGCGCAAGGAGCGTGACCGCCTGCACGACAGCGGCCTGCGCGAGGCGCTGGCCAGCCTCGATGACCGCAGCCGCACCATCGTCCAGCGCCGCTGGCTGGTCGAGGACGACGCGGAGACGGCCACGCTGCACGAACTGGCCGCCGAATACGGCGTCTCGGCCGAGCGCATCCGCCAGATCGAGGCGAAGGCGATGCAGAAGATGAAGGGCGTGCTCGCCGCGCGCATGTAAGCGGCTCGCGGCGGCAAGCCGCATGAGATGGCGTTCGCACGCTGCGACAACGTGTCGCAGGGGCCGGTTGCGCAAGACTCCCTAGAATTTCAGCCTTTGCTGATGCTCTTAGGGAGAACTTGATGTCGTTCAAACGTGCCACCTTGGCCGCCGCCCTCGCGGCACTGCCTTTCACCGTCGTTGCGGAAGATGCTGCCCTGTCGGAAGTCGTCGTCACCGCGCCGCAGATGCGCGATCCGCTCGTCGTCACCAACGACCCGAAGGCGCCGCAGGTGCCGGTGCCCGCCAGCGACGGCGCGAGCTTCCTGAAGAACATTCCCGGCTTCAATGTCATCCGCAAGGGCGGCACCGACGGCGATCCGGTGCTGCGCGGCCTGGCCGGCTCGCGTCTCAACGTGCTGCTCGACGGCGCCGAGTTCCACGGCGGCTGCGGCATGCGCATGGATCCGCCCACCGCCTATGTCTTCCCCGAGTCCTACGACCGCGTCGTCGTCGTCAAGGGCCCGCAGACGGTGCGCTACGGCAACGGCAACCTGGCGGGCGTGGTGTCGTTCGAGCGCGACGTCAAGCCGCTCAAGGAAACCGGCGTGCGCGCCTTCGGCAGCCTGATGGCCGGCAGCTGGGGGCGGCTCGATGGCGTTGCCGACGCGACCTTCGGTACGCCGAACTTCTTCCTGCGCGCGATCGGCACGCATTCCGAATCCGACAACTACGACGACGGCGACGGCCGCGAGACGCATTCCTTCTACGAGCGCAAGAGCCTGAGCCTGCAGGGCGGCTGGACCCCCGACGCCAACACCGCGCTGACGCTGTCCGCCGTGCGCAGCGAGGCCAACGCCGCCTATGCCGACCGCACGATGGACGGCGTGGTATTCGACCGCGACGGCTACGACATCAAGTTTTCCAAGAAGCGGATTTCCGACGTCGTGCGCAAGATCGAGGCGCAATACACCTACAACTACATCGACCACGTCATGGACAACTATTCGCTGCGCACGCGCACGGGTAATTACATGTGGAACAACCCCGACCGCGAAACACACGGCATGCGCGCCAGCATCGACCTGGCGCTCGGCCAGGCGGCGGTGTTGACGCTCGGCGCGGACCGTCAGGAGAATGAGCACACCCTGCGGAAAAACCCGATGGGCTGGACGCCCGCCACGGCGCCGATCGAGTCCTATGCCCGCGTCAAGGATCTCGATGCCACGAATACCGGCGTCTATGGCGAGCTCACCTACGCACTCGCCGACAGGCAGCGCCTGATCGGCGGCCTGCGCCACGACAGCTATGAGGCGACCCGCTACAGCACAACAGCAGCATTGAATGGCACTTCCGACGAGGGCCTGGCGGGAGGCTTCCTGCGCTACGAGCAGGATCTCGCCAGCCTGCCGGCGACGGCCTACATCGGCATCGGCCACGGTGCGCGGCCGATGGACCACTGGGAGGCGACCACCTACAACGGCATCATGGCCACGCGCAAGCTCGACCCGGAGAAGAACACCCAGATCGACGCCGGCCTGGTCTGGAACGGCAAGGACGTCAACGGCTCGGTGTCCGCCTACTACTCTAAAATTGATGACTATATGCTGACGCACTCCCATCTGACCTCGGCGGGCCTTGGCGTTTGTCCGGCTGGCACGCCGACAACGGGCATGGGGGCGACAGCGACCTACAACTGTGCGTTCAACGTCGACGCGACGCGCTACGGCCTCGAAGCCGACGTCGCCTGGCGCTTCGCCAAGAACTGGACGCTGCGCGGCGCCTACGCTTCCGTGCGCGCCGACAACGACACGATGGACGTGCCGCTGGCCCAGACGCCGCCGCAGGAACTCAAGCTCGGCATCGACTGGCAGTCCGGTCCGTGGAGCGCAGGTGCGCTGGCGCGCTTCGTCGACGACCAGGACCGCATCCATCTCGGCTACGGCAGCATCGTCGGCCAGGATCTCGGCAAGACGCCCGGCTTCTCCACCTTCGCGATCAACGGCAGCTACCGCTTCGACAAGCGCTTCCTCGTTTCGGCCGGCATCGACAACCTGTTCGACAAGACCTACGCCGAGCACATCAGCCGCACCGGCGCCGCCATCGCCGGCTACGATCCGGCCACGACACGCGTCAACGAGCCCGGCCGCTTCGCCTGGATCAAGCTCAACGTCGCGCTCGACTGATTTCCGTTTTTTCCTTTACGCGTTCGCGCCGACCGGTCACCGGTCGGCGTTTTTTTTGAAACTCGGCGCCGGCGGGGCGGCGCGGTCACATCCGGTTACCAAACTCTGCTGACAGGGGGCGTATTCGGAGCTAAAAAGAAACCGCACCACCGATTGCCAGCCTGAAAAGAAAAGGAGAAGATCATGAAACTGATGCGTATGACTCTGATTGCGCTGTTGGGTGCCGCGCTGGCCGTGTCGGCATTTGCACAACCCGGCCCTGGAATGGGTGGCGGCATGGGCGGGGGAATGGGGCCGGGCAAAGGCGGAGGCCGCTTCGCCTTCGGCAGCGACAACACCGTCGGCTGGGCGCTGATGACCCAGGAAGAGCGCAACGAGCACCGGCAGAAGATGTGGTCGTTCAAGACCTACGACGAATGCAAGGCCTACCAGCTCGAGCACCATCAGGCGATGGAAGCGAAGGCCAAGGCGCAGGGCAAGACCATCGTGCCGCCGCGCTTCAATGCCTGCGACCGCATGAAGGCGCGCGGCGTCATCCAATAGCAAACGGAACCGCTGGTCTGAAGGCGACGCCTTCAAACCAGCAGCAGGCGGCGCAGCCCTAGCAGAATCAGCACAGCCGCCGCGCCCCAGACCAGCCAGCGCGATAGCCAGGCGCGGCCGTCGCGCAGGGCCGTGCCGAGGCTGCCGGCGAGCGGGACGAGGATCAGCAGCGGCGTCATCGCCGCGCCGAGGCCGAAGGCGAGGCCGTAGGCCGCGCCCTGCGCCGGACTGCCGGCCTGCGCGGCCAGCGCCAGCAGCGAAGCGAGCGGCGTGCACGGCGTGAGCGACAGCGCCGCGCCGAGGAAGAGCGGCGGCAGGTTGTCTGCTTTTTTGCGACGAAACGTCACCGGAGAAAAAGTCGGCGCTGGCGGGGCGGCGCAGGCGTTGCCCGCGGGATGCCGGAGCAGCCAGAGGCCGGCCACGATGCTCACGCCGCCGATCAGCGCGTTGCCCCAGGCACCGCCGAGCGCCTGGGCGATCCCGGCGCCCAGCGCGCCGGCGAGCGTCGCCAGCAGGGTGTAGGTCGTCACCCGCCCGGCAAGGAATACGCCGGTATGCAGGAAGGCCTCGCGCTGGCCGCCGGCGCGGCCGAGCGCCCAGGTGCCCATGAAGGGCAGGCAGGTGACGGTGCAGGCGGTCAGGCCCATCGACACGCCGAGCAGCCAGACGGTCGCCAGCGTCACCTGGCCGGCGGCGAGATCCTCAAGCATCGGCGGACGTCGGCTTGGTCGCGTTCTTCACGAACTTGAGCGGCTTCACCGTGCCGTCGGGCAGTTCCCCCTTCACCTTGTCCTTGTAGTAGTCGCGGCTGGACGAGAACAGCGCGAACGGCCCCCACTTGAGCTGGATGACGCCGTCCTGCGGACAGTATTCGGCGCAGCGCCCGCACAGCGTGCAGTCCTCGTGGTAGGCCTTGTGGCCTTCTTCCTTCGCGATCTCCGGAATGTCCATCGGACAGGCCTCGGTGCAGATGCCGCACTTGCCGCAGTTTTCGTGCATCTTCTTGACGAGGCGCAGCGGCGACAGGCGCTGGAACACGGCGTTGAAGGCCAGCAGCGGGCAGATGCGGCAGAACGGCTGGCGGATCGCCAGCGCGCCGACGATCATGAAGCCGATCAGCAGATCGGCGATGGCGCCGAGGGTGAAGCTCACGTTGTCGCCGAGCCGCAGCGCCAGTTGCTCGGTGTTGCCGGTCAGCAGCGTCGTCGCCACGCGCGACGGACAGATGTCGCAGTAGGGGTTGCCCAGCGAGTGCGGCGTGACGCCGAGCCCGGTGAGCAGCGGCAGGATGAACACCAGGCCGAGCAGCAGCAGCCATTTCACCGGCCGCACGCGCTTGACGGAACCGAGGTCTTCGCCGTCGAAGCGGCGCAGGCCGATGTTGAAGCGGCGGCCGACCTTGCCGATCAGTTCCTGCAGCGTGCCGAGCGGGCAGACCCAGCCGCAGAAGGCCTTGCCGAGCACGAAGAAGAAGGCGAAGAAGGCGACGAAGCTCATCAGCAGCGGCAGCACCATGCCGAACGTGAGCTGCTGCGCGCGCACCAGCGCCTCGCCGATGCGGTGGTGGATGATGTGCTGCGTCGGGATCAGCACGCAGTAGCCGCCGTTCATCTGGTCGTAGGCGCAGGACAGCGCCGGCAGGTTGTTGGAGATCTTGTCGGCCATGTAGGTGCCGACGATCACGCTGCCATAGACGGTGACGAACAGCATGACGAGCTGCACCGCGAGGCGGAAGCGCGCGAGAGTGGGGAAGAGCGTCTTAAGCATCGCGGTGTTCTCCTGAAGCCGTGGGTTTGCGTCGGCGCAACAGCGGCGTGGCGGCGAGCATGCCGATCAGCCCGAAGGCCGCACCCCAGCCCAGGCTGCGGTTGCGGTCGCCGTCCTGGCCGTAGGTGTAGTTGAAGGCCGTCAGATAGCGGCGGCCATTTGCCTCTGTCGTTGTCGACAGCACGAACGCGGCACGGCGCGGGCTGTGTCCTTCGTGCTCTCCTCCTCCGGCCTTCTTCTCCGCAGGCTTGAAATCGCGCGGAAACAGCACGGTGGCGATGCCCGCGGCGTCGGTCAGCACCGTGCTGCGGCTGCCGAATTCGGTCTCGAGCGTGACCGGCTGACCCGCCAGCGGCTGGCCGTTGAAGCGGACGAGGAAGCGCCATTTCTCGCTTTCGCGATAACTGCCATGCTCGCGCGGCAGCGGGTCGGGCACGATCTCCAGCTCGTGTTTCGGCAGCTTCAGCAATTCCTTCGGCGAATCGCCGGGATTGCCGAAATACCAGGCGGTGGAGGCCACCCTGACCGCCTCGGCGGATTCCTCGCGGGCGACCACCCAGTGGTAGTTGCCGACCTTCGGCGTGGCGGGCGCAATGCGCGCGCCCTCCGGGGCGAGCGGGTATTCGACCTGCAGGCGTTCGGCCGGCCCTTCCGCCGCGAAGACGGTCACCGTCTGCGCGGCGATGCCCTGTGGCCGCAGCAGCGCGCTGGCGCGTTCTCCCCGCGCCGCCCGGCCGGGCAGCAGCAGCGGCTGGATCGTCCACAGGCGCGCCGTCGGCCGAGCAGCCTGCGTGGCGGCCGGCGCAGCCGCGGAAACGGCCGGCGGCGCATGATGCTCGTGCTGGGCCAGTGCGGCCGTCGCCGCGAGCAGACCGAGCGGAATCAGATAGGTTTTCATCGTAGCTCCCGTCAGAAGGTCGCGGAAACGCCGGCCATCCAGTTGCGCGGCTTGCCGACCACGATCGACAGATCTTCACGGTTGTAGACGCCGTCGTAGGTGCCGGTCAGGTAGTTCGACTGATCGTTGGTGCCGCGCGCGGCTGACCAGTAATACTTGTCGAACAGGTTGTTGA
>DDXW01000062.1 GCA_002347285.1 Rhodocyclaceae bacterium UBA2250 | reverse complement strand
GGCCTCCTCCTGGATTTTTTCCAGCACGGCGAAGAGGCGACCAAGCCGGTAGGCCGCGCTGGGGTTGTCGGTGTCGAGCATGGGCGAAAACTCCTTCTCGGGGGTGGACGGGAATGCACAGTTGGCGCGGCGGATTTCACGATTGAGGCAGGCCTTGAGCACGGCCGCGCGAGCGTAGGTGACGCGCTGTTCGGCACGGCAGCGACCGACGGCGGCGGCGAGCAGGACCGATGGATAGGGCACGTCTTCCCCCGCCAGCACGGCGCGGACGATTTCGCCGCCGAGATTGGGCGGAATGTTGTCGGCCTTGCCCTGCACAGCGATAGCGGTGAGCAGGCGAAACAGCGAGAGATGGCGCGGGTCGTTGGTGCCGCGCGCCATCTCCAGGTCATTGAAGTGCCGGCGTAGCCGGCGGCCGAGTTCCGCCGCAGTGCCGGTCTGCCAGAAGCGCACGGAGATGCGCGCGGCATTGGGCGCGAGTCCCAGCACATGGCAGCGGGTGCCGTCGTCGTCGCTGACGAAGTGGCCGGTGGCGATGGCACGGTAGAGCGTATCCAGCGCCCGCGTGCCGCGACCGAGGTCATCCTTCGGCGGCTCGCCGAAGAGGTCGGCCGGCAGGGTTTCGAAGTCGCTCGGCTGTTCCGCCCAGAACACCGTCGAGGCGTCGCCGACCTGCACGCGCTGGCGCGAATCGCGGCTCAACAGGTGGTTGAGCGCCGTGGTGTAGGCGAAAGCGGCGGGTTTGCCAACCGGTGCGTTGGCGCCCTGGCGCTTGCCGTAGGAATTGAAGGCGTCGAGGTTGAAGGAAACGATGTTGGCGCCGGAGGACTGCGCGCCCCACACGCCCTTGATCGCGGTATGGGTGCGTTCCACCGGTGCCGATACGCCATCGACCAGACAAAATCCTGTCTCCGTTTCTTCGTAGTCGGCGACGGCGCTTGCCGCCATGGCAATGGCCGGATGCTGGCAGACCAGCTCGATTTCGCCCTGCAACTGGAGGCCGAGCACCGGATTGGATTCGAGGATTTCCGGCCAGAGCGGATCGGCGGCGAAGGCCGCGAGATCGATGGCGTCGAGAAACTTGCGCGCCGCCGCGACGCCCGGCAGGGAGGCCGCCGGCTCCGGCAAGGCGTCGATGCGGGCACGGAACGCGGCGTGCTGTTCGGCCACCCGTTCGGGCTTGCCCCGGGTATCGACACCCAAGACGTATTCGGCCGTATCCCACAAGAGATTCGCCGCGACGCCGGACGCGCGCTTGACGGCGGCCGGCACGAGATAACGCTGGCCCAGCAGTTTCTTGCCCTCCTTGCGGCGCTTGTCCTGGATCGGCGGCAGCCAGCGGCCGGCGGCGTCGATCTGGATGACGAAGGGAATTTCCTTCTCCTCCAGACCGAAGGCGGGCAGGCGTCGCGCCGGATCGGGGTCGGCGGCCTTGCGCCGATAGTAGTCGTTCAGCGCTTGCAGGATCATCGCCGCGCCTCCTCGCCGTCGAAGGCCGGCACCTCGATCACGCCTTTTGCGAGTTGGGCGCGGAAGAAACGTGGCTGCGGGTCGTTGGTCTTGGTGAAATCGAGGTCATGCAACATCCAGCCCAAGTCGCGGGTTTCGGCGATGGGAGGATCTTCGGCGGCCGAATTGGCGACGTAACGAACGCGGGCGGCGAATTCGCGGCAGCCGAGATAGGGTTGATTCACGCACTGGCCGGCCTCGGCGCGACGCTCGAACATGGCGCGGAATTTCTCCGGAGTGCTGCGATCGATCCGGTCGTCGCGCACTTCGAGATCGGCGTGAATGCGATAGGCCACATCGCGCAGGAACAGGCCGGCGCGCTGCTGGCGCTCGTCCTCGATGTTCAGCGCCAAGATGCTGTCGCTGCCATTCATCGCCGTCTGCACGTTGCGCACCGAAACCACCGCGCCGACTTCGTTGCGCCGCAGGTTGATCCAGCGAACGGGCTTCAGCACTTCGATCTTCCGCACCCGCCAGCGCACCGCCGGCTTCCAGAAAATCGCTTCGAACACTGCACGGGCGGCGGAGGGTGTGATCACATCATAGGAAACGCGTTCAACCTTCATTTCCGGCCGGGTGAAGCAGGCGAGGTCGCCGGAGACTTCAAGGCAGTAGGGTTTCATGAGCACCTCATCTCTTGTGAAAGAACCACAGAAAAACGACTGCTGCACCAAGCAGGTAGAGCGCGTAAAAGCGATCCGTTTGGATGTTCATTGCCAGCACCCCAAGTTCTCGAATAATTCCCGAATAATTCCCGTCCAGTCCATAGCGCCGCTCCGGCGAGCTTCAACGGCGCAAATAATACATAATCTTCCGGCGCTAGCAAAGACAACTATTTACATAAGCACCTAACTTCTGCGACAATTCTCAAGCGTTCGCAAGGACGAGGATTGAAACCGGCGCTAGCCAAGCCAACTATGTGGCGATCTGGGAGGGGGCTTGCCCCCTCTCAACCTTCATGTAACCAGCCCTCCTGGCGCAAATACAGTTTCTTTGTCTAACAACCCCAGAATCGGGTCATAAAGCAAATCGTTGCGCTGCACGAAACAGCCGGGCTGCACTTCCGCCACGTCGCCCGTCATGACCATGCGATCGACGATCCTGCGCTTCACCGTCACTGCGCAGCGTTGCAGCTTGCGCATCAGCCAGCGTTTCGGACCTTCCTTTTCCAGCCGGCCGAGCAACGCGTCGATGCCGGGATAACCAGCGTAACGCACGAAGACGGTGGCCTGATCCTCGTCGTCGATGAGACGGAAATGGTCGGCGGCGGTGCGGAACTGGATTTCCAGTCCGGCCCCCGGGGTCAGGTCGCGGACGATACCCCGCTTGTCCAGATCGATGCCGTAATAGAGCCGGTCGAAATAGGGATCGAAGAGATCAAGCGCCAGTGGGTCGCCCGCCCAAGACCGCAGCACATCGAGGCAAGCATCGGCCGCCAGGCGTTGATGACCGGGAGGAGGCGCCTTCGGCGGCAGGAATACGACGACTTGCCCGCGTTCCAGTTCGCCTTCGCGGTTGCAGCGGCCGGCGGCCTGGGCGATGGAATCGAGACCGGCAAAGGCGCGATAAACAACGGGGAAGCTGAGATCAACACCCGCCTCCACGAGGCTGGTGCTGACCACGCGCAACGGCCGTTCGTCGCGTCCCTCCCGCTTGGCCTTCAGGCGCTGCTTGATCTCGGCGATCACTTGCGCCCGATGGGCGCCGCACATCAGAGCCGAGAGATGCAAAGTATCCTCGGGTAACAAACGCCACAGTTCGCGGGCGTCGCCCCGCGTACTGACAATAGCGAGTACGCAGTCCTCGCGGGCCAATTCGGCAGCGATCTCCTCCCACGTCGAACGCTTCGACCAGTCCGGCAAGCGGACATCCACGCGCTTGAGCCGCTGATACAGCTCTTGCGGATCGGCGACAATTTCGGTCACCTCGTCCAGGCCGCGCCGGTTGCGCGCGGCGTCGAAATAGGTCTTGCTCGCCAGCGCCGGCTGGGTCGCGGTGCACAGGACGGCAGTGACGCCATAGTGCCGCGTCAGCAGGTTCAGCGCGTCGAGAATCGGTTGCAGGAATTCCGGCGGCAGGCATTGCGCCTCGTCGAGCACGATCACGCTGTCGACCAGGTTGTGTAGCTTGCGGCAGCGCGAGGTCTTGGCGGCGAAGAGGGACTCGAACAACTGTACGTTGGTCGTGACGATGAGCGGCGCATCCCAGTTTTCGCAGGCCAGCCGCGAGCGCATGTCTTCCTTCTCCTCGTCGGCCTCGGCTTGGCTGTGGTGTTCGACGACGTTTTCCGGGCCGAAGATGTCGGCGAAGATGTTGGCAGTCTGCTCGACGATGCTGGTATAGGGAATCGCATAGACGATGCGCCGTTTGCCGAAAGCGCGCGCATGTTCAAGCGCGAAAGCCAGCGAGGAGAGCGTCTTGCCGCCGCCGGTGGGCACGGTCAGTGAGAACAGGCCGGGCGGCTCGGTGGCGCGGGCGCGGCATTGCGCGAGAACTTCGGCGCGCAGCCGGTTGACCGGCGTTGGCGTTGTCGGCGCTGCCTCGCCAGCACCGAGTTTGAGAGCCGCCATGTGGGCGTCGAAACGTGCCGCCAGTTCGTCGAGCGAAGCGAAACCTGTCCGCGTCGCCGCTTTCTCGCCGTTCATGAAAGATTCGGTATCGAGAAAATCGGCATCGACGAGGCAGGAAAACAGCATGCGCGTCCATAGCGCAAATCCCGCGGAACCGCCCGGCACGCGACGCAAGTCGAGTTCGGCAGCTTGCGCCAGCAGCGCGACCGGGGCGGCGGCGCGTGCTTCGTCGTATTCGCGCCGGGTGTCGGGGTTGTCCTTTCCCAAGCGGAAGTCAAGGCCGCCATGCCAGTCGCCGAGACCGGCATGGTGGCCTGCGATCAGGTAGGCCAGGACGCGGCCGGCGGTATCGAACTGTTTGATGGCGTGCAGGGCGCCGGCGGCGGAATGGTTTTTGTCGCGGCCGGGCACCCGGGCTTCGATGTGAGCTTGGACGCCTTGCGGGGAATGCACATATTTCTGAAAGCCCGGTCGAAACTTGCCGAGATCGTGCCAGCAGCCGGCAAGTGCGCCGAGCTCCGCCGCTCCGAAGGATCCGGCAAATGCGCCGGCCAGGCGACCGACCGCGGCGAGATGATCATCCAGGCCGTGAAACTCTGCGCCTTCGGCGCCGACCTTCATGTGTGCCACGTAATCCATCACGAACTCCGACCATGCGAATGGCAACATCGTAATGGAATAAAGGCTCACCAGGTGAGCCTGTAGATCAATTTATTTCGAGCAGCAGCGGCTGGTGGTCGGAGGCGTCGGTGGCGCCATCGACGCGCACGTCGGCCACGCGGCCGGCGATGTTCTCGCCGACCCAGAAGAAGTCGTAGCAGGCTGGTTCGTCGATATATCGCCGGTCATGCACGCCGAAAGTCGGTGCTGGCGGGGCGACGGGATGCGCGATTTCCCATGCATTCCGCAACGCCGGCGCCTCGCCGGGCCGCTGCAGCGGCGCATGCTCGGGCGCGCCGGCCGGGCTGTTGAAGTCGCCGCACAGCACGCAGCCCTCGCCGCGCGGCAGCACGGCGAAGGGCGGGTCGGTTTCCTCGTTCGAGCGCGGCTGCGTCGCATGGCGCCAACCTGCATCGCAGATTTCCCGCAGCGCGGCGATCTGCGCGGCGCGCTGGATGGCGGAGTAGTACTCGAGATGCGTGGTGATCACGCGCAGCGCGCCGCCGGGAAATGCGGGCGCCTCGATCGCCGCCTCGACGGCGGCGCGCGGCATGCTCGGCACGGCGGGATCGGCCGGCCAGGGCAGCAGGTGGCGGAACGCCTGCAGCACGGGGAGGCGCGAGAGGATCAGGTTGCCGAACTGGCGACGACCACCCTGCCCGTCGGGCAGGTCGCTGCCGACGCCGTAGATCGCCTCGCAGCCGAGGAACAGGCCGCCGAGCCACGCGACCTGATCCATGGGCGCACCGCCCGGCAAACCGGGATGGTTGATGGCCACCTCCTGCAGGCACAGCACGTCGGCGTCGAATTCGCGCGCCACGGCCGCGATGCGCGGCAGATCGACGCGTCCGTCGACCCCGCGCCCCCACTGGATGTTCCAGCTCAGAATCCTCATCGTCGTTCCCCGATTTGATCCAGCACAACAAAACGTAACATGTCTGGCGTAAGCTATGGCCATGACGCAGCGCAGCATGGAGCGACGATGAACCAGCACGATGCAATCCAGGCCGTCCTGGCCCGCCACGGCAACGATGGCACCCGGCTGATGCAGATCCTGCGCGAAACGCAGGAAGCGCTCGGCTGGCTCGCACCCGAAACCCTCACCGCGATCGCCAGGGGCGTGAACTGGCCGCGCGCCAAGGTGGAGGGCACCGCGAGCTTCTACAGCTTCTTCCATACCCGGCCGCTGGGTCTCTATCGCGTGCTGTGGAGCGACAACATCACCGACCGCATGCTCGGCAGCGTCGAACTGATGCAGGCGATGTGCCAGAAGCTCTGGCTCGAGCCCGGCCGCGTCTCGGAGGACGGACTGGTCAGCGTTGACGCCACTTCGTGCACCGGCATGTGCGACCAGGGGCCGGCGGTGCTGGTGAATTACCGCGCCGTCACGCGCATGACGCCGGAACGCGTCGACCGGATGGTGGAGCTGATCCGCAGCCGCACGCCGCTCGCCGACTGGCCGCAGGACTGGTTCCGCGTCGAGGACAACGTGCGGCGCAGCGACATCCTGCTCGGCAACGACATGGTGCCGGGCGATGCGCTGCGCGCCTGCCTGGCGCGCGGCACCGAGTCCACGCTGAACGAAGTCAAGGCCGCGCAGCTGCGCGGCCGCGGCGGCGCGGGCTTCACCACCGGCCTCAAGTGGGAGGCCTGCCGCAACGCGCCCGGCAAGACGCGCTACGTCGTCTGCAATGCCGACGAGGGCGAGCCCGGCACCTTCAAGGACCGCGTGCTGCTGACGCGCCAGCCCGACCTCGTCTTCGAGGGCATGACGGTCGCGGCCTACGCGATCGGCGCGAGCAAGGGCTATGTCTATCTGCGCGGCGAGTACCGCTACCTGCTCGAATCGCTGAACTCGGCGCTGGCGCGGCGGCGGGAAGCGGGGCTGCTGGGCAAGAACATCCTCGGCCGCAGTGGCGCGAATGGCGGCTTCGACTTCGACATCGAGGTGCATCTGGGCGCCGGCGCCTACGTCTGCGGCGAGGAATCGGCGCTGATCGAGTCGCTCGAAGGCAAGCGCGGCGTGCCGCGCAACCGCCCGCCCTACCCGGTGACGCACGGCTTCCTCGACCAGCCGACGGTCGTCAACAACGTCGAGACCTTCGCCGCCGCCGCGCTGATCGCGCTGCGGGGCGGCGACTGGTACAAGAGCTTCGGCACCCCGCGCTCGGCCGGCACCAAGCTGCTGTCGGTCTCCGGCGACTGCGAGCGGCCCGGCATCTACGAATACCCGTTCGGCGTCACCGTCCAGCAGGTGCTGGAGGAATGCGGGGCCGGGGTTGGCACAGGCGACACCCAGGCGGTGCAGATCTCCGGACCCTCGGGGATCACGCTCGGCCCGGACGAGTTCGGCCGGCGCATCGCCTTCGAGGACATCCCGACCGCCGGCGCCTTCATGATCTTCGACCTGCGGCGCGACATCTTCGACGTGGTGCGCAACTTCATCCACTTCTTCGCGCACGAATCCTGCGGCTTCTGCACGCCCTGCCGCGTCGGCACCACGCTGCTGAAGAACCTGGTGGACAAGATCGCCGGCGGCCACGGCACGCGCTCCGACCTCAACGAGATCCACAACATCAACCGCGTGCTGCAGGCGGCGGCGCACTGCGGTCTCGGCCACACCGCCGGCAACCCGCTGGCGCACACCCTCGAGAAGTTCCGCCCGGCCTACGAGCGCCGCCTCAAGTCGCTCGAGTTCGAGCCGGCGTTCGACCTCGACGCGGCGCTCTCGCAGGCGCGGCAGATGACCGGCCGCGACGACGCCGGCGCGCATTTGGCCAACGAGCTGGAGACCCCGCGATGAGCGAACCGACTTTCACCCTCGACGGCCGCGAGATCCCGTTCGCGGCGGGGCAGAGCGTCATGCAGGCCGCGCTGGCGGCCGGCGTGTTCGTGCCGCACCTGTGCTACCACCCGGAATTCCGCCCGCACGGCAGCTGCAAGCTGTGCACGATGAAGATCAACGGCCGCCACGCCACCTCGTGCACCACGCCGGCGGCGGCCGGCCTCGAGGTCGAGAGCGACACGCCGGAAATCCAGGACAAGCGCCGCACCCTGCTGCAGATGCTGCTCGTCGAGGGCAACCACTTCTGCCCGAGCTGCGAGAAGAGCGGCGAGTGCAAGCTGCAGGCGCTCGGCTACGAGCTCGGCGTGCTGACGCCGCACTTCAACCTGCTCTACCCCGACCGGCCGGTCGATGCCTCGCACCCGGACGTGCTGCTCGACTTCAACCGCTGCATCCTCTGCGAGCTGTGCGTGCGCGCCAGCGCCGAAGTCGACAAGAAAAGCGTCTTCGCGCTGGCCGGCCGCGGCATCCGCAAGCACCTGATCGTGAACGCCGAATCCGGCAAGCTCGGCGACACCGACTTCGCGCTGACCGACAAGGCCGCGCAGGTCTGCCCGGTCGGCGTGATCCTGCCAAAAAAATGCGGCTTCTGCGTGCCGATCGGCCAGCGCCGCTTCGACGCGGCGCCGATCTCGCAGCACGTCGATGAATTCAAGCCGGTCGCCATACCAGGGGAGCGCGCATGAACGCCCCGCTGCCACGGCGCAAGCTCAGGGTCGCCACCACCAGCCTGGCGGGCTGCTTCGGCTGCCACATGTCGTTCCTCGACATCGACGAACGGCTGCTCGACCTGCTCGAACTGGTCGAGTTCGACCGCTCGCCGCTGACCGACATCAAGCATTGCGGCACGCGCGGCCCCTGCGACATCGGCATTATCGAAGGCGGCGTCTGCAACGCGGAGAACGTGCACGTGCTGCAGGAATTCCGCCGCAACTGCAAGATCCTCGTCGCACTCGGCGCCTGCGCCGTGAATGGCGGCCTGCCGGCGCAGCGCAACCATCTCGACCTGCGCGACATCCTCGCGACCGTCTACCAGACCGAGGCCGGCCTGGCCCAGGGCACGCAGATCCCGAACGACCCCGAGCTGCCACTGCCGCTCAACCAGGTGCATCCGATCCACGAAGTGGTCAAGGTCGACTACTTCCTGCCCGGCTGCCCGCCGCCGGCCGACGCGATCTGGAAATTCCTCACCGACCTGATCGCCGGCCGGACGCCGCAGCTCGGCCACGGCCTGATCCACTACGATTGAGGCAGGAAACAACATGGCATTCGCACTGGAAACCGCCCCCCACCCCGAGCAGCTCAAGCGCGTCGCGATCGATCCGCTCTCCCGCGTCGAGGGCCACGGCAAGGTCACGCTGCTGCTCGACGACGACAACCGGGTGCAGCAGGTGCGCCTGCACATCGTCGAGTTCCGCGGCTTCGAGAAGTTCATCGAGGGCCGCCCCTACTGGGAGGTGCCGGTGATGGTGCAGCGCCTGTGCGGCATCTGCCCGGTGTCGCACCATCTCGCCGCCGCGAAGGCGATGGACCAGATGCTCGGCGTCACGCTCACGCCGACCGCCGAGAAGATCCGCCGCCTGATGCACTACGGCCAGATCCTGCAGTCGCACGCGCTGCACTTCTTCCACCTCTCGTCGCCCGACCTGCTGTTCGGCTTCGATGCCGACGTGGCGACGCGCAACGTCGTCGGCGTGATCGCCGCCCAGCCGCAGACCGCGAAGAAGGGCGTGCTGCTGCGCAAGTACGGCCAGGAAGTGATCCGCATGACGGCCGGCAAGCGCGTGCACGGCACCGGCGCCATCCCCGGCGGCGTCAACAAGTCGCTCACCGCCGAGGAGCGCGCCGCGCTGCTGGCGGAGATCTACCAGATCGTCGCCTGGAGCCGCGAGGCGGTTCATCTGATCAAGGGCCTGTTCGAGCAGCATCTCGAGCAGTTCAACGCCTTCGGCCGCTTCAGCGCGCACACCCTCGGCCTGGTGCGCGCCGACGGCGCGATGGATCTCTACCACGGCGGCCTGCGCGCGCGCTCAAGCTCCGGCAGCACGCTGTTCGACCACTTCGACACCGGCCGCTACTGGGAGGTCATCAGCGAGGACGTGAAGTCCTGGAGCTACATGAAATTCCCGTTCTTCAAGTCGCTGGGCAACTCCGCGGCGGGCTGGTATCGGGTCGGGCCGCTGACGCGCGTGACGCAGTGCGACTTCATCCCGACCCCGCTCGCCGATCGCGAGCGGCAGGACTTCCTCGCCTTCGACGGCGGCAGCGCGGCCGGCGCGACGCTCGGCTACCACTGGGCGCGCATGATCGAGATGCTGCACGCCGCCGAGGCGATCAAGGATCTGCTGCACGACGACGACATCGTCGGCACCGAGTTGATGGCGACCGGCCGGCGCCAGGAGCGCGGCGTCGGCGTGATCGAGGCGCCGCGCGGCACGCTGATCCACCACTACCGCGTCGACGAGAACGACCAGGTGATCCGCGCCAACCTGATCGTGTCGACCACGCACAACAACCAGGCGATGAACGAGGCGATCCGCGTCGTCGCGCTACAGTACCTCGACGGCAAGGAACTGACCGAAGGACTGCTCAACCACATCGAGGTCGCCATCCGCGCCTTCGATCCCTGCCTGTCCTGCGCCACCCATGCGCTCGGGCAGATGCCGCTCGAGGTCGAACTGCTCGGCGCCGACGGGGCGGCGCTCGACCGCGTGACGCGCGACATGCGCGGCGTCTGCCGGCGCGATGCCGTGCCGGCGTCGCTGCCATGACCGGATCGCGTCAGCTACTGCTTCTGCTTGCGGCGATCCTGACGGCAACCCTGCCGGCGGTGGCCGCGCGCGCGCAGTTGCCAGACCCCGCCGCGCTGGCCGCCGTCGTCCAGTTCAACACCATGTGCAGCAACTGCCACGAAGCGGAATGCAGCGGCCGGATGAGCTTCGATTCGGGCTCCGCCGCCGCGCACTCCCATATCGAGCGCCATCTCGGCGGCCCCGCGAGCGAACCCCAGGTCGCCGCGCTGTTCGCGATGCTGCGCCACGTCAAGGAAACCTGCCGCCATTACCCGGTGGTGCCGATCCGGCCGGCACGCGGTACCTGGCTGGCCGAGGAACTGGCGCCCTGGCACAACCCGCAGGCCGGCGCCTATTTCATTCCGCTCGGCAAGCTGGCAGCGGGCCGCCAGCAGATCCATCTGGAGTTCGACCGCGCCGCCGACGGCCATGTGCGGATCGACACCGACCGCATGGAGATCGTCGCCGACGAGCGGCTCTGCCGCGACGGCAGCATAACCATCGAGGTCGACGCCAGCGGCGACATCGAGCATTTTCTCCACCTGAAGTCGGGGCAGGCGATCCTCCGGCGCATCGAATTTCGCCGCGCCGGCGGCTAGCGCCTTGACCGCCCCGATCCTCGTTTTCGGCTGGGGCAACCCTTCGCGCGGCGACGACGCGCTCGGCCCGCTGTTCGTCGAGCGCATCGCCGCGCTCGGCTTGCCGGACGTCGAATGCCTCACCGACTTCCAGTTGCAGGTCGAGCATGCGCTCGACCTGGTGGATCGGCGGCGTGTCCTGTTCGTCGATGCCAGCGTCGCCGCCGCGGCGCCCTTCACGCTCAGCCCGCTGCAGCCGGCGCGCGACGCCAGCTTCAGCACCCACGCGATCACGCCGGAAGCGGTGATGCAGGTCTATATCGACCTCCAGGACGAACCGCCGCCGCCTTGCACGCTGCTGGCGCTGCGCGGCGAGCGTTTCGAACTGGGCGCGGGCTTGAGCCCCGCGGCCGCCGACCATCTCGAAGCTGCGCTAGCCTGGGTACGGAATTGGCTATAATCAAAACCGAATGGAATGCCATTCAAAAGTTTTTGTTGCATGCGTGATCGGTCTTTCTGTTTCCAACCTCCTCGATAAAGGAATAAACAAATGAAGCAATCTCTCCTCGTCGCCGCTCTCATCGCTCTCGCCGTTTCCGCCTGCGGTAAAAAAGAAGCTCCCGCTCCGGCCCCGGCTCCTGCTCCTGCCGCCGCCCCGGCTCCGGCTCCCGCTCCGGCTCCTGCCCCGGCTGAAGCCGCCAAGCCCGCCGAAGGCGCTGTTCCGGCTGCTGCTCCTGCGGAAGCCGCCAAGCCCGCCGAAGGCGCTGCTCCGGCTGCCGCCCCTGCCGAAGAGAAGAAGTAAACCTCTCTCCCGGGCGACAAAAAGGCCAGCCCTCGGGCTGGCCTTTTTTCTGGCTGCGAATCCCTTACTTCTTCTTGGCCTTCTTGCCGGCCACCGCAGCCTTGAAGCCCGCGCCGGCGCTGAACTTCGGCACCGTCGTGGCGGCGATCTTCAGCGGCTCGCCGGTCTTCGGGTTCTTGCCCGTGCGCGCGGCGCGCTTGGCGGACTTGAAGGTGCCGAAGCCGACCAGCGTGACGGTATCGCCTTTCGAGACCGCCTTGACGACGGCATCGATCATGGCCGAGAGGGCACGATCGGCAGCGGCCTTGGAAATGTCGGCGGTTTTGGCGGTGGCTTCGATGAGTTCGGATTTGTTCATTGATATTGCTCCTCGGGTTGAAATGTTCCTGAGAACAGGTGATTAAAAAAAGACCCCCTTCTTACCGGTGGTCAGTATCCAGATATTTTCCCCACTTCACCGCATCATCATGCGGTCGTATTGATAATAGTACCCGTCTTTTGGCCTTGTGCATTAACAACCGGCTTCGGTTGCTCCACCGGCGCTGGCTGCTGTGGCCGTTCCGGCGCCTGAGCCTCGCGCGGCCGAGCCGCCTCGTCGTTCCCGCGCGGGCGCTCCGCATCCTGCGGCTGACGCGCCGGCACATACTGCTGCTGGATTCCGGTCGCTGCGGCGGTTACAGAATCGACTGCCATGATGGTTCCTCCTATTGTCCGTCCGGCTCAGGCGGTGGTATTGACCACCGTCCCGGTCACCTGCCCGGAAGTATTGACGACCGGCGGTTGCACGGCATTCACCGCTGCAGCGACTTGCTGCCGGGCGATCACCTGATCCGCCAGGTTGAGCAAACCTGCCTGCATGCCGCTCACCGACTTCATGACGGCCAAGCCCTGATAGGCCTGTCCGACGATGTTGCGCGCTTGCTTGGATTGCACCGCCAGCGTCTGGGCGCGCGCGTTGGCACGGTCGGCGACGCGTTGCGCATCGCCCGCCCTTTCCTCGAGGGCGCGCGCCACCTGCTCGGCCTTCTCCGCCGCCCGCTTGGCGTTCAGCAGTTCGAACTGCTGATAACCCGCTTGCGTCGCAGCCTGCATGCCAACAGTCGATGAAATTGCCACCATCTCCCTGTTCCTGCATTGTCCTGAAATCAATATAACCCTTATGCCCCGGCGAAACAAGGGATAAGCACCGCGCAGAGCGGCTCGTGATCGAATGACTTGGGGGGGATGGTGCCGGGAGAGGGACTCGAACCCTCACAGTATCACTACCGGCGGATTTTGAATCCGCTGCGTCTACCGATTCCGCCATCCCGGCCGGGATGCGCCGGGTCGCGTAGAATGCGCCGGCTATTGAGTGCGCGCATTATCCCCGAATCGCCGCACCGCTTCAACCGCCGCCCCGCCTGCGCCCGCCGCCGCCTTGCCAGCGCCGAGTTTCCATGCCTCTCACCCTCGACGACTTCGACTATCCCCTGCCGCCCGAGTGCATCGCCCAGGCCCCGCTGGCCGAGCGCAGCACAAGCCGGCTGCTGGTGATGCGCGGCCGGCAGCTCGACGACCGCGCCTTCCTCGACCTGCCGGAGCTGCTCGCCCCCGGCGACCTGCTGGTGATGAACGACACGCGCGTGCTGCATGCTCGGTTGTTCGGCCAGAAAGCCACGGGTGGCCAAGTCGAGGTGCTGGTCGAGCGCGTGACCGGCGACGACACGGTGCTCGCCCAGGTGCGCGCCAGCAAATCGCCGAAAACCGGCAGCCACATCCGGCTCGAAGATGCCTTCGACGCCGAAGTGCTCGGCCGCGACGGCGAGTTCTATTCGTTACGGTTTCCCGGCGATGCCGTCGACCTGATCGAACGGCACGGCCGCCTGCCGCTGCCGCCCTATATCGAGCGCGCCGCCGCGACGGCCGACGAGGAGCGCTACCAGACCGTCTTCGCCAGGGAGCGCGGCTCGGTCGCGGCGCCGACCGCCGGCCTGCACTTCGACGCACCGCTGCTCGAACGGCTGCGCGACCGGGGCATCGGCCTCGCCCACGTCACGCTGCACGTCGGCGCCGGCACCTTCCAGCCGGTGCGCGTGCAGGATCTGTCGCTGCACCGCATGCACACCGAACGCTACCATGTCCCGCAAGCGACGGCCGAGGCGATCGCGGCCACGCACCAGCGCGGCGGACGTGTCGTCGCGGTCGGCACCACTTCGCTGCGCACGCTCGAATCGGCCGCGCAAGCCGACGGCGGCGTACAGGCCGGCGCCGGCGAGACGGCGCTGTTCGTCACGCCCGGCTTCCGCTTCCGGATCGTCGACCGGCTGATCACCAACTTCCACCTGCCCAAGTCCACGCTGCTGATGCTCGTTTCCGCCTTCGGCGGCCTGGCGGAAATCCGCGCCGCCTACCGCCACGCGATCGGCAACGGCTACCGTTTCTTCAGCTACGGCGACGCGATGCTGATTCACAGACACGATGAAATTTGACCTGCTCGCCACCGACGGCGCCGCGCGGCGCGGCACGCTGACCCTCGCCCACGGCATCGTCGAGACACCCGTCTTCATGCCGGTCGGCACCTACGGCACCGTGAAGGCGATGGCGCCGAACGAACTGGAGGAGATCGGCGCACGGATCGTGCTCGGCAACACCTTCCACCTCTGGCTGCGCCCCGGTCTCGACGTGATCCGCGCCCACGGCGGCCTGCACCGCTTCATGGGCTGGCAGCGGCCGATCCTCACCGACTCGGGCGGCTTCCAGGTGTTCTCGCTCGGCGAGTTGCGCAAGATCAGCGAGCAAGGCGTGAAGTTCGCCTCGCCGATCAACGGCGACAAGCTGTTCCTCACACCCGAGGAGTCGATGCGCATCCAGCATGTCCTGAACTCCGACATCGTGATGATCTTCGACGAATGCACCCCGTATCCCGCCGACCGCAAGCAGGCGGCGGATTCGATGCGGCTTTCCTTGCGCTGGGCGCGACGCTCGTGCGACGAGCACGATCGCCTGAACAACGCCAACGCGCTGTTCGGCATCGTCCAGGGCGGCATGCACGAGGACCTGCGCGACGAATCGCTGACGGGCCTCGACGAGATCGGCTTCGACGGCATGGCCATCGGCGGACTGTCGGTCGGCGAGCCGAAGGAGGACTTCGCGCGCATCCTCGCCCACACCGCGCCGCGCCTGCCCGCGCACAAGCCGCGCTACCTGATGGGCGTCGGCACGCCGGAAGATATCGTCTATGCGGTATCGCAAGGCATCGACATGTTCGACTGCGTGATGCCGACCAGGAACGCCCGCAACGGCCACCTGTTCACGCGCTTCGGCGACGTGCGCATCAAGAACGCCGCGCACAAGAACGATCCGCGCCCGCTCGACGAAACCTGCGGCTGCTACTGCTGCCGCAACTTTTCGCGCGCCTACCTGCACCACCTGCACCGCTGCAACGAGATCCTCGGCGCGCGGCTCAACACCATCCACAATCTCCATTACTACCAGACCCTGATGCGCGAACTGCGCGAGGCGATCGCCACCGGCACGTTGGAAAGCTACCGGGCGCGCTTCGCGGCGGAGCGCAATCAAGTTAAATAAGGCGGGCAGGTATAATCCGCCGCTTCCTCATCCACCGAGACGGAGTGACCGCAACATGCTGATTTCCAATGCCTACGCCCAGGCCGCCACTGCTGCAGGGGGCGCCTCCCAGGACCCGACCGGCGGCCTGATGGGCCTGTTGCCCATCATCCTGATGTTCATCGTGCTGTGGTTCCTGATGATCCGGCCGCAGATGAAGAAGGCCAAGGAGCACCAGAAGATGGTCGGCGAACTGCAGAAGGGCGACGAGGTCGTCACGCAGGGCGGCATCGCCGGCCGCATCGTCAAGGTCGGCGAGAACTACGTCACGCTCGAAATCGCCACGCTGAAGGATGTCCCGGTCGAGGTGCAGATCCAGAAGCAGGCCGTCGGCGCGCTGCTGCCCAAGGGCACGCTGAAGAACCTCTGATGAACAGATATCCGCTCTGGAAGAACGCCATCGTCGTGGTGGCGTTGATTCTCGGCCTGCTCTACACCCTGCCGAACTTCTACGGCGAGGTGCCCGCGGTGCAGGTCAGCAGCGTCAAGGCGACCATCAAGGTCGACCAGCGCCTGCAGGCCCGCGTCGAGGAAGCGCTGGCCGCCGCCGGCATCCGGCCGACCGGCCTGTTCTTCGATCCGAACAGCATCCGCGTGCGGCTGGCCGACACCGACACCCAGTTGAAGGCCCGCGACGCCGTCGAGAAGGCGCTCAATCCCGATCCGGCCGACGCCTCCTACAGCGTCGCGCTCAACCTGCTGTCCGCCTCGCCCGACTGGCTCACCGGCCTGCGCGCACTGCCGATGTACCTGGGCCTCGACCTGCGCGGCGGCGTGCACTTCCTGCTGCAGGTGGACATGAAGGGCGCGCTGACCAAGCGCCTCGACGCGACGAGCGCCGATCTGCGCACGCTGATGCGCGACAAGAACATCCGCCACGGCGGCATCGTGCGCGAGGGCAACACGCTGGTGCTGCGCTTCCGCGAAGCCGAGATCCGCGAGAAGGCGCGCCAGGCGCTGATGAACAGCCAGCCCGACCTCGACCTGGCCGAGGCGCAGGATGGGCCGGACCTCAAGCTGGTCGCCACGCTCAAGCCGACGGCGCAGAAGCGCATCCAGGAATTCGCGATCAAGCAGAACATCACCACCCTGCACAACCGCATCAACGAGCTCGGCGTCGCCGAGCCGGTGATCCAGCAGCAGGGCGCCGACCGCATCGTCGTGCAGCTGCCCGGCGTGCAGGACACCGCCAAGGCGAAGGACATCCTCGGCCGCACGGCGACCCTGGAGATCCGCATGGTCGACGACGAGGCGAGCGCCAACCCGGCCACGCTGGAACAGGCCGCCAAGGGGCAGCCGCCCGCCGGCACCGAGTACTACGTCGAGCGCGGCGGCCGCGGCCTGCTGGTCAAGAAGCAGGTGGTGCTCACCGGCGAGCGGCTCACCGACGCCCAGGCCGGCTTCGACGGCCAGACGCAGGAGCCGGCGGTGCACCTCACCCTCGACTCCGCCGGCGCGCGCATCTTCAAGGACGTCACGCGCGAGAACGTCAACAAGCGCATGGCGATCCTGCTGATCGAAAAGGGCAAGGGCGAGGTGGTCACCGCCCCGGTGATCCGCACCGAGATCGGCGGCGGCCGCGTGCAGATCTCCGGCCGCATGACCACCGCCGAGGCCAACGACGTCGCGCTGCTGCTGCGCGCCGGCTCGCTGGCCGCGCCGATGGAGATCATCGAGGAGCGCACCATCGGCCCGAGCCTCGGCGCCGACAACATCGCCAAGGGCTTCAACTCGACGCTGTGGGGCTTCATCGCCATCGCCGTCTTCATGACGGCCTACTACCTGCTGTTCGGCCTCGTCTCGGTCCTCGCGCTGTCGGCCAACCTGCTGTTCCTGGTCGCCCTGCTCTCGCTGCTGCAGGCGACGCTGACGCTGCCCGGCATCGCCGCCGTGGCGCTGACGCTCGGCATGGCGATCGACGCCAACGTGCTGATCAACGAGCGCGTGCGCGAGGAACTGCGCAACGGCGCCACCGCCCACGCGGCGATCACGGCCGGCTACGAGCGCGCCTGGGGCACGATTCTCGACTCCAACATCACCACGCTGATCGCCGGCGTCGCGCTGCTGATCTTCGGCTCCGGCCCGGTGCGCGGCTTCGCGGTGGTGCATTGCCTCGGCATCCTCACCTCGATCTTCAGCTCGGTGGTGGTGTCGCGCGCGCTGGTGAACTGGATCTACGGCGGCCGCCGCAAGCTGGAATCGATCAGCATCGGCCAGGTCTGGAAGCCGGGCGTGTAAGGGGATAAATCATGGAATTCTTCCGCATCAAGAAAGACATCCCCTTCATGCGCCATGCGCTGGTGTTCAACGTCATCTCGTTGGTCACCTTCGTGCTGGCGGTGTTCTTCCTCGCCACCAAGGGCCTGCACCTGTCGATCGAGTTCACCGGCGGCACGCTGATGGAAGTTTCCTACGCCCAGGCGCCCGACCTCGACAAGCTCCGCAAGCAGATCGAGGCCGACGGCTTCACCGACACGCAGGTGCTCAACTTCGGCTCGTCGCGCGACGTGCTGATTCGCGTGCCGCTCAAGGCCGGCGAGGAGACCGCGAAGGTCAGCGAACGCGTCAATGCCAGCCTGCAGGCGGTCGGCGGCGAGCCCCAGGTCAAGCGCGTCGAGTTCGTCGGCCCGCAGGTCGGCAAGGAACTGGCCGAGGACGGCGCGCTCGCGCTGCTGCTGGTGATCATCGGCATCGTCGTCTATCTGGCCTTCCGCTTCGAGTGGCGCTTCGCGGTCTCGGCGATCATCGCCAACCTGCACGACGTCATCATCATCCTCGGCTTCTTCGCCTTCTTCCAGTGGGAGTTCTCGCTGCCGGTGCTGGCCGCCGTGCTCGCCGTGCTCGGCTACTCGGTCAACGAATCGGTGGTCGTGTTCGACCGCGTGCGCGAGACCTTCAAGCGCCAGCGCGGCCTCACCACGCCCGAGGTGATCAACCACGCGATCACCAGCACCATCTCGCGCACCATCATCACCCACGGCTCGACGCAGATGATGGTGACCTCGATGCTGATCTTCGGCGGCCCGGCGCTGCACTACTTCGCGCTGGCGCTGACCATCGGCATCCTGTTCGGCATCTACTCCTCGGTGCTGGTCGCCAGCCCGCTGGTGATGTGGCTCGGCGTGACGCGCGAGCAGTTCGTCAAGCCGAAGAAGGAGAAGCCCGAGGGCGCCACCGAGGACGGCGCATGTGTGTAGGCGCCGTGGGCGTGTCCCGGCCGGCCGATAAGGCCCGCGTCTGGGACCTGCCGACGCGGCTGTTCCACTGGTCGCTCGTCGTCCTCGTCGTCGCCGCCTTCGTCACCGCGAAGGTCGGCGGCAACGCGATGGCCTGGCACGGCCGCCTCGGCCTCGCCATCCTCGGCCTGCTCGTCTTCCGCATCGCCTGGGGCTTCGTCGGCTCCACCTACGCGCGCTTCGCGCAGTTCGTGCGCGGCCCCGCCGCGATCCGCGCCTACCTCAAGGGCGAGTGGCGCGGCCAGGGCCACAACCCCATCGGCGCGCTCTCGGTGCTCGCCCTGCTCGGCGTGCTCGCCGCGCAGGCGGCCACCGGCCTCTTCGCCAACGACGACATCGCCTTCGAAGGCTATCTCTATCCGCTGGTCGGCAGCGAACTCTCCGGCAAAATCACCGGCATCCACCACCTGCTCGAGAAGGCGCTGATGCTGCTGGTCGCGCTGCACGTCGGCGCGATCGTCTTCTACGCCCGTGTCAGGAAGCACAACCTGGTGAAGCCGATGCTCACCGGCTGGGCCGACGGCAAGCCCTGCGAATCCGCCCGGGGCGGCGGTGCCGTCGCCTTCGTCGCCGCGACGCTCGTCGCCCTCGCCGCCGTCTGGGCGGCCTCCGGCGCCCTGCTGCCGCCTCCCCCGCCCCCGCCCGCCACCGAAGCCCCCGCGTTCTGAGAAACTCGGCGCTGGCGAGGCGGCGCCGGAAATGCAAACGGCCACCCGCGGGTGGCCGTTTGTTTTGGTGCCGAACAGAAGGGCCTTACTCTTCTTCGCGGAATTTGTCGTGGCAGCCCTTGCAGGCCTCGCCGAGCTTGCCGAACTGCGCCTTGACCGCCGCGGCGTCGCCGCTGGCGGCGACCCTGGCCATCTCGTTGGCCTGCTGGCCGAAGTTGCCGGCGACCTTGCCGAGCGTTTCCTTGTCGGTGAAGAAGGCGGCCTTGAGGCGCGTGTCCTTCCAGCCCTTGCCCTTGTCGGAACCCGGCTGGTAGAGGTAGCCCATCTTCGAGTTGGCGATCGCCTGGATCACGTTGGCGGCCTCGGCGACCTGCTCCTTGTTGTAGGTGCCTTCGACGTTGGCCTTGATGCGGCCCATGCTCCAGGCCATGGTGTGGTAGGCCGACTGGCGCCAGCGGATCTGGTCTTCCGTCTTGCCGATGACCTGGGCGGAAGCGGCGCCGGCGGCGGCGAGCAGCGAACCGGCGACGAGGATGCTCAGGGTTTTCTTGTTCATTGGTTTTTCTCCTTCGGGGGTGGTGAGGGGAGTGATTACTATGCCATATCCCCGGCGGCGAAAACCTGTTTCACCCGCAACTGACCGCCTTCGGTGACCAAAGTCACCAGGCGGTCGATGTTCGGGTGCTTGCCGGGATGGGCTTGGGCATCGACCGTGTGCTCGGCGTAAAGTTCCAGCCCTTTCTTCGCCGCCTCGGCGGTGATCGCGCCGTAGAGCTGGGCCAGGTGGTTGTACACCGCCAGCGAGCCGGCCTGGCCCGGCTTGTTCTCGATGGTGGCGATCACGTTGCCCGCGCCGTCGATGAGCTGCAGCGCCGCGAGGTGGGAAACCTTGGGCAGCTGCTTGAGGTTGTCCGCGAAGGCCATCAGATCTTCCTCGCCAGTTCGGCCGCCTTGCCGAGGTAGCTCGCCGGCGTCATTTCCATCAGGCGGCGCTTGTCCGCGTCCGGGATCGCCAGACCGTGGATGAAGGCGCGCAGCGCGGCGGGCTCGATGCCCTTGCCGCGCGTCAGCTCCTTGAGCTGCTCGTAGGGGTTGGGCACGCCGTAGCGGCGCATCACCGTCTGCACCGGTTCGGCCAGCACTTCCCAGCAGGCGTCGAGATCCTCGGCGAGACGCTGCGGGTTGGCCTCGAGCTTGCCCAGGCCGCGCAGCGTCGAGTCGTGGGCCAGCGAGACGTAGCCGAAGGCGACGCCCATGTTGCGCAGCACGGTCGAGTCGGTGAGGTCGCGCTGCAGGCGCGAGACGGGCAGCTTCTCGGCGAGGTGGCGCAGCAGCGCGTTGGCCAGCCCGAGGTTGCCCTCGGAGTTCTCGAAGTCGATCGGATTGACCTTGTGCGGCATGGTCGACGAGCCGATCTCGCCGGCCTTGGTCTTCTGCTTGAAGTAGCCCATCGAAATGTATTGCCAGATGTCGCGGTCGGCGTCGAGCAGGATGGTGTTGCAGCGCGCGATCGCGTCGAACAGCTCGGCCATCGCGTCGTGCGGCTCGATCTGGATCGTGTAGGGATTGAAGGCGAGGCCGAGCGATTCGATGAACTGCCGCGCGAAGCCTTCCCAGTCGAGGTCGGGATAGGCGGACAGGTGCGCGTTGTAGTTGCCGACCGCGCCGTTGAACTTGGCCATCATCCTCACGGCGGCGATGCGTTCGCGCGCGCGCAGCAGCCGCGCGGCGACGTTGGCCATCTCCTTGCCGAGCGTGGTCGGCGTGGCCGGCTGGCCGTGGGTGCGCGACAGCATCGGCAGGTCGGCCAGGTCGTGCGCCAGCTGGCGGAACCTCTCGATCACCTTGTCGAGCCCGGGCAGCAGGATCTGCGCGCGCGCATCGTCGAGCATCAGCGCGTGCGAGGTGTTGTTGATGTCCTCCGAGGTGCAGCCGAAGTGGATGAACTCGGCGACCTTCATGATTTCGGCGTTGTCGCGGAAGCGCTCCTTGAGCCAGTACTCGACCGCCTTGACGTCGTGATTGGTGACCGCCTCGATCTTCTTCACCGCGTCGGCGTCGGCGACGGAGAAACCGGAGACGACGAGGTCGAGTTCGGCGAGGGTGTCGGGCGAGAACGGCGGCACCTCGAGGATCTCGGGGTTGCGCGCCAGGGCCTTGAGCCATTCGATCTCGACGCGGATGCGGTTCCTGATCAGGCCGAACTCGGAGAAATGCGCGCGCAGCGGTTCGACCTTGGCGGCGTAGCGGCCGTCGAGCGGGGAAAGCGCCGTCAGGGCGCCGAGGCTGGGTGGGTTCATGGCGGCGGGTGTCGCAAACAAGGGAAGGGGGAAATTCTATCAGGCCGGTCTTGACGCGCATCAGTTGTGCGTCCGGAGGCCGGTGCTACAATTTTTCACCCAACAGCGCAGTGCCAAACGACGACATGAAACTGCTCGGCTCGCCCACCAGCCCTTACGTGCGCAAGACGCGCATCGTCCTCGCCGAAAAGAAGATCGAGTGCGAGTTCGTCATCGACAACGGCGGTCCGGACGGCAGCGGCCTGGCCGCGCACAACCCGCTGTGCCGCGTGCCGGTGCTGATCCTCGACGACGACAGCACGCTGTTCGATTCGCGCGTGATCGTCGGCTATCTCGACAACCTCGCGCCCAACAACCGCCTGATCCCGTCGGTCGGCCGCGCGCGCACCCAGGTACGGCGCTGGGAGGCGCTGACCGACGGGATCTGCGATGCCGCCGTGGCCGCGGTCATGGAGAGCCGGCGGCCGGACGGGGAAAGAAGCCGAAGCTGGATCGACCGCCAGCGCATGGTGATCGACGGCGGTCTCGCGGCCTGCGCCCGGGAGTTCGGCGAGCAGGCCTGGTGCCACGGCACCCGCATCACGCTGGCCGACATCGGGCTCGGCAGCATGCTCGGCTATCTGGACCTGCGCTTCCCGGACATCGACTGGCGCGCGCGCCACCCGCACCTGGCCGGACATTACGACAAGCTGCTGCAGCGTCCTTCCTTCGCCGACACCGCGCCGCCGCCGGGCTGAGTCTCAGAGAATTACGCCGCCGCCCAGGCAGACCTGGGACTCGTAGAGCACGACCGACTGGCCCGGCGTCACCGCCCACTGCGGCGCGGCGAAGGCCACCTCGCAGCGGTCGCCGCCGAGCGCCTCGATGTCGCAGGCCGCGTCGGGCATGCGGTAGCGCGTCTTCGCCGCATAGACCCAGTGGGTACGCGGCGGCTTGGGCGAGATCCACGACAGCTGCGCGGCGACGAGCCGGTCGCGCAGCAGGGCCGGATGGTCGTGGCCCTGCACGACGTAGAGCACGTTCCTGTCCTGATCCTTGGCGGCGACGAACCACGGCTCCTCGGGCGCATCCTTCACCCCGCCGATGCCCAGGCCCTCGCGCTGGCCGAGCGTGTAGTAGGCGAGGCCCTCGTGCCGGCCGATCGCGCGGTCGTCGTCGAGACGGCGGATCTCGCCCGGCTGCTTGGGCAGGTAGCGCGCGAGGAACTCGCGGAAGCGCCGCTCGCCGATGAAACAGATGCCGGTCGAATCCTTCTTGGCGTGGTTGGCGAGACCCGCCTCGGCCGCGATCTGGCGCACCTCGCGCTTGTAGAGGGCGCCGAGCGGGAACAGCGTCTTCGCCAGTTGCTGCTGGTTGAGGCGGTAGAGGAAATAGCTCTGGTCCTTGGTGCCGTCCTCGGCCTTGAGCAGCTGATACTCCCCCAGGAACTCGCGCACCTGCGCGTAGTGGCCGGTGGCGATGTAATCGGCGCCGAGACGCAGCGCGTGGTCCAGAAACGCCTTGAACTTGATCTCGGAATTGCACAGCACGTCGGGATTCGGCGTGCGGCCGGCGCGGTATTCGGCGAGGAAATTGGCGAACACCCGCTCGCGGTACTCGGCGGCGAAGTTGACCGCCTCGATCTCGATGCCGATCACGTCGGCGGCGGCGGTGGCGTCGATCAGGTCCTGGCGCGACGAGCAGTAGTCGTCGGTGTCGTCGTCCTCCCAGTTCTTCATGAACAGGCCGACCACCTCGTGGCCCTGGCGCTTGAGCAGCAGCGCGGCGACCGACGAATCGACGCCGCCGGACATGCCGGCGATGACTTTAGCCATAGTGACGAATCAGCTCCAGGGGATAGCGCCGGCCGGCGAGCCAGTCGCGCACGCATTGCAGCACCAGCGGGCTGCGGTGGCGCTCGATGCAGGCTTCGATTTCCTCGACGGTCATCCAGACGGCGCGCAGAATGCCGGCGTCGAGCGGGCGCGCCGCCTCGTGAGCGCCGAGTTTGCCGGCGAAGGCGAAGCGCAGGTAGGTGACGTCCCCCTGCGGTCTGGGCCACTGATAGATGCCGACCAGCTCGGTGGGGACGAAATGATGGGCGGTCTCCTCGAGCGCCTCGCGCGCGCAGGCGGCGACCAGCGATTCGCCTTCGTCGAGATGGCCGGCCGGCTGGTTGAAGCGGATGCCGGCGTCGGTCTCCTCCTCGACGAGCAGGAAGCGGCCGTCGCGCTCGATCAACGCAGCGACGGTGACGTTCGGCTTCCAGATGCGGTCCATGCCCCGCATTCTACAGGCCGCGATAGAATCCGTTTCTTTCGGAATCAAGCGGAGATCCATCATGTCCATGGCCGATCGCGACGGCTTCATCTGGCAGGACGGCCAGCTCGTGCCCTGGCGCGAGGCCACCACGCACGTGCTGACCCATTCGCTGCACTACGGCCTCGCCGTGTTCGAGGGCGTGCGCGCCTACAAGACGGTCGGCGGCACCGCCATCTTCAAGCTCAAGGAGCACACCGACCGGCTGTTCAACTCGGCGCACATCTATCGCATGCCGATGCCCTGGGATCGCGAGACCCTGATGGAAGCCCAGAAGGAGGTGGTGCGCGCCAATGGGCTCGAATCGGCCTACATCCGCCCGATCGCCTACTACGGCTCGGAGAAGATGGGCGTCTCGCCCAAGGGCGCCAAGACCCACGTCGCGATCGCCGCCTGGCCCTGGGGCGCCTACCTCGGCGAGGAAGGCATGGAGAGGGGCATCCGCGTCAAGACCTCCAGCTATGCCCGCGGCCATGTCAACTCCATCATGCCACGCGCCAAGTTGGCAGCCACCTACGCCAATTCCATCCTTGCCAACATGGAAGCCACCGAGCACGGCTATGACGAAGCGCTGCTGCTCGACGTCGAAGGCTTCGTGGCCGAGGGAGCCGGCGAGAACCTGTTCATCGTGCGCGACGGCGTCATCTACGAACCAGAAATCGCCTCGGCGCTCACAGGCATCACGCGCGCCACGGTGCACACCCTGGCCAAGGAGCTCGGCTACAGGGTGGTCTCCAAACGCCTGACGCGCGACGACGTGTACATCGCCGACGAGGCCTTCTTCACCGGCACCGCCGCCGAGGTCACGCCGATCCGCGAGCTCGACGGCCGCCAGATCGGCGCCGGCCACCGCGGCCCCGTCACGACGAAACTGCAGAGCCTGTTCTTCGACGTGGTCAACGGCAAGGTGCCGGCCCACGCCGACTGGCTGACCAAGGTGTGAGGCCCGCGATGAGCGAACTGAACGAAACGCACAAGGAGATCGCCGTCACGGCGCACGACCTGCCACTGCACTGCCCGCCGCCCGGCGCGCCGCTGTGGGCGCGCCACCCGCGCGTCTTCCTCGACGTGCTGAAGAACGACGCCGGCGAGGCGGTCTGCCCCTACTGCGGCACGACCTACCGCTTCAGCGGCGAAAAGCCGAAGGGGCATCATTAACAAGATCCTCGTCGTCGCTCCTTCCTGGATCGGCGACACGATCATGATGCAGCCGCTGCTGATGCGGCTGCGGCAGCGCGACCCCGACGCCGAGCTCCACGTCCTCGCTCCCGCCTGGAGCGCGCCGCTGCTGGCGCGCATGCCCGAAGTGGCGGGCGTCGTCGAGAACCCCTTCCCGCACGGCGCCTTCGACTGGGCCGGCCGCCGGGCGCTCGGCCGCCGCCTCGCCGGAACCGGGTTTGCACAGGCCTACGTGCTGCCGAACTCCTGGAAGTCGGCGCTCGTCCCCTTCTTCGCCGGCATTGCCGAGCGCATCGGCTACACCGGCGAAGCGCGCTTCGTCCTGCTCAACCGGCGTCTGCCGAAGAGCGCCCTGCCGCGCCTCGTCGACCGCTACGCGGCGCTGGCCGGCGACTTCGACGATCCGACGCAATCCACACCCTTTCCGCGCCTGACCTCGACGGACGAACAGCAGCGCGCGGCGCGCGCAGCGCTCGGCCTGCCGCTCGACACCGCACCCGTCGTGTTCTGCCCGGGCGCCGAATACGGCCCGGCCAAGCGCTGGCCGATTCACCACTACGCGGCACTCGCGAAGAAACTCGGCGCCGGCGAGGCGGCCGCAGACAACGTCTGGATCGTCGGCTCGGCCAAGGACGCGCCGGTCGGCGAGGAAATCGCCCGGCTGGCGGCAGGCGCGGCCCTCAATCTCTGCGGCAAGACCGATCTGGAACAAGCCATCGACCTGATCGCCGGCGCGCGCGCGGTCGTCACCAACGACTCGGGGCTGATGCACGTCGCCGCCGCGCTCGACCGGCCGCTGGTCGCGCTCTACGGCTCGTCGAGCCCGGCCTACACCCCGCCGCTGTCGCCGCGTGCGACAATTCTCTCGCTCGGCCTCGACTGCAGCCCCTGCTTCAAGCGCGAATGCCCGCTGGGCCCACCCGACACCTTGCGCTGCCTGGAGGACATCGCGCCCGAGCGCGTGCTTGCCGTGCTGGCCACCCTGAACGCCGCGAACGCCTGATGCCGAAGAAACCGATCTACACCTCGCCGCAGGAAGCCGAAGCCGCCTTCTACGAAGCGCTGGCGCGCGGCGATCTCGAGGCGATGATGACCGTATGGGCGGAGGACGAGGAAGTCGTCTGCGTGCATCCGGGCGGCCCGCGCCTCACCGGCTATGCGCTGGTGCGGGAGGGCTGGCGGCACATCTTCGAGGGCGGCGGGCGCCTCAAGGTGCAGCTGCTCGCCCTCTCGACGGTGCACGGCCCGTTCTCCGCCGTGCATAGCGTCATCGAGCAGATCGCCGCCGCCGGCCAGAAGCAGCTGGCGGCGCCGGTGGTCGCCA
Source organism: Rhodocyclaceae bacterium UBA2250 (assembly GCA_002347285.1). Lineage (GTDB taxonomy): Bacteria > Pseudomonadota > Gammaproteobacteria > Burkholderiales > Rhodocyclaceae > Sulfuricystis. The sequence continues at coordinate 2,081 of DDXW01000062.1, read as the reverse complement.
CCAACGTCTATGTGCGCGGCGCGCTCGGCTGGCGCATGATCGTCCACCACGCCTCGCCGGTGCCGCCCAGCAGCATCGGCGACGCGCCCCAGATCCTGCACTGAAGCGCGGAGCACGCCGTGAGCGCCATCGCCCCGGAAATCTTCAAGGCCTACGACATCCGCGGCATCGTCGGCCGCACGCTGACGCCCGACGCGGCGCGCCTGATCGGCCGCGCGCTCGGCAGCGAGGCGCGCGCGGCGGGACTGACGACCATCGTCGTCGGCCGCGACGGCCGGCTGTCCGGCCCGGCGCTGGCCGCCGCGCTGGCCGAGGGCATCGTCGCCACCGGCACCGACGTGGTGGACATCGGCTGCGTGCCGACGCCGGTCACCTATTTCGCCGCCCACCACCTGAAGACCGGCTCCTGCGTCTCGGTCACGGGCAGCCACAATCCGCCCGACTACAACGGCTTCAAGCTGGTGCTCGGCGGCGAGACGCTGTGCGGCGAACGCATCCAGCGGCTGCGCCGGCGCATCGAGCGCGGCGACTTCGCGGCCGGCAATGGCGTACGGTGCCGTACCGACATCCGCAGGGCCTATCTCGACCGCATCGTTTCCGATGTCAAGCTCGCGCGGCCGCTGAAGATCGTCATCGACTGCGGCAACGGCGTCGCCGGCGGCATCGCGCCGGAGCTGTTCCGCCGCATGGGCTGCGAAGTCATCGAGCTGTTCTGCGAAGTCGACGGCAACTTCCCGAACCATCATCCCGATCCCTCGAAGCCGGAGAACCTGCGCGACCTGCAGCGCGCGCTGCGCGAGACGGACGCGGAACTGGGGCTGGCCTTCGACGGCGACGGCGACCGCCTCGGCGTCGTCGCCAAGGACGGCGAGATCATCTATCCCGACCGCCAGTTGATGCTGTTCGCCGCCGACGTGCTGGCGCGCCACCCGGGCGCGCCGATCATCTACGACGTCAAATGCTCGCGCTGGGTCGCGGAGTCGATCGCATACCAGGGCGGCCGGCCGCTGATGTGGAACACCGGCCACGCGCTGATCAAGGCCAAGCTCAAGGAGACCGGCGCGCCGCTGGCCGGCGAGATGAGCGGCCACATGTTCTTCAACGAGCGCTGGTACGGCTTCGACGACGGCCTCTACGCCGGCGCGCGCCTGCTCGAGATCGTCTCGCGCTGGAACGATGCCAACTGGCCGCTCAAGCACTTGCCGAACGCGCTCTCGACGCCGGAGCTGAATCTCGGGATGCAGGAAGGCGAGCCGCACCGGCTGATCGCGAAGCTGCAGAAGCAGGGCCAGTTCCCCGGCGCGCGGCGGCTGATCACCATCGACGGCGTGCGCGCCGAATACGCGGACGGCTTCGGCCTGGCGCGCGCCTCCAACACCACGCCGGTGGTGGTGCTGCGCTTCGAGGCCGACAGCGCGGCGGCGCTGGCGCGCATCCAGGCCGAGTTCAAGGCGGCCATGGAAAGCGTCTGGCCGGAGCTGCGCGTCGATTACCGCCATGACCACTGAGGAAGTCTTCCTCGGCCGCCAGCCGGTCCTCGACCGCGACCACCGTCTCGTCGCCTACGAACTGCTGTTCCGCAGCGGCGCGCACAAGAACGAGGCGCACGTCCACTTCAACCTCGGCGCCACCGCGAGCGTCATCAGCCACGCCTTCGCCGAACTGGGCATCGAGCAGGCGCTCGGCCCCTACCGCGGGTTTCTCAACTGCGACGAGAGCCTCCTGCTTTCCGACATGCTCGAGATCCTGCCGCCCGAAAAGATCGTGCTCGAAGTGCTCGAGACGGTCGAAGTCACGCCGACGATCGTCGAGCGCTGCCGGGAACTCAAGGCGCGCGGCTTCACCCTCGCGCTCGATGACTTCGTCGATTTCGAGGAGAGGTGGCGCCCGCTGCTCGCCCAGATCGATATCGTCAAGGTCGATCTGCAGCCGCTCGACGAGGCGCGGCTGGGCGCGGTCACCGGCGCGCTGCAACGCTGGCCGCTCATCCTGCTGGCCGAGAAGGTCGACCGGCGCGAGCAGGCGGACGCCTGCCACCGGCTCGGCTACGGCCTGTTCCAGGGCTACTACTTCGCCAAGCC
>DDXW01000067.1 GCA_002347285.1 Rhodocyclaceae bacterium UBA2250 | reverse complement strand
GCTACTTGTTCAGATGTTCCTTAGTTGGCCTTTCCGGATTATTTCCTTGCCGGCATGACGTAATTCTAAACGCTGCCGCGCAGCGGCCAGCGTGCCAGCGTGTGATAAGTAGCGCCCGCAGGTTGCAGCGATGACTCGACCAAACTGAACCCGCTGACATGCCATTTCACTGGCTGGTCGATCACCGGGAGATCCCTGCAGTGTGCCTGACGCACCAGCGTCATGTGCGGCAAATGCGGACGTTTCTCGAGCTGAAACCCTGCAGCCGCGAGCAACCCTCCCAGCGCTGCGACAAGCCGGTCGTGAGCCGGTGGCGGCATACTGCAGCCCGCCCACAGAATCCGGCTGCGGGACCAGTAGCCGAGGCGGTCCAACTGCAAATCGTAGGCATCCCCGACCACTCCGGCCGCGAGCTGCTGCAACAGATCGAGCTGCTGTTGCGATACCGCGCCGATGAACGCCAGCGTCAAGTGCAGGTTCTCACGGAGCACGCATCGTCCCCCACAGCGTTTGGCACCCTGCGCGGCAAGCGCGTCGAGCGCTGCCCGCGCCTGGTCGTCCGGCCAGAGCGCGAAGAACACGCGGCGTTGGAGCGTTTCAGTCACGCAGCAGCAGTGCCACCGCCTCGGCAGCAATGCCCTCGCCACGTCCGGCGAACCCCAGGCGCTCGGTCGTCTTGCCTTTGACGTTGACGCACTCGGGAGCGATGACGAGATCGGCCGCGATGTTCGCGCGCATCGCAGCCACATGGGCAGCGATGCGCGGTGCTTGGGCGATCACCGTGCTATCGACGTTGCCCACCCGCCAGCCGGCCGCCTGGATGGCCGCCACCGCGCCGCGCAGCAGCAGGCGGCTGTCGGCGCCCTTCCAGCGATCGTCACTGTCCGGAAACATGCGGCCGATGTCGCCCAATCCCGCCGCGCCGAGGACCGCATCGGTGATCGCATGCAGCAGCGCATCCGCATCCGAGTGGCCGTGCAGCCCGAAGTGATGCGGGATCGACACCCCGCCGAGGATCAACGCACGCCCCGGCACCAGCGGATGCACGTCGTAGCCCTGACCAATCCTGAACTCCATCATCGCCCCCTGTTCGCAAGAATCCAGCCCGCCAGTTGAAGGTCGAGCGGATAGGTCACCTTGAAGTTGGTCGCATCAGCCGCCACCAGCTTCGGTTGCAGACCGAGCGCCTCGACGGCGCTCGCCTCGTCGGTCACCGAGGGTGGCGCAGCCCCCAGCGCGCCCAACAACATGCCATGGCGGAACATCTGCGGCGTCTGCGCCTGCCACAAGCCATCGCGGGCCACGGTGGCAGCGACGCGCTGCTCCCCGCCGGCGCGCTTGAGCGTATCGGCGACCGGAACGGCCAGCAAGCCGCCCACCGGATCGCCGCCGACATCGGCGATCAGCCGTTCGACATGGGCGCGCGTCAGGCAGCAACGCGCCGCATCATGCACGAGCACCCAGTCGTCGGCGGCGACCGACGCCTGCGTCGCACGCAGGCCATTGGTCACGCTTTCCGCGCGCGTCGCGCCGCCGCAGCGCAACACCGTCAGCCGCGCCGCAAGATCGCGCCAGTCGAAGCCGTCCCAGAACTCGTCGTCGGGAGCGAGCACGACGTATACCCGCGAGATCGCCGGAACGCCGGCCAGCGTCTGCAGCGCATGGCGTATCAACGGTGTCCCGGCAAGCGGGAGATACTGCTTGGGGCATTCGCCGCCCATGCGCGTACCGCCGCCGGCGGCTGGAACCAAAGCAAAATATTTCATTTCAAAATTCTATAATGTCCTTAGTTGCCTGCCTCAGAGGCGCAGCGCAGGCTTCCGAATCTCGTCTCGGCCCGTTTCACCGATTTGCCGCCGGGAAGAGGTGCTGGATCGATCTCAAGCCAGCGGTTTGGTGCCGCTACTTGCTTTCCCGTTTCGGGAAGGAATGGAGTTGCCATGGATATTATGCGCATTCGTCCTCCCGCCGTGGCCGACATGTTCTATCCCGGCGCGCCGCAAACCCTCGCCGCCGAGGTCGCCGCCATGCTGGCCGGGGCCGCTCCGCCAGACCCGAGTTTCTCTCGGCCGAAGGCACTTATCGCTCCGCACGCCGGCTATATCTATTCCGGCCCGGTCGCGGCGAGCGCCTATGCGTTGCTTGCGCCCTACGCGGCGACGATCCGGCGCGTCGTCCTCCTCGGTCCCTGCCACCGCGTCGCCGTGCGAGGGCTCGCCGTGCCCAATGCCCAGGTCTTCCGCACGCCTCTCGGCGACATTCCGCTCGACCAGGAAGCGATCGCCGCCGCCCTCACCCTGCCGCAAGTCATCCGCCACGATGCCGCCCACGCGCAGGAGCATTCACTCGAAGTGCAGTTGCCCTTCCTGCAGAAGGCGCTCGACCGCTTCAGTCTCGTGCCCTTCGCCGTCGGCTACGCCACGGCCGACGAGGTGGCGGAGGTGCTCGATCTGCTCTGGGGCGGGCCGGAGACGCTGATCATCGTCAGTTCCGATCTCTCGCACTACCACACCTATCTCGACGCCCGACAGCGCGACCGCCACACCGCGGACGAGATCGCCCGTCTGCACCTGCTCGTCGATCACGAGCAGGCCTGCGGTGCGACACCGATCAACGGGCTGATCGAGGTCGCCCAGCGTCGCGGCCTGCAGCCTCACCTGCTCGACCTGCGCAACTCGGGCGACACGGCCGGCGACAAGTCACGCGTCGTCGGCTATGCCAGCTTCGCCTTCATGGAACCCGGCCATGCCTGATGAAGCGCTCGGCGCCGCCCTGCTAATCCGCGCGCGCAACGCCATCGCCGGCAAGTTCGGCATCGCTCCGCAGCCGGAACCCGACCATCCGGCACTGGCGCGGCCCGGCGCGACCTTCGTCACGCTGACGCAGCGCGGCGAACTGCGCGGCTGCATCGGCTCGCTCGAAGCGCGCCGATCCCTCGACCTGGATGTGCGCGAAAACGCGCAGGCCGCCGCCTTTCGCGATCCGCGCTTCCCGCCGCTCGGCCGCGACGAACTCGACCGCACGCGCGTCGAGGTTTCGCTGCTGACGCCGGCCGTGCCGCTTGAATTCACCGACGAATCCGATGCGATCCGCCGGCTGCGTCCCGGCATCGACGGCCTGATCTTCGAATGCCATGGCCGGCGCGGCACCTTCCTGCCGCAGGTGTGGGAAAGCCTGCCCGAGCCGCACCGGTTCTTCGCCCACCTGAAGCAGAAGGCCGGCTTTTCCCCCGACTTCTGGGCGCCCGACGTCAAACTTTATCGCTATGAGGTGCAGAAATGGAAGGAACCCGAGAAGAACTGAGCGGCGCCCCGGCGCGCTGGTGGCACAAGCTCGACGACGGCCGCATCCAGTGCGACCTCTGCCCGCGCGACTGCAAGCTGCACGACGGCCAGCGCGCCGCCTGCTTCGTGCGCGCCAACCGGGGCGGGCAGATGATCCTCACCACCTACGGCCGCAGCAGCGGCTTCTGCATCGACCCGATCGAGAAGAAGCCGCTCAACCACTTCTATCCCGGCTCGAGCATCCTCTCGTTCGGCACGGCCGGCTGTAACCTCGCCTGCAAGTTCTGCCAGAACTGGGACATCTCCAAGTCGCGCGACATGGACCGCCTGATGGACCAGGCCAGCCCGGAGACCATCGCGCGCGCGGCGCAGCGCTACGGCGCGCAGAGCGTGGCCTTCACCTACAACGATCCGGTGATCTTCGCCGAATACGCGATGGACACCGCCGACGCCTGCCACGCGCTCGGCATCAAGACGGTGGCCGTCACCGCCGGCTACATGCACCTCGCGCCGGCCCGCGAGTTCTACGCCAAGATGGACGCCGCCAACATCGATCTCAAGGCCTTCACCGACGATTTCTACTTCAAGCTCTGCGTCGGCCGCCTGCAGCCGATCCTCGACGTCATCACGATGGTGCATCACGAAACGAACTGCTGGATCGAGCTCACCACCCTGCTGATTCCCGGCCACAACGACAGCGACGCCGAACTCAAGCGGCTCGCCGACTGGTGCTACAAGGAGCTCGGCCCGGACGTGCCGCTGCACTTTTCCGCCTTCCATCCGGACTACAAAATGCAGGATATCCCGGCCACGCCACCCGCCACGCTGACGCGCGCACGCAAGATCGCGATGGACGCCGGGCTGCATTACGTATTCACCGGCAACGTGCATGACCGGGCCGGCGAATCCACCTACTGTCCCGGTTGCGGCAAGGCGGTGATCGAACGCGACTGGTACGAAATCCTCTCCTACGCGCTCGACGACAGCGGCCGCTGCAAGCACTGCGGCACCGCGATCGCGGGACGCTTCGCCCACTTCGAGAAGGAGAAGGCCTTCGGTTCGCGCCGCATCCCGGTGCACCTCGGTACCTGAAGCGAGCGCCTGAGCGCTATCCGGCACCGCCCCGCCAGCGCCGAGTTTCTAGAAGTTCTTCCGCGCAGGTCGCGGGAAACCGGAGAGATACAGGACACGGCGCACGTATTGCCGCGTCTCCGGGAAGGGCGGAATGCCGTTGTAGCGCTCGACCACTCCCTCGCCGGCGTTGTAGGCCGCCGCCACCAGCGCCATGTCGCCGTCGAAGCGTTCGGCCAGCCAACGCAGGTAGGTCAGCGCCCCGCGGATGTTGCTTTCCGGATCGAAGGGCCGGCGCACGCCGAAGCGCTCCTGCGTATCGGGAATCAGCTGCATCACCCCCTGCGCATTCTTCGGCGAGACCGCGCGGGGATCCAGGTTCGATTCGGCCAGCGCGACCGCCAGGGCGAAGCGCGCGTCGATGTCGAAGCGTGACGCATGGCGGCTGATCAGCGCGGCGATCTTCCGTTTCATCAGCGGCAGCGCGGCAAGATAGGCTTCGAGGTCGAAGGTCTCCCTCTCGGCCATGCGGGAAAACGCGCCGCAATCCTCGGGCAGCCACACCCCTTCCGCGGCGCCCGCCTCATGCACCGCCAGCGCACGCTGGTGACCGAGGCGGGCCGCCAGCGCCAGATAGGCGCTGCCTAGGTCGGGATCCCGCACCACGGTATGGGGCTCGCTCAGCAGGCGGCCGAGACGGTAATAGCCTTCCGCGCTGCCCATCGCGCCGGCATCGCAATAGAACGCCAGCGCAAGCCACGGGCGCCGATAGCCGCCAATTCCGTGCTCCGCCGCCTCGCCCTGCTCGAGTGCCGCGACGATGCGCGGCGCCTCACCAGCGTCATCAGCGGCGCCGACCCAACTGCAGGAAAGACAGATCAGCGCACAACAGAACAACCGTCCCAGGAAGCCATCTTCCCGGTACGGATTTTCGTGTTCCCTGAAAGAGTGAAGCGACAGAATTGCCATAGAAAAAGCATAGCCCGTCCCCGTCCGCAATCAAGCGCCGTTTGGCGCGGCTAGCCGCGCCGCCAGCTCGTACCTTGGGGGCTGTCTTCCAGCACGATCCCCTGCGTTTTCAGATCGTCGCGGATGCGATCGGCTTCGGCGAAGTTTCTCGCCTTTTTCGCCGCGGCACGCGCGGCGATCTGCGCATCGATGGCGGCATCGTCGAGGCTGCCCGCCACCGGCGCGGCCTGCAGGAATTCGACCGGATCGCGCTGCAGCAGGCCGAGCACCCCGCCCAGTCCCTTGAGCTGGGCGGCGAGCCGCGCCTCCTTGCTGCGATTCAGCTCGTTGGCCAGATCGAACAGCACTGCCACCGCCTCGGGCGTCGCGAAGTCCTCGTCCATCGCCGCCTTGAAACGCTGCGCATGGGCCTCGCTCCAGTCGATCTGCGCTGGCGCGCCCTCCATCGCACAGCCTTTCAAGGCCGTGTAGAGGCGGGTCAGCGCGGCACGCGCATCGTCGAGATGGCCGTCCGAGTAATTGAGCGGACTGCGGTAGTGCGCCCGCAGGATGAAGAAGCGCACCACCTCGGCATCGTACTTCTTGAGGATGTCGCGGATCGTGAAGAAGTTGCCGAGCGACTTCGACATCTTCTCGTCATCCACGCGCACGAAGCCGTTGTGCATCCAGTAATTGACGAAGGTTCCGCCATGCGCACCCTCGGATTGGGCGATCTCGTTCTCGTGGTGGGGGAACTGCAGATCCTGGCCGCCGCCATGGATGTCGAAATGGTCGCCGAGCAGTTGCGAGCTCATCGCCGAGCATTCGATGTGCCAGCCGGGCCGCCCCACGCCCCAAGCCGAGTCCCACTTCACCTCGGCCGGTTCGTCTGGCTTGGCATGCTTCCACAGTACGAAATCGAGCGGATCATGCTTGCCTTCCATGATGTCGACGCGCTCGCCGGCGCGCAGATCCTCGAGCGACTTGCCAGAGAGCCTGCCGTAGCCGGCGAACTTGCGCACAGCGTAGCAGACGTCGCGGTTGCCCGCCTGGTAGGCGTAGCCGTTCCGCTCCAGCCTGCCGATCAAGTCGAGCATCTGCGGCACGAACTCGGTGGCACGCGGCTCGTGATCCGGGCGCAGCACGCCGAGCGCGTGGGCGTCTTCGTGCATCGCCGCGATGAAGCGGTCGGTCAGCAGACGCACCGTCTCGCCGTTCTCGGCCGCGCGCTTGATGATCTTGTCGTCGATGTCGGTGATGTTGCGCACGTAGGTGACCCGATAGCCGCTCGCCTTGAGCCAGCGCGTCACCATGTCGAACACCACCATGACGCGACCGTGGCCGAGATGGCAATAGTCGTACACGGTCATGCCGCAGACGTACATGCGGACCTTGCCGGGCTCGATGGGGACGAATTCCTGAACGGAACGGGAAAGGGAGTTGTAGATTTTCAGCATGACCGGGGGCAGGCCCGCGCGAACGCATAAGGGCCGAATAAGACGGGTTGGCGCATTGTATTGACTCGTTTGACAGCGCACCGCGGCGCACTGCCGTGAGGTTGAGCTTTGTTAGAATGATACGTTGAAATCAAGACTCCGGACCAGCGCGCCATGCCGAGCCACCCTGCTCTTCCGCCCGATCGCCGTCCGCGCCAACAGGCGCGGACGGCGATCATGACATGCTGGCTGCTCGCTGCGCTGACCGGTTGGCAGGCTCATGCCGGCAGCCTCGAGGAGGCCGGCGACCTCTTGAAGGCCGGCCAGCATGCCAAGGCGCTCGAACAGGTAGACAAGCATCTTGCCGGCCAGCCGAAAGATCCGCAGGGACGCTTCCTCAAGGGCCTCATCCTCACCGGCATGAACCGCCAGAACGAAGCCATCGCCGTCTTCAGGAAGCTCACCGAGGACTACCCCAAGCTGCCCGAACCCTACAACAACCTGGCCGTGATCTACGCCCAGCAGAAACAATACGACAAGGCCAAGGAAGCGCTCGAGCAGGCAATCCGCACTCACCCGGCCTACGCCACCGCGCACGAGAACCTCGGCGACATCTATTCGCGTCTCGCGAGCCAGGCCTACGGCAAGGCGCTGCAGATCGACGCCGCCAACCCCTCGGCGCAAACCAAGCTCGCACTGATCAACGAACTGGTGGGTACCGGCAGGGCGGCGCCGGAAGCCGCATCGCCTGCTGCTCCCGTCCCGGTCAGCGTCGCCAGCGCCAAGCCGGCCGAACCCGCCAAGCCGCCGGCTCCTCCCGCACCGCTGCCGACCGCCAAGCCCATGGTCGAAACCAAGCCCGCCGAGGTCGCCAAACCGGCCGCCGCGCCGATCGAAACGGCCAAACCGGCCGGCATCGATGCGGACATTGCCACGGCGGTCGACAGTTGGCTCGCTGCCTGGTCAAAGAAGGACGTCAAGGCCTATCTGGCGCACTATGCGCAGGATTTCGAAACGCCGCGCGGCATGTCGCGCAAGGACTGGGAAGGCGAGCGCGCCCGGCGCGTCGGCAAGCCCGGCAAGATCGAGGTCAGCCGCGACAAGCTCAGCATCAAGGTCGATGGCGAAGACAAGGCGACGGTACGCTTCCGCCAAAGCTACCGCTCGCCCGGTTTCAACTCTTCCTCGGGCAAAACCCTCGTGCTGGTCAAACGCAACGGCAAGTGGCTGATTCTCAAGGAGCGGGCCGGATGATCCAGTCGGCGCGCGTCCTTCTCGCTGGTCTGCTATGCGCGTCGGCCGTCTGGGCGGCCGAGCCCGCCACGCCGCGCTACACCGATTCCGGACCGGAGCCGCTGCTCGCCCGCCTGCTGAAACTGATCGGCGAGAACCGCTGGGAAGCCGCCCTGAGCGAAACCGACGCGCTGCTCAAGGCCTACCCGAACTTCCGTCTCGGCCATCTGATCAAGGGCGATCTGCTGCTCGCACGCATCCGCCCGCTGCAACGCTTCGGCGAAGGCGGCACGCATGCCGCCAGCGCACAGGTCGCCGACCTGCGCGAGGAAGCCATCGCCCGCCTGCGTGCCTACCGGGACAAGCCGGCCGACAATGCCGTGCCGCGCTACCTGCTGCAGCTGCGGCCGGACCAGAAATACGCGGTGGTGGTCGACACGCAGAAAGCGCGTCTCTATCTCTACCAGAACGATGCGAGCAATGGCGGCACGCCGCGCTTCGTCGCCGACTACTACATTTCCCACGGCAAGCTGGGCGCCGAAAAGCTCAAGGAAGGCGACAAGAAGACCCCGGTGGGCGTCTATCACGTCACCTCCACCATCCCGCGCCAGAAGCTCACCGACTTTTATGGCAGCGGCGCCTTTCCGATCAACTATCCCAACGAGTGGGACAAGAAGATGGGCAAGAACGGCCACGGCATCTGGCTGCACGGCACGCCCCCGGACACCTTCTCGCGCCCGCCGAAGGCTTCCGACGGCTGCGTGGTGCTCGCCAACGCCGACCTCGACGCCCTGGCGAAGAACCTGCAGATCGGCTCGACGCCCGTGATCATCAGCAACAGCGTCGAATGGCTCTCGCTCGACGACTGGCAGGCCGAACGCAAGTCCCTGCTGGCGATGATCGACGAATGGCGCCGCGACTGGGAAAGCCTCGACACCGATCGCTATGGGCGGCACTATGCGCGCGCCTTCGCCAGCGACGGCAAGGATCGGGCCGCCTGGCTGGCGCAGAAGAAGCGGGTGAACGCCGGCAAGCAGTGGGTCAAGGTCGCCACCCGGAACATCAGCATGTTCCGCAACCCCGGCAAGGACGAATACGTGGTCGTCACCTTCGAGCAGGATTACCAGAGCAGCAACCTGTCGAACCAGATGCAGAAGCGCCAGTACTGGATCAAGGAAGACGGGCGCTGGAAGATCGTCTTCGAAGACGCCGTTTAATCCAACCTTCATCGCCATCATGAAAAAACTGCTAGCCCTGCTGTCCCTCGCCTGCCTCGCGCTGTCCGCCCCGGCCGTCCTCGCCGCCAATCCGCAGGTCGAACTCAAGACCAGCCAGGGCGTGATCGTCCTCGAACTCGACGCCGAGAAGGCGCCGAAGACCGTCGAGAATTTCCTGCAGTACGTGAAGGACGGCTTCTACGACGGCACGATCTTCCACCGCGTCATCGACGGCTTCATGATCCAGGGCGGCGGCATGACCGCCGACATGAAGGAGAAGCCGACCCGCGCACCGATTCCGAACGAGGCGAAGAACGGCCTGAAGAACGTCGCCGGCAGCATCGCCATGGCGCGCACGCGCGACCCGCACTCCGCCTCGGCGCAGTTCTTCATCAACCTGGTGAATAACGCCCCGCTCGACTACCCCTCGCGCGACGGCTGGGGCTATGCGGTGTTCGGCAAGGTGGTGCAAGGTTTCGACGTCGTGCAGAAGATCGGCAAGGTCGCCACCGGCAATGCCGGCTTCCACCAGAACGCCCCCGCCACGCCGATCGTCATCGAATCGGCGAAACTGCTTCCCGAGAAGAAATAAGGACTCCCCGACATGATCAAGCTCACCACCAACCTCGGCGCAATCACCCTCGAACTCGACGGCGAGAAGGCGCCGAAGACCGCCGCCAACTTTCTCGCCTACGTGCAGGCCGGCCACTACGACGGCACCATCTTCCATCGCGTCATCGACGGCTTCATGATCNNTTCATGATCCAGGGCGGCGGCTTCGCGCCGGGCATGAAGGAAAAGGCCACCAACGCGCCGATCGAGAACGAGGCGGCCAACGGATTGAAGAATGTGCGCGGCTCGATCGCGATGGCGCGCACCTCCGATCCGCACTCGGCCACCGCGCAGTTCTTCATCAACGTCGCCGACAACGACTTCCTCGACTTTCGCGCGCCGTCCGGCTCGAGCTGGGGCTACTGCGTGTTCGGCCGCGTCGTCGACGGCATGGACGTCATCGACCAGATCCGCAAGGTACGCACCGGCAACAAGGGCTTCCACCAGGACGTCCCGCTCGAGGACGTCGTGATCGAAAAGGCCGAGGTCATCGGCTGACGCCGGCGCGGGGCGGCCGGCGCCGCCTCGCCAGCGCCGAGTTTGCGCATGACCCGCGCGGACCTGTTCATTTCCGACCTGCATCTTGCGCCGCAGGAACCGGCAACGGTCGAGCGCTTCCTCGCCTTTCTGCAGGGGCCGGCACGGGACGCTGCGCGTCTATACATATTGGGCGATCTCTTCGACTACTGGGCCGGCGACGACGATCTCGGCGACCCGTTCAATGCGCGCATCGTCGCCGCGCTGCGCGCGCTCGCCGACAGCGGCGCGACCGTCGGCTTCATGCCCGGCAACCGCGACTTTCTCGTCGGCGCCGCCTTCGCCGTCGCAGCGGGACTCGAACTGCTGCCCGAACCCTGCCGGCGCGAAATCGGCGGCCTGCCGACGCTGCTGATGCATGGCGACACGCTCTGCACCGACGATGCCGACTATCAGCGCTTCCGCGCCCAGGTGCGCGCGCCCGCCTGGCGGGCGGCGTTCCTCGCCCGGCCCCTGGCCTCCCGCAAGCGCGAGATCGAGACGCTGCGCGCGCGCAGCGAAGCCGAGAAGCGCGGCAAGCCGGCCGAAATCATGGATGTCAATCCGCGAGCCGTCGTCGCCGCGCTGCGCGCATACGACGTCCGGGTGCTGATCCACGGCCACACGCACCGCCAGGGCCATCATCACCACAGCGTCGACGGCCACGTCTGCGAGCGATGGGTGCTCGGCGACTGGCGCCCGGAGCGCGGCAACGCCCTGCTGTGCGATGCCGCCGGCTGGCGCTGGCTCGACCTGCCCTGAATCTTCCGTTTTCCGCAAGCCGACCGAGGAACCCACCATGCCTCGCTTCCCGCTCCGCGCACTGGCCGCCGCCCTGTGCTGCCTGTCCCTCAATGCCTTCGCCGACATCAAGATCGGCGTGATCGCCTCCTCGACCGGCGTCACCGCCGTCGTCGGCATCCCGCAGAAGAACACCGCCGCGCTGCTGCCCGCCGAGATCGGCGGCCAAAAGGTCGAATACATCGTGCTCGACGATGCCTCCGATCCGACCAACGCGGTCACCAGCGTCAAGAAGCTGCTGACGGAACACAAGGTCGACGCCCTGATCGGTCCGACCACGACGCCGGCCGCATTGGCGATGCTCGACTTCGTCGCCGAGGCGAAGGTGCCGCTGGTCACCACCGTCGGCTCGTCCGCGCTCGTCCTGCCGATGGACGACAAGAAGAAGTGGGTGTTCAAGACCACGCAGAACGACGACCTCATCGCCGCGGCGGTCATCGAACACATGGCCGCCGCCGGCATCAGGACGCTCGGCTTCATCGGCTTCAACGATCCCTACGGCGAAGTCTGGCACAAGGTCTTCGCGCCGATGGCGGAGAAGGCCGGCCTGAAGATCGTCGCCAACGAGCGCTTCACGCGCACCGACCAGTCGGTGGTCGGCCAGGCGCTCAAGATCATCGCCGCGAAGCCGGATGCCGTCTTCATCGCCGCGACCGGCGGGCCGGCCGTGCTGCCGCAGGCGACGCTGCTCGAAAAGGGCTACAAGGGCAAGATCTACCAGACCCACGGCGTCGCCACCAACGACTTCATCCGCATCGGCGGCGCCAAGGTGGAAGGCACGCTGATGGCCGGCGGCCCGATGCTGGTCGCCGACGACCTGCCGGCGAGCAACCCGATCAAGGCCGTCGCGCAGGGCTACATCAAGAGCTACGAGGCGAAGTTCGGCGCCGGCACCAGCTCGACCTTCGGCGCGAACACCTGGGATGCCGGACTGCTGCTGCAGAAGGCGATCCCCGCCGCGCTCAAGAAGGCCCAGCCGGGCAGCGCCGAGTTCCGCGCCGCGCTGCGCGATGCGCTCGAGCAGACCCAGGAACTGGTCGGCGCGCAGGGCGTATTCATCATGACGCCGCAGAACCACAACGGCATGGACACCCGCGCCCGGGTGATGATGACGGTGAAGAACGGCCGCTGGACGCTGGCGCGGTAATCAGCGCTTTTTCGACTTGGCCGGCGGGCGACGGGCCAAGCGCGGCTTTTCGCCCTCGCCCGGCTGGGCCGGGCGGATCTTCAACGGCACCTGCTTGACGCGCGTGCGCTTGAGCACGTCGAGCAATTCAGGCGGCAGCTCGGGCAACTCGACGGTACTGTAGTCGTCGAACAGGTTGATCTGGCCGATCAGCTTGCCGTCGATGCCGCCCTCGTTGGCGATGGCGCCGACGATCTCCTTCGGCAGCGCGCCCTGGTTCTTGCCGACCTCGATGCGATAGCGCACCAGCGGCGCGTTGCCGAAATCGCGCTTCTCCACCGGCTTCGACCTCGGCTTGCGCTCCGGTTTTTCGAAACTCGGCGCCCGCGAAGCGGCGCCAGCCGACTCGCTGCGTAAAACGGGGGCGGCAGCGGGCTCCGGCAATCCCTCGGGTTGCAGCGGCCGCTCGCGCTGGGCGAGAAAGGCCAGCGCTGCGGCGATCTGGCGCGTGGCGAGGCCATCCTCGCCTTCCATGCGCCGCACCACCTCGAAGAAGAAGTCGAGGTTCTCCTCGGCCAGCACATCCATGATTTGCTGCCGGAATTGGGCGATGCGCCGCTCGGCCACCTCGCCGCGCGTCGGCAGGGCGATCGGCTCGATCGGCTGGCGCGTGGCGCGCTCGATCGCCTTGAGCATGCGCATCTCGCGCGGGCTGATGAACAGGATCGCGACCCCCGCGCGGCCCGCCCGGCCGGTGCGGCCGATGCGGTGCACGTAAGCCTCGGTGTCGTAGGGCACGTCGTAGTTGATGACATGGCTGACGCGCGGCACGTCGATGCCGCGCGCGGCGACGTCGGTGGCGACGACGATGTCAAGCGAGCCCGACTTGAGGCGCTCGATCACCTGCTCGCGCAGGCCCTGCGTCATGTCGCCGTTGAGCGCCGCCGCTTCGTAGCCACGCGCCTCGAGCTTGTCGGCCAGTTCGACGGTCGCGGTCTTGGTGCGCACGAAGACGATTGCGGCGTCGAAGTCTTCCTCGACCTCGAGCATGCGCGTCAGCGCCTCGAGTTTGTCGGCGCCGCGCACCTGCCAGTATTTCTGCTTGATCGTCGCGACCGTGGTCGTGGCGGAACGAATCTTCACCTGCTGCGGCTCGCGCAGGTAGCGCTGGGCGATGCGGCGGATCGGGTCGGGCATGGTCGCCGAGAACAGCGCGGTCTGGCGCGTCGCCGGCGTGTGCTCGAGAATCCACTCGACGTCGTCGATGAAGCCCATGCGCAGCATCTCGTCGGCCTCGTCGAGCACCAGCGTGCGCAGGCCGTCGAGTTTCAGGCTTTTCCTTTCGAGGTGGTCCATGACGCGCCCCGGCGTGCCGACGATGACATGCGCCCCGCGCGACAGCGCGCGCAACTGGATCACCATGCTCTGGCCGCCGTAGATCGGCAGCACGTGGAAGCCCGGCAGATGGTGGGCGTATTTCTGGAAGGCCTCGGCCACCTGGATCGCCAGTTCGCGCGTCGGCGTCAGCACCAGGGCCTGGGGCGTCTTGTCGGCGATGTCGAGACAGGCCAGCAGCGGCAGCGCGAAGGCGGCCGTCTTGCCGGTGCCGGTCTGCGCCTCGCCGAGCAGGTCGCGGCCCGCGAGCAGATGGGGGATGCAGGCGGCCTGGATCGGCGACGGGGTTTCGTAGCCGACCTCGGCGAGGGCGGAAAGGAGCGGCGCCGGCAGTTGCAGCGCCGCAAAGCTGTCGATGGATTGGTTCATGGGGTTCCCCGGCGGGCGGGTGATGGCTGGCCGTGACGGCCTTGAAGTCCGCCATTATCGCAGAGGCCGGGGCCACGCGGCAGGAATCGCTTTCCGCGCACGGGATGGACTAGAATCAACTGCGGCAGAAAATGGCATAACAATCCACCCATTCGAGGCAGACAGCGATCATGATCCAATCGAGTCCGCGTCAAGCAGGCAAGAATCCGCACCATTTCCGCCGGACGGCCGCATGGATCGGCTTGCTGCTGGCCCCGCTGGCCGCACAGGCGGCCGGCCTCGCCCCCGCGATCGGCAGCCCGGTGATGGGCGAGCCGCTGGCGATCGAGATTCCCCTGATCGAGCCCGAAAATCTCAGCCTCGAGTGCTTCGAGTTGACGCAACACCCGAACGGCAGCGACAGTCAGTTCTTTCCGCGCAGGGCGAAGCTCCAGCTGAAGAAAAAGAGCGACGGCAGCCACGCCCTGCTTGTTCAAGGGCCGGAGTTCATCCAGCCGGTCCTCGAATTTCGCGTCGCGATCACCTGCGGCACCCAGGTCGCCCGCGACTACGTGATGCTCGTTTCCCCGGGCCGCGAACTGCGCTACGAACCGGTGGTCCTGACCCGTCCGACAGCGCAGCCGGCCGCCGCCATTACACCGTCCGCCGCGATCAGCCCGCCGCCAGCGGCGATCGAGCCGTCATCCCACCTGTCCCGGCCCGGCCCTTCGATCGAGCAGATGGCCGGCAGCCGCTATCCGCATCAGCCCAAGGCACGGGCCAAGTTCAAGCAGCAACTGCGCCAGGCGAACCCCGCATTGCAGGGCTTTGCCGACGATGCGCCGATCCCGCTCGACGCCGATGTGAAGCTCCCTCCCGATCCGCCGAAGGTACGGGCCGGCCCCTTCGTTCCGCCGAAGAAGAAAGATCCGGCGCCGCTGCCGGCGCCCATGCCGCAAGAAGTTCTGCAAGCCGCACCGCCGGCCGCGCCCGCACTGCCGCCACCGACGGTCGTGGCGCCGCTCCCCAAGCCGTCGCCCGCTCCGGCAACGGAAGAGAAGGCCAAGGATCGTCTGACCATCAGTACCGGCGTCGGCGCCCCGGGTGCGACCCAACCGGTCGGAGTAGCCGAGGGCGAACTGCAGGCGAAGGCGGATGCGTCGTTCTCCCAGCAGGAGGAAATGGCCGCCAAACTCGCACAGACCGAAGCCGCCTACAACGAACTGAAGCAGCAGATCCAGCGCATGGAAAGCCGCCTTGCCTCTCTCGAACTGGAGCGCCAGCGCCTGGCCGAAGAAAACCGCAAGCAGACCGACTGGTCGATGCTGCTCGGTGCCGCTTCGATCCTGGGCGGCGGACTGCTCGGTGCCCTGCTGATGATGTTCGTGCAGCGCGCCCGCAGCCGCCGCAGCGCCTACGACGTCTCGGTGTTCGACATCGGCGATATCGGCAAGAAATAAGGGGGCAGCCGGCGTCCGCTCAGCGGGCCTTGCCCTGCTGGACGGCCTTCTGCTCGACCGCGAACACCGCGGCCTCGACGCGTGACGTCAGGTTGAGCTTGGCCAGGATGTGGCGCACGTGCAGCTTCACGGTGTCGTGGCTGATGTCGAGCGCGCGCCCGATGGCCTTGTTCGACAGGCCCTGCGCCAGGTAATCGAGAATTTCGCGCTCCCGCGCCGTCAGTTGCTGAAGGGCATCGCTTTTGGCCGGTTGCGGCCCCCCCTGCAGCAGGTGCACCAGCTTGAGCGTCATCGCCGGCGCAACCACCGTCTCGCCGCGCACCGCGCGCTGCACGGCATCGACGACGTCGTCAGGCTCCATGTCCTTGAGCAGGTAGCCCTGTGCCCCTGCGCTCATCGCGCTGGCCAGGTCGTCTTCGGCATCGCTGACGGTCAGCACCAGCACCGGGCCGCGCCAGCCATCGGAGCGCATTTGCCGCAACAGGGCCAGACCGCCATGCGGCGGCATGTTGAGATCGGTGATGACGACATCCGGCGCGGCATCCTTGAGCATCCGCAGCGCATCGTCGCCGTTGGCGGCAATGCCCGCGACCTGGATGGCACCCCGCTGCTCGAGCAGCTCCGCCAGCCCCTTGCGGAACAGCGTATGGTCATCGACCAGCAGCACGCGGATCCGTCCGTCGTCCATCGTCATGACATCGTCCTCGGAGGCATCGGCATGGCGGGGAAGGTCAGCCGCACGCGGAAGCCGCCCGACGGCAAGTTGGCCACCTCGATCCGCCCGCCGATCAGCCGGGCGCGCTCGCGCATGATCGACAGGCCGAAATGGTCGCGCAGGTGCGGATGCTCGGCGAAGCCGCCGGTACGGTTGGCGATCGCGAAGAAGCCCTGGCCGCCGCGCCCGTTATCGTCGACGGTGACGACGTAGTGGTCGCCAGCCCCCTCGAGCGTCACGCTGGCCTGCGTCGCCTCGGAATGGCGGCCGACATTGGCCAGCGCCTCCTGCACGATGAAGAATGCCTGGGCTTCCTGATCGACCGTCAGGCGCAGGTCGGCGACGCGGTTGCGAAACTCGAGCGCGATGCCGGTACGGCCCTGGAAGCCGTCCGCCAGTCGCGCCAGGGCCTGCTGCAGTCCCATCGGATCCATGCGGTTGCGGAACTGGGAAAGCAGCTCGCGCAGCTGGGCATAGGCATCGTCGAGCGCCTGGCCGACATCGCCCGCATACTTGCAGGCCCCTTCGTCGTTCTGGTCGCGCAACGCGTCCTGCAGCATGGCCATGCGCATTTTCATGTAGGCCAGCGTCTGCGCCAGCGAGTCATGCACCTCGGCCGCCATCATCTGCCGCTCGTTCATCAGCGTGATCCGCAGGTTCTCGCGCTTGAGGCGTGCGTTCTCGAGCGCCATGCCGAGGTGCTCGCTGATCGAGCGGAACAGCAGCGCCACCTCCTCCGGCAGCTCGAAACGCTCGGCAAGGAACAGGTTGTAGGTGCCCTGCAACTGGCCGCCGTGCTGCAACGGCACGACCACCATCGCCTGGCAGTCGCGCTCGAAATACGGATGGTGCGTGCGCAACGCGCAGTCGTGCAGGTCGATCTCGTAGCGAGAATGGTTGTCGGCAATGGCGCTGCCGCATTGGCCGCAGTCGATCGGCACGAGGCGCTCATGCTCTACCACCTCGGGCGGCAGACCGCGTGCTGCCACCAGCCGCAGGTGCTTGCCGTCGGCGGTCACCACGCGCACCGCGCCGGCGGTCGCCTTGGCGAGCTTCAGCATCGTGCCAAGGAAGCGGCCGAGGAGCTCCTCGACGTCATCTTCGTCGGCGAGGCTCGCCGAAACGGCGGAAAAGATGTCGAGGGCGAGCAGGCGCGTGTGCTCGTCGCTGTCGACTTCCGGCACGGCGTGCCGGGGCGTGACCGGGGCATCCATCGGAATCTGCTTCTCCTCTCGGGCTGCTGCCATGTGCGTGCAGTCTGAAGTTTGAACCGCCGATTCTACCGTGTGCGCTGGTCGCCGCCAGCGCAGCGGCCTGCGGCTAGAGGGAAAGCGGCCACTCGCCGGAAAGGGTCTTTTCGGCCCACAGCAACGCCGCAATGGTCTTGCCATCGGTGATCTCCCCGTCGCGCACGGCGAGCAGCGCATCGGCAAGGGAGAGTTCGATGATCTCGAGGATCTCGTCGTGGTCGGGCTCCGTGCCGACATAGCTGAGACCTTGCGCCCAGAAGATCTCGATGCGTTCGTCGGCATAGCCGATCGCCGGATGCATGACGCCGAGATGGCGCCAGAGCCTCGCCTTGTAGCCGGTTTCCTCGCGCAGCTCGCGCCGGGCGGTGTCGAGGGTATGCTCGCCCGCATCGATCTTGCCGGCCGGCAGTTCGAGAAAGACGCGTTGCAGCGGGTAGCGGAACTGGCGCTCGAACAGCAGCCTGCCGTTGTCAAGCATCGCGATGACCACCACCGCACCGGGGTGACGGATGATCTCGCGCGACGACTCCTTCCCGTCCGGTAAGCGCACCCGGTCGGCGAAGACCTTGAGCAGACGGCCATCGAAGACCTGCTCGCTCTCCAGGGTTTCCTCGATGAAGCGCCGTTCGTCCATGATCCTCGTAGGGGTTTGATTCGGCTTGAACTTTACCAGATCGGCATCATCTCAATGGAACAACAACACCGTATCAATCCCACCCAGGAGACCACCATGTCATTCATTCCCGGCTTCGATTCCGACGGCGTCGTCACCGTCAACCGCGTGATCCTCAAACCGCAATTCGCGGTCGAGGATCTGGAGGAGCGCGTCGCGCTGCTGTGCGAAAACGTCAAGACCTACCACTCCGACACCGGCTTCGTCGGCGGCATGGTCGTGCTCAACAGCGGCCAGGTATCCAACGAGGGCAGCACCATCGGCCAGGCCGTGGCGAACCCGCTCAAGGACCGCGAGGCGCTGATCATCACCTTCTGGCGCTCCTTCGAGGAGCACGAAGCCTCCCACCGCAGCGAGACGTTCCAGCCGTTGTTCAAGCAAGTGCTCGAATTGTGCGAGAACGGCAACGAGGAAATCGCCTACCGCATGCTCTGGTCGGGCAAGGCCTACTCGCCGGCCGAGGCCGCCGAGGCCCGTGCCGCCAAGGAGCGCTACCGCCAGGCCGCGTAAACTCGGCGCTGGCGGGGCGGCGTAAACGGAAAACGGGCCGGCATGCCGGCCCGTTGCGCCTGCGAAAGAGAAGGCTCAGACGCGTTCCCAGATCGTCGTGATGCCCTGGCCGCCGCCGATGCACATCGTCGCCAGGCCGTAGCGGCCATTCACGCGGATCAGCTCGTGCAGCAGCTTGGTGACGATCACCGAGCCGGTCGCGCCGACCGGGTGACCGAGCGCGATGGCACCGCCGTTGACGTTGGTCTTGGCCGGGTCGAGACCGAGGCCGCGCGCGACGGTGATCGACTGCACGGCGAAAGCCTCGTTCGACTCGATCACGTCCATCTGGTCGAGCTTGAGGCCGGCCTTCTGCAATGCGACCTTGGTCGACGGGATCGGACCTTCGCCCATCACGTCGTTCGGCACGCCGGCGATGGCATAGGCGACCAGGCGGGCGATCGGTTTCTGGCCGGCGGCGGCGGCCTTGGCGGCATCGGCCAGCACGAGGAAGGCGGCGGCGTCGTTGATGCCGGATGCGTTGCCCGCCGTCACGCTACCGTCCTTCTTGAACGCTGGCTTCATCTTGGCCAGCGATTCCATGGTGGTACCGGCGCGCGGATGTTCGTCGGTGTCGAACACGACATCACCCTTGCGGGTCTTCAGCGTGATCGGCACGATCTGCGACTTGAAGCGGCCTTCGGCAATGGCTTTCGCCGCACGCGCCTGCGACTCGACCGCGAAGGCGTCCTGCTCCTCGCGCGTGATGCCGTGCTTGGCGGCCAGGTTTTCGGCGGTGACGCCCATGTGGCCGACACCGAACGGGTCGGTCAGCACGGAAACCATCGCGTCGATCGCCTGCGTGTCGCCCATGCGCGCGCCGGAACGCAGCGCCGGCAACAGATAGGCACCGCGCGACATCACCTCGACGCCGCCGCCGAGCGCATAGTCGGCATCGCCGAGCATGATCGCCTGGGCCGAATTGACGATGGCCTGCTGCGCCGAGCCGCACAGGCGGTTGACCGCGAAGGCGACGGAATCCATCGACATGCCGCCCTGGATGGTGGCGACGCGGGCGACATAGGGATAGCGCGACTCGGTGGGAATGGTATTGCCCACCGCGGCAAAGGTGATTGCCTTGGGATCAACACCCGAGCGCGCGATGGCTTCCTTCACTACCATGCCGCCGAGTTCGGCGGGCTCGAGGCCGCTCAACGAACCGCCAAAGGTGCCGACGGCGGAGCGCACCGCGCTCAATACGACAACTTCCTTGTTCGACATTTTTCCACTCCTGGTTTGATATGAATGACTACCGCCTCGGCTGCCTCATGACCCCACCCAGCTGGCGACAGTCAGCAGGGCCAGCAGCAACAGACACAAGACCAAAGTGCGCCAGACCAGCCCGATCGCACTTTGCAGATGCTCGACGTCGGCGTCGTCGCCCAGACCGAGCTCGGGGCGCACATCGATGCCCACCGCTTCCGGCAGGGGCTGACCCAATCTGATGCCCAAGGCGCCGGCGCCGCTCGCCAACAGTATACCGGAGGCGGCATCCGGCCATTGCCTCGCCTGGGTGCGCCAGCAATACACCGCATCCTCGAAATCGCCGACGATCGCAAAGGTGATCGCCGTCAGACGCACCGGAAGCCAGTCGAGCACATGGAAGGCTTGGCGCGCAAACATGCCGAACCGCTGCGAACCTTCCTGTGGAAAGCTACCGCTCGTCCAGCGTTCCGCAGCCGTCAGGGCGAGACGATACAGCACCGCACCGCCCGGACCGCACAGCACGAACCAGAACATCGGGGCGAAGACGTGACGATGCGAAGCGACGATGCCCTGCTCGATCGCCAGACGGGTGATGTCGGTCGAGCCGAGACGCTCGCCGCCGCCGAAGCCGCGCCACTCGTCCAGAAGCCGGCGGGCGTGTTCGATTTCGCCGGCACACAGAGCCAGCTGGATATCAGTGAAGAAATGGCTGAACTGACGAAACCCAACCAGCAGGTACAGCACGGCAACGTCGAAAACGAATGCCAGCACGGCATGCAGGGAAGCCAGGACCAGATGCACGGCCAGCACCAGCAGGGCCGGCAGGGCCGCGCCGACCCCCCACGCCGCCACGCCATGCCGGTATTCGCCGCCGTTGAACTGGCGCTCCAGGAAGTCGATACCGGCCGCTTGCAGGGCGAGGATGCGCACTGCCGGCAGTGCCTTGAACTGCTCGAGAGCGAGGACGCAGAGGAGACTCAGAAGAGACATGAACGGCTCGGAACGGATAATGACAGGGGCACAGCAGACCGGGCAGGACGAAGATAGCACACTCGCTGCGTCACCCCTCCGCCAGCAAGTGTTCGCGCAGGCTGACCAGCATGCCGGCCGTCGCGCCCCAGATGAAGTATTCCCGCCAGGGCACCGCCCAGTAGGTGCGCTTGCTGCCGGCGTAGTCGAGCTCCTCCTGCCGGTAGTTCGCCGCGTCGAGCAGGAAGTCCAGCGGCGTCTCGAAGGTTTCGGCGACCTCGAAATCGTCGAGACGCAGGTTCAGCGGCGGCGTCACCAGCCCCACCACCGGCGTCACGCAAAAACCCGTGCTGGTGAAATAGTCCGGCAAGGTACCGAGCACCTCGACTTGCTCCGCCTCGATGCCGACCTCTTCGCTGCTCTCGCGCAGGGCGGTCGCAATCGGCGAGGGATCCTCCGCCTCGCAGCGCCCGCCGGGAAAGCTCACCTGTCCGGCATGGTCGCGCAGATGCGCGGTGCGGCGCGTGAGCAGCACGGTCAGGCCGCTCGGGCGGACGATGATCGGCACCAGCACCGCGGCCGCCACGACCGTGCCCGCCAGGATGGATGCTTCGCGCACCGCGGCGCGCACGGCGACGCGGGTGAACTTCTGTCGCAGCCAGGCCGCTGCGGTCGCCGACGCAATCGCCATCGTCAATACCGCTGCGTGAGGGTCAGCGATGTCCCGTCGCGACGCATTTCCATGCGATTGAGGAAACTCATGCCGAGCAGTGCGATCGGCAGGTCGTGTTCATGCACGGTGGCCTCGACGTCGCGCAGGGTGATGTCGCCCACCTTCACGCTGGCGAGCCGCACCTTCCATACTCGCGCAACGCCGTTGGCCGTCATCGTCGTGCCGCGTTCCCCCTTGGACAGGTCGATGCGCGCCCGACGGGCGTCGGCCGCCCCCAGCGAGATGAAGGTCGCCCCGGTATCGACCAGGAAGCGCAACGGCTCGCCATTGATGCTGCCTTGTGCGAAGAAATGCCCTTGCGCATCGGCGTTCAGCGTCAGCACCGGCTTTGCGGCCTTGGCAGCCGAGACGATGCTCTGGCCGATCTGCATGCGCCGCCGCTTGCCATCGACGTCGAAGATCGCCGCGCCGGCTTCGATCGCCACCAGCCTGACGCCTTCGGGCGATACTGCCCCGACCGCGAGCGTCTGCCGCTGGCCACCGTCGATCACGACCATCGCCTTGTTCGGCATCAGGCCGACCAGCGCAACATCGGCCGCCAGCGCATTGCTGGCCGGTGCGCATGCCATGGCAGCGCTACAATACGCACACAGCATTTTCACGTTGCGTCTGACCCTGTCCATGAAACCGATCGCCATTTTTCGTCACAACCCCGCTGAAGGCCCCGGCTATTTTGCCACTTTCCTCGACCGCCATGCCATGCCCTGGCAGCTGATCCGCATCGACGCCGGCGAACCGCCGCCGCCGTCGGCTACCGCCTTCGCCGGGCTGTGCTTCATGGGCGGGCCGATGAGCGTCAACGACGACCTGCCCTGGCTGCCGCCGGTGTTCGCCCTGATCCGCGAGGCGGCCGAGCAAGGCATCCCGGTCATCGGCCACTGCCTCGGCGGCCAGCTGATGAGCAAGGCGCTCGGCGGCCAGGTGACGAAAAACCCGGTCAAGGAACTCGGCTGGGGCGAGGTCAGCGTTGACGACCCGGCGGCGCGCGACTGGCTCGGCGACCTCGAGCGTTTCGAGGCCTTCCACTGGCACGGCGAAACCTTCTCGCTGCCGCCCGGCGCGACACGCATCCTGAAAAGCGCCTGGTGCGAGAACCAGGCCTTCGTCCTGGGGCCGCATCTCGGCATGCAGTGCCACGTCGAGATGACCGCGACGATGATCCGGCTCTGGAACCAAGGCTGGGCCGACGAGCAAGCCTCGCCCGGCCCCTCGGTGCAGACGCCCGAGCAGATGGTCGAGCGCCTCGAGGAACGCCTCGCGGCGATGCGCGTTGCCGCCGAGCGGCTGTACACCCGCTGGATCGCGGGACTGAAGCGGGACTGAGAAATTCGGCGCCGGCGAGGCGGCTCAGTCGCGGAAATTGCCGAAATTCAGGGGGAAATCGGTGACCGATTTCTTCACCAGCGCGATCGCCGACTGGAGATCGTCGCGCTTGGCGCCGGTGACGCGCACGGCGTCGCCCTGGATGGTCGCCTGCACCTTGAGTTTGCTGTCCTTGACGAGCTTGACGATCTTCTTCGCCAGTTCCTGCTCGATGCCGCTCTTGATCTTGAGCTCCTGCTTGGCCTTGTTGCCGGAGACGGTCTGCACATTGCCGATGTCGAGACGCCTGGTGCTCTCGCGCTCCTTCTTTTCCATCTCGGGAAAGAGGATGTCCTTGATCTGGCCGAGTTGGAACTCGGAGTCGCCGAACACCGTGATGACCTTCTCCTTCTCGTTGAATTCCGCCTTGGCACTGGTGCCCTTGAAGTCGTAGCGATTGCCGATGTGGCGGCCGGCGACGTCGACGGCGTTCTTCAGCGCCACCAGATCGGCTTCGGAGGTGATGTCGAACGACGGCATGATCTCACCCGAAGTGGCAGACGTAGTGGTAGGGCTCGCCGCTCACCTCGATATCGAAGGAGGAATTGCCAGGCACCTTGAACGACTCGCCGGCGCCGCAGGACTTCCAGTCCCCGCTCTTGAGCTTGTAGCGGCAGGCGCCGGCGACGGTCTCCATGATCTCCGGCGCGCCGGTGTTGAAGGTCAGCGTCGCCGGCAGGATCACGCCGACGCTCTTCTTCGTGCCGTCGGCAAATTGCACGGTGTGGCTCACGCACTTGCCGTCGAAGTAGACATTGGCTTGCTTGACGACGGAAACGTTATCGAACTCATTTTTCAACGGTGACATTTCAGATCCCCCACATTTTCTGGATGATGTGCTTGGCGACGAAGCCGACCATGCCGAGCGCCAGCACCAGGAACAGAGCAATGGTGCCGAACTTGCCCGCCTTCGAGCGGTAGGCCAACTCGCCGATGATGAACAGCATGTAGAGCATGAAGGCGCCGAGCCCGAAGGTGACTCCGAACTCGGCGATCTGCGACTCGGTGAACCCGAAGATCGTCCCTTCCATGCCCTGCCGCCGCGATCAGCCCTTGCGCGTCTTGGCGCCGCGCTTCAGGCGCGCATTGGCAGCGATGCGCATGCGCAAGGCATTGAGCTTGATGAAGCCCGCCGCGTCCTTCTGGTCGTAGGCGCCGGCATCGTCCTCGAAGGTGGCGATGGTCGGATCGAACAGCGAGTCGGTCTTCGAGTCGCGACTGACCACGCCGACCGCCCCTTTGTAGAGCTTGACGCGCACCCAGCCGTTGACGCTCCGCTGGGTGTGGTCGATCAGCACCTGCAGCGCCTGGCGCTCCGGGCTCCACCAGTAGCCGTTGTAGATCAGGCTGGCGTAGCGCGGCATCAGGTCGTCCTTGAGGTGGGCGACCTCGCGATCGAGGCAGACCGACTCGATGCCACGGTGGGCCTTGAGCAGGATGGTGCCGCCGGGCGTCTCGTAGCAGCCGCGCGACTTCATGCCGACGTAGCGGTTCTCGACCAGATCGAGCCGGCCGATGCCGTGCTTGCCACCGATCCGGTTGAGTTCGGCAAGCAGTTCGTGCGGCTTCATCTTCTTGCTGTTGATCGCGACCAGGTCGCCGGCCTTGAACTCGAGGTCGAGATACTCGGGCTTGTTGGGCGCCTTCTCGGGCGACACGGTCCAGCGCCACATCGATTCCTCGGCCTCGGCAGACGGATTCTCGAGGTGGCGGCCTTCGTAGGAGATGTGCAGCAGGTTGGCGTCCATCGAATAGGGCGAACCGCCCTTCTTGTGCTTCATGTCGATCGGGATGCCGTGCGCCTCGGCGTAGGCCATCAGCTTCTCGCGCGACAGCAGGTCCCACTCGCGCCACGGCGCGATCACCTTGACGTTCGGCATCAGCGCGTAGGCGCCGAGCTCGAAGCGCACCTGGTCATTGCCTTTGCCAGTCGCGCCGTGCGAGATCGCGTCGGCGCCGACCTTCCTGGCGATCTCGATCATGCGCTTGGCGATCAGCGGCCGCGCGATCGAGGTGCCGAGCAGGTATTCGCCCTCGTAGATGGTGTTGGCGCGGAACATCGGGAAGACGAAGTCGCGCACGAACTCCTCGCGCAGGTCGTCGATGAAGATGTTCTGCTTCTTGATGCCGAGCTTGAGCGCCTTGGCGCGCGCCGGTTCGAGTTCCTCGCCTTGGCCGAGATCGGCAGTGAAGGTGACCACCTCGCAGCCGTAGGTGTCCTGCAGCCACTTGAGGATGACCGAGGTGTCGAGGCCGCCCGAGTAGGCCAGCACGACCTTCTTCACGCCCGATTTTGCAGATTTCGTCGCCATGTCGCTTTCCTTATCCCTTGATCTTGCCCAATACCAGAAACTCCAGCAGCGCCTTCTGGGCATGCAGCCGGTTTTCGGCCTCGTCCCAGACGACGCTTTGCGGCCCGTCGATGACTTCGGCCGTCACTTCCTCGCCGCGGTGCGCCGGCAGGCAGTGCATGAACACCGCATCCGGGCGCGCCGCCCGCATCATCTCCGCATCGACCTGCCAGTCGGCGAACGCCTTCAGGCGCGTCTCGTTCTCCGCTTCGAAACCCATCGAGGTCCACACGTCGGTGGTGACCAAGTCAGCACCGCGCGCCGCGTCCATCGGGTCGGCGAACTGCTCGAAGTGGTCGGTGCCGTAGAGGCCGGCGCGCTCGGGCTCGACTTCGTAGCCGGGCGGTGTCGACACATGGACGTTGAAATCGAGCACCTCGGCCGCCTGCAGCCATGTGTTGCACATGTTGTTCGAGTCGCCGATCCAGGCGACCGTCCTGCCCTGGATCGGCCCGCGCTGCTCGATGAAGGTGAAGATGTCGGCGAGGATCTGGCAGGGGTGGTACTCGTTGGTCAGGCCGTTGATCACCGGCACGCGCGAGTGGGCGGCGAAGCGCTCGATGATCTCCTGCTCGAAGGTGCGGATCATCACGATATCGCTCATGCGCGAGATCACTTCGGCGGCATCCTCGACCGGTTCGCCGCGCCCGAGCTGCGAGTCGCGCGTATTGAGATAGATGGCGGCACCGCCGAGCTGCTGCATGCCGGCCTCGAACGACAGGCGCGTCCGCGTGCTGGCCTTCTCGAAAATCATCACCAGCGTGCGGTCCTCGAGCGGCCAGTATTTCTGATAGGCCTTGAAGCGCTGCTTGATCGTCCGGGTCCGCTCGAACAGATACTCGAACTCGGCACGGCTGAAATCCTTGAATTGCAGAAAGTGGCGCGGCGCACTCATGTCGGCCATCCTTATCCGGCCAGGAAGCCGGTCACGACCACCGCCAGCTTGTCGACCAGTTCGTCGGCCTCGGCGTCGCTCATGACCAGCGGCGGCAGCAGGCGTATCACGCGCTCGGCGGTGACGTTGATCAGGATGCCGGCTGCCAGCCCGGCACCGACCAGCGCAGCGCAGGGACGATCCAGCTCGATACCGATCATCAGTCCGCTGCTGCGAATTTCCACGATGCCGGCGACTCCTTGCAGTTTTTCCGCCAACCGCGTCCGGATGCGCTCGCCGAGCACGACCGCACGCTCCAGCAGACGGTCTTCCTCGATCACGGCCAGTGTCGTCAAGGCGGCGACGCAGGCGAGCGGATTGCCGCCGAAGGTCGAGCCGTGATTGCCCGGCTTGAAGATGCCCGCCGCCAGGCCGGCCGTCAGGCAGGCGCCGATCGGCACGCCGGAACCCAGCCCCTTGGCCAGCGACATCACGTCGGCCTTGATGCCGGCGTGCTGATGGGCGAACCATTTGCCGGTCCGGCCGAGACCGCACTGCACTTCATCCAGCATGAGCAGCCAGCCCTTGGCATCGCAGATCTGGCGCAAGCCGCGCATGAAATCGAGATGCGCGGCATGGATGCCGCCTTCCCCCTGCACCGGCTCGAACAGCACGGCGACGACGTTCTGGTTGTTCGCGGCAACCTGCTCGATCGCGGCCAGATCGTCGAACGGCACGCGCACGAACCCCGGCACCAGCGGCTCGAAGCCGGCCTGGACCTTCCGGTTGCCCGTCGCGGAGAGCGTGGCCAGCGTGCGGCCATGGAACGCCTGTTCCATGACGATGATCGCCGGTTGCTCGATGCCCTTCTGATGGCCGAACATGCGCGCCAGCTTGATGGCCGCCTCGTTCGCCTCGCAACCGGAATTGCAGAAGAACGCTTCCTCCATTCCGGAGATCGCCGCCAGGCGGTCGGCGAGTTGCTCCTGTTCGCGAACGCAATAAATGTTGGAGGTGTGGATGAGCCTGGCGACCTGGGCCGCAAGCGCGGGGACGAGGCGCGGGTGATTGTGACCGAGCGTGTTGACCGCAATGCCGGCCAAGCCATCGAGATAGCGGCGCCCCTGCTCGTCGAAGAGGTGGCAACCTTGGCCGTGGGTGAACGCCACGGGCTGCCGGGCGTAATTGTTCATCAGGTGCGACATGCTGCGCTCCGCGTGAGTGTTGCTAGCAAGCAAAGAAAAACCAGCGTCCGAAAAAGAAGACGGCGGCCTCGAATACCGCGGCCGCCGTTCATGCGGGGGTTCGATAATAAGTGAAATTCCCCGGTATGTATAGGTAGCGATCGACGCATGCAGGCACGCAGAGGGAAGATGCACCCGCCATCAAGGATTAATTTTGGATTTGCTATAATTTGCTGAATTAATCCTGATGACCTCCATGCCGGCGTTTCCGACCGGCTCCAGCACCCCCCCAAAAAAAACCAGATGCCGCACTTCGTTGCCGAAAATTTCATCATCGTCGGGGTGACGTCGGAAGGCAGGAAGTTTCGTCCCAGCGACTGGGCGGAACGTCTGTGCGGCATCATGTCGGCCTTCGGCTCGGAACGACGGATGACCTATTCGCCTTACGTCCAGCCCGGCGACCGCAACGGCGACAAGTGCGTCTTCGTCGATGGCCGCATCCATGATGTCGAGCCGATGGC
This sequence comes from Rhodocyclaceae bacterium UBA2250, assembly GCA_002347285.1. GTDB lineage: Bacteria > Pseudomonadota > Gammaproteobacteria > Burkholderiales > Rhodocyclaceae > Sulfuricystis. The sequence continues at coordinate 46,249 of DDXW01000067.1, read as the reverse complement.
TTACACGTTTTTGGTCAACTTCGCCAAGGACAACGACCTGCGCGTCGAATCCTGGTCAGGCGGCAAGCCCTAGGACAGATACCCAAACCAAGTTCCCACATGCATGAAAAAACGCCATGGCCATCCTTGCGGATGGCCATGGCGTCGGATGCGTGAGGCGCAGTGCGCCAGAAACCGCTTAGGCGGCGAGCGCCTTGATGGCGGCCGACAGACGGCTCTTGTGACGGGCTGCAGCGTTCTTGTGGATGATCTTCTTGTCGGCGATCGAGTCGATCACGCTCTGGGATTCCTTGAAGACGGACTGGGCGGCGGCCTTGTCACCGGCAGCGACGGCCTTGCGCACCTTCTTGATGGCAGTGCGCAGTTCGGAGCGCAGGCTCATGTTGTGGGCGCGGCGGACGATCGCCTGACGGGCGCGCTTGCGGGCTTGGGCGGAATTGGCCATGGATGAACTCAGCGGTTAATCTGTTGAAAGGGCGCGATTATAAGTTGAGTTGCGCGCCTTTGCAAGGCACTTTTCAGTCTTTCGGCGGGGCGGCGAACCGGTACCATCGCTGCATGAATCTCCTCCGCGCGCTGGCCACGGTCAGCAGTCTGACCCTGCTGTCCCGCATTTTCGGCTTCGTCCGCGATTTTGTCATCGCGCGCGCCTTCGGCGCCGGCGCGCTGACGGACGCCTTCTTCGTCGCCTTCAAGCTGCCCAATCTGCTGCGGCGGCTGTTCGCGGAGGGTGCCTTCTCGCAGGCCTTCGTTCCGCTGCTGGCCGAATACCGCAACCAGCGCGGGGAAGCGGAAACCCGGCAACTCGTCGATCGCGTCGCCACCGCACTGTTCCTCGCGGTGCTGCTGGTCGCGGCGCTCGGCGTGGTCGGCGCACCGGCGCTGATCTACGTTTCCGCGCCGGGCTTCGCGGCCGATGCCGACAAGTTCGCGCTGACCGTTCTGCTTACGCGCATCACCTTTCCCTATATCCTGTTCATGGCGCTGGTCGCGCTCGCCGCCGGCATTCTCAACACGTGGAGCCGCTTCGCGCTGCCGGCCTTCACGCCGGTCATGCTGAATCTTTCGTTCATCGGCATGGCGCTGTTCGCCGCTCCGCTGTTCGACCCGCCGGTGCTCGCCCTGGCCTGGGCGGTCTTCCTCGGCGGCGTGCTGCAGCTGGCGATCCAGCTGCCGGCGCTGAAGAGGATCGGCATGCTGCCGCGCTTCGACTTCGCGCCGGACGATCCCGGCGTGCGGCGCGTGCTCAAGCTGATGGCCCCCGCGGTGCTCGGCGTTTCGGTCGCTCAGGTATCGCTGCTGATCAACACGGTCTTCGCCTCGTTCCTCGCCTCCGGCAGCGTCTCCTGGCTTTACTACGCCGACCGTTTGATGGAGTTTCCCGCCGGCCTGCTCGGCGCGGCGCTCGGCACGATCCTGCTGCCGAGTCTTTCGCGCGCCCATGCGTCGGACGATCCGCAGGAATTCTCCGCCCTGCTCGACTGGGGCCTGCGCCTCACCTTCCTGCTCACCCTGCCGGCGGCCATCGGCCTGGCGTTGCTGGCCGTTCCCCTGATCGCCACGCTGTTCCAGCACGGCGCCTTCACCGCCGCCGACGTGCTGCAGACCCGCGCGGCGCTGGTCGCCTACAGCATCGGCCTGATCGGCCTGATTCTCGTCAAGGTGCTGGCGCCCGGCTTCTACGCGCGGCAGAACATCCGGACGCCGGTGAAGATCGCGCTGCTGACGCTGCTCGCGACGCAGGCGATGAACCTCGCCTTCATCGTGCCGCTCAAGCACGCCGGACTCGCCCTCTCGATCGGGCTGGCCTCCTGCCTCAACGCCGCCCTGCTGTTCCGCGGCCTGCGGCAGCGCAACCACTATCTGCCGAAGCCTGGCTGGCATGCCTTCGGCCTGAGGCTGGCCGCGGCGCTGTGCGTCCTCGCCGCCACGCTCTGGTTCGGCATGGGGCAGGAAGCCGACTGGCTCGCGGCTTCGTCGCTCGCGCGCATCCTCCATCTGTCCGCCCTGGTCGCAGGCGGCGCGGCCGTCTATTTCCTCACCCTCTGGCTGCTGGGCTTTCGCCTGAAGGACTTCAGGCGTCGCAGCGTCGCCTGACGCCGCCCTGCCAGCGCCGAGTTCTCTATGCAAAACGGGCAACCCGCAGGTTGCCCGTTTTGTTGACCGCTACGCGGGTTACGCGACGAGCGGCACGATCAGCAACGCGACGATGTTGATGATCTTGATCAGCGGGTTCACCGCGGGACCGGCCGTATCCTTGTAGGGATCGCCGACGGTGTCGCCGGTCACCGCCGCCTTGTGCGCGTCGGAGCCCTTGCCGCCGTAGTTGCCTTCCTCGATGTACTTCTTGGCGTTGTCCCAGGCGCCGCCGCCGGTCGTCATCGAGATCGCGACGAACAGGCCGGTGACGATGGTGCCCATCAGCACGCCGCCCAGCGCACGCACGCCGGCGCCGGGGCCCATGAGGAAGTTCATGGCCGCCGCCGTGACGATCGGCACCAGCACAGGCAGCAGCGACGGGATCATCATTTCGCGGATCGCGGCCTTGGTCAGCATGTCGACGCAGGTGCCGTATTCCGGCTTGGCCGTGCCTTCCATGATGCCCTTGATCTCGCGGAACTGACGGCGCACCTCGATGACGATCGCGCCGGCGGAGCGGCCGACCGCCTCCATGCCCATGGCACCGAACAGGTAGGGCACCATGCCGCCGATGAACAGGCCGATGATGACCGCCGGGTCGGACAGGTCGAAGAGGAACTTGCTGCCGGCCTTGGCGGCTTCGAGGCCGTGGGTGAAGTCGGCGAACAGCACCAGCGCGGCCAGACCGGCGGAACCGATCGCATAGCCCTTCGTCACGGCCTTGGTGGTGTTGCCTACCGCATCCAGCGGATCGGTGATGTTGCGCACGGAATCCGGCAACTCGGCCATTTCGGCGATGCCGCCGGCGTTGTCGGTAATCGGGCCGTAGGCGTCGAGCGCGACGATGATGCCGGCCATCGACAGCATCGAGGTCGCGGCGATGGCGATGCCGTAGAGACCGCCTAGCGTGTAGGATGCCCAGATCGCGGCGCACACCGACAGCACCGGCCAGGCGGTGGCCTTCATCGACACGCCGAGACCGGCAATGACGTTGGTGCCGTGGCCGGTGGTCGAGGCTTCGGCGATGTGGCGCACCGGCGCGAACTCGGTGGCGGTGTAGTACTCGGTGATGTACACCATCAGGCCGGTCAGCACGAGGCCGATCACCGCCGCGCCGTAGAGGCGCATCTGCGAGCCGCCGCTGACGCCGAGTATCTGGTCGAGCAGGTGATCGTCTACGATCCAGCCGGTGAGCGGGTAGAAGGCCACCAGCGCCAGTACGCCGGCGACGATCAGGCCCTTGTAGAGGGCGTTCATGATCTTGCCGCCGGGCGAGGCCTTGACGAACATCGCGCCGATGATCGAGGCGATGATCGAGAAGCCGCCGAGCACCAGCGGATAAAGCACCGCCGATTCCGCCATCGCGCCGCTGGCCTTGAACAGCAATGCGCCGAGCAGCATCGTGGCGATGATGGTCACCGCATAGGTCTCGAACAGGTCGGCTGCCATGCCGGCGCAGTCGCCGACGTTGTCGCCGACGTTGTCGGCGATCACCGCCGGGTTGCGCGGATCGTCCTCGGGGATGCCGGCTTCCACCTTGCCCACCAAGTCGGCGCCGACGTCGGCGCCCTTGGTGAAGATGCCGCCGCCGAGACGCGCGAAGATCGATATCAACGAAGAACCGAAGCCCAGGCCGACCAGCGGATGCAGGATGTGATCGAGGCTCGCATCGCCCGCCATCGCCTTGAGGATGGCGTAGTAGCCGGCCACACCGAGCAGGCCGAGACCGACCACCAGCATGCCGGTGATCGCACCGCCGCGGAATGCCACGTTGAGCGCTTCGTTGAGACCCTTGCTGGCTGCCTCGGCAGTGCGCACGTTGGCGCGCACCGAGACGTTCATGCCGATGAAGCCGGCGGCCCCGGACAGCACCGCGCCGAGAACGAACCCAACCGCGGTGGACATACCGAGAAAAATGGCGATCAGGATTGCCAACACGATACCAACCATCGAAATGGTCGTGTATTGACGCTTAAGGTAAGCCTGCGCACCCTCCTGCACGGCTGCGGAAATCTGGCGCATCCGATCGTTGCCGGTCGGCTGGGCCAGAATCCATTGCGACGAAATAAAGCCGTAGGCAATGGCGCCTACGGCACAGACCAACGCGAACATCAGACCTACAGACATAGAACCCCCTATTGCAAAGATAAGTGCAGCCTATCATAGTATATCCACATCTGGCCGACGCCCGTCGGCAGGATGGTTGGGGAATGAAACCTCAGATCAAAGCTTGAATTCCGGCAGCTTCTTGGCGACTGCGACGTTCTTCAGCGTCACGTATTTCGGCAGGCCATCGGCGCCGTAATCCGGGTAATCCTCACCCTTCATCAGCGGCGCCAGATACTCGCGGCACTTCGCGGTGATGCCGAAGCCATCCGCGGTGATGAAATTCTTCGGCATCATCTTCTCGACGTTGGCGACCTTGGCCAGCGGCGCCATGCCGACCTTCCACTTGTAGGGCGCGTTGGAGACGCGCTCGACCGTCGGCATCACCGAGTTGTGGCCCTTGAGCGCGAATTCGACGGCCGCCTTGCCCATCGCATAGGCCTGGTCCACGTCGCTCTTCGATGCGATGTGGCGCGCGGCGCGCTGCAGGTAGTCGGCGACGCCCCAGTGGAACTTGTGGCCGAGCGCCTCCTTGACCATGTTGGCGACCACCGGCGCGGCGCCGCCGAGCTGGGCATGGCCGAAGGCGTCGCGCGTCCCCTGCTCGGCGAGGAACCTGCCGTCGGGCCAGTGGCAGCCTTCGGAGACGACCACCGTGCAGTAGCCGAACTTCTTCACCAGGCTGTCGATCTTGGCGAGGAACTTCTTCTGGTCGAACAGCACCTCGGGGAACAGCACCACGATGGGCAATTCGCAGTCCTTGGTCGAGGCCATGGCGCCGGCGGCGGCGATCCAGCCGGCATGGCGGCCCATCACCTCGAGCACGAACACTTTCGTGGAGGTCGCGCACATCGAGCGCACGTCGAAGGTGGCCTCGAGCGTCGACACGGCGATGTACTTGGCGACCGAACCGAAGCCGGGGCAGTTGTCGGTGATCGGCAGGTCATTGTCGACCGTCTTCGGCACGTGGATGGCCTGCACCGGGTAGCCCAGCTTCTCCGACAGCTGCGACACCTTGTAGCAGGTGTCGGCGGAGTCGCCGCCGCCGTTGTAGAAGAAGTAGCCGATGTTGTGCGCCTTGAACACCTCGATGAGCCGCTCGTATTCGCGCTGGTTGGCTTCGAGCGACTTGAGCTTGAAGCGACAGGAGCCGAACGCGCCCGACGGCGTGGTGCGCAGGCCGGCGATGGCCTTGACGGATTCCTTGGAGGTATCGATCAGGTCCTCGGTCAGGGCGCCGATGATGCCGTTGCGGCCGGCGTAAACCTTCCCGATCCTGTCCTTGTGCTTGCGGGCGGTCTCGATGACGCCGCACGCCGAGGCATTGATGACGGCAGTGACGCCGCCGGACTGCGCGTAGAACGCGTTCATTTTCTTGGCTGCCATGGCGCCCCCCTTACTTCAGCGCGGCGAAGGCGGCATCGCGCACGTCTTCGACCTTGCCGAGGCCGTTGATCTTGCGATATTTGGGCGCACCCGGCTGACCACTCTCGGCCCACTTGCCGTAGTAGCCGACCAGCGCCTCGGTCTGCTCGTGATAGACCTTCAGGCGCTTCAGCACGGTCTCTTCCTGGTCGTCGTCGCGCTGGATCAGCGGCTCGCCGGTGACGTCGTCCTTGCCTTCGACCTTCGGCGGGTTGAATTTCACGTGGTAGGTGCGGCCGGAGGCCACATGCACGCGGCGGCCGCTCATGCGGGCGACGATCTCGCTGTCGGGCACGTCGATCTCCAGCACGAAGTCGATCGGCACGCCGGCCTCCTTCATCGCCTCCGCCTGCGGAATGGTGCGCGGGAAGCCGTCGAACATATAGCCGGACTTGCAGTCGGCTTCCTTGAGGCGATCCTTGACGAGACCGATGATGATGTCGTCGCGGACGAGGCCGCCGGCATCCATGATCTTCTTGGCCTCGAGGCCCAGCGGCGTGCCGGCCTTGACCGCGGCACGCAGCATGTCGCCCGTGGAGATTTGCGGAATGCCGAACTTCTCCTTGATGTAATTCGCCTGGGTACCCTTGCCGGCACCCGGGGGGCCCAACAGAATCAAACGCATGGTGTCTCCTTCTCTAACGATCTTTATGGACTAATTTTATTATTTTATAAGACTCCACTCCATGCGCAGGCGAAATTACCCCTAAAGCGCACACCGCTTGAGCAGAAGTGCAAATGAGGGGATTCTGCGGGCTTATCCACCGGCAAAAATACGTCGCACCCGCTCGAGATCTTCGGGAGTGTCGACGCCAGCTGCCGGAGGATGAGCGCACTCGATGACATGGATGTGAAAGCCGTGCCACAGGGCGCGCAGTTGCTCGAGTGCCTCCCACTGCTCGAGCGGCGCCGGCGCCAGTGCGCCGTACTGGCGCAGGAAACCGACGCGGTAGGCATAAAGACCGATGTGCCGACGCGCGACAAACCCCTCGGGCAACATGTCGCGGCTCGCGGCGAATCCGTCGCGATGCCACGGGATCGGCGCACGCGAGAAGTACAAGGCGCGCCCGCCGGCGGTCGTCACCACCTTGACGACGTTCGGGTTGAAAAAGTCGGCAATCTCCGCGATCGCGTGCGCGGCGGTGGCGATCGCCGCCTCGCGATCCGCTTCCAGCGCCTGCGCGACGGCAACCACCAGCGCCGGTTCGATCAACGGCTCGTCGCCCTGCACGTTCACGACGATCGTCTCGTCGCCCCAGCCGCGCTGCCGCGCCACTTCGGCGATGCGGTCGGTGCCGGTCGGCTGGTCGGCACGCGTCATGGCGCATTCATAGCCGTGCGCGGCCACCGCAGCGAGCACGCGCGCATCGTCGGTGGCGACGATCAGCTCGGCGGCCCCGCACTTCTGCACGGCCTCGCAGACGCGCACCACCATCGGCTTGCCGGCGATGTCGGCGAGCGGCTTGCCCGGCAGGCGGGTCGAGGCATAGCGTGCCGGAATGACGATCTTGAAGGCGATCACTGCTCTTCGGGGCCGAGTTGGCGCGCCTCGTCCTCTAGCATCACCGGGATGTCATCCTTGATCGGAAATGCCAGCCGGCAAGCCTTGCAGACCAATTCGGATTGTTGCTTGCGGTGATCGAGCGGGCCCTTGCACAGGGGGCAGACGAGGATTTCAAGCAGGCGCGGATCCATCGATTTTCTCCAGAACGAATTGGGCCAGATCGGGCGCGACGACGGCGTCGACCGGCAGCACCCAGACCGGCAGCGGGGCAAGGCCGGCGCATTTTAGCGCGTCCTTTTCCGTGGCCAGGATCGCATCGCCGTCGAAGCGCAGATCGGCGGCGACATAACGGTGGTGATCGGGGAAGCCATGGACTTCGCAACGCAGCCCGAGCGCGGCGAGATGGTCGAAGAAGCGCTGCGGCTCGCCGATGCCCGCCACCGCATGCAACCGCAAGCCGGCCAGCGCGGCCGCATCCACCCAGTTATCCGGCGCATCGAGACGATGGAAGCGGGCGCCCGCCAGGCGCATGCGGAACATCGGCACGCGACAGGCCATCTCGTGATCGTGCAGCACGACGGCATCCACGTCGTCGAGACGCCACGCCGGTTCGCGCAGCGGCCCGGCCGGCAGTGGCCAGCCGTTCATCAGGCCGCGCCGGTCGACCACCGCGATTTCGACGTCGCGCTGCAGCCGGTAATGCTGGAGCCCATCGTCGCAAAGGATCAGGTCGCACTCGGGATGCGCCGCCAGCAGCGCACGCCCCGCCGCCGCGCGGTCGCGGCCGACGAACACCGGGCAACCGGAACGGCGCGCCAGCAGGAGCGGCTCGTCGCCGACTTGCGCCGCCGCCTCGCCAGCGCCGACTTCCAGAACCGCCCCGCCGCTGCGCCCGTAACCGCGGCTGACGATGCCAGGCTTGCGGGCCGCCGCGGCCAGACGCTGTGCCAGCCACAAGGTCAGCGGCGTCTTGCCCGCACCGCCGGCGACGAGGTTGCCGATCACCACGACCGGTACCGGCAGACGTTCGCTGGGCAGCAGGCCGCGCCGGTAGGCCCAGCGACGCAAGGCGGCCAACAGGAAGAAGATTGCGCCGAGCGGCAACAGCAGCCAGGCGCGCAGGCCGCGCCGGCACCAGACGCCGGGCAGTCCGCTATTGCTGCGGCTGCTGGGTGGCAAAGGAGATGTGGGACAGGCCGGCGCTGCGCGCTGCCTGCATGACGTCGATGACGTTCTGATGCGCCGCCTTCGCGTCGGCATTGATGACCACCACCGGATCCTGGCCGCCCTGGGTGGCGCCGCGCAGGGCCGCGCCGATCGCCGCGACGCCGCCCAGCACCGGTGCCTTGTTGACCAGCACGTTGCCGTTGGCCATGACGACCACATCGACTTCTTTGCTCTTGTCCTGCTGCGACTGCGCGTCGGCCGTCGGCAGATTGATCTCGAGGCCGGCGAACTTGGAGTAAGTCGTCGTCACCATCAGGAAGATCAGGATGACGAGCAGGACATCGATCATCGGGATCAGATTGATCTCGGGCTCCTCGCGATAACGGCCACGCTGGAAGTTCATCGGCGTTCTCCATGCAGTTGCTCGATCAGCTTGAGTGCCTGCTGCTCCATTTCGATCACGCAGCTATCGACGAAGGCGCGGAAATGCCGATAGAAAATCATCGCGGGGATCGCGATCAGCAGGCCGAAGCCGGTGTTGTAGAGGGCAATCGAGATGCCGTGGGCAAGCTGCTGCGGATCGTGGCCGGCGCCGGTGCCCGAACCGAAGATCTCGATCATGCCGACGACGGTACCGAACAGCCCCATCAGCGGGCTCATCGAGGCGATCGTGCCGAGCGTGGTGAGGAAGCGCTCCAGCTCGTGCGCGACGCCCCGACCGGCCTCCTCGATCGACTCCTTCATCACCTCGCGCGAACTCTTGTCGTTGCGCAGGCCGGCGGCGAACACCCTGCCAAGGGGAGAATGAGCGTCGAGGCGCTTGAGCAGATCCTCCGTGACGCCACTGCGGCGATACTCGGCGACGACGCTCTGCAGCAATCCGGCCGGCACGACCTTGGCGCGCCGCAGGGCGACGCCGCGTTCGATGATCAGCGCGACGGCGATGACGGAAGCCAGCAGCAGAAACCAGATCGGCCAGCCGGCAGCCTGAATGATCGAGAACAAGATGACCTCCGCGGTGATGCTCGAATAGGGAGCCTGCACTTTACTACGAACTCTACGCGGCCTTTGCCGCGCCAAAAAGCCGAAATGCGCCACTTTCCGCCGCATTGTCACGGCTTGCCGCGCCATGCCGTGCGCAGTACGCCGAATACAATGACGCATGGACTTCGCTCCCGATATCGCCACGACACTCGCCGCCTGGCTGAAGCATTTCGACGGCAAGGCGGCGGGATTCTGGGAGATAGCGCCGCCCGCGGAACCGCTGACGCTCGCCCCCGCCCTCGCCGCGTTCGCCGCCGAGGCCCTGGCACGGGATCGCACCTTGTGGATCGTCACCGCCGACGACAGCCTGCTGCCGGAGCTTTCCAATGCCCTCGATCTGCGCCTGCGCCCGCTCTGCCTCGTGCTGCCGGGCGCGGACTACGCCGGCCGGATCGCGCTGCGCGCGACCCTCTCGCTGCTGAAGAGCCGTCTCGCCAGGTCGGCCGAAGACAGCGCCGGTCCGGCCTGGACCGCGCAGCGTGCCCGCCTTCAGCACGACGATGTTCTCTGGCGCGCCTGCCTTGTCTGGAGCGCGCGCGGCCTCGACCAGGAAGCGCCGCCAGCGGGAATCCACGACCTGTTTCCGGTACGCGTCGGACCGTGGCGGATCGCGCAGCAAAGCGCCGCGCCAGCCGACTGGGTCATGCTGATCCAGTCCGCCCAGTTGCCGGAGGAATTGCGCGCCCCCTGGCCCGGCGCCCGGCGCACGCTGATGCTGGCGCCGGAGTTCTTCGGCAAGGCGACCGGCCTCACCCTGCTCGACGCCGCGCTCCAGTTGCGGGCCGAACTGGAAGTGCTCGGCCAGGAACTGGCCGAGATGGAACTCGAGTTCGCCACCGCCCAAGCGGAACTCGGCGCCTTCACCCGGCGCTATCACGCCGAGATCGCGGGACGCATGGCCGAACTCGACCGCCTGCACGCCGAACTGGCGCAGCACCGGATGCGGCAGACGCCCGACGACGGCGCGCTTCAGTCCGCCACGCAGGAGGCCGAAGCCCGTGCCGCCCGGTCGCGCCGCGAACAGGATGCCTTCCGGAGCCATGCGGAAGAACCCGAAGCAAAACGCTTCGCTCCCGGCGATGACCTGAAGAAACGCTTCCGCCTGCTCGCGCAGAAGATCCACCCCGATCGCGCCTGCGACGAAGCCGATCGCGCCTGGCGTACCGAGCTGATGAGCGAAGCCAACCGCGCCTACCGGGCCGGCGATGCCGCCGCCTTGGACGAAGTGCTCGCGTGCTGGCTTGCCGGGCCGCAGGACGCTTCTTCAGCCGCCGCCCCGCCAGCGCCGAGTTTCCGCGCCACGGCGGATACCGCGCAACTCACCGCCCAGATCGCGCGCATGCGCAGCCGCATCGCGGCGATCGCGGCGGAACTCGACCGGATCTACGGCTCGAAGCTCTACGAACTCTTCGCCGCGGCGCGCGTCGCCGAGCGCCAGGGGCGCGACCTGCTGGCGGAAATGGCCGAGCGGCTCGACCTGCAGATCGCCGCCACGGCGGACATCCTCGCCGCCCTCTGACCCCGCCTGCCCTGACACTGGGGTGGTATATTCCGCGGATATGCGGATGTATTCGCTGGCCGCGCCGGCGAGGGGAGGGGAAGCCGATGGACAAGCCACTGCAGGTCTGGATCGTCGACGACGAGCCGACGGCACGCACCATCGCCGCGACGGCGCTGGACGCCCCGGATTTCGCCGTACGCGAATTCCCCGACGCAGCCGCCTTGCTGGCGACGCTGGACGATTTCGATGCGGAAACGCCCGACCTGATCCTGCTCGACGTCGATATGCCCGGCATGGACGGCATCGAAGCCTGCCGCACCCTGCGCGCGGGCGGCAACGACGCCGTGCTGGTGATGTTCGTCTCGGCCCACAACGATCTCGAGACGCGCCTGATCGCCTACGAGGCGGGCGGCGACGACTTCATCGTCAAACCCTATCCGCCCGACGAACTGGCGCGCAAGGCGCGCGTCGCCGGGCGCCTTGCCGAGAACCGGCGCAACCTGGTCGCGCAGTTCCATTACGCCCAGAAAACCGCCTTCACGGCGATGTCGTCGATGGCGGAAATGGGCCTGGTGCTCGACTTCCTGCGCAATTCCTTCGCCTGCGGCAGCCCGGAAGCGCTGGCCACCGCGCTCCTCGACACGCTGCGTCAGTTCGAACTCGACGGCCTGGTCGGCGTCCGCGGCACCGGCGGGCGGCTCTGCTTCTCTCCGCGCGGCGCCTGTTCGCCGCTCGAGCACTCGATCCTCGAGCACGCCGCCGGCCTCGAGCGCATCTTCCAGTTCCGCAATCGCCTCGTCATCAACCATCCGGGGGTCACGCTGCTCGCCCACCTGCCGCCGCACCTCGACGCCGAGCAGGTTGGCCGCCTGCGTGACCATCTGGCCGTCCTCGCCGAAGGCGCCGATACCCGCCTGCAGGCGATCGAAACCGCCCAGCGGCAGCAGGCGCAGGCACACGGCATCAGCGATGCGATCGCCCAACTGACCGGCACCCTGGAAGAGATCGATCGCCTGCAGGCGGAGCACCGCTGGCGCGCTTCGCAGATCGACGAGGAATATCTCGAGCAGCTGACTGACGCCTTCGTGCACCTCGGTCTGACCGAAGACCAGGAGAAGGCCCTCGCCGACATGGCGCAGCGCACCCATCAGCAACTCGCCGCGCTGCGCGACGAAGGCAGCGGCATCGGCGACCGCCTGCGCGCCGTGGCGCGGCGGCTGGAACTGCTGGCGCGCCCCTGACTGCCGCGCGGATTAGAGCACCAGCTCCATTCCCTCGTAGGCCAGCAGCACTTCGCAGCCGGGTGCGGGATGGCGACCGAGCGCCTCGGCGAACGCCTGTTCCAGGTCGTCGTCGCTGCGCGTCGGCTCGTGATGGGTGCACAACAGCCGCTTGGCGCCGACGCGCCGGGCCATGGCGATCGCCATGTCGTAGGTGCCGTGCCCCCAGCCGATCTTCTGCGGATACTCGGCCTGGGTGTAGGCGGCGTCGACGATCAGCAGGTCCACCGGGCCGATGGCGGCATCGAGCTCCGCCTGGCGCTGGTCGACCATCGCCTGGTAGTCGGCATGCTCGGGATCGTCCGGCGCGTAGATGTTGCGCCACGGCTCGTGATCGCCCGTGAAGAAGGCGGACTTGCCGTTGCATTCGATGCGGTAGCCGAGATCGGTGACCGGATGGTTCATCAGCACCGGCGTCACCGTCGCGTCGCCGACCGGCAGCGGCTCCCCGACCGTCAGCGTCCGGTACTCGATCTTGGCCTTCAGTTCGGCCTCGCGGATCGGGAAGTAGCTGTACTGCAGCTGCACGTCCATGACCTGCTCGATGCCCTGCATGCTGACGATGTCGTAGGCGCCGTGGATGCGCAGCGTGTTGCCGGGAATGTAGATCGGCACGAAGAACGGCAGTCCCTGGATGTGGTCCCAATGGGTATGGGTGATGAAGACGCTGGCGGTCACCGGCAGCGCACCGAGCAGGCTCTGGGCCAGCGGAAAGATGCCGGTGCCGGCATCGAGGATGATCAGGCCGCCGTCGTCGGCGCGCACCTCGATGCAGGTGGTGTTGCCGCCGTAACGCACGGTGCGCGGCCCCGGCGTGGGAATCGAGCCGCGCACGCCCCACATTCTGACTTTCATCCGCTACCTCTCCGTGCCGATCTGCGCGAAGGCCTGGGCGTCGTCGACGATCTTCTGCAGATCGCCCAAGGAAGCCACCACCGCCGCGATGTCGCCGCCGAAGCGCTGTGGCAGCCCTGCCAGTTCCTCCTCGCGCCAGGGGTTGCCGGAATCGCCGAAGGCGAGCTTGCGGCAGACGGCGTCGGCCATGCGCAGGCAGTCGAGCATGGCACTGGGCGCAGCCTCGACGGCATGATGGTCGCGAATGCACTGGACCAGCGGCGCGGCGAACTGCCACTTCTGCGCCAGCAACGCCCCGACGAAGGCATGGTCGGCACCGATCACCTCGCTTTCCGCGATGAACATCGGCTTGGCCTCGTCGACGGTGATCGCCAGCGCCTTGATGAATTCGCCTGGCATGAACTGGGCGAAGACGACCTTGCCGAAATCGTGCAGCAGGCCGGCGATGTAGCAGTCGCCCGGGTCGGTCTCGCCGCGCGCGTATTTCTCGCAGAGCAGACGGGCGATGGCTGCGACCGTCAGCGAGTGCAGCAGGTAGCGCTGGATGTCGAAGCCGGTGGTATTGAAGCGCGGCAGGATCCCCACCGCGGCGATCGACAGCGCGAGATTCTTGAGCGTGTTGATGCCCAGATAGACCACCGACTGGCCTACCGAGGCGATCTTGTTCGGCAGGCCGTAGTAGGCGGAATTGATGACGCGCAGGATCTTCATCGTCATCACCGGATCCTTCTCGATGACGCCGACCAGTTCCTTGGGCAGGCAGTTGATGTTGCGCGTCATCTCGAGGATCGTCTGCACGCTCTTGGGAAAGGCGGGCATGCGCTCGACGGCCATGGTCAGCCGGCGCTCGAGATCGGAGTTGAGCTGTGGCATCGGCGCGGGCTTCAGTCGATCGAACCGCGCTGGTCGACCCGGGTCTGGCTCTCGGCGGCTTCGGGGTGGAACAGGCCGTGCAGGGTCTTTTCGAGCGCGCGCAGCGCTTCCGGCGCCTCGATGTCCATCGCCTGGTCGATCACCCAGAGCTGGTCCTTCGCCGGCAGGATTTCGCGCAAGCAGGCGGCGAAATAGCGCTTGAAGCCGAAATCGGGACCCTGCTCGCCATAGTCGAACTCGGCATAGTCGGCGGCACGACGATTGAACAGGTCAATGAAATGCCGCTGCGACTCGCCGGGCTGCGCCGCGCCGAGCAGCATGATGTTGTTCTCCTCGACGAAGCGGGCGATGTTCTGCGCCAGGGAGGTGGTGAACTCGATGCGCTGCACCTCGTCGAGCTCGCGATAGGCGATCCGGTCGGCGCACACCGCCAGGAAGGCCAGGAACTCGCAGACGAAATCGAAATAAGGCCGGCCGGCGTCGATGTCGTAATCGGCCTTGCGCATGCGCTTGATCGACTCGATGGCGAGCTTCCAGGCCAGCACGGCGATCACCGAGGCCAGCGTCTTGGGAGAGCGCTGGCCGGCGGCGTGGAACTTGGACTTGATCCGGATCGCCATGCTAGGTCAGCGCCGCTTCGCCAGCGCCGAGTTTCCGCTGGTCAGTAGCCACCCTTGCCCTTCGGCTGCGGCAGACCGGCGAGGCGGCAGCCCTGCTTGGCCGCGCCGCCGTCCGGGAACAGGTCGAACATCAGCTTGTTGTCGGCCTCCGGCATGTCGGCCTCGTCCTGCAGGCCCTTGATCAGGTTACGCGCGTTGGGGGTGTGGCCGTCCTCCTTGAACTTCTCGCGCAGGTAATTGATGATTTTCCAGTGCTGGTCGGTCAGCGCGAGCTTCTCCGCTTCGGCGAAGGCGTGCACCGCCTCCTCGCTGAGATCGGGCTCCAGAAGATAGCCGTAGTCGTCGGTTTCCTTCTCGACGCCGTTGATGACGATGCTCATGGGGGTTCCTCCTTGAATGGGTTGGTTGGATCGAATCAATGTTGAATTTATTCTAGCGCCGCGGCCGCAAATGATTTGTGGGGGACGAAAATGCCGCAACCGCGCTTGCGTTCGAGACCCAGCCCCCGCTCCTGCAAGCGCAGGTTCGCCGCCGCGTCGAGGCCGCTGAGCAGCAGGCTGAAACCGCTCAGCAGCCCGGTCTCGGTCAGCGCGCGCTGCGGCTTGCCGAAAATAAACTTGGGGCGGATGCCGAGCGTCGCGAACTGCGCTTGGCAGACCGCGGAGAATGCTTCTTCGTCGATCGGCACGCCGGCCGGATCCGGCGCGGCAAAGGTGACGAACCTGGCGTAGATGACTGGCATCTCCGCCAGTTCCTTCGCGAACGCCTCGCCCACCTCGATCTGGTGTCCGCCCAGTTGCAATTGCGCGCCGACCAACTCCATGGCCGCAGCGAGACGCTGGCGGGGCAGGCGCAGGACCAGACGCGAACGACGCGACAGGTAGCTCTCGTCGCCGCCGTGGCTGAGCCCGTAGAGCGGATGGACGCCCGCCTGCTCGTCCAGCGCCAGCCAGGGCAGGAAAGCCTGCAACGCTCCCCACAAGGCATCGGCGTAATCCTGCGGGATCGCGCGGCCCCGCAGGGAAAAATGGAGATCGACGACTTCAGGGTTCGTCACAGCCGCCACCACCTTCCGGCGAAGAAAGCTGTTCGGCGTCGAGCTGCCGCTGCGACCAGGCAGCCATCACCTCGGCCCAGCGCCCGGCGGTGACCGCATCGATGTCGAAAATCGTGAAGCGCCGGTGCTCGCGGATGCGCAGGCGCAGCATCGGCATGCCGCCGGCGGCGAACTCGATCTGCTGCAATTCGATTTCCTGATTGCCGATCGGCACCCGGAATTTGTCGAGGCTGGTAATCTTGTCCACGGCATCGCCCGTAAAAAGAAGGTTGCGTACTGTTCGCAAATCTGGGGCCGGACTATCGCATCGCAAGATGCTTTCGAGCCATCATCCGGTACGGGGGGGGCGGCCTACCCCTTTCGGGTAGGTTCCCATAAGCCCTCGAATGCAGTTATTCTACCTGCCGGAGGTATGGCGCGCCGGATGGCGCCGACCAGATAATTCGCAGAGATTCGGGATTGGTCGCGTGCCACGCGAACGGTTCCCCAACAGCCACGAAAGAGGAGACAACATGGCCAAACAGCCTCACGCTACCCCCATGCTTGACGAACTCGAGACCGGCCCCTGGCCCAGCTTTGTAACGGGTCTCAAGCGTCTCGCCAAGGACAAGGATTACGTCGTCGACCTGCTCGGCCACCTCGAGCACTCCTACAAGACCCGCAAGGGCTACTGGAAGGGGGGCACGGTCGGTGTGTTCGGTTACGGCGGCGGCGTCATCCCCCGCTTCACCGAGATCAAGGACGAAAAGACCGGCGAACCCGTCTTCAAGGACGCGGCCGAGTTCCACACCATCCGCATCATGCCGCCGGCCGGCTGGCACTACGATACGGACACCTTGCGCAAGTTCTGCGACATCTGGGAGAAATACGGCTCCGGCCTGATCGCCCTGCATGGCCAGACCGGCGACATCATGATGCAGGGCTGCACCACTGAGAACGTGCAGAAGGCCTGGGACGAGATCAACGAGATGGGCTTCGACATGGGCGGTGCCGGCCCGGCCGTGCGCACCGGCATGTCCTGCGTCGGCGCGGCACGCTGCGAACAGTCCTGCTACGACGAAGCCAAGGCCCACCAGATGATCATCAACCGCTTCCTCGACGACATCCACCGTCCGGCCCTGCCCTACAAGTTCAAGTTCAAGTTCTCCGGCTGCGGCAACGACTGCATGAACGCGATCCAGCGTTCGGACATGGCGATCATCGGCACCTGGCGCGACAACATGCGCACCGACGAGGCGCTCGCCAAGAAGTGGTTCGCCAAGCACGGCCTGAACGAGCTGATCAACGACGTGATCAACATGTGCCCGACCCGCGCCATCCAGCTCAAGGACAGCAAGGATGTGCGCAAGGACGCCCATGTCTCCGCCGTCGCGCTGAACGACAGCCAGTCGCTCGAGATCGACAACAAGGACTGCGTGCGCTGCATGCACTGCATCAACGTCATGACCGGCGCCCTCGGCCCGGGCAAGGACAAGGGCGCCACCATCCTGGTCGGCGGCCACAGCCACCTCAAGATCGGCGCGACGATGGGCACCGTCGTCGTTCCGTTCTTCGATCTCAAGAAGGACGAGGACTACGAGAACCTGGTCGAACTGGCCGGCACCATGGTCGACTTCTTCGCCGAGAACGCGCTGGAGCACGAGCGCATCGGCGAGACGATCGAGCGCATCGGCCTGGTGAACTTCCTTGAGGGTATCGGCCTGGATGTCGATCCGAACATGATCAACAATCCGCGCATGAACCCCTACGTCCGCACCGACGGCTGGGACGAGGAAGTCGCCAAGTACAACGCCAAGAAGGCAGCGGCTTAATCACCGTTTTTCCATGCTGACCGACGCCGGCCCGTCCAGGGCCGGCCGCCGGCCAGGCGGATACCCCTACTCAAAAAACGACATTTCCGGAGACGATTCATGGCTCAACCTCAGATGCGCAAGCCAGTCGAGCACTTCCTCGACAACAAGAAGTTCCTCCACCCGAAGCTCGCCGTCAACTACGGCAACTGGAAATACCACGACCGCCCGCGTCCCGGCGTCCTCCATCACGTGTCGAACAGCGGCGACGAAGTGTGGTCGGTGCGCGCCGGCACGCAGCGCCAGATGGACGTGTACACCATCCGCAAGCTGTGCGACATCGCCGACCAGTTCGCCGAAGGCCGCGTCCGTTTCACGATCCGCTCCAACATCGAGTACATCGTTTCCGATGAAAAGAAGGTTGCCCCGCTGATCGCCGAACTCGAGAAGAACGGCTTCCCCGTCGGCGGCACCGGCAACTCGGTCTCGATGGTCGCCCACACGCAAGGCTGGCTGCACTGCGACATCCCCGGCACCGACGCCTCCGGCGTGGTCAAGTCGATGATGGATGCGCTCTACGACGACTTCAAGAACGAAGAGATGCCGAACCGCGTGCGTCTGTCCACCTCCTGCTGCGAGATCAACTGCGGCGGCCAGGCCGACATCGCCGTGATCATCCAGCACACCAAGCCGCCGAAGATCAACCACGACCTCGTCGCCAACGTCTGCGAGCGTCCGGCCGTCGTCGCGCGCTGCCCGGTCGCGGCGATCCGCCCCGCCCTGGTCAACGGCAAGCCCACCCTCGAGATCGACGAGAAGAAGTGCGTCTGCTGCGGCGCCTGCTACCCCCCCTGCCCCCCGATGCAGATCAACGATCCGGAGCACTCCAAGCTCGCCATCTGGGTCGGCGGCAAGAACTCGAACGCGCGCAGCAAGCCGACCTTCCACAAGATGGTCGCCGCCGGCCTGCCCAACAACGCGCCGCGCTGGCCCGAGGTCAACGAGATCGTCAAGAAGATCCTCATGACCTACAAGGCCGACGCCCGCCCTTGGGAGCGCATGGCCGACTGGATCGAGCGCATCGGCTGGCCCCGCTTCTTCGAGAAGACCGGCCTGCCCTTCACCAAGTACATGATCGACGACTGGCGCGGCAGCCGCTACAACCTGAACGCCTCGGCCCACGTCCGCTTCTGAGGATCGCATCGAGATGAAGTTCGCCATTCTGGTTAACGAAGGCCCCTACACGCACCAGGCCTCCGACACTGCCTTCCAGTTCGCCAAGGCGGTGCTGGCCAAGGGCCACGAGATCTTCCGCGTGTTCTTCTATCACGACGGCGTGAACAACGCCACGCGCCTCACCACGCCGCCGCAGGACGACCGCAACATCGTCAACCGCTGGTCGAAACTGGCCGAGGAGCACAACCTCGACATGGTCGTCTGCGTGGCCGCGGCCCAGCGCCGCGGCATCGTCGACGAGGGCGAAATGAAGCGCAACGGCAAGGACGCCACCAACCTGGCACCCGGCTTCCGCATCTCCGGCCTCGGCCAGCTGATCGAAGCCGGCATCCAGGCCGACCGTCTGGTCGTGTTCGGCGATTGAGGGAGACCACGCGATGACCACCAAGAAATTCATGTTCGTCAACCGCAAGGCTCCCTACGGCACGATCTACGCCTGGGAAGCCCTCGAGGTCGTGCTGATCGCCGCCGCCTTCGAGCAGGACGTCTCGCTCGCCTTCCTCGACGATGGCGTGTTCCAGCTCAAGAAAGGCCACCAGACCAAGGGCATCGAGGTCAAGGCGTTCGAGAAGACCTGGGGTGCCCTCGAGGACTACGACATCACCAAGCTCTACGTCGATGGCGACTCCCTCAAGCAGCGCGGGCTGAGCGCCGACGATCTCGCCATCCCCGTCGAAGTGCTGTCCCGCGCCGAGATCGGCAAGCTGATGGAAGAGCAGGACGTCCTGCTCTCGTTCTGAGGAACCCGACATGCTGCACATCATCAACAAGTCCCCCTACGATCGTCCGGCGCTGGACTCGGCGCTCAACACCGGCGAAGGCGCGATCCTGCTCATCGAGGACGGCGTCTACGCCGCCGCCAAGGGCGGCGCGGCCGAGGCCAGGATCAAGGCCGCCCAGGGCAAGTTCAAAGTGTACGCGCTGCTGGCGGATCTCGAGGCGCGCGGCATCGCCGATCGCGTCACCGATGGCGTGAGCGTCGTGGATTACGGCGGCTTCGTCGATCTTGTGGCCGAGCACAAGACCAACCAGTCCTGGCTGTAACCCAACCGGATCCACCGTTTTAACTCTCAATCAAGGAGACACTGCAATGGCTTCCATCGAAGTGAATGGCAAGAGCTACGAAACCGACGAAGAAGGCTACCTGATCAACCTCGCCGACTGGAACGAGGAAGTTGGCGCCTATCTGGCGCAAACCGAAGGCGTGACCATGACCGACCAGCACTGGGAAGTCATCAACTTCCTGCGCGACTACTACAACGAATTCCAGATCGCCCCGGCCGTGCGCGTGCTGACCAAGGCGATCGGCAAGAAGCTCGGCCCGGAGAAGGGCAACAGCCAGTACCTGTACGAGCTGTTCCCCTATGGCCCGGCCAAGCAGGCGTGCAAGATCGCCGGCCTGCCGAAGCCGACCGGCTGCGTCTGATCTGCCCGTCCGTGGGCGGGGCGCGCCCGGCGCCGCCCCGCCAGCACCGAGTTTACCCCGCAGCGGCCGCCCGGCCCTGAGGGGGTCGTAGTGGGATTGTCTGCTGTGCTCGCCGTGGTGCATCGTCCATGACATTGTTCTTCACGATCCTGTTCTATCTCGCCACTGCCGCCCTCGTCGCCGGCCTGGCCTACAAAATTTACGATTTCGCCCGTACGCCGGCCCCGCTGTCGATTCCGACGACGCCCGCGCCCACGACGAAGCCCGGCGTGGCATTCCGCCTGGCGCGCGAGGTCGTGCTGTTCGAAAGCCTGTTCAAGGGCAACCTGTGGATCTGGCTGTTCGGCTGGCTGTTCCACATGGGCCTGTTTCTGGTGCTCGTCCGCCACCTGCGCTACTTCGTCAGCGATGTGCCCGCCTGGCTGCTGTTCATCCAGCCCTTCGGCAAGTACGCCGCCTTCATGATGGTGGCCGGCCTCGCCGGCCTGTGGGCACGCCGCCTCTTCGTCGAGCGCATCCGCTACATCTCGACCCCGTCGGATCACCTCTGGCTGGTGCTGCTGCTGGTCATCGGCATGAGCGGGACCGCCATGACCTTCCTGATGCATACCGACGTCGTCGCGGTCAAGGCGTTCTTCCTCGGCCTGATGCGCTTCGACATCCAGCCGTTGCCGGCGCATCCGGGCCTGTTCATCCATCTGCTCCTCGTCGCCCTGCTGATGATCCTCTTCCCCTTCAGCAAGCTGCTGCACGCGCCGGGGGTCTTCTTCAGCCCGACCCGCAACATGGCCGACAATCCGCGCGAAACGCGCCACTTGGCGCCGTGGGCCGCCCAGATCGAGAAGAACTGACATGGCCGCACCCGAATTCGAAATCCCCAAATACCGCGAGTTCCCGACCGTACCGGCCATGGTGCCGGACAGCATGGCGCGCGTCCGCCCGCACGTAGCTAACGAGAAGATCCAGTCCGCCCTCGGTTACCCCGGCGCTCTCGTCGATGACTGGCAGGAAAAAGCGATCGAAGAATTCGGCAACCTGCTGGGCAAATACCGGTCGCTCAAGGTGTTCATGGACAGCTGTGTCCATTGCGGCTCCTGCACCGACAAATGCCATTACTTCATCGGCACCAACGACCCGAAGAACATGCCGGTGGCCCGCCAGGAGCTGATGCGCAGCGTCTATCGCCGCTACTTCACCCTGCCGGGCAAGGTGTTCCCGAAACTCGTCGGCGCGCGCGACCTCACCAGGGATGTGCTCGACGAGTGGTACACCTACTTCTGGCAATGTTCCGAATGCCGCCGCTGCTCGGTGTTCTGTCCCTACGGCATCGATACCGCCGAGGTGACGATGGCCGCGCGCCACATTCTCGACACCGTCGGCTACGGCCAGAAGTACTCGAACGAGATTCTCGGCAAGGTCAACAAGATCGGCAACAACCTCGGTCTGCCCGGTCCGGCCCTCGAAGACACGCTGCAGGGCCTTGAGGAGGACGTCAAGGACGACACCGGCATCGACGTCAAGTATCCGCTCGACGTGGCCGGCGCCGAGGTGCTGCTGGTCACCCCCTCGGCCGACTTCTTCGCCGAGCCGCACATCGAATCGCTGATCGGCTACGGCAAGGTGTTCCACGCCGCCGGCATTTCCTGGACACTCTCGTCCTACGCCTCGGAGGCCGGCAACTTCGGCCTGTTCGACGGCGACTACCAGATGATGCGCAAGGTGGCGATGCGCATCCGCGAACAGGCGCTCGAACTGGGCGTCAAGCGCATCGTCGTCGGCGAGTGCGGTCACGCCTGGCGCGTCGCCTACGCCTTCTGGAACACGCTGACCGGCCTCGGCGCCGGCGGCGACGATCCGTTCGCCGTCGAACTGCAGAAGCAGCTCGACCCGCGCTACAAGCAGCCCTCGCACATCTGCGAATTCACCTGGGATCTGATCCAGCAGGGCCGCCTCAAGTTCGACAAGGAAGCCAACGACAATCGCGTCATCACCTTCCACGATTCCTGCAACGTCGCCCGCGCCTCGCGCATGGGCGATTACCCGGGCGGCCAGTTCGACATCCCCCGCAACATCATCAGGACGGTGGCGAACAAGTTCGTCGACATGGACGAGGCCACCATCCGCGAGGTCACGTTCTGCTGCGGCGGCGGCGGCGGCGTGCTGACCGACGAACTGATCGAGACCCGCGTCAAGGGCGCCTTCCCGCGCATGGAGGCGCTGCAGCAGGTGGTCGACAGGCACGGCGTGAATTTCATGGCCACCATCTGCGCGATCTGCAAGGCCCAGTTCACCAAGGTTCTGCCTTATTACGGCTTCAACATGCGACTGGTCGGAGGAGTTCACCAGTTGGTCAGCACCGCCATTCGCCTCGGCGATGAGCAGTAACAACACAATTACTACGGAGACGACGATGTCAGCGACCCCTGAAACCCAAACCGAAAAGTTGAGCTTCCGCCGCTACAAGGATGGCGAAACTCCCACGTACAAGCGGCTGCAGGATCAGATCTTCCAGGCCAGCTGGACCTACAAGTGCCCGACCTACATCCAGTCGACTCCTCCCTGCCAAGGCTCCTGCCCCTCGGGCGAAGACATCCGCGGCTACCTCAACATCGTGCGTGGCATCGAGAAGCCGCCCACGGGTGCAATGGGCGCCGACGGCAAGCCGCTGACCTGGCAGGAATACGCCTGGCGCCGCCTGACCGAGGCCAACCCGCTGCCCGCCGTGATGGGCCGCGTCTGTCCGGCGCCGTGCGAGACCGGCTGCAACCGCAACCAGGTCGAGGACCACGTCGGCATCAACTCCGTCGAGCACTACCTCGGCGAGTACGCGATCAAGAACAACCTGCAGTTCAACAAGCCCGAGAAGCTGACCGGCAAGAAGATCGCCGTCATCGGCGGCGGCCCGGCCGGCCTGTCGGTCGCCTACCAGCTCGCCCTGAAAGGCCACTCGGTCACCATCTTCGACGACCATGAGCACCTCGGCGGCATGATGCGCTACGGCATCCCGGGCTACCGCACGCCGCGCGACGTCCTCGATGCCGAGATCCAGCGCATCCTCAACCTCGGCGTCGAAGCCAAGCTCAAGTGCAAGATCGGCGTCGACATCTCGATGGAGCAGATCCGCAAGGACTACGACGCCGTATTCCTCGGTCTCGGCGCCCAGGGCGGCCGCGCCCTGCCGGCCGAAGGCGCCGACAACGTCTCCAACGTCGTCACCGCCACCGCCTTCCTCAAGGCCTTCAACGACGGCCGCCTCAAGACCGTCGGCAGGCGCGTCGTCGTCGTCGGCGGCGGCGACACCTCGATGGACGTCGCCACCGTCGCCCGCCGCCTCGGCCACATCGACAACGCCAAGCCGACCGACTGGGAGGGCGCGATCGCCGGCAAGATGGCGCAGGACGTCGCCGACATCTCGACGCGCAAGGGCGCCGACGTGGTGCTGACCTCGGTGTTCCCGATCGACAAGATGATGGCCAGCAAGGGCGAGCTCGAGCACGCCCAGGCCGAAGGCATCGAGATCATGGGCGGCTGGATGCCGGTCGCCGTCGTCAAGGGCGCCGACGGCCGCGCCACCGCGCTGCGCGTCTGCCAGTGCGAGGCCAAGATGGCCGGCGGCAAGCTCGAGATCAAGAAGATCGAAGGCAGCGAAAAGGACCTGCCGGCCGACCTGATCGTCTCCGCGATCGGCCAGATGGTCGATTTCACCGGCCTCGAGGAATTCGACAACGGCAAGGGCGGTCTCTCTGCCGACAAGAACTATCAGGTGCAGGGCAAGCCGGGCGTGTTCGCCGGCGGCGACGTGATCCGTCCCCACCTGCTGACCACCGCGATCGGCCACGGCGCGATCGCCGCCGACACCATCGACCAGTACCTGCAGGGTCTCGAAGTCGGCCGCCGTCCGAAGATCGACGTCCATTACTTCGACCTGCTGCGCAAGTATCACGAAAAAGGTGTCGACTTCCACGAGATCCACGAAGCGATCCGCGGCACCAACGAATCCAAGGACGTGGTGCACAACTTCGACAACCGCTCCGACCGCTACGTCATTCCGCACGACGAGCTGTTCCTCGGTCACTTCCAGTACACGCCGCGCAACAAGCGCAACATCACGCACCTCAACAAGGAAACCGCGCTGGGCAACTTCGAGGAGCGCCTCGATCCCCTCGACGACAAGCAGGTGGTCGCCGAGGCGAAGCGCTGCATGAGCTGCGGCCTGTGCTTCGAGTGCGACAACTGCGTGGTGTACTGCCCGCAGACCGCCGTCTATCGCGTCAAGAAGACCGACGCGACCACCGGCCGCTACGTCGCGACCGACTACGACAAGTGCATCGGCTGCCACATCTGCCACGATGTCTGCCCGACCGGTTACATCCAGATGGGCCTTGGCGAGTAAATCCTCCATGAAACTGCTGCGCATTTCCGTTGCGGCGCTGTTCGCCGCCCTGCTGGCGGTGCCGGCGCTCGCCGGCGCACCCAAGCCGGTGATCAAGATCGAGAGTCCGGGCCAATGCATCGCGCCGGCGGAAGAAATGCGGCGCAACCACATGGAGATGCTGAAACACCAGCGCGACCGGACCATGCGGCACGGCATCCGCGGCGAGAAGGCCAGCCTCAACGAATGCATCAACTGCCATGCCAGCAAGGCGACCGGCTCGGTGCTCGGCAAGGACGGCTTCTGCCAGGAATGCCACAGCTATGCCGCAGTGAAGCTGGACTGCTGGGACTGCCACCAGCCCAAGGCCGGTTTCAAGGCGACTGGAGCGAAACCATGAACGAACCGCAAGACAAAGTTCAAGACAGCGGACGGCGCGGCTTCATCGGCGCGGCCGCCGCGGCCGGCGCCGGCTTGGGAGTCGCCGCCCTCGCCCCCGGCCTGCACCTGATCGAGGTCGCCGGTGCCACCTCCGCGACTGCCCGCGCCGCGGGCGAACCGGCCCCGAGCACCGTGCGCTGGGGCATGCTGATCGACACCGCCAAGTGCGCCAGCGGCTGCGACGCTTGCGTGCAGGCCTGCAACACCGAAAACGGCATCGTCGAAACCGTCAAGGATGCACGCCAGGGTTCGCAGTGGATTCGCAAGATCGACCTCAAGGACCCGAAGAACGGCCGTACGCATTCGCTGCCGATGATGTGCCAGCACTGCGAGAATCCGCCCTGCGTCGATGTCTGCCCGACCGGCGCCTCGATGAAGCGCGCCGATGGCATCGTGCTGGTCGACCGTCACATCTGCATCGGCTGCCGCTACTGCATGATGGCCTGCCCGTACAAGGCGCGCTCCTTCGTGCACCAGCCTCTCGACACGCAGAATCCCGAAGTGCCGCGCGGCATCGGCTGCGTCGAATCCTGCACCTTCTGCGTGCAGCGCGTCGACAAGGGCATGCAGCCCGCCTGCGTCGAGGCCTGTCCCGAGGGCGCCATGCTGTTCGGCGACCTCAACGATCCGAACAGCGGGATCGCCCAACGCATCGCGCGTGAAGCGACGACGCAGGTGCGCGCCGATCTCAAGCTCAACGTCGGCGTCCGTTACCAGGGAATTTGACCGCCATGCAACTCGCACAGAACCCCCGCGCCGAAGAACGCAACTTCTACCTCCTCGCCGTACTTGGCGGCCTCGTGACCGTGATCGGCCTCGCGGCGGCGCTCTACATGGAGCACGCCGGCCACGTCGTCACCGGCATGAACAACCAAGTGGTCTGGGGCATGCCGCACGTCTTCGCGATCTTCCTGATCGTCGCCGCCTCCGGCGTGCTCAACGTCGCCTCGATCGGCTCGGTGTTCGGCAAGGTCGTCTACAAGTCGCGCGCGCCCCTGTCCGGCCTGCTGGCCTTGGCGATGCTCGCCGCGGGTCTCGCCATCATCATGCTCGACCTCGGGCGTGCCGACCGGCTGATAGTCGCCATGACGCATTTCAACCCGACCTCGATGTTCGGCTGGAACGTCATCCTCTACCCGGGCTTCTTCGCCATCGTCGGCATCTACCTGTGGACGCTGATGGACCGCAAGATGAACCCCTACTACAAGCCCGCCGGCCTGGCCGCCTTCATCTGGCGCCTGCTGCTGACCACCGGCACCGGCTCCATCTTCGGCTTCCTCGTCGCGCGCCAGGCCTACCAGTCGGCGGTCATCGCGCCGATGTTCATCATCATGTCGTTCGCCTGGGGCCTCGCGGTGTTCATGATCGTGCAGAAGGCCATGTATGCCTGGAACGACATGACGCTGCACCCGCAGATCCGCTCACGCATGAAGAACCTGCTCGGCACCTTCGTCGCCGCCGTGTTCTATTTCGTCATGGTCTACCACCTGACCAACCTCTACTTCGCGAAGCAGACGGCGTTCGAACAGTTCATCCTGCTCAGCGGCGGCATCTTCCCGCTGCTGTTCTGGGGCGGCTACGTCGTGCTCGGTACGCTCGTCCCGCTGCTGCTGATCTACGTCCCGAACCTCGCCAGCCTGCGCGGCTCGGTGTTCTTCGCCGCCGCGCTGGTGATCCTCGGCGCATTCTGCCTGCTGTTCGTCTTCATCATCGGCGGCCAGGTCTTCCCGCTCGAGATCTTCCCGGGCATGGAGGTCTCCAGCAGCTTCTTCGACGGCAAGATCGACAGCTACGCGCCGACGCTGCCGGAAATCCTGCTCGGCCTGGGCGGCATCGGCATCGCCTTCACGGCGACCGCCGTCGGCGTGCGCGTGCTGAAGTTCCTGCCGCAGGACGACATCGCCAAGCTGGAATCCGCCGGGCACATGCTCGACTGATGACGGGCCGTGCGGCGGCACGCGACAGCGTGCCGGATTAATGCAGCGCTTCTCCATGCATCGCTTCCTGATTTCCGCCGCGCACAAATCCTCCGGCAAGACGACGATCAGCATCGGTCTTGCCGCGGCGCTGCGCGCGCGCGGCCTGACGGTGCAGCCCTTCAAGAAGGGGCCCGACTACATCGATCCGCTCTGGCTCGGCCGCGCCGCCGGCCGCGGCTGCCGCAATCTCGACTTCTTCCTCTCGCCGCACGACGAAATCCGCGCGCAGTTCGCCCAGGGACATGACGCCGCAGTCTGCCTGGTCGAGGGCAACAAGGGGCTCTACGACGGCCTCGCCCTCGACGGCGCCAACAGCAACGCGGCGCTGGCCCGCCTGCTTTCCCTGCCGGTGATCCTCGTCATCGACGCGCGCGGCATGACGCGCGGCATCGCGCCGCTGATCCTCGGCTACCAGGCTTTCGAACGCGACATCCACATCGCCGGCGTGATCCTCAACCGGCTCGGCGGCAGCCGGCACGAGGCCAAGCTGCGCGCCGTCATCGAGCATTACACCGACGTGCCGGTGCTCGGCGCCGTCCACGAGGATGCCCAGCTCGCGCTGGTCGAGCGCCACCTCGGCCTGATGCCGGCCAACGAAGCCGCCCATGCCGACCAGTTGATCGCCGCCATCGCCGCCCGCGTCGCCGGTCAGGTCGATCTCGACCGCCTGCTGGCGCTGACCGCAACCGACCTGCCGCTCGCCGCTCCGCCGGCGCTGCCCGCCTGCGCCGAGCCGCCGGTGCGCGTGGCGATCGCCCGGGATGCCGCCTTCGGCTTCTACTACACCGACGATCTCGAGGCCTTCGCCGCGGCCGGCGCCGAGCTGGTGCCGTTCGACACGCTGCGCGACGACCACCTGCCGGCCTGCGACGCCCTGTTCATCGGCGGCGGCTTTCCCGAGTCGTTCCTCGACGAACTGTCGGCCAACGCCAGCCTGCGCGCCGACATCCGCGCCGCCATCGCCAACGGCCTGCCGACCTATGCCGAATGCGGCGGCCTGATGTACCTGGCGCACAGCATCACCTGGGGCGACAAGACCCGGCCGATGGTCGGCGCCATCCCCGGCGACATCCACATGCACGACAAGCCGGTCGGCCGCGGCTACGTCATCCTCCAGGCGACCGCCGCGCATCCGTGGCGCCGCCCCGCCAGCGCCGAGTTTGCGCAGTCCATTCACGCCCACGAGTTCCACTATTCGGAACTGCGCGGGCTGCCCGACGACACGCATTACGCCTACGCCGTCCAACGCGGCCACGGCATCGATGGCCGCCACGACGGTATCGTCAGCGGCAACCTGCTCGCTTCCTACACCCACTTGCGCGCCACCGCCGGCTGCCACTGGCCGGCGCACTTCGTGCAGTTCGCCCGCAATTGCCATTCTCCAGCCCGTGAGGCCCCGCCATGTTCACCCTGACCCCCGTTGCCGCCGAACAGATCCTGCGGGCGATCGCCGCCCAGCACGACGCCACCGCCGCTCCGACCTGCCTGCGGGTCGCCGCCAAGCTGGAGGACGGTGAAATCGTCTACGGCATGGGCTTCGACGAAGAGCGCGAACAGGATGCGGTAATCGAGTCCTGCGGAGTTAAACTGCTGATCGCGCCGCGCAGCCAGGAACTGCTGCAGGGGGCGACGCTCGATTTCGTCGAACTGCACCCCGGCGAATTCCAGTTCATCTTCATCAACCCGAACGACCCGCCGACTGCCGGCGCAAGCTGCGCCAGCCGCAACAGCGGCTGCGGCTCCTGCGGCGGCGGCGGCTGCAGCTGACATGACCATCAATTTGCCTGCCCACTTCCCGTCCCGCGGTCCGGCCGTCGCCGGCACGGTCTACCTCGTCGGCGCCGGCCCCGGCGATCCGGAACTGCTGACCCTGCGCGCCTTGCGCATCATCGGCGAGGCGGACGTGCTCGTGTATGACCACCTCGTCTCGCAGCCGATCCTCGACCTGGTCCGCCCGCAGGCGGAACGCCTCTACGCCGGCAAGGAACGCGGCAACCACAGCGTGCCGCAGGACGACCTCAACCTCCTGCTGGTCAAGCTGGCCCGACAGCACAAGCGCGTCGTCCGCCTCAAGGGCGGCGACCCCTACACCTTCGGCCGCGGCGGCGAGGAGGTCGAAACCCTCAAGGAGCACGGCATTCCCTTCGAGGTCGTGCCGGGCATCACCGCCGCCGCCGGCGTCGCCTCCTATGCGGGCATTCCGCTGACGCATCGCAACTACGCGCAGGCCTGCGTGTTCGTCACCGGCCACCTCAAGGACGGCACGATGAACCTCGACTGGCCCGGGCTCGCCCGCCCCCGCCAGACCGTGATCATCTACATGGGATTGTCCGGCCTGCCATATCTGTGCGAACAGCTGATCGCGCACGGCCTGCCGTCCGACTGGCCCGCCGCCATCGTGCAGCAGGGCACCACGCCGAACCAGCGCACCGTCGCCGGCACCCTCGCCACCCTGCCGGCGCTGGCGGTCGCCGCCGGCCTCAAGGCGCCGACGCTGATCATCGTCGGCGAGGTCGTCAGGCTCAAGGACAAGCTCGCCTGGTTTGAGTGATCCGGCGGCGCCGAGCCGCCCCGCCAGCGCCGATTTTCCCTTGCCGCTCCCACCGGGGCGGCATTTTGTGCCATATTTCGGCACGTGCTGATCCCGGCTCACCCCCCCCGAAGCATGACCACCCAAGATCACGAAGCCCAATTCATCGACGTCAGCGACCTGCGCATCGGCCACTACGTCTATCTGGACCTGGGCTGGATGCGCCACCCCTTCACCCTCAACAACTTCAGGATCACCGAGCAGGAGCAGATCGACACCATCCGCCAGCTCGGCATCAACCGCATCCGCTGGTCGCCGGAGCGGAGCGTTCCGGAACCGGCCCGCACCGCCGCGCCCGTGGACGCCGCGGCGGCCGCCAAGTCCGCCGAACAGGCGGCGGTGACCGAAACGCAGCGCCGCCAGCGGCGCGAACTGCTCGACAGCCAGCGCAAGCGGCTGGAATCCTGCGAACGGCAATTCACCAGCGCCAGCCGCACCTATCGCCAGGTCATCGACATCGCCCAGGCGCAGCCGGAGGCGGCGCGCCTGCAGGCCGAGCAGGTCATCGGCCAGATGGTCAGCCAGCTGATCGGACAGGAAGAAACGGCCATCCGCCTGCTTTCCGAAAATTTCGGAGAGAAGAGTTCGCTGCACGCCGTCAATGTCACGACCCTCTCCCTGTTGCTCGGCAAGACGCTCGGGCTGGATGCGAAGCAGCTCGGCGAGCTCGGCCTGGGCGCGCTTCTCCATGACATCGGCAAGATCGTCCTGCCCGAACGGCTGCGCTGGAAGGATGACAAGTTCAACAGCGCCGAACGCCATCTCTACGAAGAACATGTCGCCCAAGGCGTCGAGATCGCCCGGGCGATGCGCCTGCCCGCCGCGGTGCAGGCGGTGATCGCGCAGCACCACGAACTGGCGAACGGACGGGGCTATCCGCAGAGACTGGCGGGCGAAGCCATCGCGCCGCTGGCGCGCATCGTCAGCCTGGTCAATCATTACGACAACCTGTGCAATCCCGCCAACCCGACGCAGGCCGTCACGCCGCACGAGGCGCTCTCGCTCACCTTCGCCCAGGCGAAGCACCAGTTCGACATCGAAGTTCTGATGCCCTTCATCCGCATGATGGGCGTCTATCCGCCCGGCTCGGTGATCGAGCTCAACGACGGCCGCTTCGCGCTGGTCGTCTCGGTCAATTCCTCCCGTCCGCTGCGGCCGCACATCCTCATCCACGATGTGCGCGTGCCGCGCGACGAGGCGCTGATCGTCGACCTCGAGGCCATGCCGCAGCTCGGCATTCGTCGCAGCATCAAGCCGCTGCAGTTGCCGCGCGCGACCTTCGACTATCTCTCGCCGCGCACGCGCATCTGCTACTTCTTCGAGCGCGCCCAACTCGCCAGCCGGCACGGGGAAGGCGAAGCATGAACGCCGCCACCTGCAACTGGCAGTCGCTGATCGAGGGCATGCTCGAGGGCGTGTGGATCGTCGACGCGATCGAGTTGCGCATCCTCGCCTGCAATCGCAACGCCGCCCGCCTGCTCGGCAGCCAGCCGGAACAGCTCGTCGGCCGGCCGGTGGTCGAACTCGCCGCGACGCCCGAGGACATGTATTTCTGGGAAGACGTCGCCGCCGGACTGTCCGACCAGATCCAGTCCGAAACCCTGCTGCTGCGCGCCGACGGCAGCGCCGTGCCGGTCGAGCGGCGCGTCAGCCGCGTCGTCCTGTCCGATGCGAGCGCCGTGTTCGTCGTCGGCATCCGCGACCAGTCGGAGGAACGCCGCATCGAGGGCGAGCTGGAAAAGCTGATCGCCGAGCTGCGTGCCACGCTCGAATCGACGGCCGACGGCATTCTCGTCACCGACCTCGAAGGCGCGATCCGCGGCTACAACCACCGCTTCGCCGAGCTGTGGGCGCTGCCGCAGGAACTCATGACGCAACGCGACGATGCCGCCATCTACACCTGGATGGCGCAGCAGGTCGCCGACGCCGCCAATTACGCGGCGCGTCTGGCGGCGATCGGCCGCTCGCCGCTGCTCGAGGCGAGCGACATCCTGGCGCTGCGTTCCGGCATCGTGCTCGAGCGGGTCACGCTGCCGCAATACGCGCGCGGCCGGCCGATCGGCCGCGTCTACTCCTTCCGCGACATCACGCGGCGGCTGGCCGACGAGGCGCGCCTGCAGCTCGCCGCCAAGGTGTTCGAGGCGAGCCTCGACGCCATCTTCGTCACCGACCCCGACTTCGTCCTGATCGCCGCCAACCCCAGCTGCGAGCGCCTGACCGGCCAGCAGTGCGCGACCCTGCTCGGCAAGTCCGCGGCGGACATCCTTACCGGCGGCATCGCCACCGAGCACTTCTTCGATGAAGTGCGCCTCCACCTCGGCGCGGACGGCTTCTGGGAGGGCGAAGCCTGGCATCGCAACGAGGCGGGCGCCACCCTGCCCTGCCAGGCATCGCTGGTGCGCGTCTGCGACAACGACGGCGCGGTGCTCAATTACATCGGCTTCTTCAAGGATCTCTCGGAAACCGTCAATGCCAGGAAGCGCATCGAGGAACTGGCCTACACCGATGCCCTGACCGGACTGCCCAACCGCCTGATGCTGGCCGAGCGCATCGAGTTCGCCATCGGCATGGCGACGCGCGACCACGGCCAGTTCGCCATCCTGTTCATCGATCTCGACCGCTTCAAGCACATCAACGACTCGCTCGGCCACATGTTCGGCGACCGCGTGCTGGTCGAGGTGGCGGAGCGCATCAAGGACTGCCTGCGCCAGGTGGATACCGCCGCGCGCCTGGGCGGCGACGAGTTCCTCGTCCTGCTGCACCGGGCCGACACGCGCGGCGCGGAGATCACGGCGCGGCGCATCATCGAACGGCTCTCGCATCCATTCGATCTCGACGAGATGTCGTTCACCGTCACCTGCAGCATCGGCATCGCGCTGTTCCCCGGCGACGGCCGCACGATGGACGACCTGATCAAGAACGCCGACAGCGCCATGTACCACGTCAAGGAGCGCGGCCGCGCCGGCTTCCGCTTCTACCAGCGCCAGATGAACGTCGGCCTGCTCTCGCGCATGAAGCTCGACCATGGGATGCGCCTGGCGCTCGCCAACGGCAGCTTCCGCCTGCACTACCAGCCGCAGCTGCGCTTCGCCGACGGCGCCATCTTCGGCGTCGAGGCGCTGCTGCGCTGGCGCGACCCGGAACTCGGCGAGATCCCGCCCGCCCAGTTCATCCCGGTAGCCGAGGAGTCGGGCGTCATCGTCAGCATCGGCCGCTGGGTCATGCAGGAAGCGGTGCGCCAGTGCGCCGCCTGGCACGCCAGGGGGCTGACGCTGCGCATGGCGGTCAACGTCTCGGCCCTGCAATTCCAGCAGGCCGACTTCGTCGATGAGATCGCCCGCGTGCTGCAGGAGCACGACCTGCCGCCGCATCTGCTAGAACTCGAACTCACCGAATCGCTGCTGATCCAGGACGTCGAGGAAACGATGAAGCGGCTCGAGGCCCTGTCCGCGCTCGGCATCTGGCTCGCCATCGACGACTTCGGCACCGGCTATTCGAGCCTCTCCTATCTCAAGCGCTTCCCGATCCACAAGCTCAAGATCGACCGCTCCTTCGTGAATGACCTGCCCGACGACGACAGCGACACCGCGATCGTGGGCGCCATCATCCGCATGGCGGGCGCGCTGCGCCTCAGCGTCATCGCCGAGGGGGTCGAAACGACGCGGCAACGCGATTTCCTGATCGCCGCCGGCTGCGACGAATATCAGGGACACATCTGCTCGCCGCCAGTGGAAGCGGAAGCCTTCGAGCAGTTCGTCAGTTCCCACCGTACAGCCTGCGAAACGGACGAATTCAGGCTGTCCGCCCCGCCCTCCGACTGACGGCCACCCAGGCCTGGCCGAGCGCCAGCCCGCCGTCGTTGGGCGGCAGCCGCTCGGCAGTGAGGCAATGCAGCCCGCGCACCCGCAAGCCCAGCCGCAAGGCCTGTGACAGCAGGCGATTGAGCAGGCAGCCGCCGGCGGCGACCACGGTCGTGAGGCTGCACCGCCGCGCGGCGGTCGCCGCCCACTCGACCAGCGCCGCCGCCAGCGTCGCATGGAACAGCGCCGCGCCCGCCGCCGGATCGGCGGCATCGGCGAGCGCTGCGAGCAAGGGGCGCAGGTCGAGCACGCCCTCTTCGTGTTGCCAGCCGCCATCCAGCGGTGCGACTTCCCCATGCACCGCCGCCAGGCCCTCGAGCAGCATCGCCGCCTGGCCTTCGAAGCTCGCGCGGCGGCGTACTTCCAGCAGCCCCGCCGCCGCATCGAACAGGCGGCCCGCGCTCGAGGTCGCCGGACAATTGACACCCCGTGCGAGCAGCGTCGCCACCGTCTTCGCCGCCGGTTCGGCGGCGAAGCGCCGCGCGATCTCGTCGCCGCGGCCGAGCGCGTGCAGCGCCGCCGCCGCCATGCGCCAGGGTTCGCGCGCTGCCGCGTCGCCGCCGGGCAGCGGCAGCGGCCGCAAGTAGCTCAGTCGTTCGCAGCGCGCGCCATCGACCAGCAGCAGCTCGCCGCCCCAGGCCGCGCCGTCGGCGCCGAGGCCGACGCCGTCGAGCGCCAGGCCGAGCACCGGCTCGGTGAGTCCGTGCTCGGCACAGACCGCCGCGATGTGGGCGTGGTGGTGCTGTACGCCGACGGCGGGGATGCCGCGCTCGGCCGCGAAGGCGGCGGCGTAGCGCGTCGAATGGAAATCCGGATGCAGGTCGTGCGCGACGAGCGCGGGCTCGACTTCGAGAATGGCCAGCAGATGGGCGACGGTCTCCTCGAAGAAGCCGCAGGCCGCGGCGTTGTCGAGGTCGCCGACGTGCTGCGAGACGAAGGCCTCGCTGAAGTCGCTACAATTGCGCGTGACGCAGACCGTGTTCTTGAACCAGCCGCCGACCGCCAGCACCGGCGGCCCCGCCTGCGGCAGCCGGATGGCGCGCGGCACGTAGCCGCGCGCGCGGCGGACGAACGCCGCGGCGCGCCGCACACTGTCGTCGCAGCGCACGACGATGACGCGGTCGTGCAGCAGGAAGGCGTCGGCGATGCCGGCGAGGCGTTCCAGCGCCTCGTCGTCGCCGATCACCAGCGGTTCGCCGTGCGGGTTGGCGCTGGTCATCACCAGCGCCGGCGCCTGAACATCCTCCAGCCACGCCACCCCCCGCGGCCGGCCGGCGGCTTCGTGGAACAGCAGATACTGGATCGGCGTCGCCGGCAGCATCAGCCCGATCTCCGCCAGCCCCGGTGCGACGCCGGGCAGCAGCGCATCCGTCTCGGCCAGCTTGGCGAGCAGCACGATCGGCCGCTCCGGACTCGCCAGTTGCGCCGCCTCGCCGGCGCCGAGTTTCGCATAGGGCGCGCAGCTCGCCGCGTTGGCGACCATCACGGCGAACGGCTTCTCCTCGCGCTGCTTGCGCTCGCGCAAGCTGGCGACGGCGGCCGCATTGCGCGCATCGCAAGCCAGGTGGAAGCCGCCGAGGCCCTTGATCGCGACGATCCCGCCCGCCCGCAGCAGCGCCAGCGTCGCGGCGATCGGATCTCCTTCCAGCGGGCCGCCGGCCGCGTCGAGCAGACTGAGTTGCGGGCCGCAGTTCGGGCAGCAGGTGGTCTCGGCATGGAAGCGCCGGTCGGCCGGTTCGGCGTATTCGCGCGCGCAGTCGGCGCACAACGGAAACGGCGCGAGACTCGTCTGCGGCCGGTCGTAGGGCAGGCGCCGCGTCACCGTGAAGCGCGGGCCGCAGTGGGTGCAGGTGATGAACGGGTGGCGCCAGCGCCGGCCGTCCGCATCGAAGAGTTCGACCAGGCAGGCCGCGCAGGGCGCGGTGTCGTGACCGATCGCGGTGCTGACTTTGCCGCCGGAACTTGCGACGATCGCAAAGCCGGCATGTCCCGCCGCCTCGACCGTGCTCGCGTTCACCGCATCGACGCGCGCGAGCGGCGGCGCCTCGTCACGCACGCGCCGGATCAAGGCAGACAGCGCGGCGGGCGTCCCTTCGGCATGAATCTCGACGCCGGCGGCGTCGTTCTTCACCCAGCCGGCCAGCTGCAACTCGTGCGCGAGCCGCCAGACGAAGGGTCGGAAACCCACGCCCTGGACGACGCCGGTTACCCGGACGCGAATTGCCTCTGCCATGCGGCGATACTACACCGCCGCAGGCTTGCTCGCGCGATGCAATCCGATCATGCCGGCCAGCAGCCGCTTGTGGGTGACCTCGACGAAGCCGTGCTTCTCCAGCAAGGCGGAAAACTCTTCCGCCGAATAGAACTGGTCGAGCGCCTCGATGAAGTAGTTGCGGCAGCCGAGCGCGGCTTTGCCGCTGCGGAACAGCCAGGCCGTCAGATCCAGGCATTGGCGCAGATAGCCGAAATACCAGCGCGCGATGCGCGGATTGGCCGGTTTCAGCATGTCGCAATGATGAAAACTGCCGCCCGGCTTCAGCACCCGCCGCACCTCGTCCATCACCTCCTCGATGCGCAGATGGCGCGAGGCCCACTGCAGCGTGACGATGTCGAAATGCACATCCGGATAAGGCAGTTTGTGCGCGTCGCCGATGCTGCTCTCGATGTGCAGGCCACGCGCCGCCGCGCGGCGGCGACCGACGGCCTGCATCGCCTCGCTGCGGTCGATGGCGATGACCTCGAGACCCGGCTCCCGTTTCAACAGCGCGATGCCGACCGCATTGGTGCCGGCGCACAGATCGAGCACGCGCAGGCCGGGTCGGAGGGCGAACATCGACATGAAATGCTTCAGAAACCAGGGCCACAGGCCGAGGCTGGCGACGATGTTCGCCTGGTCGTAATAAGGCGCGACATCGGCGAAGACGTCGTTCAGGTCGTTTCTCCAATAACTGCCGAACAGCTCGGCGCGGATGCGCTCTCGGGGGGTGGTGCCGGGCCAATGCACGATGACCTCTGTCAGGTTGAATGGCCGGTGAAAAAGCGCCGGCGATCGGGGCGTTGCGGTTGCGATTGATCGGTGGCCGGCTCAGGCGGCCGAAGATCCAGCGCGATCAGGCAGGCGCGCGCGGTGTTGACGGCGGTTTCCTGATCGGCAAACTGCTGCATGTCGTGGATCAGCGGGCAGGCGAGGTAGTCACCCAGCCCTTCCTCGCGATTGGCGAGGAAGGCGAAGGTGCCGGCCGGGTACTGGCGGAACACGCGCTCGTGCGCTGCGGGTACCGGCCAGCCGGCCGCTGCCGGCAGCAGCAGCAGGTTGATGCCCCAGGGCGTGACCAGCACGCCGCGCCATTCCTCGTCCTGCGCGCCGTGGCGGGCGAAGCCGACCGCCGCCACCGCCAGCGCGGGGTTGAGCATGGACAGGCCGGCCATGCGTTCGGCCTCGATGCGCCGGAAGGTTGCCTCGATCAGCGGCGCCGGATCGTCGGTATGGAATTGCATCGCCGCCGCCTCGCCAGCGCCGAGTTTCTAACGTGCTTGCGGCACAAGGCCGCGCTGCGTCAGCTCATCGACCACCTGCGCCACGAGTTCCGGCACGCGCGCGGCGACCGTCGGCGTGAGCTCGGTCGCCAGCTCCATCGACAGCGGCTGCACGCCGAGGATCACCGTCTCCTTCGGCTCGGCGCCGAGGAACTCGAGCGAGGCGAGCACGTCCGACAGGCCGATGCCGTGCGGCGAGA
The DNA here is from genome assembly GCA_002347285.1 of Rhodocyclaceae bacterium UBA2250. Lineage (GTDB taxonomy): Bacteria > Pseudomonadota > Gammaproteobacteria > Burkholderiales > Rhodocyclaceae > Sulfuricystis. The sequence continues at coordinate 9,247 of DDXW01000067.1, read as the reverse complement.
GGTTGCGGCGGAAGAACACCGGCACCTCGTCGCCGGCGAGCCGCACCAGCTCGCCGGGTGCCTTGCCGGCCGCGACCGCGTCGACGACGAGCAGGAAGTCGAGGTGGGAAAGGTCTTCGAGCATTTCCATGCTCGCCGTGCCGGCATCGATGACGGCGACGCCCGCCGGCGGCACGTAGGCACGCTCGAACGCCTCCGCCACGCGCACGCCGACACCTTCGTCGGCCAGAATCACGTTGCCGACGCCGAGAACGACCGCGCGCATCAAACGACTTTGACGGAAACGCTGGTCTCGTTTTCCTTGTCGGTCAGGTGGATCGCGCAGGCGATGCACGGATCGAAGGAGTGGATGGTGCGCAGCACTTCCAGCGGCTTCTCGGGATCGGCGATCGGGTTGTCGAGCAGCGATGCCTCGTAGGGGCCTGCCTCATCCTTCTCGTTGCGCGGGCAGGCGTTCCAGGTCGAGGGCACGACGCACTGGTAGTTCTTGATCTTGCCGTTGTCGATGACCACCCAGTGCGACAGTACGCCGCGCGGCGCCTCGTGGAAGCCGACGCCCATCGATTCGCCCTTCGGGAACACCGGCTGGTTGAAGGTCTTGGTGTCGCCCTTGGCGATGTTGCCGACCAGCGCGTTCCACTGGCCTTCGAGCTCGTCCATCATCACGCAGCAGCGCACCGCGCGCGCCGCATGGCGGCCGATGGTCGAATGCAGCGCATCGATGCCGACCTTGGTCTTGGCCAGCGACGACACCAGATCGAGCGCGGCCGTGGCGTATTTCTTGGTCGGCTCATGGCCGGCGGCGAACATGCACAGCACGTTGGCGAGCGGCCCGACCTGGGCCGGCTTGCCGTAGAAGGTCGGCGACTTGAGCCAGGAATACTTGCCGGCGTCCTGGAAGTCGGTGTAGTTCGGCTTGGTCTCGCCCTGATAGGGATGCAGCGGCTTCTGGCTGCTGTAGTCGTACCACGAGTGCTTGACCGACTCCTCGACGCCCTTGCCCCAGAAATCGTCGTTGAAGCTGGCGATCGGCTTGAACTTGCTTACGTCGCCGCCTTCGATGTAGCCGCCGGGCAGCGCGAACTGCGTGCCCTTGGTATCGAGCGGGATGTCCGGCACGCACAGGTAGTTGGTGATCCCGGCGCCATACTTGGTCCAGTCGGCGTAGAAGGCGCCCACCGCCGCCACATCGACCAGGTAGACGTTCTTGACGAAATCGGCCAGCTCGTCGATCCAGCCCTTGATCGCCATCAGGCGCTCGACGGTCAGCACCGACTGCGAATCGGTGGCGATCGGGTTGGCGACGCCGCCGACGGCGAGGTTCTGGATGTGCGGCGTTTTCGCGCCGAGGATCGAGACGATCTTGTTGGCCTTGCGCTGCACGTCGAGCGCCTGCAGGTAGTGCGCGACGGCGAGCAGGTTCACCTCCGGCGGCAGCTTCATCGCCGGATGCCCCCAGTAGCCGTTGGTGAAGATGCCGAGCTGGCCGCCATTGACGAAGCCGGCCAGGCGCTCCTTGACGGCGCGCATCTCGTGCTTGCTGTTGAGCTTCCACGACGACAGGCTTTCGGCGAGCGCGGCGGTCTTGTCCGGATCGGCCTTGAGCGCCGAGGTGACATCGACCCAGTCGAGCGCCGAGAGGTGGTAGAAGTGCACGATATGGTCATGCACCGCATGGGCGAGGATGATCAGGTTGCGGATGTACTGCGCGTTGAGCGGCACTTCGAGCTGCAGCGCGTTCTCGACCGCACGCACCGAGGCGATCGCGTGCACCGTCGTGCACACGCCGCAGATGCGCTGCGTGATCGTCCAGGCGTCGCGCGGATCGCGGCCGAGCAGGATCAGTTCGACGCCGCGCCACATCTGGCCGGACGACCAGGCTTTCTTGACCCGGCCGCCATCGACGTCGACGTCGATGCGCAAGTGGCCTTCGATGCGGGTAATCGGATCAATCGTGATGCGTTTTGACATTTTTATCTCCAATCGATCAGGCTTCGCGCGGAAGGACCGGGAAGCGGCGGGTAATGACGATGTAGCCGAGAACTTCGGTAGCGAACATGCCGACGGTGACCATCAGCTCGGGCAGCGACGGGAAATACTGGTAGCCGCCGCCGGTCTCGTAGCCGATCAGGAAGCCGTTCAACCGCAGCAGGGAGCCGCCGAGCATCAGCAGGATGCCGCCGATGAACAGCCGCGCCGGATTGCGGCGCTGCGCTTCGGTGCCGATGACGAAGAACGGGGCGACGAAGCAGGCCATCTCGAACCAGAACATCACGGACTCGAGCGTCATTTCGAACGCCAGGCCGAATGCGCCGCGCACGAGCAGGTCGGCCAGCCGCACGACGATGTACGCAGCGACGATGCCGAGCATCACCTTGGCCATCGGCGTCAGCAGGTTCATCTCGATGCTGCGCCGGTAGGCGGAGGACGCCACGCAGGACTCGAACAGCACCACCGCGTAGCCCATGATGACGGCGGTGAGCAGGAACAGCAGCGGCACCATCGGGGTCTGCCAGAGCGGATGCACCTGCGTGCCGAGCACCACCCACATCGTGCCGAGCGAAGACTGGTGCATCATCGGCAGCAGCGTTCCGAGCGCGATGATGAAGAACATGTACTTGCCGATCTTCTTCTTGAGTTCGTACAGGCCGTACTTCTCCATCACGACCGGCGAGAACTCGATCCACATCACGACGATGTAGAGCGTGATGCAGATCGCCACCTCGAACATCACCGAGTTCAGGTTCACCGACCAGGGCCAGTACATGTTCCAGACGTTCCACCAGCGGCCCAGGTCGAACACGACGCCGATACCGGCGAGCGTGTAGCCGAACAGGCTCGCCAGCAGCGCGGGCCGCACCAGGGGGTGGTATTCGCCCTTGTTGAAGATGTAGACCAGCATCGCCACCGAAAAGCCGCCGCAGGCGAAGGCCGAGCCGATCATCACGTCGACGACGATCCAGATGCCCCACGGGTAGCCGTCGTTCATTGCCGTGACGCTGCCGAGGCCGTAGAAGAAGCGCACCAGCAGGATCACCGCCATGATGGCGATCAGGATGCCGGCGATCAGCGTGACGCCGTTGAACAGCGGCCCGCCGACCGGCGCCGGTTTCGCATGATGTTGGGCGCTCATTCTTCTTCTCCCTCTTCAGGCTTGACGTTGCGCTTGGCCACCCAGGTCAGCGCGCCCAGCACGGCGATCGGCATCAGCAGGCCGCCGTACAGCGTGTGCTGGATCGTCTCCGACGTCGCCGCCGAGGAATAAGGCGGCAGCTTCGGCATGCCGACCTTCTCGAAAGGCACGCCGGACAGCTTGACCACCTGCGTGCCGCCGTATTCCTGCTCGCCATAGACGTGCTGCTGGTAATTGCCGACGACGCCTTCGTAGCTCTGATCCGGCTCGTGGCGCCAGCCGTGGCGCGCCTTGTTGCCCTCGCCGGTGTCCTTGCCCTGCAGCGCCTTCTCCTGCGCAGGACGCAGACGGCCGCGCGGATAGGTGGTGATGCTGCCGGGCTTCAGTGCCAGACGGCGCTTCGCCTCGGCGAGCAGGTCTTCGGTGCGGCCGAACAGCGTCGCCCCGGTCGGGCAGACCTCGGCGCAGGCCGAGTAATGGCCGTCCTTGTGGCGGTGGCGGCAGAGCTCGCACTTGCCGATGCGGCCCAGGGGATCGTTGAACTGATACTTCGGGATGCCGAACGGACAGGCCAGCACGCAGTAGCGGCAGCCGATGCACTTGTCCGGGTTGTATTCGACGATGCCGTTGACCGGGTTCTTGGTCATCGCCGACACCGGGCAGGCCGACACGCAGCTCGGATCGGCGCAGTGCATGCACGAGGTCTTCATGAAGGAATAGCCGTTGGTCTCGGCGTCCTTCGTCTCCATCGTGCCGTTGCGGTACATCTTGATGATGTTGAAGGTGTCGCCGCTGGTGTCGAGCGGCGTGTCCCACAACTGATCGACGGTGTTGAACTCCGGCGGGTTGCCGTTCGCCTCCTTGCAGGCCGCCACGCAGGCCTTGCAGCCCACGCACAGCGTCGCATCGTAGAGCAGGCCGAGCGCCTCGGGCGGGACCTTGCGGGTCTCGCGCGCCTGGACGCCCGCCGTCCCGCCGGAACCGACGATCGCGCCGGTCGCCGCCAGCGCGCCTTTCAGAAAATTGCGTCGGGTGGTCATCTCACGCCTCCGCTTTGGTTTTGGCTTCTTTGGCTTTTTCCAGTTCGGCGGCCTGGTGCGACAGGCCGAGGTTCTTCGCCAACATCACCGCGCCACCGGCCGCCGCCCCGGCGATCGCCGCGAGCGCGGCGGCCGAGGCGAAGTTCGATCCCTTGCCGATCTCCTCGGCGATGCGCGGATACTGCAGCGGCGGCGCCACGTTGAGCATCTTCGCCATGCTGTGGATCGGCTTGGCGAAGCCGACGCCCTTTTCCGTGCAGCCGATGCAGGGATGGCCGCAGCCGACCGGCCAGTTGCCCTCGCCCGCGTCGCCGAAGCCCAGCGTCGGGCAGTTGGCATAGGTTTCCGGCCCCTTGCAGCCGAGCTTGTAGAGGCAGTAGCCTTTCCGGTGGCCTTCGTCGCCGAAGGCCATCGCGAAGCGGCCGGCATCGAAGTGGGCGCGCCGCTCGCAGTTCTCGTGGATCAGGCGGCCGTAGGCGAACAACGGCCGGCCGAGCTTGTCGGTGGCGGGCAGCTTGCCGAAGGTGAGGAAATGCACTGCTGTCGCGAGGAAGTTGTAGGGGTTGGGCGGGCAGCCGGGGATGGTCGCCACGGGTTTGCCGAGCACCTCGGCGACGCTCGATGCGCCGGTCGGGTTCGGATCGGTCGAGGGCATGCCGCCCCAGGAGGCGCAGGAGCCGATGGCGATCACCGCCGCCGCGTCGGCCGCGCATTCCTTGACCAGATCGACCGCGGTATGGCCGCCGATCTTGCAATAGATGCCGTTCTGCTTGGTCGGAATCGCGCCTTCGACGACGAGGATGTACTTGCCCTTGTGCTGGGCCATCGCATCCTTGCGCGCCTTCTCGGCCTGGTGGCCGGCGGCGGCCATCAGCGTCTCGTGGTAGTCGAGCGAGATGACGTCGAAAATCAGCTTTTCCAGCGTCGGATGCTCGGCGCGCAGCAGCGATTCCGAGCAGCCGGTGCATTCCTGGAAATGCAGCCAGATCACCGACGGCCGCTTGGCCGATTCGACGGCCTTGGCGACCGCCGCCTCGGCGCCGGCCGGCAGACCCAACGTCGCCGCGACCGTGGTGCAGAACTGGAGAAATTCGCGCCGCGGCATGCGCAACCGCTGCTCGACTGCCGCCAGATCCCCTTGGGCAATATCAAAGATCGATGCACTCATGAGTTCCTCCTTCTTGCAAGTTGCATGTTTCTAGCAAGCTCGCTACCGGGGGGTTTTGATCTGCATCAAACTAATTTTATTCATATATCCGAGTTATTTATTATGGTTTATCCGCTCCGATGCGCGGCCAGATGGCGCGGCGTCCACGACTGCGGCGACTTGGCGACGAAATGCCAGCGCGCGACGTGGTAGCTCGGGTCGAAGCCGTAGAAGTTGCGGCGCATCTCGGCCAGCTCGGCCGCGCGGTACGCCGCGAGCGGCTTTTCCGCCTCGTCGCGGGCGCGGTGCGCGCGCTTCTCCGCGATCCGTTGCGCCCAGGCGGCGCCCGCCAGTTCGGCGGCATGGTGCGCGACCTCGAGATGGAAACTCGGCGCCGGCAGGGCGGCGTCGTAGAAGCCGCGCTGCGCCGCCTCGGCCGCCAGCATCGGCAGGCGATGGCGCATGATCGCCGCCGCGCCGTCGGCGCCGACCCGCTGCGGCAGCAGGTAGGTCCAGAACTCCGAGCCGTAGAGATTGCCCATGTTCTTGTAGTGCGGGTTGAGCACCACGCCGTCCTTCGCCCAGACCCGGTCGCAGGCGCGCGCCAGGAAGCAGCCGCCGGCGCCGGCGTTGGCGCCGAGCGCGGCGACGGTCAGGTGGCTGTCGCAGCGCAGGATCGCCTCGGCCAGATCGTCGATGGCGTTGATGTTGGCCCACGATTCGTCGGCCGGGCTGGCGGCGCACTCGATCAGATTCAGATGGATGCCGTTCGACCAGAAGTCGGCGCCGCCCGCCAGCACGATCACTTTGGTCGGCTGGCCCGCCGCCCAGAGGAAGGCATCGCGCAGGCGCCCGCACTGGCGCGTGCCCATCGCGCCGTTGTAGAAGTCGAAGTGCAGGAAGCCGACGTCGCCATTTTCCTCGTAGCGGATGTCCTGCCAGGTCGCGTGGTCGGCGGCGAACCAGCCCGCCAGCGGCGCCTCGGGCACGGCCGCGCTCTCGGCGGCGAAGGCCACGGTCGCGGGCAGCTTGATCGCCTGCGGAAACTCGGCGCTGGCGGCGCGGCGCACATGGCCAATCCAGACAGCGCCGTCGACGGTGGCGCGGCACAGCGCGGTCTCGCGCCGCGCGATCACCTCGCCCGGCCTGCCTTCGAGCCGCTCCTCCGGCCAGGCGTCGTAGAGATGGCAGGGCTGGGAAAACAGGCTGTCGGCGACGCCCGGAAAGCCGTCGGCCGCGTCGATCTTGCGCAGGACGGCGGCCGTCGTGTCACGGTTCCAGTCGATGGCGCGGTCGGCCTGCTTCATCACCGGCCGCAGCTGGCCGCGCGCCTCGGGATGCGCATCGAGCGGCATCGGCCGCGCGCCGTGCTCGAGCCTGGCCAGCGCTTCCTTGACCGCGGCGAGCGCCGCCTCGGTGACCTCGCGGCGGTAGAGGCTCGCCTTCTTCGCGCGGCGCATCGGGAAGGTCGCCGTCGCCCACACCGGGCCGGCGTCCATCTCTGCCTCGGCCTGCAGCACCGTAACGCCCCATGCCGTTTCGCCGTTCATGATCGCCCAGTCGAGCGCCGACGGGCCGCGGTCGCCGACCACGCCCGGATGCACGATCCAGCACAGGTGATGCCTCCAGATCGCTTCGGGAATCGCGCGCTTGAGGAAGGGCGCGAGGATCAGGTCGGGCGCGAACAGCCGCACCGCTTCTTCGCTGACGCTGTCGGCGATGTCGAACTCGACCGCGATCTCGTGGCCGAGCGCCGTCAGCTCGGCGAACAGCCGCTGCGTCAGACTGTTGAAGCTGTGGGTGAGAAACAGGATTCTCATGCGCCGGCTCCGGCGGTCTCGATGTCCTTGTAGCGGCCGTAGGTGTAGTGCGCGGCGCAGGCGCCTTCCGAGCTGACCATGCAGCTGCCGATCGGGTTCTCGGGCGTGCACACCGTGCCGAACAGCTTGCAATCGCGCGGCGTCTTCACGCCGCGCAGGATCGCGCCGCAATCGCAAGCCTTGTGGTCGGGCACTTCGCGGTAGGCCAGCCCGAAACGCCGCTCGGCGTCGAACGCCGCATAGTCGCGCCGGATCGCCAGCGCCGAGTAGGGGATGGCGCCCATGCCGCGCCACTCGAAGGCGCGCCGCAGTTCGAACACCCCGGCGACGAGGTCCTGCGCCTTGCGGTTGCCCTCGCGCGTCACCGCGCGCGTAAACTCGTTCTCGACCTCGCAGCGGCCGTCGTTGACCTGGCGCACCAGCATCAGCACCGCCTGCATCACGTCGAGCGGCTCGAAGCCGGCGATCACCACGGGCTTCTCGTATTCCTCGGCGAAGAACTCGTAGGGCCGGCTGCCGATGATGGTCGACACGTGCGCCGGGCCGACGAAGCCGTCGAGCGGCACCGTGCCCCAGCGCCGCACCTCGGGCGATTCGAGGATGCTCATGATCGCCGACGGCGTCAGCACGTGGCAGCACAGCACGCTGAAGTTCTGCAGGCCGAGCGCGGCGGCCTGCCGGATCACCACCGCGGTCGGCGGCGTCGTCGTCTCGAAGCCGATCGCGAAGAATGCCACCTGGCGCGCCGGGATCTCCTGGGCGATCTTCAGCGCGTCGGCCGCCGAATAGATCATGCGCACGTCGCCGCCGCGCGACTTGGCCTTCAGCAGCGACAGACCGTCCGACGCCGGCACGCGCAGGCAGTCGCCGTAGCTGCAGAGGATGACACCGTGTTCGAGCGCCAGCCGGATCGCCATGTCGACGCGGCCGATCGGCAGCACGCACACCGGGCAGCCCGGCCCATGCACCATGCGCACGTTGGGCGGCAGCAGGTCCGACACGCCGTAGCGCGAGATCGCGTGCGTATGGCCGCCGCAGAACTCCATGAAGGCGTAGCGCCGCTCCGGCCGCGCCGCCGCGGCGATCGCCGCCGCCAATCCCTTGGCGAGCTCGCCGTCGCGGAACTCGTCGACGTACTTCAAGCCGCGTTGCCCGTCAGATCGTCCTGCGCCGCCACCAGATGGCCCATCTCGGCGAACAGCGCCAGCGTCTTCTCGGCTTCCTCGGGATTGAGCTTGTTGAGCGCGAAGCCGACATGCACGATCACGTAGTCGCCCACCGCGACATCCTCGATCAGCGCCAGCGACACATCCTTGCGCACGCCGCCCAGATCGACGATGGCGGTGTCTGCATCGGGCATTTCGACGACGCGGGCGGGAATGGCGAGGCACATGGCGGTTCTCCGGCGGCAGGGGGGATGGTGGAGATTCTAACTGCACAACGCGCAAGCGAATAACCCCATGCCGGCAGGTATGATGCCGGCCTTTCCCGCAAACCAGATACGTCCGCCATGAGCACCCTGCCCAACTGCCCGCAATGCAACTCCGCACTCACCTACGAGGACGGCAACCTGTATGTCTGCCCCGAATGCGCGCACGAATGGTCGAAGGACGCCGCCCCGCCGGAGGTCTCTGAAACGACGGAAGTGCGCGACGCCGTCGGCAATGTGCTCAAGGACGGCGACACGGTCACCGTGATCAAGGACCTGAAGGTCAAGGGATCGTCCCTGGTCGTGAAAGTCGGCACCAAGGTGAAGAACATCCGTCTGGTCGATGGCGATCACGATATCGACTGCAAGATCGACGGCATCGGCGCCATGCAGCTGAAATCGGAATTCGTGAAGAAGCTTGGCTAGGTGTGCCAGGAATCGCGGTATTTCAAGATCATCAACACGTTGCATAAAGCGCCTCTTTTGAATTTCGAGTGGGTAATGGTGCGTGATGGCGCTGGTAGCCCGAGGCCGGGGGTCAAGGGCGGGCTGCGGGGTTATCGCAGCCCGGCGAAGCGCACCCTTGACGCCTGGAGTCGGGCGATACGCTGGCCCGTGGCTGGATGCAGCGGGGTTGTGCATCCCGCCATGGAGACAAGCGCGGCGATTGCCGAACCG
>DDXW01000070.1 GCA_002347285.1 Rhodocyclaceae bacterium UBA2250 | reverse complement strand
CTACTTGTTCAGATGTTCCTTAGGTCATAATCCCGGTATGGAGGGGGGGGGGACTTATGAACCAGATGAACATCAAGACGCGCTTCTACATCCTGATCGGCTTCTCGGCGTTGATGCTGCTCTGGGTCGGCGTGACCGGCCTGACGGGCATCGGCGCGGCGAACCAGACCATCGCGGCGCTGTACAACGACAACCTGGTGGCGATCGACCACCTCAACGAGATCCGCAACAACCAGATGCAGATCAGCATCACCCTGGCGGCGGCCCGCCAGGAGACCGATCCCTTCGAGATCGTGGCGCAGACCGACAAGATCAGCGGCCAGATTTTCAGGATCGAGAACCTGCTGAAGGAGTACGAGGGGCGGACCCTGGCCCCGCAGGAGCGCGAGTTGTTCGACGCCTTCGTCAAGGCGCGCCTCAACTTCGGGCGCACCGGCGTCATGCCGATGATCGATCTGCTCCAGGCCGAGAAGTTCGCCCAGGCGGACGAGCTGCGCAAGACGGTCCTGGAACCGGCCTACGCCAAGGCCTCCGCGGCGATCGATGCGCTGCTCAAGTACCAGGTCGAGCAGGCCGGGCGGGCTTACGAGGAGGCGAGCGCCGCCGCCGCGCGCGTGCGGACGGTCACGATCGGCAGCATGGTGGCCGGCCTGGTGCTGTCCGTTCTCGCCGGACTGCTGATCACGCGCGCGATCACGCGCAGCGTCGCCGAACTGATGAGAGCCGCCTCGGGTCTCGCCGAGGGCAATCTCGCGGTGCGCGCCGACATCCAGGGCGGCTGCGAACTCGGCCAGGTGGCGCTCGCCTTCAACAAGATGGCGGACGATTTTTCGGCGATCCTCGGCCAGGTGCAGCAGGCGTCGACGAAGGTGGTGCATACCTCGTCCGGCGTGGCCGATACCGCGCACCAGGTGGCGCAGGCCTCGCAGGCCCAAGCCGGCCAGGCCGCCGACGCCACGTCTTTCGCCGAACAGCTCAATCAGGCGATCGGCGATCTCGTCGCGCGCAGCGAGCGGGCGGCCGAAGCCGCCGAACAGACCAGCGGACTGGCGACGGAAGGCCAGGCGGTCGTCAATCAGGCGGTGACCGGCATCCGTGCGATCGCCGCCACCTTCAGCGAGTCGGCGCGGCTCGTCGACGCGCTGGGTCGCCGCTCCGACCAGATCGGCGAGATCGTCGGCGTGATCAAGGACATCGCCGACCAGACCAACCTGCTGNNAACGCGGCGATCGAGGCGGCGCGCGCCGGCGAGCAGGGCCGGGGCTTCGCGGTGGTCGCCGACGAGGTGCGCAAGCTGGCGGAGCGCACCGCCAAGGCCACCAGCGAGATTTCGGAGATGATCGCCTCGATCCAGAGCGAGACCCGCGATGCGGTGCGCAACATGGAAGGCGGCAGCCGCGAGGTCGACGGCGGCCTGGCACTCGCGGAACAGGCGGGCGCGGCGCTCGAGCGCATCAACGCGAGCATCCAGCAGGTGGCGGCGGCGATCCGCGACACGGCGGCGGCGACGCACGAGCAGGCGGCCACCAGCCGCGACATCTCCGGCCGCGTCGAGAGCATCTCGCGCATGGCCACCGACAACAGCGCGGCGGTCGCCGGCACCACGGATTCGGTGCGCGGCCTCAAGCAGCTGGCCGAGGAGCTGGAGCTCCTGGTGTCGCGCTTCCATCTCGCCTAGCCGCGGTCAGCGGCGGGCGAGGGACACGCCCCACACCGCCAGCGCCATGCCGGCGAGCGCGCCGGCGGAGAGCGTTTCGCCGAACAGCAGCCAGGCGAGCAGGGCGGTCGTCGGCGGCGTCAGATAGAACAGGCTGGCGACATTGACCGCGCTGCCGTGGCGGATCAGCCAGTTGAGCAGCGAGATCGCGCCGACCGACAGCACCAGCACCAGCCAGCCGAGCGCGAAGACGAATTCGCTGGCCCACTCGACGTGGTAGCCATCCGTGACCAAGACGACCGCGCCGGTGACCACGGCCGATGGCAGGAACTGGGCCACCGCGCCGCTGCGCCAGTCGAAGTGCGGACAGAAGCGTTTCTGGTAGAGCGTGCCGGCGGTGATGCCGAGCAGGGCGGCGAGCGCCGGCCAGAGCGCGGCGGGAGCGAAGTCCGCGCCGAGCTTTTGCGCGACGACCAGCGCGACGCCGGCGAAGCCGCAAGCGAGGCCGAGCCACTGGCGCGGCAGCACCGCCTCGCCGAGCAGCCGGCCGGCGAGCGTCGCGGTCAGCAACGGCTGCAGGCCGACGACCAGTGCGGTGATTCCAGCGGGTAACCCCTGGCCGATGGCGACGAACACGCCGCCGAGGTAGAGCGCATGCAGCAGCAGGCCGCTGACGCCGATGTGGAGCCACTGCCGTGGATCACGCGGCCAGGGTGCGCGCAGCGCGAGCGCGAGCAGCGCCATCAGCGCGATCACCAGCAGGTAGCGGACGAGGAGGAAGGCGAGCGGCGCGGCGTGCGGCAGGCCGAGCTTGGCGCCGAGGAAGCCGGTGCTCCAGAGGAAGACGAAGAGGAAGGGGACCAGTCGTACCATGGGCGCCAGCATCGATCACAAACCCGGCGCTGGCGGGGCGGCGCCCCCGCTCATTCCTCGTCCATCACTGCGGTCGTGTAGACCTCTTGCACGTCATCGAGGTTGTCAAGCGCGTCGAGCAGCTTCTGCATCTTCGCGGCGTCCTCGCCGGCGAGTTCGGTCTCGTTGAGCGGCTTCATCGTCACCTCGGCGTATTCGGCCTTGAAGCCGGCGTTCTCGAGCGCCTCCTTGACGGCGAGAAAATCGCCGGGACCGGTGACGATCTCGATCGAGCCGTCGTCGTCGGTCGTCACGTCCTCGGCGCCGGCCTCGATCGCGGCATCCATCAGCTGCGCCTCGTCGGTGCCGGGCGCGAACACCAGCTGGCCGCAGTGCTTGAACATGAAGGCGACGCAGCCGTCGGTGCCCATGTTGCCGCCGTACTTGTTGAAGGCATGGCGCACGTCGGCGACGGTGCGCGTCTTGTTGTCGGTCAGGCAGTCGACCATCACCGCCGCGCCGCCGATGCCGTAGCCTTCATAGCGGATCTCGACGTAATCGACGCCCTCGAGTTCGCCGGTGCCCTTCTTGACCGCGTTCTCGATCTTGTCCTTCGGCATGTTGACGGCCTTGGCCTTGTCGACGGCGAGGCGCAGGCGCGGGTTGAAGTTGGCATCGCCGCCGCCCATCTTGGCGGCGACGGTGATTTCCTTGGCGACGCGCGAGAAGGCCGCGCCGCGCTTCTCGTCCTGGCGGCCTTTACGGTGCTGGATGTTGGCCCATTTGGAATGTCCGGCCATGAGTGTTCCGATCCTGAAAAAAGGTGGTTTGGAATGCACGACCGGCTCCGCGGGAGGGGAGCCGGTCGGCCGGCCGCCATTCTACGGCAGCCGCGGATCGTCGCGCGGCGGGCTATGCGTGCGGCGGCTTGAGCTCGATGACCTCGGTGATCGGCAGGGTGGCGATGTCGCGCAGCTTCTCCATGCGCGCGCCCTCCTGCTCGAGCAGCGTGGCGACCTGCGAGAAGCTCGAGGCGACGAAGACCTCGCGCCCTTCCGGCGCCTTGCGGCGGACGCCGAAGACGACGCGTGAGCGCTCCTCCACCGGCAGCTTGCTGATCAGGCTCTTGGTCACCCAGATGCTGCCGTGGCGCGCGAAATCCGAGACGCGTGCGGCCTGGTTGATCGTGTCGCCGAGCACGACGAATTCGACGCTGGTCGGCGACTGGTAGGTGCCGAGCCATTCCTGGCCCTCGGTGATGCCGGTGTTGAGGTAAAGCTCGTTGAACCACTGCTTGCGGATCTGCCAGGCCTTCGACAGGCGCTGGATCTCCTGGCGGATCTCCATCGCGCAGCCGAGCGCGTTGGCGAGGTAGTTGCTGTCGGGCTGCGGGAAGAAGTAATAGACCAGGCCGTCGCCGACGTGCTTGCCATAGGTGCCGCGGAACTTGCGAAAGGTGGGCGCCAGCACGCGCCAGATCTCGTTGATGAGCTCGAAATACTCCTCCGGCGGCAGTTCGGAGCAGATCTTCACCGAGCCCTGCAGGTCGGCGACCAGCACGGCCAGGTCGGTCAGCACCGGCAGGCGCTTCCTGAGCAGGCCGCGGATCACCTCGTCGCGGCGCGCCAGCAGGCTCAGCATCTCGTCGGCCGGCTCGGCCTCGGGCACCATGACGATGAAGATGCCCTCGCGGAAGAAGGAGGCGAAGGTGTTGTGGAAGCGATCCTTGCCGCTGTTGTCGGCCTCGGGCAGCAGCACGGCCGACTGGACCACGGGCTGCAGCGGCAGCGGGTCGGCCTCGAGATAGGCGGCCTGCAGGCGGGCGTAGGTGACCGGGTCGAGGCCGCGGCACAGGTTGCTGAAGCTGTCCGGGCTGAGACGCGACTTGGCGATGCCGATGTGGAAGTTCAGCAGGCTGCCCCATTCGCCGCGCCCGACCGGCAGCAGCCGGAACAGGTTGCGCTGCTCGCTGGTCTGCGGCAGTTCCAGGCGCCCGCCGAAGAAACGCTGCTGCGCGGGCTGGTTGATCCACACCAGTTCGAAGTTCTGGTTGAGCATGTAGGCCGGATGGCCGATCTCATCGAGCGTCAGGTGCAAAGGCGGATGATAGACGCCGGGGCTGTTGGTGCGCCCCGGCGCAGCCGCATCCGTGCCGTTCAGACGGTCGATGATCTGGGTCATGCTGAGCCCCTCCTGTTTGAGGCGCCGCACCTCGTCGAGCCGGGCATTTGGGTTATCCGGCGTCGGCTTCATGATGCGGGGGCGTAAACCATGGCGATAGTGTCCCGTCGGGAATCGTTTGGGTGCCATCCTAAAACAAATAGCGGGGCAATTTGAAGTGTTTTTTAAGTTATGTCTTCCAACATGTTGTTTTAAGGCACCTGTAGGATTCTGCATTCTTGCCGTTATAGCTGGGTTATCCTTTCTAGGCCGTTCACTTTTTCCCGGAAACGACCATGAGCCGACCCCTGCCGATTGCCAAGGCTGGCGAGAACGAACTGTCCCTGCTTTCCCCCCTGGCCAACCGTCACGGCCTGATCACCGGCGCCACCGGCACCGGCAAGACCGTGACCCTGCAGGTCATGACCGAGCGGTTCTCGGCGATCGGCGTGCCGGTCTTCCTGGCCGACGTCAAGGGCGACCTGTCCGGCCTCGGCGCGGCCGGCGCCGCCTCGGAGAAGCTGCAGAAGCGCCTTGACATGCTCGGGGTCGGCGACTGGCGGCCGCAGGCGTACCCCGTGGCGTTCTGGGATGTCTTCGGCGCCGCGGGACATCCGGTGCGCGCCACGGTGTCCGACATGGGGCCGCTGCTGCTGGCGCGCCTGCTCGGCCTCAACGAAACGCAGGAAGGCGTGCTGTCGATCGTCTTCCGTGTCGCCGACGACGCCGGCCTGCTGCTGCTCGACCTCAAGGACCTGCGCGCGATGGTGCAGCACGTCGGCGACAACGCCGCGCAGTTCAAGACGCAGTACGGCAACGTCTCGGCGGCCTCGATCGGCGCGATACAGCGCGGTTTGCTGACGCTCGAGGAACAGGGCGGAGACAGGTTCTTCGGCGAGCCGATGCTCGACATCGCCGACCTGATGCAGGCCCAGGACGGCAAGGGCGTCGTGAACATCCTGGCAGCCGACCAGTTGATGCACTCGCCCAAGCTTTACGCGACCTTCCTGCTCTGGCTGCTGGCGGAGCTGTTCGAGCAACTGCCGGAAGTCGGCGATCTCGACAAGCCCAAGCTCGTGTTCTTCTTCGACGAAGCGCACCTGCTGTTCGACGATGCGCCGGAAGCGCTGGTCGACAAGGTGGAGCAGGTGGTGCGGCTGATCCGTTCGAAGGGCGTCGGCGTCTATTTCGTCACGCAGAATCCGCTCGACGTGCCCGAGAAGGTGCTCGGCCAGCTCGGCAACCGCGTGCAGCACGCGCTGCGCGCCTTCACGCCGCGCGACCAGAAGGCGGTCAGGGCCGCGGCCGAAACGATGCGCGCCAATCCGGCCTTCGACGCCGCGAGCGTCATCACCGAGCTCGGCGTCGGCGAGGCGCTGGTGTCCTTCCTCGACGAGAGGGGGCGCCCGCAAGTCGTCGAGCGTGCCTTCGTGCTGCCGCCGGCCTCGCGCATCGGGTCGCTGACGCCGGAGGAGCGCCAGCAGGCGATCCGTGCCTCGCTGCTGTTCGGCCACTACGAGAAGCTGGTCGATCGCGAGTCGGCCTACGAGAAGCTCGCGGCGCGTACCGTGGCAGCGCAGGCGGAAGGGGCAAAACTCGGCGCTGGCGGGGCGGCGGGCGCCGAGCGCGCCGGCGGCGGCATGCTCGGCGGCCTCAACGACCTGCTGTTCGGCCGCACCGGGCCGCGCGGCGGCCAGACCGACGGCCTGGTGCAGGCCGCGGCGAAGAGCGTGACGCGCACCATCGCCAACCAGGTCGGCCGCGAGATCATGCGCGGCGTGCTCGGCTCGATCCTCGGCAAGCGGCGCTAGGCCCCGATGCCAGGCGGCAGCCAGAGCACCGGCCGGGCGGGCATGGCGCTCGCCATCCTCGCCGCCTTCGGCTTCTCCTTCAAGGCGATCCTCGTCAAGCTCGCCTACCCCTACGGCGTCGATGCGATCACCCTGCTGGCCCTGCGCATGGCCTTCGCCCTGCCCGTCTTCCTCTGGGTCGGCTGGCGGGCATCGCGCGGCATGCCGGCGCTCTCGGCGCGCGAATGGCTCGGCCTGATCCTCATGGGGCTCGCCGGCTACTACGGCGCGAGCGTGTTCGATTTCCTCGGCCTCCAGCACATCTCCGCCGGCCTCGAGCGCCTGATCCTGTTCACCTATCCGACGCTGACGCTGCTGTTCGGCATGGCATTGACGCGCCGGCTCGCCACCCGCCGTGAGGCGGCGGCGCTGGCGCTCTGCTACATCGGCATCGGCGCGGCGTTCTGGCATGACCTCGAGCTCGCCGACGATGCGGCGGCCATCTGGCTCGGCAGCGGCCTGGTGTTCGGCTCGGCGCTCTGCTACGCGATCTATCTCACCGGCAGCGCCCGGCTCATCGCGCGGCTCGGCACGGCGCGCTTCGCCGCGCTGGCGACGCTGATCTCGACGGCTGCCGTATTCGGGCATTTCGCCGCGACCCAGCCGGTTGCGCGACTCGTCCAGCCCTGGCCGGTCTATGGCTACGCGCTGGCGATGGGGCTGTTGTGCACCGCCCTGCCGGTGTTCGCGCAATCGGCGGCGATCCGCCGCCTCGGCAGCGCGCGCGTCGCCCTGGTCAGCATGCTCGGGCCGCTGGCGACGATCGGTTTCGCCGGCCTGCTGCTGGACGAACCGCTGTCGCTCGCGCAACTGCTCGGCGCGGCACTGGTGATCGCCGGGATCGCCTTGGTCGGCGGGCGCCGGACGGGCTGACCAGAGGGGGGTTGTCAGGGTCTGGCGCGCATGCCATCATGATTGGATGGGAGCAGTTTCAGACAAGACAACAAGAATTCAATGCTGCGCATTTTTTCCGCGAGATGCCTGTTCGGGCTGCTGTGCGTCCTTGTGTCAGGCGGCGGGCTGGCGGCCGAACTGTCGGAGCAGGATTACTTCAGCGAGCTGCCCGTCGTCCTGACGGTGAGCCGTCTTGCCCAGCCATTGAGCGACACGCCGGGTGCGGTCACCGTGATCGATCGCGACATCATCCGCCGCTCCGGCGCGCGCGAACTGGCCGATGTGCTGCGGCTGGTGCCCGGCTATCTGGCGGGCGGCTTCAACGGCGCCAATCCGATGGCCGCCTATCATGCGCCGCTCGACGATCTCGGCGTGCGCAACCTCGTGCTCATCGACGGCCGTTCGGTGTATTCGGGCTACTACCTCGGCGACACGCATCGCGGCATGATGGGGGTGCTGCTCGAAGACATCGAGCGCATCGAGGTGCTGCGCGGCTCCAACTCGGCGGCCTACGGCGCGAACGCGATGTTCGGCGTCATCAACATCATCACGCGCCACACGACGGACACGCGCGGCGCGGAAGTTGCCGTGGCCGGCGGCGCGGGCGGCATCGCCGACGGCATGGCGCGCATCGGCTGGGGCGGCGATGCCGCGGGCTTTCGTCTCTCGGCAGGACGCCGCAGCGACAGCGGCTATCGCAACGCCCACGACGACAAGACCATCAGCCAGCTGCATTTCCGCGGCGATTTGCGGCCGGCGATCGACCAGGAACTGATGCTGGCGGCGGGCGTGACCGAGCTGGCCACCGGTGATGGCTTTCCGGCGGATCCCGGCAACAGCCTGCGGACCACCCGCTGGCGCGATGTCTATCTTCACAGCCAGTGGCGCAGGCAGCTGTCCGAATCCGACGAGATCAAGCTCGTCGCGAATTATGATGAGGAGGTCTTCGACGACGCCTTTCCGTACGGACTCGATCCGAGCATAACGTTGAGCATCAACGGTAGAGGGCGCCGGATCAATCTCGAGCTTCAGCATCAGATGGGCCTGACGCCGACGCTGCGCGCCGTCTGGGGCGCTGGCTACAAACACGAGGAGGCGCGCTCGGCGCCTTTGTATGCCCGGCCGGATGCGGTGTCGGTGCATGAGGAACGCCTGTTCGGCAACCTCGAGTGGCGCCCGCATCCGCAATGGCTGATCAATGCCGGCGGCTTCATGGGCCGGCACAGCGCCAAGGGCAGCTATTTCTCGCCGCGCCTGATGGCCAATTTCCACGTGATGCCGGACCACACGCTGCGGGCGGGGGTGTCCGAATCAACGCGCCTGCCGACCTTGTTCGAGATGTTCGCCGATGTGCGCTACCACCCGAAAGACCTTGCCGGTCCTTTTGGCCTCATGGCGCTGTTCGGCGACTCCATTCCTTTCATCGTGGCGCGAAACCAGGTCAAGCCGGAGAGGCTGCGTGTCGAGGAAATCGGCTACTTCGGCAATTTCCGGGAATGGCGCATGACGCTCGACGTGCGAGCCTACATCGAGCGCATGAAAAACTGGGTCGACCGCGATACCTATTCGAATGCGACGCCGGTTCTCGGTCTGCCCTGGAATTCGGGCGACTACGTCAACCGACCCGGCTTCGTCACCCACGGTGCCGAGTACCAGTTGCGCTGGAAGCCGTTCATCGATACCGAGGTCTGGCTCAACCAGAGCTTCCAGCGCTTGCACTGGGATGGCCCATGGTGGCAACGCGAGAAACACCAGCCGCCCACGCGGGCGACCATGCTCGCCCTGTTCCAGAAGCTGCCGCATGGCCTCGACTTGAGTCTCATGTTGCATACAATGGGCGCCATGACCTGGGGTGGAGACAGCGAAGTGCTGCCGAGCCGGCGCCGCATCGATGTGCGGCTCGCGTGGCCGTTCCGCATCGGCAGCACGAAGGCCGAGGCGGCTGTCGTCGCGCAGGCCGCCAACGGCGGTTACCCCGAACATTTCGCGAGCAAGGCGTTCGTCGCCGAACGGCGCGCCTACGCCTCCCTGCGCTTCGAGTTCTGACGATGCTCCGCCCGCTCCTGCGCCTCGCCCTCGCCTGCCTCGCCGCTATGACTTTGGTATTAGAGGCGGCGGCGGCGCCGCGCGTCTGGGTGGCCGTTGCCGAGGAGGAGGGCGCCTACGCCGAGGCCGCGGCGGCGTTCAAGGCCGAACTGGCCGACGGTGCCGAAATCAGCACGGGCAAGTGGCAGGCGCTGTTCGACGGCCAGGACGGCATGCCCGATCTGATCGTCACGGTGGGCGTGGCCGCGTTCGATGGCGCGCTGGGCCGGTTGGCGCAGAAAGGAGGGGGGTGGGCGCGCGTGCCGGTGCTGGCGACTCTCCTGCCCCAGGCGGTGTTCGAGGCGCGCATGGCGGCGGGACCGGTGGTGCAGCGGCCGATTTCCGCGGTGGTGCTCGACCAGCCGCTGGGACGTCAGATGGCGCTCATCAAGCGTGCGCTGCCGGATCGGCGCCATGTCGGCGTTCTCTCCGGAACGCAGACAAGACCGTTGCTGAAGACGCTGGAAAAGGAGGCGCACGCGCGCGATCTCAAGCTGGTGTCGGCGCCCGTCGCCAATGCGCCAGACGACCTTTACCCCGCCCTGAAGACCGTGCTCGAAGAAGCGGACGTGCTGCTGGCCCTGCCCGAGCCGGCCGTGTACAACAGCGGCACCCTGCAGAACATCCTGCTGACCACCTATCGCGCCCGCACGCCGCTGGTGGCCTTCTCGCCCGCCTACGTGAAGGCCGGCGCCGTGCTGGCCCTCTATTCGACGCCCGCCCAGGTGGCGCGCCGCGCCGCCGAGATCGTGCGCGAATGGCGGGCGGGCCGCGGTCTGCCCGCCATGCAGGCGCCGCGCGAATTCTCGGTCGTCCTCAACGCCAGGGTGGCGGCCTCCCTCGGGCTGCAGATCGACGATGCGAACGCGATCGTCGAATCCCTGCGCCGTCAGGAGGGGCGCTGATGAGACCGACGCTGTCACGCTTCCGCGGCCGCCTGCTCGCCGGGGCGGTGCTGCCGGCCCTGCTGATGGTTGTCCTGGTCGGGATGGTGTTCCTGAGCCACTACCAAAGCGACATGGAAAAAAGCTTCCTGGAGCGGGGCAAGGCGATCGCGCGTCAGCTCGGCGCCGCCGCCGAGTACGCGCTGTTCAGCGATAGCCGCGAGACCTTGGCCATGCTCGCGGAGGGAGCGCGGCAGGGGGATGCCGCCATCGTCGCGGTGAGCGTGCTGGATCGTCACGGGCGGACGCTGGTGCATTCCGGCGCACCGCTGCCCTTGCACCATGCGCTGCCGCTTCTGCCGACCCTGCAGGTGGCCAACGGCGGCGAGTTCGTGACGATCCAGATGCCGATCCAGCAGGCCATCCTGCCGATCGCCAGCGAGGAAACCGACTGGCACGGCGCCGCTCAGACGCTCCAGCCTGAAGTGACGGGCTATCTCGTCGTCGAGATCTCGCGCGCCGAGCTGGCTGACCGCATGCGGGAAATGCTGCGGATCACCCTCGCGATCATGCTGTGCGGGCTGCTGCTGGCGGGCTGGCTGTCGCTGCGGATCGCCTCCGGCGTGCTGGCCTCGCTCGACGCCGCCAGCCAGGAACTGCACCGGCAGAAGGAGGCGGCCGAGGCCTTGGCGCGCACCGATGCGCTCACCGGCCTGGCGAACCGCCGCGCCTTCGACGAGGCGGCCCGGCTCGAAGTGCAGCGCGCCCTGCGCTACGGCACGCAGCTGGCGCTGGTGCTGGCCGATCTCGATCACTTCAAGTCGATCAACGACGGCTTCGGCCATCATTCGGGCGATGAAGTGCTGAGGCACTGCGCGCGGGTCCTGTCCGCCACGGTGCGCCACGTCGATGTGGTCGGCCGCTGGGGCGGAGAGGAATTCGTCATCCTGATGCCGGATACCGGGCTGGTGGAGGCGGTGCAGGCCGCCGAGCGCTTCCGGCAGGCCATCGCCGGCACGCCGGTTCCGCTCGGCGAGCGCAGCTGCCAGTGCACCGCGAGCTTCGGCGTCGCCGCGCTGCAGCGCGGCACAGCGGACCTCGAGGCCCTGCTCAACCGCGCCGACGCGGCGCTCTACCGCGCCAAGGAACGAGGCCGCGACCGCGTCGAGGCGGGCTAGAGCTCGGCGGGACGCGTCAGCCCCAGCCGCCGCACGATCTCGGCGGACAGCGCGGACTGGTTGAGCGTGTAGAAATGCAGGCCGGGAGCGCCGAGCGCGATCAGGCGCTCGCACAGTTCCGTCACCACGTCGAGGCCGAAGGCGCGGATCGAGTCGGCGTCGTCGCCGAAGCTCTCGAACTTCTTGCGCATCCAGCGCGGAATCTCGGCGCCGCTGCTGTCCGCGAACCTGGCCAGCTTGCTGAAGCCGCCGATCGGCATGATGCCCGGCACGATCGGGATCGCGATGCCGAGCGCGCGCGCCTCCGCCACGAAATGCGCGTAGGCGTCGGCGTTGTAGAAGAACTGCGTGATCGCCGCGTCGGCGCCGGCTTCGACCTTCTTCCTGAAGTTGAGCAGGTCCTCGCGCGGGCTTCTCGCCTGCGGGTGCCACTCCGGATAAGCGGCGACCTCGATGCGGAACAGGTCGCCGGTCTCCTGGCGGATGAACGCGACCAGCTCGTTGGCGTAGCGGAACTCGCCGGCGTCGGCCATGCCCGAGGGCAGGTCGCCGCGCAGCGCCACGATGCGGCGGATGCCGTGGTCGCGATAGTAGTGCAGCATGCTCCGGATGCTCTCGCGCGTCGAGCCGATGCAGGACAGGTGCGGCGCGGCGGCGTGCCCTTCGGCGGCGATCTCCATGACGATGTCGCAGGTGCGATCGCGCGTCGAACCGCCGGCGCCGTAGGTGACCGAGAAGAAGGTCGGCCCGAGCGTGGCGAGCTTGGCGCGCACGGCACGCAGCTTGTCCAGGCCTTCGGCCGATTGCGGCGGAAAGAATTCGAAGGAGATTTCAGGATTTCTCATGGCGGGCATGGAGGAAGAATTCGCGGTTGCCGTCGGCGCCGGTGATCGGGCTGTCGAACCAGTCGACGACGGCGAGATGGTGCTCGGCGCAGCAGGCGGCCAGCTTGTCGCGGACGACGGGGTAGAGCGCCGCGTCGGCGACGAGGCCGCCCTTGCCGATATTTTCCGGGCCGACCTCGAACTGCGGCTTGACGAGCAGCAGGAGGTCGCCGAGACCGGCCAGCAGCGGCGGCAGCTGGGGGATGATCAGGGCGAGGGAAATGAAGGAAACGTCGGCGACGATCAGGTCGAACGGCCGTTCCTGCAGCCGCCCCGCCAGCGCCGAGTTTCGCAGGTCGCGGGCGTTGATGCCTTCATGGTGCTCGACGCGCGGGTCGGCCGCGAGCGACGGGTGCAGCTGGCCGTGGCCGACGTCGATGCCGACCACGCGTGCCGCGCCGTGTCGCAGCAGGCAGTCGGTGAAGCCGCCGGTCGACTGGCCGACGTCGAGGCAGTCCCTGCCGCGCACCTCGAGGCCCGTGTGCCGCAGCGCGCCGGCGAGCTTGCGCCCGCCGCGCGAGACGTACTCGGCCTCGGCCGCGGGGGCGACCGCCAGCGCGGCATTCTCCGGCAGCAGTTGCGCCGGCTTCAGGACCGCTTCGCCGTCGACGCTGACGCGGCCGGCCTCGATCAGTCGCTGCGCCGTGGTGCGCGAGGGCGCGAACCCGCGCTGCACGAGCAAGGCGTCCGCCCGGAAGCCTGAGTGCGTGACCACGCGCACGGCCGGCTTTTTCGGAGTCCGGGCCGTGCGCGCATGAAACGAGTTCATGCTCATGCGCGGGTCAGTAGCGGTAGTGCTCCGACTTGTAGGGCCCCGCGACGGGTACGCCGATGTAGCCCGCCTGCTGCGCGGTCAGCGTGGAAAGCTGCGCGTTGAGCTTCTTGAGCTGCAGGCGCGCCACCTTCTCGTCGAGGTGCTTGGGCAGGGTGTAGACGCCGATCGGATACTGGCCGGCCTTGGTGAAGAGCTCGATCTGCGCGAGCGTCTGGTTGGCGAACGAAGACGACATCACGTAGCTCGGGTGGCCGGTGGCGCAGCCGAGGTTCACCAGGCGGCCCTTGGCCAGCAGGATGATGCGGTTGCCGGAGGGCATGATGACGTGGTCGACCTGCGGCTTGATCTCCTCCCATTGGTACTTCTCGATCGAGGCGACGTCGATCTCGTTGTCGAAGTGGCCGATGTTGCAGACGATGGCCTGATCCTTCATCCTGACCATGTGGTCGTGGGTGATGACGTGGTAGTTGCCGGTGGCGGTGACGAAGATGTCGGCCTTGTCGGCGGCGTAGTCCATCGTTACGACGCGGTAGCCTTCCATCGCCGCCTGTAGCGCGCAGATCGGGTCGATCTCGGTGATCCACACCTGGGCGGAGAGGGCGCGCAGCGCCTGCGCCGAACCCTTGCCCACGTCGCCGTAGCCGCAGACAACGGCGATCTTGCCGGCCACCATCACGTCGGTGGCGCGCTTGATGCCGTCGACCAGCGACTCGCGGCAGCCATAGAGGTTGTCGAACTTCGACTTGGTGACCGAGTCGTTGACGTTGATCGCGGGAATCTTCAGTTCGCCGCGCTCGTGCATCTGGTAGAGGCGATGCACGCCCGTGGTGGTTTCCTCGGTGACGCCCTTGATCTGCGCGAGGCGGGTCGAGTACCACTTCGGGTCCTTGGCCAGCTTGGCCTTGATCGCCGCGAAGAGGATGGTTTCCTCTTCCGAGGTCGGTTTGGCGAGGACGGAAATATCCTTCTCCGCCTTGGCGCCGAGATGCAGCAGCAGCGTGGCGTCGCCGCCGTCGTCGAGGATCATGTTCGAGTAGCCGCCCCCATTACCATCAACTGCGGGCCACTCGAAGATGCGGTGGGTGTAGTCCCAGTAGTCGGTCAGCGACTCGCCCTTGACGGCGAACACGGCGACGCCGTCCTTGGCGATGGCCGCGGCGGCGTGGTCCTGGGTCGAGAAGATGTTGCACGAGGCCCAGCGCACCTGCGCGCCGAGCGCGGTCAGCGTCTCGATCAGCACGGCGGTCTGGATCGTCATGTGCAGCGAGCCGGTGATGCGCGCGCCTTTCAGCGGCTGGCTCTTGGCGTATTCCTCGCGGATCGCCATCAGGCCGGGCATTTCGGTCTCGGCGATGCGGATTTCCTTGCGGCCCCAGTCGGCGAGGCCCAGGTCGGCGACAACGTAATCAGTCATGTTCAGGCTCCTTGAACTTGACCGGGAGGAAGGGCGCTATCGACGGACACTCACCTACTCCCGGCATTGGGTTAGGTGAGCGCCGTTTGGAAAAACGAGCCTGGCGGACGCAATGCCTCCGTTGCAGCGCTCCTCGATGGAGGGCGATTATAATGCAGCGCACTTTGCGGAGGAGAAGTCATGTCGCGCAACATCTGGATATTGCTGGCTTTCCTGAGCGCCCCGGTCTTTGCCGACCCGGGTCTCGACACGGTCAGGACCCTCGGACGCCTCAACGGCGAGGCGCTCGCCTGCGGGCAGATGGCCCTGGTCGATCGCATCCGCATCAGCGTGGTGCATGGGGCGCCGAAGACGCGCGAGGTCGGCGAAACGTTCGAAGCCGCCACCAGCGAGCGTTTTCTCGCCATCGGCAAGGACAAGACGGCCTGCGCCGATGCGCGCACGCTGGCGGAGCGTATCGAGACGGCGATCCAGGCCATGCGCACCGCGTTCGCGGCCCAGATGCGATGAACAGGTTCTGTGCCGTCCTGCTGGCAGCGCTGGCGCTGCACGGCGTGCCCGCGCTGGCGCAGCACGAACTGGGACTGGGCGAGACGCGCGACATCGTGCCGCGCTATCTGCTGCAGGACGTCAACGGCCGGGCGACGACGCCGGAGGATCATCGCGGCTACTACCAACTGATCGCCTTCGGCTACACCTTCTGTCCGGACATCTGCCCGACCACGCTGACCGAGATGGCGGCAGTGCTCAAGGAACTCGGGCCGCTGGCGCAGCGCCTGCGGCCGATCTTCATCTCGCTCGATCCGGAGCGCGACACGCTCAAGGTGCTGCGCGAATATACCGCCTTCTTCGATGCGCGCATCATCGGCATGACCGGCTCGCCGGCACTGGTCGCGCGTGCGGCAGGCAACTTCAAGGTGCGCTACCAGAAGGTGCCTAAGGAAGGCGGCAACTACGCCGTCGACCACTCCGCCGGCATGTACCTGCTCGGCCCGGACGGCAGCTTCGCCAAGAAATATGCCTACGGCACGCCGGCGGCCGAGATCGCCGCGTCCATCCGCCAGTTCATCGAGGCGGAGGCCGCGGCGCGCCGCTGAATTTTTACAGTCCGGCGTCGGCCTTCAGCGCCAGCGCCTTGTCGGTCGCTTCCCAGGTGAATTCCGGCTCGTCGCGGCCGAAGTGGCCGTAGGCGGCGGTCTTCTCGTAGATCGGGCGCAGCAGGTTCAGCATGTTGACGATGCCCTTCGGCCGCAGGTCGAAGTGCTTCTTCACCAGTTCGGCGATGGTCGTGTCCGGCACCTTGCCGGTGCCGTAGGTGGTGACCCAGACCGAGGTCGGATGGGCGACGCCGATCGCGTAGGAGACCTGGATCAGGCACCTGCTGGCCAGCCCCGCCGCGACGATGTTCTTGGCGACGTAGCGGCCGGCGTAGGCGGCCGAGCGGTCGACCTTCGACGGGTCCTTGCCGGAGAACGCGCCGCCGCCGTGCGGGCAGGCGCCGCCGTAGGTGTCGACGATGATCTTGCGGCCGGTCAATCCGCAATCTCCCTGCGGACCGCCGACGACGAAGCGGCCGGTCGGGTTGACCAGGTACTTGATCTCGCCCTTGACCAGTTCCTTCGGCAGCACCGGCTTGATGATCTCCTCGATCACCGCTTCGCGGATGGCCTCGAGCGACATCTCCGGCGCGTGCTGGGTCGACAGCACGACGGTGTCGATCGCTTCCGGCCTGCCTTCGGCGTAGCGCACGGTCACCTGCGACTTCGCATCCGGGCGCAGCCAGGGTAGGCGGCCGTCCTTGCGCAGCATCGCCTGGCGCTCGACCAGGCGGTGGGAAAGGTGGATCGGCAGCGGCATCAGCACGTCGGTTTCGTCGCAGGCGTAGCCGAACATCAGGCCCTGGTCGCCGGCGCCCTGGTCGAGGCTGTCGTCGTAGGCGGCATTCACGCCGCGAGCGATGTCGGGCGACTGCTTGTCGTAGGCGACCAGCACCGCGCAGCCCTTGTAGTCGATGCCGTATTCGGTGTTGTCGTAGCCGATGCGCTTGATGGTGTTGCGCGCGACCTGCTGGTAGTCGACGTTGGCGGCGGTGGTGATCTCGCCGGCCAGCACGACCAGGCCGGTGTTGCACAGCGTCTCGGCGGCGACGCGCGAGTGGGCGTCCTGGGCGAGGATCGCGTCGAGGATCGCGTCCGAGATCTGGTCGGCGACCTTGTCCGGATGACCTTCGGAAACCGATTCCGAGGTGAAGAGATATTCGTTGGTGGCGTTGCTCATGCTTGCTCCTTTCGTGCTTCCCCGCTGCTGTTTGGTCGTCAGACCAGCTCGGGGGAGGGAGCAGGCGACGCTTTAGCAGTATTTTTAGGCCGCCCTGCAAGTTGTCCGTAATTAACTCGGCGGAGGTCGCGGATAATAACGCTTTTTCCCCGGTCGTCAAACCGCGCCGCTGTCATGGGTTTTCTGTTCCGCTTCTTGTCCCGCCTGCCCCTGCCGGTCCTGCACAACCTCGGCGCGCTGCTCGGCTGGCTGGCCTACGCGCTGTCGCCGACCTACCGCCGCCACCTGCGCGGGAACACCGCGCAGGCGGGATGCGAGGCTGCCCGCGCCGCCGCTGTGGCCGAGGCCGGCAAGACGCTGCTCGAACTGCCCAAGGTCTGGCTGCGGCCGCAGGACGAGGTGGTCGGCCGCGTCGTCAAGGTCAGCGGCTGGGAACTGGTCGAGCGGGCCTGGCAGGCCGGCCGCGGCCTCCTGTTCCTGACGCCGCACCTCGGCTGCTTCGAGATCACCGCGCAGTACTACGCGAAGCACCGCCCCATCACCGTCCTCTACCGCCGGCCGAAGCAGGACTGGCTGGCGCCGCTCATCGAGCAGGGCCGCGGCGCGAACCTCCGCCTTGCGCCGGCCGATGTCGGCGGCGTGCGCAAGCTGATCAGGGCGCTCAAGTCCGGCGAGGCGGTCGGCATGCTGCCCGATCAGGCACCGAAGGCGGGCGAGGGCGAATGGGCGCCGTTCTTCGGCCGGCCGGCCTACACGATGACGCTCGCCGCACGCCTAGCCCAGATGGATGCCACCGTCCTGCTCGCCTACGCCGAGCGGCTGCACTACGGCGCCGGCTACCACCTGCGCCTGTTCGCGCCGCAGAGCCCGGTCGCCACGCCGGCCGACGTGAATCGCGAGATCGAGCGGCTGGTGCGCCTGTGCCCCGGGCAATACCTTTGGGGCTACAACCGCTACAAGGGCCAACCGCCGGCGGGTGACGGCACATGACCCGCCTGGCGCTGTTTCTGATCTGGCTGCTGCACTGGCTGCCGCTGCCGCTGCTGGCCGCCTGCGGGCGGCTGCTCGGCCGGCTGTTCTTCCTCTTCGGCCGCGAGCGGCGCCAAATCGTGCTGACCAACCTCGGCCTGTGCTTCCCGCAGATGCCGGCCGACGAAAAGACGGCGCTGGCGCAGCGGCACTTCGCGGCCTTCGGCCGCAGCTTCCTCGAGCGCGGCCTGTTGTGGTGGGCGCCGCCGGAACGCATCCGCCGCCTGGTGCGAGTCGAGGGCATGGAGCGGCTCGCCGCGCTGCGCGGCCGGCCGGTGATCCTGCTGGTGCCGCACTTCGTCGGCCTCGACGCCGCCTGGACCCGCCTGTCGATGGAGGTCGACATGTCCGGCATCTACGCCAGCCAGAAGAATCCGGTCTTCGACGCCGCGCTCTACAAGGGGCGCGCGCGCTTCGGCCGCCCCCAGATGCTGTCGCGCCAGGACGGCCCGCGCCGCGGCATCAGGGCGATCAAGTCCGGCTACCCGTTCTTCTACCTGCCCGACATGGATTACGGCCGCCGCGATGCGATCTTCGTGCCGTTCTTCGGCGTGCCGGCCGCGACGATCACCGGCCTGTCGCGCCTCGCGCGCCTGACCGGCGCGACCGTGCTGCCGGTGATCGCGCGCATGTCGGACGCTGGCTACGTCGTTTCGATCGGCGCGCCGTGGCAGGACTACCCCGGCCAGGGTGAGCACGGCATCGAGGACGACACGCGGCGCATGAACGCTTTCATCGAAGCGGAAGTGCTGAAGATGCCCGAGCAGTATTACTGGCTGCACAAGCGTTTCAAGACCCGGCCGCGCGGCGAAAATAAGCTTTATTGACCCTTCATTTGCGATACTCGGCGCCGGCGGGGCGGCGTAACATTCCCGGGCTATGAGAATCCGCTTCACCAAGATGCACGGCCTCGGCAACGATTTCGTCGTGCTCGACGCCACCGGTGCGCACGGGCAGCACTTCGTGCCGACCGCCGCGCAGGCACGCTGGCTGGCCGACCGCCACTTCGGCGTCGGCTGCGACCAGATCCTCGTCGTCGAGCGGCCGCGGCGCGCGGACGCCGATTTCCGTTATCGCATCTTCAACGCCGACGGCAGCGAGGTCGAGCAGTGCGGCAACGGCGCGCGCTGCTTCGTGCGCTTCGTGCATGAGCAGGGGCTGACCGCCAAGCGCGCGATCCGCGTCGAAACCCTCGGCGGGCTGATCGCGCCGCGCCTCGAGGACGACGGCCAGGTCACGGTGGATATGGGCGTGCCGCGTTTCGCGCCGGCCGACATCCCGTTCGTCGCCGACAGCGATGATCTGCTGCAGACGCTCGAGTTCGACGGCCGCAGCGCGCGGATCACCGCCGTCTCGATGGGCAACCCGCACGCCGTGCAGGTGGTCGCCGACGTCGAGGCCGCGCCGGTGGCGCGCGACGGTCCGCTGATCGAGGCGCACCCGCGCTTCCCGCAGCGCGTCAACGCCGGCTTCATGCAGGTCGCCGACCGCCACGCGATCCGTCTGCGCGTCTACGAACGCGGCGCCGGCGAAACGCTGGCCTGCGGCACGGGCGCCTGCGCCGCCGCGGTGGCCGGCATCCGCCGCGGCCTGCTCGCTTCGCCGGTGCGCGTCACGACGCGCGGCGGCGATCTGGTCATCGCCTGGGGCGGCATCGGGCACCCGGTCTTCATGACCGGCCCGGCGGTCACCGTGTTCACCGGCGAAACGGAAATTCCCAAGGAGCTCGCATGAATCTCGCAGCCAAGGATGTCGCCCAGTACCTGAAGGACCATCCCGACTTCTTCAACCAGTATGCCGAACTGCTGGCGCAGATCACCATCCCCGATCCGCACGGCGGCCGCGCCGTGTCGATCACCGAGCGCCAGATCGCCGGCCTGCGCGACCAGGTCAAGCGGCTCGAAGGCAAGCTCGCCGAGCTGATCCGCTTCGGCGAGGAGAACGACGCGCTGTCCGGCAAGACGCACCGCCTCGACGTCGCGCTGGCGGGCGCCGCCGACGCGGCCGGCGCGCTGCAGCTCCTCCACGCCCATCTCGGCGGCGACTTCGCCGTGCCGCACGTCGCCGTGCGACTCTGGGACGTGCCTGGTGATCCCGCCGCGCCCGAGTTCGCGCCGATGAGCGCGGCGGCCCACGAGTTCGCCGCCAGCCTGCCGCGGCCCTACTGCGGCCCCGGCAGCGGCCCCGACGTGGTCGGCTGGTTCGGCGAGGCCGGCGCGCACGTGCGCTCGGTCGCGCTCGTCGCGCTGCGGCGCGACGGCCGCACCTTCGGCCTGCTCGCGCTCGGCAGCGAGGAGCCGCAGCGCTTCTACCCCGAGATGGGCACGCTCTATCTCGAGCGCATCGGCGAAGTCGCCTCCGCCGCGCTGGCCCGCACGCTCGGGTGATCCGGCGATGACCGATGCGTCGGTCACCCAGTTCCTCGCCGAACTCGCGCACCAGCGCCGCGCCAGCCCGCACACGCTGACCGCCTACCGGCGCGATCTGGCGCTGCTGGCGGCCGGTGCCGGCGGGCGGCCGCTGGCCGACCTCAAGTCCCACGAACTGCGCCGCCAGGCGATGCGTCTGCACGGCCAGGGCCTCGCGGCGCGTTCGGTGGCGCGCACCCTCTCGGCGTGGCGCGCCTACTACCGCTGGCTGGCGCGGCGCGGCGAACTCGCCGCCGACCCCTGTGCCGGCCTGCGCGCGCCCAAGCGGCCGCGCGTGCTGCCCAAGGCGCTCGCCATCGAGCAGGCCGCCGCGCTGCTCGCACCAATGGCGGGGGACGATGGCACGCTCGCGCTGCGCGACCGCGCGATGTTCGAGCTGTTCTACTCCTCCGGCCTGCGGCTCGCCGAACTGGTATCGCTCGATGTCACCGGTGCGCTCGACCTCGCGGACGCGGAAGTGACGGTCACCGGCAAGCGCGGCAAGACGCGCACCGTGCCGGTCGGCGCCAAGGCGGCCGAGGCGCTGCGTGCCTGGCTGGCGCGGCGCGCCGAGATTGCCGCGCCGGACGAGCCGGCGCTGTTCGTCGGCCGGCGCGGCAGGCGCCTCACGCCGCGCGCGGTCGAGCTGCGCCTCGCGCGCCGGGCGCGCGAGGCCGGGCTGGGCCTGCGCGTCCATCCGCACATGCTGCGCCACTCCTTCGCCAGCCACGTGCTGCAGTCCTCCGGCGACCTGCGCGCGGTGCAGGAGATGCTCGGCCACGCCAGCATCGCGACGACGCAGATCTACACGCACCTCGACTTCCAGCATCTGGCGAAGGTCTATGATGCGGCGCATCCGCGCGCAAAGCAGAAGTAGCCGCCTCGCCAGCGCCGAGTTTTCGATGCCGAGACCCTGATCATGCCCAAGAACCTCGCCGGCGACCTGTGGGGCGGCCTCGCCGCGATGCTGGTGGCGCTGCCGTCGGCGATCGCCTTCGGCGTGACGATCTACGCGCCGCTCGGCGGCGCGCAGGCGGCGCAGGGCGCGCTGGCCGGCATCCTCGGCGCGATGGCCCTCGGCCTGCTCGCCGCCGCGCTCGGCGGCGCGCCGCGCCTGATCAGCGCCCCGTGCGCGCCGGCCGCCGCCGTGCTGGCGGCCTTCGCCATCGAGATGCTGCGGCAGGGGCACGACGTGGCAGGCGTGGCGCTGCTGCTGGTGCTGCTCGGCCTGCTGGCCGGCCTGCTGCAGATCGCCTTCGGCCTGCTGCGGCTCGGCCGGCTGATCGGCTACATGCCCTATCCGGTGGTGAGCGGCTACCTCACCGGCGTCGGCCTCATCATCATCGGCAGCCAGGTGCCCAAGCTGCTCGGCGCGGCGCCGGACGCCAGCCTCTGGCAGGCGCTCGCCGCACCCGGCCTGTGGAACTGGCAGAGCCTGCTGATCGGCGCGGTGACCGCCGTGGCGATGTTAAGCGCTCCGCGTCTAATCCGAATTGTGCCGGCGGCGATCCTCGGCCTGCTGGCGGGTGCGCTGACCTACTTCGCCCTGGCCGGCGCGGGGGCGGTGCCGGCGACCGCCGCTGCGAACCCGCTGGTGATCGGCCCCCTGGGTGGTGTGGGTGGCGGCGACGCGAGCTTCATGGAAGCGCTGGCCGGCCGCTGGCAAGCCGTCGGCGCGCTCGATCCCGCCACCCTCGAGTTGCTGATCTTCCCGGCGCTCACGCTCGCCGGCCTGCTGTCGATCGACACGCTCAAGACCTGCCTGGTGCTCGACGCGCTGACGCGCTCGCGCCACGACTCGAACCGCGAGCTGATCGCGCAGGGCGTCGCCAACCTCGGGTCGGCGCTGGTCGGCGGCATGCCGGGCGCGGGCACGATGGGCGCCACGCTGGTCAATCTGTCGTCGGGCGCGGCGAGCCGGCTCTCGGGCGTGTTCGAAGGTGCCTTCGCGCTGGCGGCCTTCCTGCTGCTCGGCGGACTGATCGCTTGGCTGCCGGTCGGTGCGCTGGCGGCGATCCTGATCGTCATCGGCGCGCGCATGATCGACCGCCAGAGCTTCCACTTCCTCAAGTCGCGCGCCACCTTCCTCGACTTCGCCGTGATCGCCGCCGTGGTGCTGGTGGCGCTGACGGTCGGGCTGATCGCCGCCTCGGGTGTCGGCATCCTGCTGGCAATCCTGCTGTTCGTGCGCGAACAGATCGGCGGCGCGGTGGTGCGCCGCCGGCTGCTCGGCAACCAGAGCTTCTCCAAGCGCGTGCGCACGCAGGCGGAGATGCAGATCCTCGCGGCGCGCGGCGACTGCGCGGCGATCTGCGAGCTGCAGGGCAGCCTGTTCTTCGGCACCACCAACCAGCTCTACACGGCCCTCGAGGCCGATCTCAAGACGCGCCGCTACCTGATCCTCGACTTGCGCCGCGTGCAGACGGTGGACGTCACCGCCGCCCACATGCTCGAGCAGATCGAGGACATGCTGGCCGAGCGCGGCGGCTGCCTGATCTTCAGCCAGGTGCCGCACCGGCTGCCGACCGGCCGCGACATCCGCCAGTATCTCGACGAAGTCGGGCTGCTGCGGCCCGGCGGCGGAGCGAAGGTGTTCGACGAGCTCGACCAGGCGCAGGAGTGGGTGGAGGACCAGATCATCGCGGCGGCGGCGCTGGAGCTGGCGGCGGAGAGCGCGCTGGCGCTCGGCGAGCTCGAACTGTTCCGCGGCCGCAAGGCGGAGACGCTGGCGGCGCTCGAGCAGCACATGGAACAGCGCAGCTTCAAGGCCGGCGAGCGCATCTTCGCGCGCGGCGACACCGGCGACGAGCTGTTCCTGATCCGCCGCGGCGCGGTGCGCATCCTGCTGCCGATCGACGCGACGCTGACGCACCACCTCGGCACCTTCGGGCGCGGCGCCTTCTTCGGCGAGATGGCCTTCCTCGACGGCGAACCGCGCTCGGCCGATGCCGTCGCCTTCAGCGACGTCGAGCTCTACGTGCTGTCGCGCCGGACCTTCGATGCCTTCGCCGAGGAACACAAGCGCGCCGCGCTCGCCCTGATGGAGGGCATCGCCAGCGTGCTGGCGAGCCGGCTGCGCTACACCAACGCCGAACTGCGCGCACTGGAGGCATAGACATGGCTGAACTGATTCTCCACCCCGGCAAGGAGCGCTCGCTGCTCAGGCGCCATCCGTGGGTGTTCGATACCTCGGTCGACCGGCTCAAGGGCCACGCGCGGCCCGGCGACACGGTGACGATTCTTTCCGCCGACGGCCGGCCGCTGGCGAAGGCCGCCTATTCGCCGCGGTCGAAGATCCGCGCGCGCGTCTGGAGCTTCGATGCGGCGGCGTCCATCGACCACGCCTTCTTCAAGCGCCGCATCGCCGCTTCCGTCGCACGCCGCGCCGCGTTGCCCGAACTCGCCGGCCAGGCAGGCTTGCGGCTGATCCACGCCGAGTCCGACGGCCTGCCCGGCGTGATCGCGGATCGGTATGGCGACACCGTCGTCGTGCAGCTCACCAGCGCGGGCGCGGAGAAATGGCGCGGCGCGCTCGTCGACGGCTTGCGCAACGCCACGCGATGCGCGTGCATCTACGAGCGTTCCGATTCCGAGGTGCGCAGCCTCGAAGGGCTGGAGCCGGCGACCGGCTGGCTGTTCGGCGCAGCGCCGGCCGGGGAGATCGTCATCGAGGAGCATGGCGTGAAGATGGCCGTGGACATCGTCGCCGGCCACAAGACCGGCTTCTATCTCGACCAGCGCGACAACCGGCGGATGCTGGCGGAGCTGTCCCAAGGCAGGCGCGTGCTCAACTGCTTCTGCTACACCGGCGGCTTCTCGCTGCAAGCCTTGGCCGGCGGCGCCGCGAGCGTGCTCTCGATCGACAGTTCGCAGCCCGCGCTCGACCGCGCGGTGGCCAATCTCGCGCTCAATCCGCGCCTCGCCGCGGCGAAGGCGCATGACATGGAGTGGCGCTGCGCCAACGTCTTCGACGAGCTGCGCAAGCTCAAGGCCGCCGGCGCAAGCTTCGACCTGATCGTGCTCGACCCGCCGAAGTTCGCGCCCTCGGCCAGCCACGCGGAAAGAGCCAGCCGCGCCTACAAGGACATCAACCTGCTCGGCTGCAAGCTGCTCGCGCCGGGCGGCCTGCTGATGACCTACTCGTGCTCGGGCGGCATTGGCGTCGAGCTGTTCCAGAAGATCGTCGCCGGCGCGGCGCTCGACGCCGGCCGCGACGCGCGCATCGTCAAGCGCCTGCAGGGCGCCGCCGATCACCCGGTCGACCTCGCCTTTCCCGAGGGCGAATACCTCAAGGGGCTGCTGGTTCAGGTCGATTGAAACTCGGCGCTGACGGGGCGGATGGACTAGCCTGCCACGTCGCCGTCGAGGTAGAACCAGCGCCCATCCTCGCGCACGAAGCGGCTGGTTTCGTGCAGCTTGAAGGCGCGGCCATTCACCTTGTAGCGCGCGACGAATTCGACCAGGGCGTGGTCGGCGTCCTGCGCTTCATGGCGCTTGACGGCGAGGCCGAGCCAGCGCGGCCGCGGTTCCGCGTCGAGTTGCAGCGCGGTGGGGCGGGTGGCCGGGTGCCAGGTGGCGAGCAGGTAGGGTTCGTCGCCCAGCACGTAGGCGGTATAGCGCGAGCGCATCAGCGCCTCGGCCGTGGGCGCGGTGGCTTCGCCGGCGAGGCAGGGACCGCAGCAGGCGGCGAGCGGCTTGCCGCTGCCGCAGGGGCAGGCCGGCGCGGGAGTGTCGCGAGCCGTCGCCATCGCCGCCTTCAGAACTTGTAGCGGACTTCCGCGTAGAGGCTGCGCCCCGGCAGCGGCAGGTTGTCCGTCAATTGCGTACTCGAATACTCGCGCGCGTCCTTGTCGAACAGGTTGCGGATCGAGGCGGCGAACTCCCATTCGCTGCCGTGGAAGTAGCGCAGCGTGGTGTCGGCGAGCGCGAAGGATCCCAGTTCGGCGCGCGGGTCGCCCGCCGGCAGCGGCCGCCGGTCGAACCAGTGGACCTGCAGGTTCCAGTTCCATTTCGGCCGGAACGCCCAGTCGGCGCGCAGATAGGCCTGCGCCAGGGGAATGGCGACGTCGCGCAGGGGCGAGTCGACCTTCTGCTGCCTGCTGAGGTTGCCGGCGATCCTGACGGTCCGCATCGCCTGCCACTGCGCCTCGAACTCGATGCCGTTCGCGGCGTAGCGGTCGAGGTTCTTGAACTGGTAAGGCGCGCTCGCCGCCGGGGCGATCACATCGCGCCGGTCGAAGCGATAGACGTTGGCGCCGAGTTGCAGATCCTGCGTCGCCCGCCAGGAGACGGACATCTCGAGGGTGCGCGACTTCTCGGGCTTGAGCGCCGGGTTCGGCGCGTTGGCGGCGGTTTCCGAATACAGTTCCAGATACGAGGGCGCGCGGAAGGCGTGGCCGTACATCAGCTTGGTGGTGAGGCGCTCGGTGGTCTGCCAGACGAGCGCGAGGCGCGGATTGAACGTGCCGCCGAAGTCGGAATAATGGTCGTAGCGGACGCCGGCCGTCAGTTCCCAGTCCGGGGCGAAGCTCCACACGTCCTGCACGAACAGATAGGCGTTCCGGCGCACCTTCTCCGGCGCGAAGTTCTTCGGCACCCCGTCGAAGGACTGCCGGACATGATAGGGCTGCTGCCAGACGTGGCCGCCACCGAAGCGCAGCGCATGATCGTGCGCGCCCCGATAGAGCGCGCTCACTTCGAAATTCGTGCGGCGTTCGGCCACGCTCAGCCGGTTGAGGGTGACGCCCGGCAGGTTCTCCCAGAAACCGTTGGCCGAGTCGTATTCGATGTCGCGATGGCGCAGTTCGGCGTTCAGTCCCCAGTGCGTGGCGAACGCGGGGTTGGCATAGAGCAGCGCCAGGCTCGCCTGGCTGTCGCTGGCGCGGGTGCGGGGGTCGAGCACCGCGGCGCCGGTCAGGCCGATCGCCACGTCGTCGTGCGCCGTGTAATCCGCCAGCAGCCGCCAGCTGCCCTTGTCGATCGACAGGTGCAGG
Organism: Rhodocyclaceae bacterium UBA2250; assembly: GCA_002347285.1. Taxonomy (GTDB): domain Bacteria; phylum Pseudomonadota; class Gammaproteobacteria; order Burkholderiales; family Rhodocyclaceae; genus Sulfuricystis. The sequence goes on along the minus strand of DDXW01000070.1, from coordinate 18,806 downwards.
TCCTGGCTGTCCCAGCCGTATTCGGCGCGGCCGGCGCTGTTGCCGCGCGTCCGGGCGATGAACGGGTCGTGGCCGCCGGTGTGGGCGAGGTTCGCCGTCAGGGCGATGTCGAAGCCGTTCCAGCGCGTGCCGTGCTGCAGCCAGGCGCTCCGGCTGTCGAAGCCGCCGACCCGCCCGCCGACTTCGGACTGCTCGATCGGTTCGGCGGTCCTGGTGACGACGTTGATCACGCCGGCGGCGGCATCGGAGCCGTACAGGGCGGAACCGGGGCCGCGGATGATCTCGATGCGTTCGATCATCTCGGCCGGCATGCCCTTCCAGAAGATGCCGGGCGACCAGACCAGATCCTTGGCGGGAGCGCCGTTGATCATCAGCAGCACGTTGGCGCCCGAGGCGCCGCGGAAGGCGAGCAGCGGCTTGGCGCCGAACAGGCTGGTCTTGACGTAGAGCCCCGGCACGACCTGCAGCATCTCCATCAGGTTGGTCGCGCCGGTGGCGCGGAGGTCGTCCGCCGTGATCACCGAGACCACCGACGGCGCCTTGGAGAGCGTCTGCCTGGTCTGCGTCGAGATGCTGACCGTCATCGTCATCAGCTCTTCCAGGCTCGACGAGAGCATTTGCCGAGTTTCCGCGTCAAATTCCGCGCAGGCCGTTCGCGCCGACAGCAGTCCGATACACAGCAGAATGCATGCGCTCCTGACCAACTGGATCCCCCCCGGGAAGATGGCCAGCGTGCCGCCCCGGCGGCGCCCGGCCTCGACGCGCAATATAGCCGAGAGGGCGGCCGGGAGGTTAGTCCCCCTGTCCGCCGCGCCGGCGGGCCTATTTGCGCCGGGGTTCCTCGTAGGGCGCGACCTTGTCGACGGCGAGCCGGTAGCCGGCCACCCCCCAGTCGGTGCCGCCGCGTTCGACGCCGAGCGTGCCGTAGGCCCAGAACGTCTGCATCATGCGCATCTCGGCCAGCGGCTTGGCCGACTTGGCGTGGATGATCTGGTTGGCGGGCGGCGGCGGCGAGTGGATGCAGGCGCCGAAGTAGGGGACGAGCAGGAATTCGGTGACCTTGTTGCCCTGCCGCTCGAGCGGGATGACGAAGCCGGCGATGCGGACGCGCTTGCCGGCGAGGGAGGGCTCGGCGGGCGCGTTGTCCCAGACCTTGCGCAGCCTCTCGAGCGTCTCCATCGCGCGCGGGTCGGCGTCGTCGAGCTTGGAGAAGTCGATGCCCTTGAATTCGGCGGTCGGGTCCCAGCCCTTGGGCACCAGGGCTTCCCACTTGATTTCCGGCCAGGCGTCGGCGGCCCCCCAGGCAGGCGGCGCGAGGAGCAGGGCGGCGATGAGCAATAGTCGTTTCATGGTCAGTTCCGTGGAATGAGGCCGTCGGCGAGCGACATGCGCCAGGCGCGCCAGCCGGGCAGCAGGCTGGCGGCGAGGCCGGTGGCGATGATGGACAGCAGCAGCGCGATTTCGTTCGCCGAGAACATGCGCCACGCGAGAGGGATGCCGAACTGCGTCTGGGCGAGCGGCGCGAGCGCGGCGAGGCCGGCGGCGAGCAGCGCGCAGCCGAGCAGCGTGCCGAGCGTCGTCACCAGCAGCCCCTCGGCGGCGAGCATCAGGAAGATCGCGCCCGGCCCGGCGCCGAGCGCGCGCAGGATGGCGAGCTCGCGGCGGCGCTGGTCGAGGCCGGCGAGCAGCGTGGCGACGAGTCCGGCGAGGCCGACCGCCACCACCGCCGCCGAGATCGCGAACAGGGTGCGCTCGACCGTGGCGACGGCCTGCCACAGTTCGTCGAGCGCGACGCCGGGCAGCACGGCGGTGAGCGGTTCCTCGCGCCAGCCGTTGATGTGGCGCTGCAGGCGGAAGACGTCGGTGCGGCGCTTCAGGCCGATCAGCAGCGCGGTGATCTCCTGCGGCTGCAGGTCGAACTTGCGCACCTGCTCGGCGGGAATGGCGAGGCCCGGCAGCGGCGCGCCGCCGGCCCAGTCGAGATGGATCGCGGTGATCGCCTCGAGGCTGACATGCACCGTGCGGTCGACCGGCGTGCCGGTCGGCGCGAGGATGCCGACGATCGCGAACGGCTTGTCGGCGTGTTCGGGCCCGAGCTCCTCCATGCCGTGCGAAAGCGTGATGCGGTCGCCGATCCGGTAGCCGAGCGCTGCCGCGACCTGGCTGCCGATGACCGCCTCGAACACGCCCTCGACGGTGCCGGCGAAGGGGCGGCCGGCGGCGAAGACCAGCGCGCGGCGGTCGCCGTAGCGGAAATGCTCGAAGTAGGCGGCCGTCGTGCCGAGCACCGGGAAGCCCCGGTGCGAATCGCCGAGCGAAAGCGGCACCGCCCAGGCCACCGCAGGGTGCGCCGCGAGCGCCCGGTAGCTGTCGTAGCGCATGTTGTGGCTGGCGCTGCCGGCGTGGAAGACGGCGTAGAGCATCAACTGCACGCCGCCGCCGCGCGCGCCGACGACGAGGTCGACGCCCGACACCGACTGCGCGAAGCCCTGGCGCGCATCGGCGCGCACGCGCTCGACGGCGAGCAGCAGGGCGGACGCCAGCGCGATCGCGGCGAGCGTGATGCCGAGCGTGAGCCGTCGCGCCCAGGCGCTCTTGAGGGCGATGAGCAGCACGGCCTTCATGCCGCCTCCGCTTGCGCCGCGCGGTTGAGCGCGGCGAGCGCGACCGTGCGGTCGAAGTGCGCGGCGAGCCGCGCGTCGTGACTGACGAACAACAGGGCAGCGTCGGCCGCCACCGCCTCGGCGAGCAGCAGGTCGATGAAGGCCTGCTGGCGCGGCGCGTCGAGCGCCGAGGTCGGCTCGTCGGCGATGAGGATCTCGGGTTTGCCGATCAGGGCGCGCACAGCGGCGACGCGCTGCTGCTGGCCGACCGAGAGTTCGGCGGCGGGCTTGCGCCAGAGTTCGGGCGCGAGGTCCAGATGGGCGAACAGGCGCTCGGCGGCGCGGCGCGGATCGCCGGCCCGCTCCTGGCGGCGCGCGGAGAAGGTGCAGGGCAGCAGCGCGTTGTCGAGCGCGGACAGCCAGGGCAGCAGGTTGAACTGCTGGAAGATGAAGCCGATGTGGTCGGCGCGGAAGCGGTCGCGCGCCCGGCCGGAAAGCCCAGCCAGGTCGCTGCCGAGCAGTTCGACGCGGCCGCGCTCCGGCACGGCGACGCCGCCGACGAGATTGAGCAGCGTGCTCTTGCCGCTGCCGCTCGGGCCGTGCAGGAAGATGCGTTCACCCGCCGCGATCTCGAGGTGCGGGATGTCGAGGCAGGGCGCCGGCTGGCGCGGCCAGCGATAGAGCAGGTCGGTGATGGAGAGCGCAGGCATGCGCCCGAGCTTACCAGCCGATCACCACGTGAGCACGGGGACCTTCGGCGTCAGGCGTTGCGCGCCTTGTCCGCTCGGGCCGCTGCGCTGGGTCTCGAGGCGGTAGAGCCGCTTGAAGTGCTTGAACAGCGCCGTCTCGATGCCCTTGAGCGCGGCGGGTTCGGCACAGCGGAAGACGTAGCTCGCCTCGATGTCGGCATGATGCGTCTCGCCCTCATGGCCGTGCTCGCCGTGCTTGTCGTCGCCGCCGGTAAAGGGCACCTGCGCCTGCACGGACTGCACGGTGCAGCGCGCCGCCGGCGTCGGCACGAACAGCGCGGCGGCCTCTTTCAGCGTCTTGTCCGTGGCGGCCAGCGCGGCCTTTTCCTTGTCGTTCCTCGGCGGGCGCTCGAAGCCGACGGCGGCGTCGAGCGGCAGTTCGAGGTTCAGCGTGATCGTTTCCTTGTCGATGACCGCATCCAGCCGGCCTTCGCCATGCACATGCTTGCCGGCCGCGAACGCGACGGAAAGCGGGAAGGCGAGACCGAGGGCAAGCAGGCGATGGAAGTTCATGGGTTGTCTCCGTGGGTCAGTGGGAATGGCTGCTGCCGAACACGACGACGGCGATGCCGGCGGCCAGCAGCAGGCCGTGCCAGCCGATGGCCGTGTGTTCGCGCTTGAGGCGCGGCATCAGGTCGGCGACGGCGATGTAGAGGAAGCTGGCCGCGGCGATGGTGAGGATGTGCGGCACCCAGTCGAGCGCGCGTTCGAGGGCGAAGTAGCCGACGATGCCGCCGGCGAGGGCGGTGAGGCTCGACACGCCGTTCCAGAACAGCGCCCGCCCGCGCCGCCAGCCGGCGGCCAGCAGGATCGCGAAGTCGCCGGCTTCCTGCGGCACCTCGTGGGCGATGATCGCCAGCGTGGTCGCCCAGCCGATCAGCGGGTCGGCGAGGAAGGCGGCGGCGATCAGCAGGCCGTCGGTGAAGTTGTGGAAGCCGTCGCCGACGAGGATCGAGACGGTTTCGCCATGGCCGCCGTGCAGATGGTGGTGGCCGTGGGCGTGGTCTTCGCAGGCCTGCTCGTTCGGGTGCGAGTCGCCGCTGAGGTGGGCGTGGCGCCACAGCGCGAATTTCTCCAGCGCGAAGAAGCCGAGGATGCCGGCCAGCAGCAGCGGAAACACCTCGTGCGGCGTCAGGCCGCTTTCCAGCGCCTCGGGCAGCAGGTGCAGCGTCGCCGTCGCCAGCAGCAGACCGGTGGAGAAGCTGACGGTGAAGCCGAGCCACTTGCGCGGCACGCCGAACATTACCAGGGCGGCGGCGAGCATGCTGAGCAGCCCGCCGAGCAGGCAGGCGAGCGCGATCTGGACGAGCAGGGGCAGGGAGGACATGGGTACGGATTGAAGCACAACACGGTTGCAAATGCAACAGTGTTGCAAATATTGCCCGGCTGTGTTTTCATCCGATCATGTCCTCCACGATCGATCTGTTGCGTACTTCCGGCGTCAAGGTCACGCCCGGCCGCGTGCGGGTGTATGAGGCGCTCGCAGCGGCGGCGCAGCCGCTGAGCCATGCCGACCTCGAGGCGCGGCTGCCCGATGCCGACCGCGTCACGCTCTACCGCGTGCTCGATACGCTGGTCGTCTGCGGGCTGGCCATGAAGGCGGTCGATGCGCGCGGGGTGTTCCGCTTCTCCGCCAGCGGCGCGCAGAGCGAGCATCGCCGTCATGCCCATTTCCGCTGCACCGACTGCGGCCGCGTGTTCTGCCTGAAGGACGCGCCGCCGCCGCCGCCGAAGCTGCCGCGCGGCTTCCGCCTGGCCGATGCGGAATACGATCTGCGCGGCACCTGCGCCAATTGCGCGCGCGCCCACCACAAGTGACACGCTGGTGGCGGCCGGTCGGCCTCGTCGCGGCCGTGCTGTGCGCCCAGCTGCTGCTGGCGGTGCACGGCATCGGCCACGCCTTCGGCCATGATCACGATCACGAGGACGGAACGACCGAGGTCTGCGTCGAATGCCTGGCGCTGGCCGGCCTGCAGGGCGCAGCGCCGGCGCACGGAACCGTCCCGGCGGTCCCGGCCGCGGCCGTCCTCGTTACGGTCGCCGCCGCCTCGCCGGCGCCGAGTTTCGCGCTGCTCCTGGTTTTTCAAAGCCGCGCACCACCCGCACTCCCGAGCCGCTGAGCAATCCTTTCAACTGCTTTGGAGTTTCGACATGAACCGCATCCCGTTGTGGACGCTGGCGGCCGCCAGCGTCCTGACCTCGCTTCCCGCTGCCGCGGACGAGGATCTGAAAGCCCTGCGCGAGGAGATCGCGCAGATGAAACAAGCCTACGAGCAGCGCATCGCCGCGCTCGAGAACCGTCTGAAGGAGGCCGAGAACAGGCCCGCTCCCGCCCCGGCCGCCGATCCGTCCGGCCAGGTCGGCGCGGGCAGCGCCTTCAATCCGCAGATCTCGCTGATCCTCGACGGTGTCTATTTCCGCGACAACAAGAAAGGCGGCAGCGCCGAGCTGTACGAGCATATCGACGGCATCAACCACGGCCACGAGCACGAGGGCCATGCGCACGGCGAACTCGAGCGCGGCTTCAACCTGCGCGAGACCGAGCTGGCCTTCTCGGCGACGGTCAGCCCGCATTTCGATGCCACTGCAATGATGACGGTCAGCTCCGAAGGCGACGTCGAACTCGAGGAAGCCTACTTCGACACGCGCAGCCTGCCGTACGGCCTGAAGATCCGCGGCGGCAAGTTCCTCTCGGGCATCGGCTACCTCAACGGCCAGCATCCGCATGCCTGGGATTTCGTCGACCAGAACCTGCCCTACCGCACGCTGCTCGGCGACCATGGCCTGCTCGACACCGGCCTGCGCCTGACCTGGCTGCCGAAGACCGGCAACTGGTACACCCAGCTCGGCGTCGAGCTGCTGCAGGGCAACGAACAGACCTTCGCGACCAGCGGCGAAGACACGCCGACCGGGCGTGCCGACGGTGCCGCGCTGGCCGGCACGGCGGCCGGCGAGCTGTCGGCCAGGAAGTCGGGACCGCGGCTGACGACGCTGTTCGCCAAGTTCGGCCCCGATCTCGGCGACAGCCACGCCTTGCAGTTCGGCGGCTGGCTGGCGCGCTCGAGCCAGCATCAGGAAGTGCATGACCATACCGAGGAAGACCCGGCCACCCTCGTGCATGCGCTCGAAGGCAAGGGCAGGGCCTGGGGCCTCGACGCGGTGTACAAGTACGATGCCGGCCGCTACGGCGGGCAGGGCAACGTCAAGCTCGTCGGCGAGTACCTGCGCCTCGACAAGAACCTGAAGATCGCCTTCCACGAGAACGGCGCGCTGGTCGGCCAGAAGCGCGACTTCACGCAGGACGGCGTGGTCGTGCAGGGCACTTACGGCTTCCTGCCGCACTGGCAGGCGGGCGTGCGCTACGACGTCACCGGCCTGACCAACAAGCTCGACGGCCCGGCCGGCAATCTCTGGGACAAGAACAAGTCCGACCGCTGGACCTTCGCGCTGACGCGCCAGATCGACCACTTCTCGCTGCTGCGCCTGCAGGCCTCGCGCGGCAATCTGTGGGTCGAAGGCGCGCAGGAGAATGTCAATCAGATCTTCGTGCAGTACCAGCACAGCCTCGGCGCGCATGGCGCGCATGCGTTCTGAGGAGAGCGGCGATGAAGCGATTGTTGTTCCTTCTGCCTCTTCTCGTCGCCGTTCCGGCCTGGGCGCTCGATGTGGCGGCCACCACGTCGAGCATGGGCATGCTGGCGCGCGCCGTCGGCGGGTCGCAGGTCAGGGTCACGGAACTGGCGCCGCCCGACCGCGACGCGCACCTGCTGCAGGCGAAGCCATCGATGCTGCGCACGCTGCGCGATGCGCAACTGGTCGTCGCCGTCGGCGCCGAGCTCGAGATCGGCTGGCTGCCGGCGGCGCTCGGCGGCGCGGCCAATGCGGCGATCCTGCCTGGCCGGCCCGGCTACTTCGAGGCCGCCGCGCAGGTGCCGCTGCTCGACGCCGGGCAGGCGGCCGACCGTGCGCAGGGCGACGTGCATCCGGCCGGCAACCCGCACGTCAACCTCGACCCCGGCCGCATGGCGATCGTCGCCCGGGCGCTGGCGGAACGGCTCGCGCGACTCGATGCCGCCAATGCGGCCGGCTACCGCGAGCGGGCGCAGGCCTTCGCCGCCGCGGTCGAGGCGAGGTCGTCCGGCTGGCGGCGACAGGCCGGCGGCAGCGGCGGCGCGCTGCTTTATCACAAGGACGCCGCGTATCTGCTGCATTACCTGAGCCTGCCCTTGCACGGCACGCTGGAACCGGTGCCCGGGGTGGCGCCGACGGCGAGCCATCTCGAAGCGCTCGCCGGCCGGCTCAAGGGCAAGCCCGGCGTGATCGTGCATACGCCCTGGCAGCCGCCGGCGGGCGCGGAGAAGCTCGCCAGCCTGATCGGCTGGAAAGTCGCGGTCTTGCCTCTCGACCCGCCGGCGGGCAGCGACGCTGCCGGCTACTTCGCGCTGATCGACCGCTGGGTCGAGGCGCTGGCGACAAAGTGATGCTGAGGCTGGTCGATGCCGTCGCGGGTTATGCGCAGCCCGTTTCGCCGGCGGCGACGTTTTCCGTCGCACGCGGCGAGGTGGTGGGGCTGGCCGGGCCGAACGGCATCGGCAAGTCGACCCTGCTCAAGGCAGTGCTCGGTGCGGCCCGGCTGTGCGCCGGCCGCATCGAGCGCGCGCCGGAAACGCGCATCGGCTATCTGCCCCAGCAGCCGGTGCGGCTGCCGGAAGTGCCGCTGTGCGGGCGCGAGCTGCTCGCCGCGCTCGGCGCCGATCGGCTGGCGCCGCCGGCCCGGCTGGCGGAGAGGCTCGCCCTGCGCATCGACCGGCTCTCCGGCGGCGAGTACCAGCTCTTGATGCTGTGGGCGACGCTGGCGGGCGAGGGCGATCTGATCCTGCTCGACGAGCCGACCAACAGCCTCGACCGGGCGCACATCCAGACGGCCTGCGACGAGATCGCCGCCGCGCGCGGGCAGCGGGCGACGCTGGTCGTCAGCCACGACCGCGGCTTTCTCGAGGCCGTCAGCACGCGCATCGTCGACCTGGGAGCGACACATGGGTGATCTGTTCGTCACGCCGTTCATCGCCGGCCTGCTGCTTGCGCTGCTGCTGCCGCTGGTCGGCAACCTGCTGCGCCTGCGCGACGAATGGCTCGCGACGCTGGGACTCGCCCACCTTGCCGCGGCGGGCGCGCTGCTCGGCATGGCGGCGCATCTGCCGTCATTCCTCGGCGCCTGGGCGGGCGCCCTGACCGGCGCGGGCGCCAAGCGGGCCGGCGGTGGGCGCAGCAATTCGGCCTACGGCCTGATGATCCTCGCCGGCTGGGCGCTGACGCTGCTGGTCGCGGCGAACACGGCGCTCGGGGATGCGCTGGCGCATGCGCTCATCGACGGCCAGCTCTACTTCGCCGGATGGCGCGAGCTCGTCATCGATGTCATCGTCCTGCTCCTGGCGCTGCCGGCGCTGCGCTGGCTGACGCCGCGGCTCATCGCCGCCCGTCTGTTTCCCGAGCGGGAACGCGCGAACCGCCTGCCCGCCTGGCGCTGGCACCTCGGCTTCGATCTGCTGGCCGCCAGCGCGATCGCCGCCGGCACCGCCACGCTGGGCCTGATGGCGAGCTTCGCGCTGATCTTCGTGCCGCCGTGGCTGGCGTTTCGGCTCGCCCCCGACTGGCGGCGGGCGCAATGGCTGGCGGGCGGATTCGGGGTGGCCGGCTATGGACTGGCATTCGCGCTGGCGCTGATCTTCGACCAGCCGTTCGGTCCGGTGCTGGCGGCGGTCTTCGTGGCGCTGTTCGGTTTTTCCGGGCTGGGCCGCCGCCCCGTCAGCGCCGAGTTTTAGGCGGGTAGAATCATGCCTTCCTTTTCGGAAGGCACTGGACATGGAGCAGTATCGCGGCACCACCATCCTGTCGGTTCGGCGCGGCAATGCCGTCGCGCTCGGCGGCGACGGGCAGGTCACGCTCGGCAACGTCGTCGTCAAGGCGAGCGCGCGCAAGGTGCGGCGTCTGTATGGCGAGAAGATCCTCGCCGGCTTCGCCGGCGGCACCGCCGACGCCTTCACGCTGTTCGAGCGCTTCGAGGCGAAGCTGGAGAAGCACCAGGGCAACCTGCTGCGCTCGGCGGTCGAACTGGCCAAGGACTGGCGCACCGACCGCATGCTGCGCCGGCTCGAGGCGATGCTGGCGGTCGCCGACCGCGAGAACTCGCTGATCATCACCGGCAACGGCGACGTGCTCGAGCCGGAGCTGGGCATCGTCGCGATCGGCAGCGGCGGCCCCTATGCGCAGTCGGCCGCGCGGGCGCTGCTGGAGAATACCGAGCTGGCGCCGCCGGCGATCGTCAAGAAGGCGCTGGAGATCGCCGGCGACCTGTGCATCTACACCAACCAGAATCATCTGATCGAAACACTGGACTGACAGGCAGGCACGGAGCGAGCTTCCCCATGGCGAGAACCACGATCAAGAGCAGCGACTTGCTGGCCGACCGGCCGCTCGACTGGAACGTCTACGATGCCGATGGCACGCTCTTGTTCGCCAAGGGGACGCTCGTCGACGCCGAGGCCAAGGGGCGCCTGCTGAAGCGGGGCGCAGTGCGCGAAGTGGATGCCGAGATCGGCAAGCTGCTGGCCGCGCATGGCAAGACGATCTCTACAACGGCCGCGGGCGAGCCGGCGAAAGGCGTGCGCATTCCGCTGAGCGACACGGCGGTGCGGCCCGGCGACACCGTGCATCTCGACCGCAGCCTGGACGGCTCGCGCATCATGGCGCGCCTCATCGGCTATCTCAAGGGCAAGTCGATCGTCATCACCGTTCCCGCCGACGAGCAGGGCGCCGTCTTTCTCAAGGAGGGCGAGTCGGTCGTCGCCAAGGTGTTCTCGGGCAAGCACGTGCTGGCGTTTCCCGGCGCGGTCCTCGCCGTCGCCCTCAAGCCCTTCCCGCACATCCACCTGAGCTACCCGGCCGAGGTCACCGGCATCGTGGTGCGGCGCTCGGAGCGCGCGGGCGTGCGCCTGATCACCGCCGTCGAAACGGCCCGCGAGCAGACCTCGGGCATCATCACCGACCTGAGCACCGGCGGCCTCTCGTTCGCGTCGCGCGCGGCCAACATCGAAGCGGGCGCCGAGGCCGTCCTCAACTTCAAGCTGATGCTCGCAGACTGCGCCTACCTCATGAAGCTCAGGGGCCTGGTGCGCGCGGTCCGCCCCAACCAGTCCGACGCCCTGGAGGGGGCGACCGCGTATGGCGTGCAGTTCCGCGAAATGTCGGCCGAGGACACCCTGATCCTCGGGCTGTTCGTCGGCCAGCAGCTGGCCGCGGCGAGAAGCGCCGGCGCGTGACCCGAAGGAAAAGCACATGACCCAAATGACTCCGTCCGAGATCGTCTCGGAACTCGACAAGCACATCGTCGGCCAGGCGCGCGCCAAGCGTGCCGTCGCCATCGCGTTGCGCAACCGTTGGCGGCGCGCCCAGGTGGCCGAGCCGCTGCGCTCCGAGATCACGCCGAAGAACATCCTGATGATCGGCCCGACCGGCGTCGGCAAGACGGAGATCGCGCGACGGCTGGCGCGGCTCGCCAACGCGCCCTTCATCAAGGTCGAGGCGACCAAGTTTACCGAAGTAGGCTATGTCGGCCGCGATGTGGACACCATCATCCGCGACCTCGCCGAGACGGCGATCAAGAGCGCCCGCGAGCAGGCGATGAAGGCAGTGCGCGACCGCGCGCTCGATGCCGCCGAGGACCGCATCCTCGACGTGCTGCTGCCGCCGGCCCGCACGAATTTCGGCGCTGGCGAGGCGGCGCCGGAGGAGAGCGCCACGCGCCAGAAGTTCAGGAAGAAGCTGCGCGAAGGCGAGCTCGACGACAAGGAGATCGACATCGAGGTCGCCGCCCCCGCCGCTAGCCTCGAGATCCTCACGCCGCCCGGCATGGAGGACCTGACGCAGCAGCTGCAGGGCATGTTCCAGAACCTCGGCGGCGGCCGGCGGAAGAGCCGGCGCATGCGCATCGCCGACGCGCTGAAGGCCCTGGCGGACGAGGAGGCCGCGCGCCTCATCAACGACGAGGAGGTGAAGGCGGCGGCGCTGAAGAACGTCGAGCAGAACGGCATCGTCTTCCTCGACGAGATGGACAAGATCGCCTCGCGCAGCGAGACGCAGGGCGCCGACGTGTCGCGCCAGGGCGTGCAGCGCGACCTCTTGCCGCTGGTCGAGGGCACGACCGTGTCCACCAAGTTCGGCATGATCAAGACCGACCACATCCTGTTCATCGCCAGCGGCGCCTTCCACTTCGCCCGTCCGTCCGACCTGATCCCCGAACTGCAGGGGCGCTTCCCGATCCGCGTCGAGCTCGACTCGCTGTCGGTCGACGATTTCGAGCGCATCCTGACCCAGACCGACGCCTGCCTGACACGCCAGTACGAGGCGCTGCTCGGCACCGAGAGCGTCTCGCTCGCCTTCACGCCCGACGGCATCCGCCGGCTGGCGCAGATCGCCTTCGAGGTGAACGAGAAGACCGAGAACATCGGGGCGCGCCGGCTGTACACCGTGATGGAGAAGCTGCTCGAGGAGGTTTCGTTCGCCGCCGGATCGACGGGTGCGGCAACCAAGCTGACGATCGATGCCGCCTACGTCGACATGCGGCTGGCGGAGCTGGCGCAGCGCGAGGACCTGTCCCGCTACGTGCTGTGAATCCGCCCGCGGATTGAGCGGCCAAGGGAGGAGTGCTATATTCGGTGCGGCTTTCGAGCCATGGGCTCGGCGCCATTTCCCAGCCGGAGAGGATGACGGATCATCAAACAGGAAGAACTGGCCGGCAAGTATCCGAAACTTGCCAAGGCGTATCAGGGCAACCCGCAGAGCTTTCCAGCCAATCTGGTTACCCGCCACGAGCGCGTGTCGAAGGAGTTGGATGCCCTGTGGGGGACTTCCAATTGCGTCAGGCTCCTCGACGAACTGGTTTTCTCCGATCAGCCGGACCGGCTGGGCTTCACTTACGACGTGATGACGGAGCTGTTCGCGCTCAAGAATCATCACGACAAGCTCTATCCCCAATTCACTACCCACCAGTTCGATCCGTTCGACGCCGGCAAGGCTGGCGACAGTCAGGTTGCCGGCCCATCCGCGCCAGCGGCGGAGCAGCAGCCATCGGCCGCAGCCGATGCGGGCGGGGTTGTCGAGTTCAAGCCGCTTGAGCCCTTGCCCGCGGCGCAGCCGGCACAAAGGGAAGAGACGGACTCTGCCGTGCCATCTCCCGCAGCCGCGGACGATGCGGCGGCGCCCCCTCCCACCGGCAAGCAGTGCTGGCCGGAGCTGACCAGCCTCGACGAACTGGTATTCATCCAGAAGCAGCGCGCGGCCGGCGAGCGCGTTCCGGAGCGGGATCGGCGGCTGATCATCGAAATCGTCAAGCAATACACGGCGTTGGCCGACGAGGATGTCGAGACGGCGATCAAGCGGCAGACCGGGCCCGAGCATGGCAAGAAGCGCGAGCCGATCGGCAAGATCCTGATGAAGATGGGGCTCGTCAGCGAGGAGATCGTGACGCGCGCCCTCTGCCTCCAGTACGGCGTCATCATGGTGAACCTGCAGCGCTTCCACATCGAAGCGGACACCATGCGCCTGATTTCCCAGGAGGTGGCCAAGAGCCTGCGGGCCATCCCGCTGGCGGTGCTGGACGGCACCCTGTTCCTCACCGTCGAGAATCCGTTCGGCTTCGACCAGCGCGAGTACTTTACCTTCCTGACCAAGCAGAAGGTCGAACTGGTCATGGCGCCAGCGAGCCAGATCAGCGAAAAGCTGCAGGAGTACGGACAGGTGCGCTCCGTGCAGCAGGGCAAGGAGGAGTTCCGCAATCTGGCGCGCAAGGCCTTGGGCGAGGCGCCGGTCGTCGAACTGGTCAGCGAGGAGGCCGACGACGCGCTCGGCGCGGTTTCCCAGGACGACGCATCGATCGTCGGCCTCGTGAACAAGATCATTTCCGATGCGGCCGAGGTCGGCGCGTCGGACATCCACATCGAAAGCTTCTACGGCGATCCTCTGGCCTACATCCGCTTCCGGCGCGACGGCCGCATGGAGGAGTACTCGCAGTATTCCGCCAGCTATCACCGGGCGGTCGTCTCGCGCATCAAGATCATGTCGAACCTCGACATTTCCGAGCGCCGCATCGCGCAGGACGGCAAGATCTCGTTCATGCGGCCCGGCCGGGAGCGCATGGATCTGCGCGTCGCCACGATCCCGACGTCGCGCGGCATCGAGAACGTCACCATTCGTTTGCTGCACGCGGGCGATCCGCTGCCGATCGAGGCGCTCAAGATGTGCGAGCGCGACCTCGGCGTGTTCAAGCGCCTGATCCACCGGCCGTATGGCCTGATCCTGGTCTGCGGCCCCACCGGCAGCGGCAAGACGACGACGCTGCATTCGGCGCTGCGCCAGCTCAACACGCCCGACAAGAAGATCTGGACCGCCGAGGATCCGATCGAGATCGTGCAGAAGAAGATCTGCCAGGTGCAGGTCAACCCGAAGATCGGCTGGACATTCGCCACCGCGCTGCGCTCCTTCCTGCGCGCCGATCCGGACGTGATCATGATCGGCGAGATGCGCGACCAGGAGACCGCGAAGATCGCTCTCGAGGCCTCGATGACCGGCCACGTGGTGCTGTCGACCCTGCATACCAACTCGGCCTCGGAAACGGCGGCCCGTCTGCTCGATCTGGAGGTCGATCCGTTCAACCTCGGCGATGCGCTGATCTTCATCCTCGCGCAGCGCCTGACGCGCAGCCTCTGTCAGAATTGCGCCGAAAAGTACCGCTTGTGCAGCGAGGAGATCGACAATCTCGCGACCGAGTACCATTTCTCGGCGCAGAAGCGCGCCCCGTCCATGGCGGAGCGCGACCAGATCGTCCGGGACTGGAAGCGCCGGCTGACGAACGGCGCCGACCTGTGCCTGTGGCACGCGAAGGGCTGCGAGCAGTGCGGGATGGACGGTTACCGCGGGCGCATCGCGTTGTTCGAGCTCATGGAGGCCACGCCGGAGATCCGCGAACTGGTCGTCCACAAGTCGCCCGCCTCGGAATACCACCGCATCGCCGTCGCGCAGGGCATGCGCACCCTCAAGCAGGACGGCATCGAAAAGGCGCTGCAGGGCTTTACCGACCTGACCGAGGTGCGCGGCGCCTGCAACTGATCCGCCGCTGCCGCGACGGGTTCAGGGCAGTGGCTGTTCGAGCGCCAGCAACTCGGCGACGGTTTCCCGGCGGCGGATCAGGTGGACCTGACTCCCCTCCACCATGACTTCGGCGGCACGCGGCCTGGTGTTGTAGTTCGAGCTCATCGCCATGCCGTAGGCGCCGGCGGAGAGAATCGCGAGCAGGTCGCCCTCGGCGAGCGCCAAGGTGCGGTCATGACCGAGAAAATCACCGGATTCGCAGATCGGGCCGACGATTTCGTACTTCTGCGGCACTGCCGCCGCCTCGCCGGCGCCGACTTTCACGATCTCGTGCCAGGCATCGTAGAGGGCCGGCCGCGCCAGGTCGTTCATGGCCGCATCGACGACGGCGAAGTTCTTCTCCTCGCCGTGCTTGAGCACTTCGACGCGCGTCAGCAGCAATCCGGCGTTGCCGACCAGCGAGCGGCCGGGTTCCACCAGCAGCATTTCCGGCCGGCCGGCGAGGCGCGCCAGCGTCGGCGCGAGATAGTCCTCGACGGCAAGCACGTCCTCGTCGCGGTAGCGGATGCCCATGCCGCCGCCGAGATCGATATGCTCGAAGCGGATGCCGTCGGCGGCGAGCGCATCGACCAGCGCGAGCACCTTGGCGGCCGCATCGGCGGCGGGCTGCGGATCGAGCAGCTGGGAGCCGATGTGGCAGGCGATGCCGCGGATCTGCAGGTTGGGCAGATCGCGCGCGCGGCGGTAGAGCGTGGTCGCGGTATCGAAGGCGACGCCGAACTTGGCGCTCTTCAGTCCCGTGGAGATGTAGGGATGGGTCTTCGGATCGACGTTCGGATTGACGCGCAAGGCGATCGGCGCGCGCTGGGACAACTCGCCGGCAACCGCATTCAGGTGGTCGAGTTCGCTGGCCGATTCGACGTTGAAGCAGTAAATGCCGGCTTCCAGCGCCTGCCGCATTTCGGCCCGCGACTTGCCGACGCCGGAAAACACGACCTTGCCGGGGTCGCCGCCGGCGGCGAGGACCCGAGCCAGCTCGCCGCCCGAAACGATATCGAAGCCGGCGCCGAGCCGAGCGAACAGGCGGAGGATCGAGAGGTTCGAGTTGGCCTTGACGGCGTAGCAGATGCGTGCCGGCAAGCCTGCCAGGGCCTTGCTGTACGCAGCATAGGCGGCCGTCAGTGCGGCATGGGAGTACACGTAGCAAGGCGTGCCGTAACGTGCGGCGATGGCGGACAAGGCCGCTCCCTCGACGCGCGCCGCGGTCGCTGGATCGTTGATCAGGCTCATTGGTCTTTTGTCGCCGGAGCGCTGCTATGATCGGCAGGCTTCGCCGGCTGGCTGGCTGGGGATGACTTGACGGTTGCCGCGCCTCCCGCCGGCGGCAGGGTCAGCGGACCCTTGTTGCCGCAGGCCGCAAGCGCCATTGCTCCGGCGACGAGCAGCCAGGCACGGGCGAACATGAAGTAATGGTTATCCATGGCGACGATGTTACATCACGGAGGCAATGTGGAAGAACGGGAGTTCCTGGCGCTGGCGGATGCCGAACTGGCGCGACTGGAGGCGGCACTGGAAAAGACGCTCGCCGATGAGGAAGCCGACTGGGATTTCGAGTTGAAGCCCGGCGGCATCATCGAGGCCGCCTTTGCCGACGGCAGCAAGATCATCGTCAATCGCCACAACGCGGCGCGAGAAATCTGGGTGGCCGCTCGATCCGGCGGGTTCCACTTCAAGCCACCCGCCGCCATGGGTGGGGCGTGGGTCGACACGCGGGAGGGACGCGCTCTGGCGGCTGTGCTCTCCGACTGCTTCAGCGCGCAGGCGGGCGCTCCCCTGCGGCTGGACTGGTAGCCGGCCCGGCGGGCATTGCAACGCGCCGCTCCGGCGCGACCGATTTGATCTGCGCATCCTGCACCGGCGCGACGGGTTTGCTGTCCGGGCGCAGGAAATCCGGCAGCAGCGACTCCCAGATGCTGGGCGATTCCGGCACGGATTCACGGAACACATAGTCGTGGATCGCCCCCCCGGTTGCCGGGTCGCGTCCCTCGACACGCAATAGGCCATCAGGCATGTCGCGATGCATTTCGGGCACATCCTTGAGAGCCGTTTCCATGAACGAGGTCCAGATCGGCAATGCCGCCGAACCGCCCGTCTCGCCGTTGCCAAGACGCTTCGGCTGGTCGAAGCCGATCCAGGCGATGCCCACCAGGGTCGGCTGGTAACCGCAGAACCAGGCATCCACATAGTCGTTGGTGGTGCCGGTTTTTCCGGCCAGGTCGGTTCGCTTGAGGGTCTGCCCCGCCCGTGCCGCCGTACCGCGCCGCACCACATCCTTCATCATGCTGTCCATCACCCAGGCGTTGCGCGCATCGATGATGCGCAGAGACTCGTCGCCGGCGAGCACGGGGCGGGTTTCGGCGAGCACGTTGTTCTTGGCATCCAGAATCTGCTTGACGAGGTAGGGGGCGATCTTGTATCCGCCGTTGGCGAAGACCGCATAGGCCGCCAGATGCTGCCATGGCGTGACGCTGCCTGCGCCCAGCGCCAAGGTCAGATAAGGAGGGTTCTTGTCCGCATCGAAGCCGAAACGGGTGGCGTAGTCCTGCGCATAGCGCGGATCGATCGCGCGGACCAGCCGGATCGACACCATGTTTTTCGATTTGGTCAGGGCGGTGCGCAGCGTCATCGGGCCTTCGTATTTGCCGTCGTAATTCTTGGGTTCCCATGCCTGGCTGCCTGTTTCCTCGGCGGAGATCGACAGCGGTTCGTCAGGAAGCACGGACAATGGCGTGAACCCTTTCTCGAGCGCTGCGGAATAGACGAAAGGCTTCATGCTCGAGCCGGGCTGTCGCCATGCCTGCGTGACGTGATTGAACTTGTTGCGGGAAAAATCGAAGCCGCCGACCAGCGCCCGCACTGCCCCGTCATGCGGATTCGCGGCGACGAAGGCGGCTTCCACGTCGGGCCATTGCGTGATCTGCCAGCGGCCCTTGTCGTCCTGGCTCAGGCGGATGATCGCGCCGCGGCGCAGTCGTTTGTTGGCCGGCGCCTTGTCGTCGAGCATGCGCTGGGCGAACTTGAGGCCGGGACCATCGACCGTGACGATTTCGCCGCCGGGCAGATAGGCGCGCAGCTTATTCGGATTCGCCTCGAGAGCCAGGGCGATTCGCAGATCTTCGGCGTCCTCGTAATCGTTGAGCAGCTCTTCGATCTGCTCGTCGTCGTCCGTGCCGATGCCTTTCATGTCCACATAAGCTTCCGCCCCGCGATAGCCGTGGCGCCGGTCGTAGGCCAGCACGGCCTGGCGCAGACCGCGCTGAGCGGCCTCCTGCTCCTTGCGCGTCAGGGTCGTGATGACCTTGATCCCGCTTGCATATGCGTCGTCGGGGAACGCCTCGACCGCGATCTGTCTGGCCATCTCGGCGGCGTGATCCGCCTTGAGCGAGTAATTGTCGATCTGGCGCCGAATCTGGAGCGGTTGCTTGAGAGCTTCGGAATGCTGTTGCTCATCGATGAAGCCGAGTTGCAGCATGCGCCGCAACACATACTGCTGGCGCAGCTGGGCGCGTTTGGGATTGGCGACCGGGTTGTAGGTCGAAGGCGCCTTGGGCAGACCTGCAAGCATGGCCATTTCGGCGGTGCTGAGATGCTTGATGTCCTTGCCGAAGTAAATGAGTGCGGCGGCGGCAAAACCGTAGGCGCGCTGGCCGAGGTAGATCTGATTCACATAGATCTGCAGAATCTCGTCCTTCGACAGGCTGCTCTCGATCTTGAAGGCGAGCAGAACTTCATAAAGCTTGCGGATCAGGGTCTTTTCGGAAGACAGGAAGAAATTGCGCGCTACCTGCATCGTGATGGTCGATGCCCCCTGGCGTTTGCCCCCGCCGACAAAGTTCGCATAGGCCGCACGGGCGATGCCCATGGTGTCGATGCCCGGGTGTTGGTAGAAGCGCTCGTCCTCGGCGGCCAGAATCGCCTGCTTCATTGCCTCGGGCACTTCTTCGATCCGCACGAAATGGCGTCTCTCCTCGCCGAACTCGCCAATCAGGTAACCATCGGCAGTATAGACACGCAAGGGAATTTTTGGACGATAATCGGTCAGCACATCGAGGGGCGGCAGGCGCGGATAGGCGAGGATCAGGATCATCCCCAACAGCGCAAGGGCAGCAATCGAGGCGGCCGCAATGAGGCTGATCGGAAGCAGGAACCAACGGAGCATGATGTTCTGAAAAGTGAGGCAAGTTATTTATCGTTGCCCGAACATTAAAAATAAACATTATAAATGTTCACTAGTGTCCCAACGTTAATC
>DDXW01000015.1 GCA_002347285.1 Rhodocyclaceae bacterium UBA2250 | reverse complement strand
AATATTCAATGATCAATCTTCAATCATCAATGAAAACGATCTTTTCGTGGCTGGTCCTTGAATATTGAACATTGGGATTTAGACATGATCCGCAATCTTTCCATTCTGTTGGTCCTGGCCGTGGTGGTGGCGCTGCCGTTTGCGTTCCGGCAGGAGACGGGCGTGCGGGAGTGGAAGGAGGGCGATCCCGTCCTGGTCATCATCACGCCGATGAACGAGGCGATCCGGCACGAGTACGCGCTGGCGTTCTCGCGCTGGCATGCGGAGAAGTTCGGGGCGCCGGTCAAGGTGGATTGGCGCAACATCGGCGGCACGTCGGAGATTTCGCGCTATCTGACAAGCGAATTCGTTTCGGCCTTCCGCGCGTGGTGGACGGGCCAGGGCCGGGCGTGGCGCGGCGACGGCGCGGCGATCATCCTGAACAAATCGTTCGATCCGGCGAAGAAGCCGGAGGGCGTGGACGCGGCGGATTGGGACCGGCAGTGCGAGATGCATGCGGCGTTCCGCGGGACGGACGATCCGAAGAAGTTTTCCAGCCAGATCGACATGTATTTCGGCGGCGGGGCGTTCGACGCCGACAACGCGACGCGCCAAGGCCTGCTGGTGCCGGCATGGAAGCCGGAGGAGATTCCGCCCGGCCTGCTCGCGACGGAATCGGGCGACGAGCTGATTCCGGCCGGGATGAGCGGGGAAACCTGGCGCACGCCGACCTACTACGGGACGACGCTGAGCACGTTTGGCATCTGCTACAACCGCGACCGGATGCGCGCGCAGGGGATCGACCGCGACCCGGAGCAGTGGGAGGACCTGGCCGATCCCCGCTGGCTCGGCACGCTGGGCCTGGCCGATCCGACCAAGAGCGGCAGCATCGCCAAGGCCTTCGAAACCATTGTGCAGGTGCAGTGCCGCAAGGCGGTGGAAGCGGCCGGATTCGGACCGATGGTGGATGAATACGAGTCGAAGATCGCGGCGGCGAAAGGGCCGCCGGGCCAAATGCCCGAAGGCGTGCCCGGCGAATACCAAGCGGCGGTCGAGGCGGGCTGGGCGGAGGGGTTGCGCCTGCTCCAGAAGATCGGGGCCAATGCGCGCTATTTCACCGACAGCGCGAGCAAAGTGCCGCTGGACGTGGGCATGGGCAACGCGGCGGCGGGGTTGTGCATCGATTTCTACGGCCGCTTCGAGGCGCAGGTCAGCAACGCCGGACGCGAAAACGGCGCCATGGCCTACGTGACGCCGCGCGGCGGGTCGGGGGTCAGCGCCGATCCGATCTCGCTGCTGCGCGGCGCGCCCCGCCGGGAAACGGCTCGCCGGTTCATTGAATTCCTGCTGAGCGAAGCGGGGCAGCAGCTGTGGTGCTACCGGGCGGGCGCGCCCGGCGGCCCGGAGAAATACGCCCTGCAGCGCTTCCCGATCCGGCGCGATTTCTATCCCTCGGGGCTTCCCGCCTTCCAAGCGGCCTATGAACGCCACCGGGCGCACACGACGGACGACATGGGAACGCCGACGCTGGACGCGTACCGCCTGGCGGGGGAATATGTGTACCGTCCGCGCTGGACGGCGGGCTACTACGGGATTCTACGCGACCTCGTGCGGGCGATGTGCATGGATTCGGGCATCGAGCTGCGCAGGGCGTGGCAGGGCATCTGCGAAGCGGGCGGGCCGGAGGCCTGCCCCCGCGCGATGCAGGCGTTCCAGCGCCTGCCGCAGGTGCCCGAGCCGCTGACGTGGGTCTCGGGCCTCGCGATGGGCAGGAAATACGACCGCCTCGACCTGCTGCGGGAATGGACGATCCAATATCGGGCGCAGTACGCCGAAGCGGCGCGGCTCGCGGAAGAAGAAGCGGAGGCCCGCCAATGAGAAAAAGCACGGCCTGGTTTGTCTTTGGCGCGGTGACGCTGCTGCTGTCGCTTTTGTTCTTCTGGCCGCTGTGGAAAGTGGTGTCGGGCGGGTTCTGGGTGGATGGGCGCTTCACCCTGCGCTATCTGCTCGGGGTGTTCGAGAATCCGATCTACGTGGAGGGGCTGTTCAACAGCCTGAAGATCGCGCTGGGGACGACGGGGCTGGCGATGGTGGTGGCGTTGCCGCTGGCCTGGATCGCCAACCAGTTCGAGTTCCGCGGCAAGGCGGCGTTCTCGGCGCTGGTGCTGGTGCCGATGATCCTGCCGCCGTTCGTCGGCGCGATCGGGTTCCAGCAGATGTTCGGGGCCTACGGGATGGTGAACGCGCTCTTCGGGTTCGGCGCGCGGGACTGGCTGGGCGGGGGGCAGTATGCGGGCGTGGTGCTGCTGCAGACGCTGTCGCTCTATCCGATCCTCTACCTCAACGCGGTGGCGGCGCTGGCCAACATCGACCCGGCGATGGAGGAGGCGGCGGCGAACCTCGGCTGCACGCGCCTGCGGCGGTTCTTCCGCATCACGCTGCCGCTGATGATGCCGGGGCTGTTCGCGGGCGGCACGCTGATCTTCATCTGGAGCTTCACGGAGCTGGGCACGCCGCTGATCATGAACTACACGCGGTGCGCCTCGGTGCAGGTGTACGATTCGCTGAAGGAGATCGGGTCGAATCCGTTCCCCTACGCGCTGGTGACGGTGATGCTGGTGGCGAGCACGGGGCTCTACGCGGCCAGCCGGTGGCTCTTCGGCGGGAAGGCCTACGCCATGCAGAGCAAGGCCAGCACGCAGTCGGCCGTGCGCAAGCTGACGGGCGGCCGCGCGCTGCTGGCGGCGCTGCCCTTCGCGCTGGTGACGGGCTTCGCGCTGCTGCCGCACCTCGGCGTGGTGCTGACGAGCTTCGCCGCGCCGGGGAGCTGGTACCAGGGCGTGCTGCCTTCCGTCTGGACGGGCGGCAACTACATCGAAGCGCTCGGCCACGACATGACGGTCAGCAGCATCCGCAACAGCCTGCTTTTCTCGTCCCTGGCGGTGGGCTTCGACGTCGTGGCGGGCATCGCCATCGCCTTCGTCGTGGTGCGCTCGACGATCCGCGTGCGCGGCCTGCTCGACGCGCTTTCCATGGTTCCGTTGGCGGTGCCGGGGCTGGTGATGGCGTTCGGATTCCTGGCCGTCAGCTCGTGGCTGGCCAACCTGAAGGGGTTTGCGGATCTGGAATGGTGGCCGCGGCTGGTGGATGTGCGGACGAACCCGACGCTGTTTTTGGTGCTGGCCTATTCCGTGCGGCGCCTGCCCTACATGGTGCGCAGCGCCGTCGCGGGCCTGCAGCAGACCAGTGTCACCTTCGAAGAGGCCGCGTGGAACCTCGGGGCCTCGCCGGCGAAGACCCTGCGGCGGATCACCCTGCCGCTGATTTTGGCGAACCTGATCGCGGGCACGCTCTTGACGTTCGCCTTCAGCATGCTGGAGGTCAGCGACAGCCTGATGCTGGCGCAGCAGGCCGACTACATGCCGATCACGAAGGCGATCTTCGAGCTGTTCCAGCTGCTGGGCACGGGCAAGTACGTCGCGGCGGCGCTGGGCGTGTGGGCGATGGCGTTCCTGACCGCCACGCTTGTCGGCAGCAGCCTGCTGCTGGGCAAGAAGCTGGGCGCCGTCTTCCGGGTCTAAAGCCTCTCGACCCGGGGCGGGGGGGTGTGGTACGGTCCGCGTCGGATTGAAATCGCCTGTTCGTGGCGCCCCGGCGTCCGTAGCTCAATTGGACAGAGCTTCTGACTTCGGATCAGAAGGTTGCAGGTTCGAGTCCTGCCGGACGCGCCAAGCGGGAATTTTCGACGGTTTTGGGAAGGAACGGAACATGAAGATCGGACTGGGTTCGGACCACGGCGGATTCGAGATGAAGCAGAAGATCAAGGATCTGCTGGCGAAGCGCGAGGGCGTGGAGGTGACGGATTACGGCACCTACAGCCCGGAGTCGGTGGACTATCCCGATTTCGCGATCGAGGTGGCGCGCCGGGTGTCGGAAGGCGCGCTGGACCAGGGCATCCTGATCTGCACGACGGGCGTGGGCATGAGCATGGCGGCCAACAAGTTTCCGCGCGTGCGCGCGGCGCAGGTCTTCAACGCAAAGATGGCCCGCATGGCGCGGGAACACAACAACGCCAACGTGCTGGCCCTGGGGTCCGTCGTGACGCCCACGGAGGAGATTCCGGCCGTGCTCGACGCGTGGTTCGCGGCGGAGTTCGAGCCGGGCAGCCGCCACGACCGGCGCGTGCAGAAGGTCAACGCCTGCGCGATGCGGGTGACGGAACCGGAGGCGATCCACGAGCGCGACACGGAAATCTACGCGGCGATCCAGGGCGAGGCGAAGCGCCAGCGGCAGAACATCGAGCTGATCGCGTCGGAGAACTACGTGAGCCGCGCGGTGCGCGAGGCCCAGGGCTCGGTGCTGACGAACAAGTACGCGGAGGGCTACCCCGGCAAGCGCTACTACAACGGGTGCGAATTCGTGGACGAGGCCGAGCGGCTGGCGATCGAGCGCGCGAAGCAGCTTTTCGGCGCGGAGCACGCGAACGTGCAGCCGCACAGCGGCAGCGGCGCGAACATGGCGGTCTATTTCGCCATGTTGCAGCCCGGCGACACGATCCTGGCGATGAGCCTCGCGGCGGGCGGGCACCTGACGCACGGGCACAAGCTGAACTTCTCGGGCCGCTTCTTCAACGTGGTGCCGTATGGCGTGAGCCCGGAGACGGAGCGCATCGACTACGACCAGATCGAGAAGCTGGCCGCCGAGCACAAGCCGCGGCTGATCTGCGCGGGGGCGAGCGCCTATTCGCGCATCATCGACTTCAAGCGGCTGCGGGCGATCGCCGATGGCGTCGGCGCGCTGCTGATGGTGGACATGGCGCACATCGCGGGGCTGGTGGCGGCGGGGTTCCATCCCAGCCCGGTGCCCTGCGCCGATTTCGTGACGACCACGACGCACAAGACGCTGCGCGGCCCGCGCGGCGGCCTGATCCTGATGAAGGCCGAGCACGAGAAGGCGATCAACTCGGCGATCTTCCCCGGCCTGCAGGGCGGCCCGCTGATGCACGTGGTCGCCGCCAAGGCCGTCGCGCTCAAGGAGGCGATGACGCCCGAGTTCAAGGCCTACCAGGAGCAGGTGATCGAGAACGCCCAGGTGATGGCCAAGGCGCTCAAGCAGCGCGGCCTGCGCATCGTTTCCGGCCGCACCGAGAGCCACGTCTTCCTCGTCGACCTGCAGGCGAAGAATCTCACCGGCAAGGACGCCGAGGCGGCACTGGGCAAGGCCCACCTGACCGTGAACAAGAACTCCATCCCGAACGACCCGCAGAAACCCTTCGTCACCAGCGGCATCCGCATCGGCACGCCGGCGATGACGACGCGCGGCTTCACCGAGATCGAGGCCGAGCAGGTCGCCAACCTGATCGCCGACGTGCTCGACGCGCCGAACGACGAAGCGGTGCTCACCCGCGTGCGCGGCGAGGTCGCGGCGCTCTGCAAGAAGTTCCCCGTGTACGGCAACTGAGCGGCTGAGCGGCGATGCGCTGTCCTTACTGCAGCGAGGACAACACCCAGGTCGTCGACACCCGGGAGAACGAGGAAGGCGACACCGTCCGCCGCCGCCGCCGCTGCCTCGCCTGCGACAAGCGCTTCACCACCTACGAACGCGTCGAGCTCTCGCTGCCGCTGGTCGTCAAGAAGAACGGCAGCCGGGTCGATTACGACCGGGACAAATTGCGCTCGAGCATGATGCTCGCGCTGCGCAAGCGCCCGGTGACCACCGAGAGCGTCGAATCGGCGCTCGACCGCATCGAGGAAAAGCTGGTGCAGCTGGCCGAGCGCGAGGTCGCTTCCGACCGCGTCGGCGAGCTGGTGATGCGCGAGCTGAAGAAGCTCGACAAGGTCGCCTACATCCGCTTCGCCTCGGTGTATCGCAACTTCGCCGACGTCGACGAATTCTCCGACGCGGTGCGCGAGGTGAAAAAACCGCGCGTCCGCGCGCCGGGCAAGCCGGCAGCCAAATGAGCTTCACGGCGGACGATCATCGCTTCATGGCCCGGGCGCTGCGCCTCGCGCAGCGCGGGCTGTTCACCACGACGCCCAACCCGCGCGTCGGCTGCGTGCTGGTGAAGGACGGCGCCGTCATCGGCGAAGGCTGGCACGAGAAGGCCGGCGGCCCGCACGCCGAGATCGTCGCGCTCGCCGACGCCGAGCGGAAACTCGGCGCTGGCGGGGCGGCGGGCAGCAGCGTCTACGTCACGCTGGAGCCCTGCTCGCATCACGGCCGCACGCCGCCCTGCGCCGACGCGCTGATCGGCGCGCGCGTCGCGCGCGTCGTCGCGGCGATGCGCGACCCGAACCCGCTCGTCGCCGGCGAGGGCCT
This sequence comes from Rhodocyclaceae bacterium UBA2250, assembly GCA_002347285.1. Taxonomy (GTDB): domain Bacteria; phylum Pseudomonadota; class Gammaproteobacteria; order Burkholderiales; family Rhodocyclaceae; genus Sulfuricystis. Next base: position 44,853 of record DDXW01000015.1, on the reverse strand, counting down.
GGACAGGCTCCGCGCGGCCGGCATCGCCGCCGAGAGCGGACTGCTCGAAGCCGAGGCGCGCGAACTCAACATCGGCTTCGTCGCGCGCATGACGCGCGGCCGGCCGTGGCTGCGCCTGAAGATCGCCACCAGCCTCGACGGCCGGACCGCCCTCGCCAACGGCGTGTCGCAATGGATCACCGGCGCGGCGGCGCGGCGCGACGCGCACGCCTGGCGGGCGCGCTCCTGCGCGGTGCTGACCGGCCTGGGCACCGTGCGCGACGACGACCCCCGCCTCACCGTGCGCGAGATCGCGACCCCCCGCCAGCCGCTCCCCGTCATCGTCGATAACCGGCTCGAAACCCCGCCGACGGCCAGGATTCTGGAGCGGCCGGTGCTGATCTTCACCGCCAGCCGCGACGACGAGAGGATGGCGGCGCTGACGGCACGCGGCGCGGAGGTGGTCGTCTTGCCGAACCCCGCCGGCCAGGTCGATCTGCCGACGCTATTGACCGCGCTCGGCAACCGCGGATGCAACGAGGTGCTGGTCGAGGCCGGCGCCCGCCTCAACGGCGCCTTGCTGCGCGCCGGGCTGGTCGACGAGCTGCTGCTCTACCAGGCCCCGCTGCTGCTCGGCGACGCGGCGCGCGGCATGGCCGCATTGCCCGAGTACCTCGCCCTGTCCGAAACGCAGCACCTGCAGGTGCTCGACCGCCGCATGCTCGGCCCCGACCTGCGCATCCTCGCGCGGCCGGAAAGAATCTGACCAGGAGAACGTCATGACCAGCGTCACCACCCCCAGCGGGCTCATCATCGAAGACCTCGTCGCCGGCAGCGGCGCCGCCGCCGTCGCCGGCCAGATGGTCGCGGTGCACTACACCGGCTGGCTGACCGACGGCAGCAAGTTCGATTCGAGCAAGGATCGCAACGAGCCGTTCCGCTTCGCCCTCGGCGCCCGCCATGTCATCGCCGGCTGGGACGAAGGCGTGCAGGGCATGCAGGTCGGCGGCTCGCGCAAGCTGACGATTCCGCCGAACCTCGGCTACGGCGCGCGCGGCGCCGGCGGCGTGATCCCGCCGAATGCGACGCTGGTGTTCGAGGTGGAACTGCTGGAGATTCTCTAGCCGCAGACCGGGCAGCCCGGGTCGCGCGGCACGGCGATGCCGCGCCACTCCATCGCCAGGCCGTCGAGCAGCAGCAGCCGGCCCGCCAGCGGCTCGCCGCAGCCGATCACCAGCTTGAGCGCCTCGGCCGCCTGCATCGCGCCGATGATGCCGGTCAGCGGCGCGAACACCCCCATCGTCGCGCAGCGCACCTCCTCGGCGTCCTCGCCTTCCGGAAACAGGCAGTGGTAGCAGGGCGCCGCGGGGCGGCGGCTGTCGAAGACGGCGATCTGGCCGTCGAAGCGGATCGCCGCGCCGGACACCAGCGGCTTGCGATGCTTCACGCAGGCGCGATTCACGGCATGGCGGGTGGCGAAGTTGTCCGAGCAGTCGAGCACCACGTCGGCGGCGGCGACCTCCTCGTCCAGCCGGGCGCCGGCGAGACGCGCCTGCAGCGGCACGACGCGACACAGCGGATTGAGCTCCGCCAGCGTCACCCGGCCGGACTCGGCCTTCGGCTGCCCGATCGCGGCGGTGCGGTGCAGGATCTGGCGCTGCAGGTTGGTCAGGTCGACCGTGTCGCCGTCGGCCAGCACGAGCGTGCCGATGCCGGCGGCGGCGAGATAGAGCGCAGCCGGCGAGCCGAGCCCGCCGGCACCGAGCACCAGCGCGCGGGCGCAGTTCAGGCGCTCCTGGCCTTCGATGCCGATCTGCGGCAGCAGGATGTGCCGCGAGTAGCGAAGGAGCGCCTGGTCGTCCAAGGCTAGCCGGGATTCCCGCCGGTTACTTGTATTCGCGCAGTTCCGGCGGCGTCTCGTCGCGGTCGCCGTGCGGGTGGTGCTCCCAGGCTTTCGAATACACGTCGTCGTGGGACTTCTTGAGCAGCCGCGCCGGCTGGCCGAGGTTGCGCCGCTGCGTCTCCTCGGTGAAGTAGACGAGCGCCCGCACCAGCTTGCAATACAGCGTGTTTTCGAGATGGAAGCCGCGATCGATGAGCATCGTTTCGAGCGCCTCCATGCAGTGGTCGGTGATCTCGTACCAGACCGCGATGCCGTTCGGCTGCGTGCCCGGCGCGACCTCGAGCTTGGGCAGGGAGGCCAGCAAATCGTAGGCTTCGGGAATCTGCCAGTGCTTGAGCTTGCAGAAGCGGATCTCGCGATGCTTGCGCGTGCCGGTCTGCTGCGCCAGGGCATGCGGCCGCTGCAGGCCGAGTTCCTGGTCGCGGAGCTGGCGGGCACGCTCGGGGTTCATCATTTCTTTATCACTTGCAGGGCCTTGAGCAGATTCAGCGCCTGCGTCAGCTGATAGTCGCTCTTCGAGGCAAGCTCGAAGGGTGCCGTGTGAGGCTCCTCCTTGTCTCCTTCCTTGCCGTCGCCCTTGCCGCCGGCGGGCGCCTTGTCGGCCTTGTCCTTCTTCGGCGCGGCAGGTTTCCCGGCCTCCTCGCCCTCCTTGTCGTTGGCGAGATGCCGCTCGAGGTCGGCCTCGCGCAGGCGCTCGCGCGAACCGCCGTTGACGCTTTCCTCGACGACGATGTCCGGCTCGATGCCCTTGGCCTGGATCGAGCGGCCGCTCGGCGTGTAGTAGCGCGCGGTGGTGAGCTTGATGGCGGTCTTGGCCGACAACGGCAGCACCGTCTGCACCGAGCCCTTGCCGAAGGTCGGCGTCCCCATGACGACCGCGCGCTTGTGATCCTGGAGGGCGCCGGCGACGATCTCGGAGGCCGACGCCGAGCCGCCATTCACCAGCACGATCATCGGCACCGAACGCGCCCATTCGGGGAGGCTCTTCATGAAGTCCTCGCGGCCGCCGCGCAGGTAATCCTCGCTCGCCGCCGTGTACTTGCGCTTGGCGTCCTCGACGCGACCGTCGGTGGATACCACGGCGCTGTTCGGCGGCAGGAAGGCCGCCGAGACGCCGATCGCCGCATGCAGCAGGCCGCCCGGGTCGTTGCGCAGATCGAGCACCAGTCCCTTCAGGCCGGTCCCCTTCGCTTCGGCATCGGCCTTGGCGAGCTTGTCGAGGTGCTTGACGACGTCCGACGCGGTCTCTTCCTGGAACTGGGTGATGCGCAGGTAGCCGTAGCCCGTCTCGGCCAGCTTCGACTTGACGCTCTGCACCTTGATGACGGCCCGTTCGATGGTGATCTCGATCGGCTTGGCCTCGTTCTTGCGCAGGATGGTGAGACGGATCGAGGTCTTGGGCTTGCCGCGCATCTTCTTGACGGCATCGTTGAGCGTCATGCCCTTGACCGGCGTGTCGTCGAGCTTGAAGATCAGGTCGCCGGCCTTGACACCGGCGCGCCACGCCGGGGTGTCCTCGATCGGCGCCACCACCTTGACGAGGCCGTCCTCCATGCCGACCTCGATGCCCAAGCCGCCGAACTCGCCCTGCGTGGACACCTGCAGGTCCTTGAAGGCGTCGGCGTCGAGATAGGCCGAATGCGGATCGAGGTTCGCCAGCATGCCGCTGATGGCATGGGTGATGAGCTGCTTGTCCTCGACCGGCTCGACGTAGCCCTGCTTGATCGCGTTGAAGACGTCGGCGAAGTTGCGCAACTCCTCGACCGGCAGCGGCAGGGTGCCGTTCTTCTGGGCGATCGCGGAAAAGTTGACGCTCAAGGCCACGCCGGCGAGCAGGCCGACGAGAACCAGTCCGATTTGCTGCAGTTTGCTACGCATACGCATCCCTCTCTACCGGGCAGGCGCTACGGCGCGCCGAGCCATTTGCCGGGATCGAACGCCTGCCCCCGATGTCTGAGTTCAAAGTATAAACCCGATTCCGGCTGCCCCCCGCTGGCGCCGACCGTCGCCACCGCCGCGCCGGCGCCGACTTTCTGGCCGACATCGGCGAGCAGGGACTGGTTGTTGCCATACACGGACAGAAAGTCGTCGTCATGGTCGATGATCAGCAGGTTGCCGTAGCCGCGCAGCCAGTCGGCGAACACCACCACCCCGGCGGCGACGGCGCGCACCTCGGCGCCTTCGGCGGCGCGGATGAAGAGGCCCTTCCAGACGGACTGGCCATCGTCGCGCCGGGTGCCGAAGCGGCCGACCACTTGTCCCTTGACCGGCGCGATCAGCTTGCCGCGCAGCTTGGCGAACGCACCTGTGCCTCCGGTCGGTTCCGCCTTGAGCTTCCCGCCGGGCGGCGGCGCGCCGCCGGCGCGGCTTTCCGTTGCCGGCTTGGCGGCCTTCGCCGCCCTGGCCTGGGCGGCCTTCTTCGCCAGCGAGTCGATCAGGTTGCCGAGACGCTGCTCGTTCTGCTTGATGGTGGCGATCTTCTGGCGCTGCGACTTGATCTGGCCGGACAGTTTCGCCAGCGCGGTCTGGCGCTCCTGCTGGCGCTGGAGCAGCGCGGCACGTTCCGCCTGCTCCCGCTGCGCCACTTCGGCCAGCCGTTCGCCGCGCTGCCGCACCACCTCCCCCAGGCGCTGCGTTTCAGCGGCATCGCGGCGCAGATCGGCGATCAGTTCGGCCTTCGCGCGCGACAGCAGGGTGAGGAAGTGGCGATCGCGCTGGGTCGCGTTCGGATCTCCGCCGGACAGCAGTACGCCGAGGGCATCGCCGGAGCCGGGACGGAACTGGTAGCGCAGCAGCCGCGCCAGCTGCGCCTGGCGGTCCGCCATCTGGCGCCGGGTACGTTCCAGCTCTTTCTCGCGCTCATCCAGCTCCGCCCGCGCGGCCTCGCGTTCCGTGCCGAGCGCACGCAGCTTGCGGCCCGCTGCGGAAATCGCCTTTTCGGTGTCGCGCAGCCGATCGGCGGCGGCGGCGCGCGTAGCCTCCGTTTCCTGCAGTTGCCGCTCGAGCGCGGCGCGCTGGCCGCGCAGTTCCTCCAGCCGCGCCTTCTCCCGCTCGCCCGCCGCCAGCACGAGGCCGGGCAGACAGAAAAGTACGAATGCGAAAAGCCGGATCAAGCCCAGGTGGCGCCGCTGCCGGTGAAGCGGTTTTCCCGGTTCGGGGCGGACTCGCCGTGGCGTGGCAGAGCGGGCTTGCAAGTGACGGGCATGGCGCCAAATCGATGAATTGACCAGGGCGGATGATAAAGCCAATTCGTCCCGGGCTGAACAATCACGGCATCCTGTAATATTCGGCACTGCACGTTCGGACAGGCATTTCATGAAGAATCAGATCAGTGACATGATGCAGCACGAGGAGCAGGTCGAGACCGCGGCGCGCGCGCTCAAGGCGATCTCGCACCCGCTGCGCCTCAAGATCCTCTGCGTCGTCGGCGATGAGGAGGTCTGCGTGCAGGACATCGTCGAGGCCGTCGGCACCTCGCAGAGCAACATCTCCCAGCACCTCGCCATCCTGCGCGACAAGGGCGTGCTGGCCACGCGCAAGGACGCCAACCGGGTGTACTACCGGGTGGCCGACCAGCGCACGCTGCAATTGATCGGCATGATGCGCGAAGTCTTCTGCGGCGTGCCGGACAAAACCTGAAGGGCTTTTTCATGGAAGGCGGAATGGAATTCATCCAGCAGAACCTGATGTGGGTCGGCCTGGCGGCCGTCAGCGGCGGCATGCTGCTCTGGCAGGCGTTCAGCGGCCCGGGCGGCAGCAACATCTCGGTCAGCGCGGCCACCCTGCTGATCAACCGGCAGGATGCACTGGTCGTCGACGTGCGCGAAACCGCGGAGTGGTCGGCCGGCCACATCCCCAACGCGCGCCACATCGCCCTCGGCCACCTGGACAAGCACCTCTCGGAAATCGAGAAATTCAAGGACAAGCCGGTGATCCTCGTCTGCGCCAGCGGCAACCGCTCCGGTTCCGGCTGCGGGGTGCTGAAGAAGGCCGGCTTCCGGCAGGTGTTCAACCTCGCCGGCGGCATCCGCGCCTGGAGCGACGCCGGCCTGCCCATGACCAAGAAGTGAGGAAACGCCGATGGCCAAGATCGAGATGTACGCTACCGCCGTCTGCCCCTACTGCATGCGCGCCGAGCAGCTGCTGCGGCGCAAGGGCGTGACCGACATCGAGAAGATCCGCGTCGATCTCGATCCGGCCAAGCGGCAGGAGATGGAGGCGCGCGTTCCCGGCGCCCGCACCGTACCGCAGATCTTCATCGACGGCCTGCATGTCGGCGGCTGCGACGACCTGCACGAACTGGACCGCCAGGGCAAGCTCGACCCGCTGCTGGCCAAGTAGGTTCCCTGCCACAAGGGGCGCGTAGAATCGCGCGCTTCCATTCACCGCCTACGTCAGGATTACCATGAGCGAACAGCAAGACAACACCCCGGTGTTCACCATCGAGAAGATCTATGTCAAGGATCTCTCGCTGGAAGTGCCCAACGCCCCGCATTGCTTCCTCGAAAGGGACGCGGCCGAAGTCAGCCTGCAGATGCAGACCGGCGGCGAGGCGGTCGGCGAGGGCATCTTCAACGTCGTGCTGACCCTGACGGTGACCGCCAAGGTCGGCGAGAAGACGCAGTTCCTCGTCGAGGCGGCCCAGGGCGGCATCTTCCAGATCCGCAACGTGCCGAATGAGGAACTCGAGCCGATCGTCGCCGTCGCCTGCCCGAACATCCTCTTCCCCTATGCCCGCGAAACGGTTTCCGACGCGGTCACGCGCGCCGGCTTCCCGCCCGTCCTGCTCGCGCCGGTGAACTTCGAGGCGATCTACCGCGACCGCCTGATGCAGCAGGCCCAGCAGCCGGGCGGCCCGCACGAGGTTCCCATCCAGTAATGCGTCTGCGCGCGTCGTTCCTGGCCTTGCTGTCGGCCCTGGGCGCCGGTGCGGCGCAGGCGCTCGACTACCGTTCGGTGGCCGAGACCGCGGTGCTCTACGACGCTCCCTCGCAGAAGGCCCGGCCGCTGTTCGTCATCGCCGCCGGCACGCCGGTCGAGGCCGTCGTCACGCTCGACACCTGGGTCAAGGTGCGCGACATGAAGGGCGATCTGGCCTGGATCGAGCGCCGCCTGCTCGCCGACCGGCGCATGCTGCAGGTGCGCGCCGAGCGCGCGCAGGTGCGCACCGGCGCGAGCGATGACGCGGCACTGGCATTCGAAGCCGAACCGGACGTGCTGCTCGAACTCGTCGAGCCGGCCGCCGCTGGCTGGCTCAAGGTACGCCATCGCGACGGCCCGCAGGGCTTCGTGAAAGTCACGCAGGTCTGGGGGCTGTAATGCGGATCGCCGTGCTCGGCGCCGGCGCCTGGGGTACCGCGCTGGCGCTCTCTTTCGCCGAACGCCATGCCGTCACGCTGTGGACCTGGCAGGCCGAGCACGCCGCGGCGATGCGGCAGGATGGCGAAAACCGCCAGTTCCTGCACGGCTTTCCCCTCCCCGCATCCATCGCGATCACCGCCGACCTCGCCGCCGCGCTCGCCACGGCCGAGCTCGCGATCGTCGCCACGCCGATGACCGGCCTGCGCACCACCGTCGGCGAATTGGCCCGGCTGCGGCCGGAACTCCCGTTTCTCTGGGTCTGCAAGGGTCTCGAAGCCGGCAGCGGCCTGCTGCCGCACCAGGTCGTGGCGGATGCGCATCCGACGGCACACTGCGGCGCACTCACCGGGCCGAGCTTCGCCGACGAGGTCGCGCGCGGCCTGCCCACCGCGATCACGCTCTCGTTCACCGACGCCGCCTTCGCCGATGCGCTGACGCACGCGCTGAGCGGCCCGCGGCTGCGCCTCTACGCCAACGAGGACATCGTCGGCGCCGAGGTCGGCGGCGCGGTGAAGAACGTCATGGCCATCGCCACCGGCATCAGCGACGGCCTCGGTCTCGGCCTCAACGCGCGTGCGGCGCTGATGACGCGCGGACTCGCCGAGATCACACGCTTCGGCGTCGCGCTCGGCGCGCGGACGGAAACCTTCATGGGGCTCTCCGGCATGGGCGACCTGATCCTCACCTGCACCGGCGATCTGTCGCGCAACCGCCGCGTCGGGCTGGCGCTCGCCGCCGGCCAGTCGCTCGCCGACATCCAGCGCGACCTCGGCCACGTCGCCGAAGGCGTGCTGACCACCCACGAAGTCGCGCGGCGCGCGCTGGCGCTCGGCTTGGACATGCCGATCACCGCGACGGTGCGCGACGTGCTCGACGGCACGCTGGCGCCCGCCGCCGCCGTCGGCCGGCTGATGAGCCGCGACCCCAAGCATGAGTAATCGGCGCCGCCCCGCCGGCGCCGAGTTTTAGCTGCCTCCCGCAAATCCCTGCTGCCGCCAGGCTTCGTAGACCGCGACGGCCACCGCGTTCGAGAGATTGAGGCTGCGGTTGCCCGGCATCATCGGCAGGCGCAGGCGGCATTCCGGCGCAAACTCCGCCAGCAGCTCCGCCGGCAGGCCGCGCGATTCGGGCCCGAAGACGAAGGCGTCGCCCGGCCGGTAGACCGGCGTGTCGTGGCGCACGCCGCCCTTGGTGGTGAAGGCGAACCGCCGCGCGGCGCCGAGCGCCTGCCGGCACGCCGCCCAGTCCGCATGCACGCGCAGGGCGACGAACTCGTGGTAATCGAGTCCGGCCCGCCGCAGCGAACGCTCGCTCACGTCGAAGCCGAGCGGCTCGACCAGGTGCAGCGCGCAGCCCGCATTGGCCGCCAGGCGGATCACGTTGCCGGTATTGGGCGGAATCTCCGGCTGGAAGAGAACGATCTGGAACATGCGGCCACGGCGACAAGCGGAAGACAGAGTTTAGCGAACGGGGCCGCACTGTAACAGTCGGTAAAACTCGGCGCCGGCGGGGCGGCGGCGGCAGGGCCATCGGCTAGAATTTCGTCATGTCCGCCCGCCGTCCGCTCATCCTCGCCGCCGCCGTCGCCGCGCTCGCCGCCGGCGGCTTCGGCGCCTACAAGTACTTCGCCGCCGCCGGCGCCGCGCCGGCCTGGAAGTTCGCCGCCGTCGAGAGCGGGCCGATCACCGCCTCCGTGTCGGCCACCGGCACGCTCAACCCGGTCGCCTCGGTGCAGGTCAGCTCGCAGATTTCGGGGCAACTGCGCGAAATCCTCGTCGACTTCAACAGCATCGTGAAAGCCGGCCAGCTGATCGCCCAGATCGCGCCGGAAACCTACGAGCACCGCGTGCATCAGGCCGAAGCCGATCTCGAGGCGGCGCGCGCCACGGTCGCCGTGCAGCAGGCCGAGCTCTACCGCGCCAAGGTCAATCTCGCCGATGCCGAACGCGATCACGCGCGCAAGCAGTCGCTCGTCGAGAAGAATTTCATTTCGCCGGCCGAGCTCGACAAGGCGCAGACCACGCTGGAAGCGGCGCGCGCGCAGCTCAGCGTGGTCGAGGCGCAGGCGCGCAACAGCGCCGCGCTGGTGCGCCAGCGCGAGGCGCAGCTCGGCCAGGCCAAGGTCGATCTGTCCCGCACCGAAATCCGCGCGCCTGTCGATGGCATCGTCATCAAGCGCAGCGTCGAGCCGGGGCAGACCGTGGCGGCCAGCCTGCAGGCGCCGGAACTGTTCGTCATCGCGCGCAACCTGACCGACATGCAGGTGGAAACCGCGGTGGACGAGGCCGACGTCGGCCGGCTGCAGGTCGGCCAGGAGGCGCAATTCACCGTCGACGCCTTCCCCGGCCGCCGCTTCAAGGGCACCGTCACGCAGGTGCGCAAGGCGGCGCAGGTGGTTTCGAACGTCGTCACCTACATCGTCATCGTCTCCGCCGCCAATCCCGATCTGATCCTGCTGCCGGGCATGACGGCCAACGTGCGCATCGTCACGGCACAGAAGGACAAGGTGCTCAAGGTGGCGAACGCCGCGCTGCGCTTCCGCCCCCCCGGCAGCGAATCGCCGCCGGCCGCGTCCCAGCCCGGCGGCGGCATGGGCATGGGCATGGGCGCCGGTCTCGGCAAGGGCAAGAGCGCCCTCGGCACCGGCAAGCTCTGGGTGCCCGGCGCCGACGGCAAACCGGCCGCCATCGAAGTGAAGACCGGCATCAACGACGGCAACCAGACCGAGCTGATCGAGGGCGACGTCAAGGAAGGGCTCCGGGTCATCGTCGGCACGGTGACCGCGGCCGACAAGGGCAAGTCGGCCGCGCCGCCGCGCATGTTCTGACGGCACATGGCCGCCACGCCGCTCATCCGCACCGAGCAACTCGCCAAGCACTACCGTCTCGGCAACGGCGAAGGCGGCGCCGTGCAGGCCCTGCGCGGCGTCTCGCTCGAAATTCCGCGCGGCGCCTTCGTCGCGGTGATGGGACCGTCGGGTTCGGGCAAGTCGACCTTCATGAACCTGCTCGGCTGCCTCGACCTGCCGAGCGCCGGCCGCTACTGGCTCGACGGCGAGGAAGTGTCGCGCCTGTCGGATGATTCCCTGTCGGTGCTGCGCAACCGGCGCATCGGTTTCGTTTTCCAGCATTTCAACCTGCTGCCGCGCACCTCGGCGCTCGACAACGTCGCCCTGCCGCTGCTCTACCGCGGCATGCGCGCCGAGGAGCGCCATGCGCGCGCCGCCCAGCGCCTGCGCCAGGTCGGGCTGGCCGAACGCATGGATCATCATCCGGCGCAGCTGTCGGGCGGCCAGCAGCAGCGCGTCGCGATCGCCCGCGCGCTGGTCGGCGACCCGGCGCTGGTGCTCGCCGACGAGCCGACCGGCGCGCTCGACTCGCGCACCGGCATCGAGATCATGACGCTGCTGCAGCAGCTCAACCGCGAGGGCATCAGCGTGGTGCTGGTCACCCACGAGCACGACATCGCCGCCTACGCCGACCGCATCATCCACTTCCGCGACGGCCAGGTGGTGAGCGACAGCGTCAACGCGCGCCGCGACGCCGCCGCCGATTTCGCCGCCCTGGCCGCCACCGCATGAACTTCCTCGCCACCGTCGCCATCGCGCTGAAGGCGCTGCGCACCAACAAGATGCGCTCGGCGCTGACCATGCTCGGCATCATCATCGGCGTGGCGGCGGTGATCGTCATGATCGCCGTCGGCGGCGGCGCGCGCGCCCAGGTGGAGGCGCAGATCAAGAGCCTGGGCGCCAACCTGATGATGGTCTTCTCGGCCTCGCCGACCTTCACCGGCGCGCGCAGCGCCGCCGGCACGACCCACACCGTCAGCGAGGACGATGCGTATGCCATTGCCCGCGAGCTGCCGGAATACGTCGCCGGCGCGGCGCCAAGCTTGCGCGGCAGCGGCCAGGTGGTCGCCGGCAACAGCAACTGGTCCACGGCGTTCTACGGCGTCACGCCCGACTATTTCGAGGTGCGCGAATGGAGCATCGCCGACGGGCGCTTCTTCGAGCAGGCCGAGATCAACGGCGCGGCGAAGGTGGCGATCATCGGCCAGACGGTGGCGACCAACCTGTTCGGCGACGTCAGCCCGATCGACCAGACGATCCGCATCCGCACCGTGCCCCTCACCGTGATCGGCCTGCTCGCCAGCAAGGGGCAGAGCCCCGGCGGCGCCGATCTCGACGACGTGATCCTGCTGCCGATCAGCACGGCCAGGAACCGCGTGCTCGGCGCGACGACGCTGGCGAAGTCGCGCTCGGTCGGCTCGATCCAGATCAAGCTGCGCGACGGCGTCGACGGCAAGGAGGCCGAGGAGAAGGTGCGCGAGCTGCTGCGTCAGCGCCACCGCCTGCAGCCCGGCCAGGACGACGACTTCACGCTGCGCAACATGACCGAGATCCTGCAGACGCGCGAGGAATCCTCGCGCGTGATGGCGCTGCTGCTCGCCTCGGTCGCCTCGGTGTCGCTGCTGGTCGGCGGCATCGGCATCATGAACATCATGCTGGTCTCGGTCACGGAACGCACGCGCGAGATCGGCCTGCGGCGCGCGGTCGGCGCGCGTGCGCGCGACATCCTGCAGCAGTTCCTTATCGAGGCGATCACCCTCTCGCTGATCGGCGGGCTTGCCGGCGTGCTGCTCGGCATGGGCGGCGCCGAGCTGATCGCCGTGCTGGCCGGCTGGCCGATCGAGCTGTCGCTGACGGCCATCCTGCTCGCCGTCAGCTTCGCCGCCGCGATCGGCATCTTCTTCGGCTACTACCCGGCCCGCAAGGCGGCGCGCATGTCGCCGATCGAGGCGCTGCGCCACGAATAGCGCGCGATGTAATATTTCGCGCGGCCGCATCCCCTACAATCGGCCTGCCATGCCGCACGAAATCGAGCTCAAGCTTGCGCTGCCCGAAGGGGCGCACCGTCAGTTCCTGCGCCATCCGCTGCTCAGGCAGGCGACGCGCAGACAGGCGTATCGGCTGATCAACCTGTATTACGACACGCCGGCGCTCGACCTGCGCCGGCGCGGCATCGCGCTGCGCCTGCGCGCCAAGGGCCGGCTCTGGCTGCAGACGGTCAAGTGCGCGGGCGCGGCGGCCGGCGGCCTCTCGGCTCGTCCCGAGTGGGAAGCGCCCTACGCCGGCCACTTCGACTTCTCCGCCATCGACGACGAGCCGGTGCGCGACTGGCTCGACCGGCCCAAGCTCAAAACGCGCATCGCGCCGATCTTCGAGACCAGCTTCCGGCGCATCGCGTGGACCTTCGAGCCCGTCCCCGGCACGTGCATCGAGCTGGCGCTCGACCGCGGCTGGATCGCCGCCGGCGGCCGGCGCGAGGCGATCTCGGAGGTCGAGCTCGAACTGCTCGCCGGCGATCCGGCGCAGCTCTTCGCGCTGGCGCGCACCCTGGCGGAGCGCATCCCGCTCGCTCCCGCGCCGCTGTCGAAGGCCGAGCGCGGCTACCGCCTGTTCAAGCAGGTTCCCGCCGCGCCGGTCAAGGCCGCGCCGATCCCGCTCTCGCCGGACGACACGCCGCTGGCGGCCTTCCGCACGATCGCGCTCGGCTGCCTCGACCACCTGCAGCAGAACCACGCCGGCGCCTGCGGCAGCGCCGACCCGGAATACATCCACCAGATGCGCGTCGCCACGCGCCGCCTGCGCGCCGCGCTGCGCCTGTTCGGGCCGCTGCTGCCGGCGGACTTCGCCGCCGCGCTGCTGCCCTCGCTGCACGAACTGATGCTGACGCTCGGCCGCGCACGCGACTACGACGTGCTGCATACCGAAATCGCCGCCCCGGTGCTGCGCGCCCTGCCCGACGAGCCGCGGCTCGCCGCACTGATCGGCATCATCACCGAGCGCCACTTCGCGCTGCGCCAGGACGCGCTGCGCCTGCTGCGCGCGCCGCGCTACGGCGACACCGTCCTGCAGGCGCTGGCGACGCTGCACGGCCTCGACGCGAAACTCGGCGCCGGCGAGGCGGCGGCCCGGGTGGCGCCGCTGACGCTGCGCGAATTCGCCGCCGACCGCCTGCGCCGGCTGCGCCGCAAGGTGCTGAGGCTCGCGGCCCAGGCCAGCGTCGACGATCCATCCTCGCTGCATGCGCTGCGCATCGGCATCAAGCGCCTGCGCTACGCGCTCGAATTCTTCGCCCCGCTGGCCGGCGCCAAGGCGACGCAACGCCTGCTCGGCCACCTCGCCGGCCTGCAGGACACGCTCGGCCAGATCAACGACCTCGCCAACGCCGGCGCCCTGCTGATGGATTGCGCCGGCAGCGATCCGCGCCTGCGTGAGGCCGTCACCCTGATCGGCGGCTGGCACGGCCCGCGCCACCAAGCGCTGCTCGCCGCCGTGCCGGCGGGACTGAAACATTTCGGCAAACTTCGTTTGCCCGGATTCAAGGAGTGAAGTCAGTCGGCGCCGACGGAACGGCGCTGCCGGCCAGCCCCATGCTACCTCGGCAATGCGGCCAGCCCTTTCCAGCCGATGACCTCCACACCGTTGCGCGAGTAACGCTCGTCGCCGCCATGAATCAACCAGGGGGATAGCGCCTCGTCGCCGGCGAACCGGGAGGATTTTTGGCCGGCGCGAATATAGTCCGGAGTGATGGTGCGTCCGGACTTGATTTCGACGGTTTGCAGGCGATTCTCCGCTTCGAAGACCAGATCGGCTTCCAGCCCATTGTTGTCACGCCAGAAATACAGGTCGGCGGGTTGGCCCGCGTTGAAGCGACTCTTGAGAAACTCGCTCACAACCAGTGTTTCGAAGAGCGCGCCACGCATGGGATGCAATTCCAGAACCTCTCTGTTGCGGATGCCCAGCAACCAGCAGGCCAGGCCGACATCCAGAAAGTAAAGCTTCGGCGATTTCACCAGGCGTTTGCCAAAGTTGCGGTGATAGGGCGGCAGCAAATACACGATATCGCTCGCCTCCAGCACCGACATCCAGGCGCGTGCCGTGCTTTGCGCAATGCCCGTCTCGCCCGCCAGAGCGCTGAGGTTGAGCAATTGGCCACAGCGCCCCGCGCACAACCGCAGAAAACGCTGAAACCCCGATAAATCCTGGACATTGAGCAGCTGACGCACATCGCGTTCGACATAGGTTGCCACATAGCTGGCATACCAGTCGGATGGCGCAACGGGCTGGGAATGCACGGCCGGATAAAGCCCGCGCAGCATCAATTCATCGAGATCGAGCGCGACGATTGCTTCCGACGGCAATTCGGCCAGTGCGAGCGGCAATAACCGACTCATCCCCACGCGACCGGCGAGCGATTGCGTCACGCCGGAAAGCAAGCCGAATTGCTGCGAACCCGTCAAAACGAAATGCCCAGGACGACGGTCCGCATCAACCATGCCCTGCAAATGGGAGAACAAATCCGGCCAGCGCTGCGCCTCGTCAAAAATTGCACCACCCTCAAAGCGCGCCAGAAACCCGCGCGGGTCTTCCTCCGCAAACGTGCGCTCGATCGGATCCTCCAGGCTGACATACGGTTTGTCGGCGAAGCATGCCCGCGACAGGGTCGTCTTTCCCGACTGACGAGGGCCGGTGATCGCGACAATCGGGAATGCGGCGGCGAGTCGCTTTAGGGTAGCTGAAAGGATGCGAGCAAGCATGACGCTTTATACAATAACAGCATCAAATCGTCAATATGTATAAATACGATTTCCGTGCCCAGTCACAAACCGGTAACATCACCGACATACCCTGCGCGCTCATGCTCACAGAAAACAAGTTGGAGAGAGGAATGGACCTGATACTCTGGCGGCACGCCGAAGCCGAGGACGGCGGTGCGGGCCTGCCCGACGCCAAGCGCCGCCTCACCCCGCGCGGCGAAAAGCAGGCGCACGACATGGCCAAATGGCTCAAGCAGCGTCTGCCCAAGAAGATCAAGATCCTCGTCAGCCCCGCCGTGCGCACCCAGCAGACCGCCCATGCGCTGGCGATGCCCTTCGAGGTCGAACCGAAGATCGCCACCGGCGCCGACGCCGCCGACCTGATCGCCGCCGCCGACTGGCCCAACCACGCCGGCGCCGTCCTGCTGGTCGGCCACCAGCCCGCCCTCGGCCGCCTCGCCGCCCTGCTGCTCTCCGGCGCCGAGGCCGACTGGAGCGTCAAGAAAGGCGCTATCTGGTGGTTCTCCAAGCGCAGCCGCGAAGGCCGCGATCAGACGGTGCTCAGGGCGGTGATGAATCCGGAGATGGTGCGCTGAAAAACTCGGCGCCGATGCGGCGACGAACGCCGACCCTACTGACGTTTGAGATCGCGGTAGAAGTTCTCGTGCGGCCCGACTGCCTCGAGGTAGACGAGGCGGACCCCGTCATCGACGGTGTAACCGAGCAGGTAAAGCTGATTCTGGCTGCGGAACTTGTAGACGAACAGGTCGGCCAGGTCGCCTTTCTTGCGCTCGCCCACGGAAGGATTGTCGGCGACGACCTCGGTCGCCGCATCGACATCGGCGGCGACGTTGTCGTGGAGCTTCTTGTAGGCGCGGGCAAAGCGGCGGGTCTGCCTGAGGGCGTAGCTCAATTGCGCCGGGACCGGGGCACGAAGGGCGTGGCTTCTTCACGCGGCTCGGCCATCGAAGCCATGGATTCGGCGATGAAGCTGACCGGCAGATCCGGATTGTCCAGGGCGGCACGACCGACTTTTGCCCAGTACTCGACCTGACCGGCAATGGTCCGATGCTCGGCCATAGCCTCGTTGCGGGCTTGGTCATAGAGCTTTTGATCAATACGGATGGAGGTCGAAGTCGTCATGGCATCACCTGTCGTTCAAACAAGGAAAAAGTCTACCACAATTGTAGTAGCAGTTCCATAGGAGTTCAACCCATGCTGCCACACCTTGCCTCCCGCTTGCTCGGGACGCCCTTGCTCGTCCATCGCGCCAAGCTCGATGTGATCTTCTTGGTCGTCCTCGGCGAGCGCATATCCTGCGCACCCACAGAACAAGTTGGAGAGAGGAATGGACCTGATTCTCTGGCGCCATGCCGAGGTCGAGGATGGCGGCGCCGGCTGGCCCGAGCATTCCGGCGCCGTGCTGCTGGTCGGCCACCAGCCCGCCCTCGGCCGCCTCGCCGCCCTGCTGCTCTCCGGCGCCGAGGCCGACTGGAGCGTCAAGAAAGGTGCTATCTGGTGGTTCTCCAAGCGCAGCCGCGAAGGCCGCGATCAGACGGTGCTCAGGGCGGTGATGAATCCGGAGATGGTGCGCTGACCGGTGGTGGCGGGCGGCGTAGAAAATAAAAAACCCCGCCGCAGCGGGGTTTTTCATCCTCGGGCTTGCTGATTACTTGCAGGAGCCGGGGAGGAAACGGGGAGGCATCGTGCCCGGCTGGCAAGCGAACCTTCCTACTTGAACCGGCGCGGCCGCAAAAGCCAGGTTGGCACCAGCAGCTGTTTGTGGGGTGAGCGTAATCGTCGTGCCCCGGATCGCGGCATCAAGAGCGGCATTGTTGGAAGCGGTGACAGTGATCACGCCGTTCGCGTCAGTGGTAATCAATCCAATATATTGAGTCGGGTTAGCGACGTTCTCATTGCAGCCCCAGCCGTTGGCTGCCGGCGGGTTTGCGGGATCGCCCGATTGATAGACTTCCGCAACAGTGGTCCGACACTGGCTGGCGCCCAGAATGATTTCCGAAACCCGGGCCTTTTGAATGTAATCCTGATACGCCGGCAGAGCGACGGCGGCCAGGATGCCGATGATCGCGACGACGATCATCAGCTCGATGAGGGTGAAGCCTTGTTGAATCTTGCGCATGGTTCTCTCCTTTTGGTTGAAGCACACGAATCGTGCTGCGAAAGATTATGCAACAGCTATGCCATGCCAACAACGATGATTTTGGAACCTAGTATCGTGTTTACTGCGCATATGTAGTCAAGATGTGACAATTTTCGTCACTATAACCGCCTCCTGCCGCCCCGCCGGCACCGAGTTTTACAGGATCTCGACCTCATCGATCTGCGCGGGATCGAGGAAGTGTTCCGCATAGCGCCGATAGACGCCCTGGCGCATGAAGACCTCGAACAGGTCGGGGTCGATGTGGCCGCCGGCGGCGAACTTCCGCATGATGTCGATCGCCTGCGAGAGCTTCATGCCCGGCTTGTAGGGGCGGTCGCGCGCGGTGAGCGCCTCGAAGATGTCGGCGATGCCCATCATGCGCGCCTGCAGCGACATCTGCTCGCGCGTCAGCCCCTTCGGGTAGCCCTTGCCGTCCATGCGCTCGTGGTGGCCGCCGGCGTATTCGGCCACGTTCTTGAGGTGCTTCGGCCAGGGCAGCGCCTCGAGCATCCTGATGGTGGCGACGATGTGGTGGTTGATGATCTCGCGCTCGCGCGCCGTCAGGGTGCCGGCGCGGATGGTGAGGTTCTCGATCTCGTCGGCGCTGAGGAAGTCGGCCTCGACGCCGGCCGGGTTGCGCCAGTGCCGCCTGGTGCCGATGTCGCGCACGTGCTGCTGGTCTTCCGGGCTCATCGCCTCGCCGCCGACGTTGCAGCGGCGCAGGAACTCGCGCTCCTCGTCGAGCGCGCCGATCTCCTGCCAGCACTCCGCCCAGCAGGCGGACTCGGCAGCGGCATCGGCCTTCGGGCGCAGTTCGAGCAGTTTGCGCAGGGCGGCGATCTGCACGTCGCGCTTGAGCACCTCGATGCGCGTGTCGATCAGGCCGATGCGGTCGTAGATGGTCTGCAGCTTGGTGGCCTTGTCGACGACATGCACGGGCGTGGTCACCTTGCCGCAGTCGTGCAGCAGGCCGGCGATCTTGAGTTCGTAGAGATCGGCCGCCGACATCGCGAAGCCGGCGAGCGGCCCGTCGCAGGTGTTGTTCACCGCGTCGGCGATCATCATCGTCAGGGTCGGCACCCGCTGGCAATGGCCGCCGGTGTAGGGCGACTTTTCGTCGATCGCCAGGTTGATCAGGCTGATGAACGCCTCGAACAGGTCTTCGAGCTGGACGATCAGCTGGCGGTTGGTGAGCGCGATGGCGGCCTGCGAGGCGAGCGATTCGGCGAGCCGCTGTTCCGCCCGCGAAAACGACTGCACCGCGCCGCTGTCCGGGTCGAGTGAATTGATGAGCTGGAGGACGCCGATGATCTCGCCCTCATGGTTCTTCATCGGCACGGTAAGGAAGGAGCGCGAGCGATAGCCGGTGCGTTCGTCGAATTTGCGCGTGCCGGAAAAGTCGAAGCCGGCCTCGGTGTAGGCGTCGGCGATGTTCACCGTCTTGTCGTTGATGGCGGCGTAGGCGGCGACCATCGCGTTGTTCGGCTCGCCCCGCTCGTTGCGCAGCGGCACGTCGGGGAAGTCGATCGGCTGGCCCGAGGTGCCGCCGAAGGCGATGCCGAGGCTGTCGTTGCGCACGATCTCGAAGCGCAGCGCCTGGCCGTCCTCGGTCACGCGGTAGAGCGTGCCGCCGTCGGCGTGGGTGATGGTCTTGGCGGCGACCAAAATCTTTTCGAGCAGGCGCTGGATGTCGCGCTCGCTGGAGAGCGCCGCGCCGATCTCGTTGAGCTGCTCCAGGCGGCGGAACAGGCTTTCGTGCGACGCATGCGCTTCCATCTCGCTCTCCCGCTGGCTACTTGATGCAGACCGCCCGCACCTGCTTCATGTCGGTGATGCCCTGCAGCACCTTCTCCATGCCGTCCTGCTTGAGGGTGCGCATGCCGTCCTCGAGCGCCTGGGCGAACAGCTGGGCCACCCGCGCATGCTCCTGGATCAGCTTCTTCACCGCGTCGGAGCCGACCATCAATTCATGCAGGCCGACGCGCCCCTTGTAGCCGCTGCCGCCGCAGGTTTCGCACTTCGGATCGTTCTCGCCGGCCACCTTGGCGCGATAGAGGGTGATCTGCCCCTTGTCGTTGGCGTAACGCTTCACCCAGTCCTTGTACACCGCCTCGTAGGCCGCCTTGCCTTCGCGCTTGAAGGTTTCGGTGTTGGCCAGCTCCTCGCAGTATTCCTGGACGAAGTGCTTCATTTCCTCCGGCCCCGGCGTGTAGGCTTCCTTGCATTTGACGCACAGGCGCTTGGCGAGTCGCTGCGCCAGGATGCCGAGCAGCGCGTCGGCGAAGTTGAACGGGTCCATGCCCATGTCGAGCAGGCGGATGATCGACTCGGGCGCGCTGTTGGTGTGCAGGGTGGCGAACACCAGGTGGCCGGTCAGCGAGGCCTCGATGCCGATGCCGGTGGTCTCGGCGTCGCGCATCTCGCCGACCATGATGATGTCCGGGTCGGCGCGCAGGAAGGCTCTCATGATCATGGCGAAGTCGAGGCCGGCCTTCTTGTTGATCTGCACCTGGCGCAGGCCCTTCTGGGTGATCTCGACCGGGTCTTCCGCCGTCCAGATCTTGGTGTCCGGCGTGTTGAGGAACTTCAGCACCGAGTGCAGCGTGGTCGTCTTGCCCGAGCCGGTCGGGCCGCAGACGAAGAACAGGCCGTAGGGCTTCGAGACGACGGCCTTCAGCCGCTCCTCGTTGTGCGGCAACAGGCCGAGCTTGTCGAGCGGGATCGGCTCGCCGGCCGCGAGGATGCGCATCACCACGTCCTCGACGCTGCCGGCGGTGGGAATCGTCGCGACGCGCAGCTCGATGTCGAGCGGGCCGTATTTCTTGAACTTGATCTTGCCGTCCTGCGGCTTGCGCTTCTCGGAGATGTCGAGGTCGCACATGATCTTGATGCGCGCGACGATGGCGTTGCGGAAGCTGTAGGGAACCTCGATGTATTTCTGCAGCGAGCCATCCTTGCGCAGACGGATCACCACCCGGTCCTTGCCCATGCCGGGCTCGATATGGATGTCGGAGGCGCCCTGCTGGTAGGCGTCGGTGATGACCTTGTTGACGAGCTTGACGAGTTCGTTGTCGGCGGCGGCGGAAACCTCGTCGCCGGTCTCGCCTTCGCTCTCCCCTTCGTCCATCGCCGACAACAGGTCGCCGACGCTGGTGTCGTCGGTGAACCCGCCGCCGAAGAACTGGTCGATCGTCTGGCGGAGTTCCCGTACCGTGGTGACGCGGTAGACGATCTTGCTCTTGGCGAAGATGTTGTTCACGACGCGCGAACTCTTGATCTGCTCCGGATCCAGGCAGAGGATGACGATGCCGTCCTTGGTGTCCTCGATCGGCAGCCACAGGTTCTGCTCGACGTATTCGCGCCGCAGGTTCTTCATCAGGTCGATCGGCTTGATGCGGTCGGGCTTGAACGGCTCGTAGGGCACGCCGAAGAACTTGGCCAGCGCGGCGCCGATGACCGGCACCTTGACCTGGAACTCGGTAATCAGCGCCTCCTCGACGTCGATGTTCTTGCGGCGCGCCGACTTGCTGGCGAGGTCCATTTCCTGCGCGGTGACGACCGCGTCGAGCACCAGATGATCGTATTTGGTCTTGACCGCCTGGGCCGGCCGGTTGCGCTGGGTGAAGGCGATCGCCAGCGTCTCGCACAGGCCCTTGACGCCGTCTTCCTGCACGCTGGCGAACGGGGCGCCGGCCTTGTTGTTGATGATCTGGACGACGCCGAGCAGTTCGTCGGCCTGCGGGTCGACGATCGGGCTGACGAGCATCTGCTTGGTGCGATAGCCGGTGCGCCGGTCGACCTCCTGCAGGAAGCGCAGGTTGGGGTTGATCGCCTTCAGTTCCGCCTCGTCGTAGACATCCCGGATATTCACGGTCTGGCGGGTGAAGGCGACGTTGCCGGCGATGCTCTGGTCGGAGATCGGCAGCTTCAGGTCCTTGAAGGAGTTGAGGCCGGTCTTGACCTTCGAGACGATCGAGGTCTTGTCCTCGCTGACCGAGTAGACGGTCAACCGGTCGGCATTGAACAGCGCGCAGATGTCCTGCGACAGTTCGAGCATGATCTCGTCGATGTTCGCCGTCGCGTGGATCTTGTTGGTGACGGCCTGCAGGTTCTTGAAGAAGGCCAGCCGGCTGCCCAGCTCCCCCGCGCTCAGGGGGTCGCTGCCCTGCGATGTCGGACTCAGTATCGCGCTCATGCCACTCTCGCCTCCAAAACCTTTCCGCCGTTATCCGGCCGCCGACGCTGGCCGCGGCAGCGTCACAACTCGAACACCTGGTTATTCTGCAGCATGCGCGGCTTGCATGCGCCGCTGCCGGCCTCGATCTCGGCCATCGTCAACTCGATCTGGCCGGGTTTGAGATGGGTGATGAATATTTCCGGCGTCGCTCGCAGCTGCCGCAGCTCCTCGCCCAGCATGCTCGGGCACAGGTGCCGCGACGTCTCCGCCAGCTTGCGCTCGCGGTTCGAGAAGGCGGTCTCGATCAGCAGCGTCCGCAGGTTGTCGATCGCATTGACGGCGGCCCAGAATTCCGGGCAAGGCCCGCTGTCGCCCGAAAACACGAGGCTGCCGGCTCCGGAGTCGAGCTGGTAGCCCACCGCCGGCACGGTGTGATTGGCCGGCAGCGGGACGATGCGGCGGCCCTGCAACTCGACGGGCCGGCCGAGCGCGATGCCCTCGAAGCGCAGACAGGGGGCGGCCGGCGAAGGAATGGCCGTGAAATCAGGCCAGATCGTCCAGTTGAAGATATGCCGCCGCAGCGCTTCCTCGGTGGCCGGCAGCGCATGCACGGTCAGCGGCCGGTCGCGCAGGTCGCCCACCGTATCGACCATCAGCGGCAGGCAGGCGATGTGGTCGATGTGGTTGTGCGTGAGGAACATGTGGTCGATCTGCGCCAGTTCGGCGATCGACAGATCGGCCACGCCGGTGCCGCAATCGACCAGGATGTCGTGGTCGACGAGGATCGAGGTGGTGCGCAGGTGGCGGCCGCCGATGCCGCCGCTGCAGCCCAGAATGCGTATTTTCATGTTGTCTGGCAGCGCGCCATCCACCCGCGACCGTTTCCGGCATCCCCGGCTTCAGCCCTTGAGAAAGAACTCCATCTTGACGCCGGCCAGCTCGATGATGTCGTGATCCTGCAGGCCGTGGGCCTGGACGTCGATGGCCGCGCCATTGACAAGCGGAAACTTCGGGCCCTCGACATGGGTGAGAAAATAGCCGTGCGGACGGCGGGCGATCACCGCCACCTGCACGCCGGGCTTGCCGAGCGTCGTGAGCGGCTTCACCAGATCCAGCGTCTTGCCGGCGGTGCTGCCGGTGAGCACCTGGATGGCGCCGAGAGGCAATGCCGACTCGCTGGACGGCGCGGCTGTCGGCGGCGCGACCGGGGCGGCGGGCGGCGGGGCCAGATTGACCGGCGGCATCATCGCGGCGGCTTCCGCGGGCTTGACGGAGGAAGCCTGCTCGGCAACCTTGCGCAGCATGTCCGGCCGCATCACCATCGTTTTCTCGAAGTCGGCCTGGGCAGCCTGCTGGGGCGCCTCCTTGACGTACTTGAGCCGATACTTGCCGAGTTCGATCACGTCGTTGTTCTGCAGGAAATGCTTCTTCACCTGCTGGCCGTTGACGAAGGTGCCGTTCGTGCTGTCGAGGTCTTCCAGGAACGAGTCGCTGAGGATCGTCACGATCACCGCATGCTCGCCGGAAATCGCCAGGTTGTCGATCTGGATGTCGTTGTGCGCCTTGCGGCCGATCATGGTGCGCTCCTTGTCGAGCGGGATCTCCTTGAGCACCATGTTGTCCATGCTGAGTATGAGCTTAGCCATCTTGAGCTTCCTTCAGGACATCAAACGTTACCGAATGCGAACGGTTTTTCATCGCGCCCTTTCGGCGGGAAAGGGCTCCCTGACCTTGGCTAGGATAACCGAGACATTGTCCCGTCCGCCGTGTTCGTTCGCCATCTGCACCAGTTGCGTCGCGCACAGGGAGAGGTTCGGCGACATGGCCGTCAGGATCGCGGTGATTTCACGGTCGTCGGCCATGTCGCTGAGCCCATCCGAGCACAGCAGATAGACGTCTCCGGGCCGGGTCTCGTACTCGGCGATCTCGGCCTCGACGTCGGCATCGACGCCCAGGGCGCGCGTCACGAGATTCTTGTGCGGCGACAGCCGGGCCTGGTCCGGCGTGATCAGGCCCCGATCGAGTTGTTCCTGCAGCAGGGAATGGTCGCGGGTCAGCTGCGCCAGCACATCGTCGCGCAGCCGATACAGCCGGGAATCGCCGACATGCGCCGCCACCAGGCGATTGTCGTAGAACTGCACGACGACCACCGTCGTGCCCATGCCGTAATAACTGGAATTGTTGTTCGCCGCGAGATGGACGGCGGCATTGGTGCGGGCGATGACATCGAGCACGATCTCGCGCGCCCAGGCATGTCCGTTCGCGGCCGGCAGGTGGGGAGGACGTTTCCCGAAGGCATGCTCGAGCTCGCTGCTCAGCGCGGTGGTCGCCATGCTGCTGGCCACCTCGCCCGCATTGTGGCCGCCCATCCCGTCGGCAAGGATCGCGAGGCCCGACGCGGCATTGGCATAGACCGCGTCCTCGTTGTTGCGCCGCACGCGTCCCGGATCGCTGCAGCTGACCATTTCGATGGCTGCGGATAAATCGATCTTCGCCATTTCAGGTCATCGGCCCCGGCTGCGTGCCGCAACCTGCCCGGCCCCTCGCCGACATGCGCACATCGTTTCGACCACCCCATCCACGTTCATAACTTGATGAAGAAACATGATGATATGCGCCATTCTTGCAGTCCGCCCTCAGGCCAGTCAATGTTTTTTTCATGCCAGCCGCACATGAGTTGCCTAAATCGGCAACCGCGCCCCCATCCCGCGCTCCTGTGCCATTCCGAACAAGCGCATTGCCACGGCCAGATCCTGGATCGCCATGCCCTGCGATTCGAACAGGGTGATCGCTTCGGCGGCGGGACGCCCCGGGCGGATGCCGGCGACGATTTCCCCGAGTTCGATCAGCTGCCCTTCGTGCAGGCGGCCCTTTTCCAGCGCCGGCAGCAGGTCGCCCGCCTCGCGCACGGCGGTGGCGCGGCTGTCGACGCACACCAGGCCGGCCCGTCCGACCGCCTTCTCGTCGATCTCGCGGCGGATCAGCGCGTTCGAGCCGGCGGCGTTGATGTGCGCGCCCGCTGCCAGCCAGTCGCCCATGACGACGGGCGCGCTCGCGGTCGTCACGGTGGCGACGATGTCGCTCCCGTGCACGGCCGCCTCGGCGGAATCGACGGGGACGACCTCCACGCCGAAGCGCCTCGAAAACTCGGCGCTGGCGAGGCGGCGCTTTTCGGGATCGCGCGAGAACAGCTTCGCCTGCCGGATCGGCCGCACCTGGCAGAGCGCCTCGAGCTGGCTCTGCGCCTGCCAGCCGGCGCCGATCAGGCCGACGATGCCGGCCTCCGGCCGCGCCAGGTATTTCGCCGCCACGCCGCCGGCCGCGCCGGTGCGCATCATGCCGAGGAAATCCGCCTCGATCACCGCCAGGGGCTTCCCGGCGGCGGCATCGAACAGATGGACGAGGAAACGCGCGCCGACCCGGCTTGCGGTGTAGGCCTTGTAGCCCATCACGTTCTCGTCGGGCAGTGCGCCCTGCAGGACGTGCAGCGAGGCGGTCGGCACGCGGGTACGCTGGCGCGGCACGTCGATCGCGCGCCCCAGGGCGTGGGCGCGGTGCGCGGCCTCGACCGCCTCCAGCGCCAGATCCATGGTCAGCAGGCTTTTGACATCGGCTTCGGTCAGGAACAGCGCCATTTCTCACTCCGCAAACAAAAGGCGGGCAAGGTCACCCTCGCCCGCCTTCGATTTTCCCCGAAAACGATTACAGCAGGGACTTGAGCAGCTTGCCCATCACCGACGGATCGCGGGTGATCTTGAAGCCGCATTCCTCCATGATCGCGAGCTTGGCGTCCGCGGTGTCGGCGCCGCCGGAGATCAGCGCGCCGGCATGGCCCATGCGCTTGCCGGCCGGGGCCGTGACCCCGGCGATGAAGCCGACGATCGGCTTCTTCATGTTGTCCTTGCACCAGCGCGCGGCGTCGGCCTCGTCCGGACCGCCGATTTCGCCGATCATGATCACCGCGTCGGTGTCCGGATCGTCGTTGAACATCTTCATGACGTCGATGTGCTTGAGGCCGTTGATCGGATCGCCGCCGATGCCGACCGCCGACGACTGGCCGAGACCGATCTCGGTAAGCTGGGCGACCGCTTCGTAGGTCAGCGTGCCGGAGCGCGACACCACGCCGATGCGGCCCTTGCGATGGATGTGGCCGGGCATGATGCCGATCTTCACTTCGTCCGGCGTGATCAGGCCGGGGCAGTTGGGGCCGAGCAGCAGGGTTTCCTTGCCGCCCTTGGCGACCTTCTGCTTCATCTTGTTGCGCACGATCAGCATGTCGCGCACCGGAATGCCCTCGGTGATGCAGATCGCCAGGTCGAGGTCGGCCTCGCAGGCCTCCCAGATCGCGTCGGCGGCGCCGGCGGGCGGCACGTAGATCACCGAGACGGTGGCGCCGGTGGCCTGCTTCGCTTCCTTGACGGTCGCGAAGATCGGCACGTCGAAGATCTTCTCGCCGGCCTTCTTCGGGTTGACGCCGGCGACGAAGCAGTTCTTGCCGTTCGCGTACTCGATGCACTTCTCGGTGTGGAACTGGCCGGTCTTGCCGGTGATGCCCTGGGTGATGATCCTGGTGTCTTTGTTGATGAGGATGGACATGGTGATTTACCTCACTTCACTGCCGCGACGATCTTGGTCGCGGCTTCCGCCATGGTGTCGGCGGCGATGATCGGCAGACCGGATTCGGCGAGGATCTTCTTGCCGAGGTCTTCGTTGGTGCCCTTCATGCGCACGACCAGCGGCACGGAGAGGTGGGTTTCCTTGGCGGCGGTGACCACGCCGGTAGCGATGGTGTCGCACTTCATGATGCCGCCGAAGATGTTGACCAGGATGCCCTTGACCTTGGGGTTCCTGAGCATGATCTTGAACGCCTCGGTGACCTTCTCAGTGGTGGCGCCGCCGCCGACGTCGAGGAAGTTGGCCGGCTCGGCGCCGAACAGCTTGATGGTGTCCATGGTCGCCATCGCCAGGCCGGCGCCGTTCACCAGGCAGCCGATGTTGCCGTCGAGGCTGATGTAGGCGAGGTCGAACTTGGAGGCCTCGATCTCGTCCGGGTCCTCCTCGTCGAGGTCGCGGCAGGCGACGATCTCGGGCTGGCGATAGAGCGCGTTGGAATCGAAATTGAACTTGGCGTCGAGCGCCTTGATGTTGCCGTTGCCTTCGAGGATCAGCGGGTTGATCTCGGCGAGCGAGGCATCGGTTTCCATGTAGCAGGTATAGAGCTTCTTGAAGGTGTCGACCGCCTGCGGAATCGAGGTCTCGGGCACGCCGATGCCCTTGGCGAGCTCGAGCGCCTGTGCGTCGCTGATGCCGACCAGCGGATCGATGAAGACCTTGATGATCTTCTCGGGGGTCTTGTGGGCGACTTCCTCGATGTCCATGCCGCCCTCGCTGGATGCCATCATGGCGACCTTCTGCGTGGCGCGGTCGGTGAGACACGCGACGTAGTATTCCTTCTTGATGTCGGCGCCGTCCTCGATCAGCAGGCGCCGCACCTTCTGGCCCTCCGGGCCGGTCTGGTGGGTCTTCAGCTGCATGCCGAGAATGCCGGAAGCGTGCTGGCGCACCTCGTCGAGCGACCTGGCGAGCTTGACGCCGCCGCCCTTGCCGCGGCCGCCGGCATGGATCTGGGCCTTCACCACCCAGACCTTGCCGCCCAAGGTTTCCGCTGCCTTGACGGCCTCATCGACGGAAAAACAGGGAATGCCGCGCGGGGTCGCCACGCCGAATTTCCTCAGGATTTCCTTGCCCTGATACTCGTGGATCTTCATGGATCTTCCTTGCCGAGGGGATTGGTCAAACCCGCATGGCCTGTGCCGCGGGGCAGTTGAATAATATCACGTTATGGGTGCTGCATTTTTACTGATGAAGCCGCCAGGCCCTAAACCTCGATCACCCAGTCGATCGACGATGGCGGCAGGTAGTGCTGCTGCACCTGCGAGAAATAGAAGCGGTTGGCGACGAAGGCCGCATCGATCATGCCGCAACTGGCCGCCGGATTGGCGCCGCTGGCATGGAAGTCGGCGAAGCCGGCCGGCTGGTTGATCAGGACCGCGCCGGTCAGGTTGAAGGAAAGCGCCACGCCGGCACGCAGCGCGACGTCTTCGGCCTGCTGGCGCACGAAGGGGCGCGTCGCATGCACGAGAAAATTCAGCGCCCCCTTCTCGCGCATCGTCGTTTCGGCGAGCGCGAGACTCTCGGCGGTGTTCGCGGTCGTCACCACCGCGGCGATCGGCCCGAACCGCTCCTCCATGTAGAGGGCGCGCTGCCTGGCATCCGCGCGCAGCAGCAGCGGCGTGTGGATGCGCGCCGCCGGCCACTGCGGATGGCTGAGCGGCACGGACGGGCGCAGCACCTCGGCCTCCGCTTCCGCCAGTTCGCCGGTTGCCGCGATGCGCGCGACGGTGGCCGGCGACTGGATTGCGCCGAGCAGCTCGACCGCCCGCACCGGGTCCTCGACGAACTTGCCCAGCGCGTAGCCGAGGTCGCGGCCGAACTGCTCCGCGCCGACCTGTCCTTCCGGCGTCTGGACGCCTTCCGCGGCGACGAAGATCACGCGCGGGGTGGTGCGCAGCTGGCCGGCATCGAGACAGAGCGAGAACACCAGGTTCTTCAGCAGCGCCTGGTAGTCGTAGGTCGAGTCGACCAGCACGCAGTTGACGCCGCCGGTCTCGACGAACAGCCTGGCTTGGCGAGCGTTTTCCTTCAGCCAGTCGCCGAAATCGGGAGCGCCGGCATAGTCGATGAGGCGGATCTCGGGATGCTGCGCGATATCGCGCGCGACCGGCCCGTCCGGGTTGCTCGCCAGCAGGCTCACGAGGTTGGGGTCGAAGCCGCTTTCCTTGAGCACCTGGCGGGCGACGGCGACCGAGATGGCCAGGGGCAGCACGGCGGTCGGATGCGGCTTGACGATCACCGGGTTGCCGGTCGCCAGGCTGGCGAAGAGGGCCGGATAGGCGTTCCAGGTCGGCTGCGTGGCACTGCCGATGACCAGCGAGATTCCCAGCGGCGCGACCATGAAGCGCTTTTCGAGCCGCTGGCTGACGTTGCGCTGCCACTCCGCCTGCTGCGTGATCTGCGCCATCTCGCGGTGCGCCCAGGCCAGCGCTTCGAGCCCGCGTGCCTGCGCCTGCGGGCCGCCGCTGAGAAAGGCGAGGGCGAGGCTCTGGCCGGTGGTGTGCATCAAGGCATGGGCCAGCTCGGCGCTGCGCGTGTTCAGCCGCGCCAGGATCTCGAGGCAGATTCCCGTGCGGCTCTCGATGCCGGCCCTGACCCAGGGCAACAGCGCCGCCTTGGCCGCCGCGATCAGCCCGTCGGAGCTGCAGGACGGGTAGGAAATCGCCAAGGGCAAACCGTAGGGGGAGATCTCGTCCCCGCAGCGTCCCTGCACGTCGGGCTGGTCGAGATAGAACTGCGCGCCGCGATAGGCCTCGAACGCGGCCTTGCCATCGTCCATCGCCGTCTCGCCATAGGCGCGCGGATTCGCCGCATAAGGCAGCCAGTGCGTGCGGCGCGTGATCGCGGCCTGCGCCTGCTCGAGCAAGGCGCGATGTTTGTCGAACAGCGGATGGAACATGGCGGTCTCCCAATAGGCGCCGTGATAAAGTTCGCCCCGTCATTGTATTGTCGCAACGGGCTTTACGCTGCACCGGGAGGAACGCAAGAATGAAATCGGATCGGGCGCTCGACGCCATCGAAACCGCCAGCCGCGACGAGATCGTCGCCCTGCAGACCGAGCGCCTGCGCTGGAGCCTCCGGCATGCCTACGACAACGTCGCCCACCTGCGCGCCAAGTTCGACGCCGCCGGCGTCAAGCCGGAGGATTTCAGGGAATTGCGCGATCTCGCCAAGTTCCCCTTCACGACCAAGCAGGACCTGCGCGACACCTATCCGTTCGGCATGTTCGCCGTGCCGGAAAACAAGGTGGTGCGCGTCCATGCCTCGTCCGGCACGACCGGCAAGCCCACGGTGGTCGGCTACACGCAGAAGGACATCGACACCTGGGCCGGCCTGATGGCGCGCTCGATTTACGCGGCCGGCGGCCGCCCCGGCGACAAGGTGCATGTCTCCTACGGCTATGGCCTGTTCACCGGCGGCCTCGGCGCCCACTACGGCGCCGAACGGCTGGGCTGCACGGTGATCCCCTTCGGCGGTGGCCAGACCGAGCGTCAGGTGCAGCTGATCCAGGACTTCAAGCCGAAGATCATCATGGTGACGCCGTCCTACATGCTGGCGATCGCCGACGAGTTCGACCGCCAGGGCATCAATCCGGCCGACTCCGCGCTGAAGATCGGCATCCACGGCGCCGAACCCTGGACGCAGGAAATGCGCGCCGAGATCGAGCGGCGCTTCGGCATCGACGCGATCGACATCTACGGCCTGTCGGAAGTGATGGGACCGGGCGTCGCCCAGGAGTGCATCGAGAGCAAGGACGGCCCGGTGATCTGGGAAGACCACTTCTATCCCGAGATCATCGATCCGAACACCGGCGCGGTGCTGCCGGACGGCGAACTCGGCGAGCTGGTGTTCACCTCGCTGAGCAAGGAGGCGCTGCCGATCGTCCGCTACCGCACGCGCGACCTGACGCGGCTGCTGCCGCCCACTTCGCGCAGCTTCCGCCGCATCGCCAAGATCACCGGCCGCTCGGACGACATGCTGATCATCCGCGGCGTGAATGTCTTCCCGAGCCAGATCGAGGAGCTGATCCTCAAGCAGCCGAAGCTCTCGCCGCACTACCAGCTCGAGGTCAGCCGCGAGGGCCATCTCGACGCGATGGACGTCAATGTCGAGATCAAGCCCGAGTTCGCCACCGCCACCAGCGCGGAGAGGGCGTTCATCGCGCAGGACCTGCAGCACCACATCAAGTCTTACGTCGGCATTTCGACGCGCGTCGAGATCAAGGCGGTCGGCGCGATCGAGCGCTCGCTCGGCAAGGCCAGGCGCGTGGTCGACACGAGACCCAAGTAAATGTCCGACATCACCCGGGCGAGCCGCGACGAGATCGCCGCCCTGCAACTGCGCCGCTTGCAGGCCACGCTGCGCCGCGTCTATGAGCGCGTGCCGCACTACCGGCAAAAGTTCGCCGCCCACGGTGTGCACCCGGACGACCTGAAGTCGCTCGACGACTTGGCGAAGTTTCCGTTCGCGAGCAAGGAAGACCTGCGCCAGACCTATCCCTACGGCATGTTCGCCGAGCCGCTCGACAACATCGTGCGGCTGCATGCGTCCTCCGGCACCACGGGAAAACCAACGGTGGTCGCCTACACGCAGAACGACATCGACACCTGGGCCGGCGTCATGGCGCGCTCGCTCGGCGCGGCCGGCGGCACGAAGAAGGACATCATCCACGTCACCCACGGCTACGGCCTGTTCACCGGCGGCCTCGGCGTGCATTACGGCGCGGAGAGGCTCGGCTGCACGGTGGTGCCGATCTCCGGCGGGCAGACCGAGCGCCAGGTGCAGCTCATCCGCGACTTCGGCGCGACGATGATCGTCGGCACGCCCTCCTACATCCTCAACATCGTCGACGAATTCGAGCGCCAGGGCTTCGACCCACGCGCTTCGACCCTGCAGCGCGGCATCTTCGGCGCCGAGCCCTGGGGCGAGAGCATGCGCGCCGAGCTGGAGTCGCGCCTCGGCATCGTCGCGATGGACCTCTACGGCCTGTCCGAGCTGATCGGCCCCGGCGTGGCGGTCGAGTGCCTCGAGTCGCGCGACGGGCCGACGATCTGGGAGGACCACTTCTATCCCGAGGTGATCGATCCCGAAACCGGCAAGGTGCTGCCCGACGGCGCGCCCGGCGAACTGGTGTTCACCTCGCTGACCAAGGAGGCGCTGCCGGTGGTGCGCTACCGCACGCGCGACCTGACCCGCCTGCTGCCGCCGACCGCGCGCAGCTTCCGCCGCATCGGCAAGATCACCGGCAGATCGGACGACATGCTGATCATCCGCGGCGTCAATCTGTTCCCGTCGCAGATCGAGGAACTGATCCTCAAGACCGCCAAGCTCTCGCCGCACTATCAGCTCGAGGTCTCGCGCAAGGGCCACATGGACGACCTGACCGTGCGCGTCGAGCTCAAGCCGGAGTTCGCGGACGCAATCGAGCCGCGCCAGACGGCGGCCAGCGAACTGAGGCACCACATCAAGGCGATGATCGGCATCAACACCAAAGTCGAGGTGATGGACACCGGCGGCGTGGCGCGCTCCGCCGGCAAGGCCAAGCGCATCGTCGATCTGCGCACCTGAGGCGCAAGTGAGCGCCGACCACTTCTCGCGCCAGGCACCCGACTACGCGAAGTATCGGCCGTCCTACCCGGAAGCCCTGTTCTCCTGGCTCGCCGACCATGCGCCCGGTCATGAGCTCGCTTGGGACGTCGGCTGCGGCAACGGCCAGGCCGCCGTGCCGCTCGCCGCGCATTTCCGCCGCGTCGTCGCCACCGACCTCTCGGCCGCGCAGATCGCCCAAGCCCGGCCGCATCCGCAGGTCGACTACCGCGTCGCCTCCTGCGAGGCGAGCGGCCTGCCCGCTGCCAGCTGCGATCTCGTCACCGTCGCCCAGGCGATCCACTGGTTCGACTTCGACAAGTTCTATGCCGAAGCGCGGCGCGTGCTCAAGCCGGGCGGCCTGTGCGCCGCCTGGACCTACATGCTGCTGCGGGGCGAGCCGGCCATCAACGCCGAAATCGAGCGCTTCTATGCCGATGTGCTGACGCCGTGGTGGCCGCCCGAGCGCCGCTGGGTCGAGGCGGGCTACGCCGGCATGCCATTCCCGTTCGCCGCCGCCCCGCCGGCGCCGAGTTTCGCGATCCGCCTGCAATGGACCCTCGCCGACCTCCTGAACTACGTCGGCACCTGGTCGGCGGTGCAGCGCTGCCTGGCCGCCACCGGCACCGATCCGACCCTGGCGCTGCGCGACCGCCTGCTGGCGGTCTGGGGCGATCCGGCCAGCCAGCGCGAGATCGTCTGGCCGATCGCGCTGCGCGCCGGCTATGCCCGGCAGGATGAGGACAAAAGCATCATATAGGCGCCGCAAGCCCCGGTAATCCGCGTTTCGCCGCCGCCGGGCGAAGGCAGAATCGCGTCATTCGTCCTGCCGCCGCGTCCGCCTGATCTTGACCACTCCGCCCTTCCGTCTGCGCCGTCCTCTCCTGATCTGCCTGCTGCTGGCTTGGCCGCACTTCGCAGGCGCCCAGCCGGCGGCCGCCGGGAAGACGCAAGCCGCCCCGGCGCTGGTCGCATCCGACGACACGCTGCGTCAGTGGATCCGCGAAGACCACCAATTGATCGACGGCATCCTCGCGAGCCTGACCCACATCGACCGCCTGGTGGGTGAGATCCAGCAGATGGTCATTCAACTGCCCGATCTCGGCCAGCCGCCCCGGCCGGCTGCCGCGGCCGTCCCGACCGTCACCGCGCAGGCGCAGCCGCCGGCAGCCGAGCCCGCCGGCCAGCCCATCGGCGGCTGGGCGCCGCAGCTGGCGGGTGCCGGTCTGCTGGCCCTGCTCGCCTTCTGGCTCGGGCGCCGTCGCGGCCTGGCCCGGACGCCCGAAGTCACGGTATTCCCGGAAACGGAAACCGGCGGCGGCGGATCGCTTCAACCCGTCTCGGCTCCCGCTCCGCTCCCTCCCGCGGTGCCCGCTGCCCGCCGCGAGATTGCGCCTGCGACTCCGGCGCCTGTGCCCCCGGTACCAGCCGTCCCGGCCGTCGCCGCCGCTCCGTCGGCGCCGCAAACGGCGCCGACGGCGACCGCGGAGCAGCCGCCTCCTCTCGACCAGAGCGACCAGGCGCTGGAACTGGCGGACATCATGCTGTCGATGGGACTCGGCCAGGGCGCCATGCAGACCCTGACCGAGCAGATCCGCAACGAACCGAAACACGCGTTGCGCCACTGGCTCAAGCTGCTCGACATCTACCGCAAGAACGGCCAGCAGCAGGAATTCGAGCGGTCGGCCGAAGAGCTGCGCCAGCACTTCAACGTGCATCCGGAAGACTGGCAGGCCGCGCCCGGCACCAAGCGCAGCCTCGAGGAGTTTCCGCACATCGCCCGCCGGCTCACCGAGCTATGGGGCAAGCCCGACTGCCTGGTCTATATGCGCAACCTGCTCGACGACAACCGCGGCGGCTCCCGCTTGGGCTTCCCGCAGGCGGTCGCCGAGGAACTGCTGCTGCTCAATGCGGTCATGCGCCGCGCCCATGGCCTGCCGGCCAACGACTAGGCCGGGTTGTCGATCTCGACGAATTCGCAGTCCAGCCCGCAACTGGCCGCCAGGTGCGCGCCCAATGCCATGACGCCGTAGCGTTCCGTCGCATGATGCCCGGCCGCCAGGTAGGGCACGCCGGATTCGCGCGCCAGATGCACCGTCTGCTCGGAAATCTCTCCGCTCACATACATATCTGCGCCGGCAAGGATCGCCTGCTCGAAATAGCCCTGCGCCCCGCCGCTGCACCAGGCCAGCTTCGCGACTCTTCTGTCCGGGTCGCCGACCAGCAGGGAAGGCCGGCCGAGGACGGCCTCGACCCGCGCGGCGATCCCGCCGGCGAAACTCGGCGCTGACGGGGCAGCGGGGATGCCGAGAAAGCCGATCTCCTGCTCGGCGAAGCGGCCGGTGACCGTCCAGCCGAGCTTCCGCGCGAGCTGGGCGTTGTTGCCGAGGACGGCATGCGCGTCGAGCGGCAGGTGGTAGGCGAACAGGTTGATGTCGTGCGCGAGCAGGGCCTGCATGCGCTGCTTGCGGAAGCCGGTGACGCGCCCGTCCTCGCCCTTCCAGAACCAGCCGTGATGGACGAGGATCGCGTCGGCGTTCCGGGCGATGGCCGCTTCGATCAGGGCACGACTGGCGGTGACGCCGCAGACGATGCGGCGCACCTCGGCGCGTCCTTCCACTTGCAGGCCGTTTGGGCAATAATCCCGAAAGCGCGCGGCTTCCAGCATCCCGTCCAGATAGACCGCCAATTCGTCGCGCCGCATGTCGCTCCTTTCCCGCCAGATAAACGCTATGCATCGATTGTGGCTCATTTTCGCGCAGGCCGTCACGGTCAGCGTCGCCGCGTTGTTCGTCATCCAGACCCTCAAGCCCGAATGGCTGGCCTGGCGCAGCCCCGCGAGCGGCGCCGCGCCGCGGGTGGTGGCGATCCAGCAGGCGACGCCCCCCGCCGATGCCCGCAAGGTCGCCAGCTATGCCGAAGCGGCGCAGGCCGCCCTGCCGGCGGTCGTGCATATCTACACCAGCCAGGAGGTGCGCCGCCACCCCTTCATCGACGACCCGGTGTTCCGCCATTTCTTCGGCGACCGCTTCGGCAACGACACCCAGCGCCAGTCGGGGCTCGGCAGCGGGGTGATCGTCTCGACGGACGGCCTCGTGCTGACCAACAACCACGTCATCGAGTCGGCCGACGAGATCGAGGTCGCCCTGCAGGACGGCCGCAAGGCCAAGGCGAAGCTGGTCGGCGCCGACCCCGAATCGGATCTGGCCGTCCTCAGGATCGTCGGCAACGGGCTCAACAATCGGCCGCTGACGCCGATCACCTTCGCCGCGGCGGAATCGCTGCGCATCGGCGACGTGGTACTGGCGATCGGCAACCCCTTCGGCGTCGGCCAGACCGTGACCTCGGGCATCGTCTCGGCGCTCGGCCGCACGCATCTGGGCATCAACACCTTCGAGAACTTCATCCAGACCGACGCCGCGATCAACCCCGGCAACTCGGGCGGCGCGCTGGTCGACAGCAACGGCCACCTGGTCGGCATCAACACCGCGATCTACTCGCAAAGCGGCGGCTCGATGGGCATCGGCTTCGCGATCCCGGTCTCGCTGGCCAAGAGCGTGATGGAGCAGATCATCAAGACCGGCACCGTGACGCGCGGCTGGATCGGCGTCGAAGTGCAGGACCTGACGCCCGAACTGGCCGAGTCGTTCGGCGTCAGGCCCGATCAGGGCGCGCTGATCGCGGGGGTGATGCGCGGCAGTCCGGCCGACAAGGCCGGCGTCAAGCCGGGCGACGTGCTGCTGACAGTCGGCGAACAGCCGGTGAAGGATGCGCAGGGAATGCTCGATCTGATCGCCGCCCTGGCGCCCGGCGAAAGCGCGCGCTTCGGACTGGTGCGGGCGGGCAAGCCGCTGGCGGTGATGATCACCGTCGGCAAGCGGCCGCGGCCGGCGCGCTAGTCGGGCTTGCGTTCCGCCAGCGCTCCGGCCTCCGCCTCGGCGCGGTCGAGCTCGGCTTCCATCGCCGCGTCGTCGGGCGGCCGGTAGGCGCCGTCGTCGGCCTTGGCCGGCTTGCCGATCATCTGCGCCATCAGGATGCCGCACTCGTAGAGCAGCCACATCGGCACCGCGAGCAGGAACTGGGAGAGCACGTCGGGCGGGGTGACCACGGCGGCGACGATGAAGGCGCCGACGATCACGTAGGGGCGGACTTCCTTGAGCTTCTCGATGCTGACCAGTCCGACGCGCACCAGCACGATGACGATCACCGGCACCTCGAAGGTGACGCCGAAGGCGATGAAGGTGGTGAGCACGAAGGACAGGTATTTGTCGATATCCGTCATCACCGCCACGCCTTCCGGCGCGAAGGCGTTGATGAAGCCGAACACGGCCGGGAAGACGATGAAGTAGGCGAAGCCCATGCCGACGAAGAACAGCAGCACGCTCGCCGCGAGCAGCGGCAACGCGAGCTTCTTCTCGTTCGCATACAGGCCAGGGGCGACGAAGGCCCAGGCCTGGTAGAGGACGTAGGGCAGGGCGATCAGGAAGGCGACCATCATGGTCACCTTCATCGGCACGAAGAAGGCGCCGACGACGTCGGTGGCGATCATGCTCCCTCCCTCCGGCAGGGCCGCCAGCATCGGCGCGGCCAGCAGCGAATAGATGTCGCGCGCCCAGTTGACCAGGCCGAGGAAGATGACCAGGACGGCCACCAGCGCACGGATCAGCCGGTCGCGCAACTCGACCAGATGGGAGATGAAGCTTTCCTGGCCTGCTTCCATCAGCCGGCCGGCGGGTGATTGGGCGGGACGAAGGGCTTCGCTGCCTCGAGCGCTTCAGCCTCCTTCGAATCGGCCGCAGTCAGGATCGACTCGTTGAGGGAGGTCTCGACCGACTTGAGCTGATCGTTGACCTGGCGCTCCATGTCGCGCACCTGGTCCGTGACCTGGGCCTGCAGCTTCTTCAGGTCTTCGAGCTGCATCTCGCGGTTGATGTCGGCCTTGACGTCGCCGACGTAGCGCTGCAGCCGGCCGAGCAGGTGGCCGACGGTGCGCGCCACCTTGGGCAGCCGTTCGGGGCCGATGACGACCAGCCCGACCAGGGCGATCACCATCAGTTCGGAGAAACTGACGTCGAACACGGTGAGGGACTACTACGGGGAAACTCGGCGCTGGCGGGGCGGCGTCAGGACTTGGTCTGTTCCTTGCGGGCCTCGCCCTCGATGGTCGTGCCGGGCTGCTCCTCGACCTGCTTGGCCGTCGCGGACTGGGTGCCCTCCTTCATGCCCTCCTTGAAGCCCTTGACCGCGCCGCCCAGGTCCTGGCCGATGTTGCGCAGCTTCTTGGTGCCGAAAATCAGCACGACGACGAGCAGCACGATCAGCCAATGCCAGATACTCCAGGTTCCCATCAGTCTCTCCTCGAAATCTATTTGCGTTTCAGCATCGGGCCGAGCGGATCGGGCCCGCCGACGACATGGACGTGAAGATGATACACCTCCTGCTGCCCCACCCTGCCGGTGTTGACGATGGTGCGGAAGCCGTCGGTCAGGCCCTGGCCGCGAGCCAGTTCGCCGAGCTTGGCGAACAGCCGGCCGAGCACGGGCGCATGGCTGGCATCGACGTCGCTCAGCGAGGCGACGTGCTGCTTCGGAATCACCATGAAGTGCACCGGCGCGATCGGGTTGATGTCGTGGAAGGCGAGCAGGTCGTCGTCCTCGTAGACCTTCTTGCAGGGGATTTCGCCCCGCACGATCCTGCAAAAGATGCAGTCGTCGCTCATGTCACTTGCCTCGGCTGGCTTTTTCGTCGATGCCGGAGATGCCCTCGCGGCGGCGGAACTCGACCATGATGTCGTCCACGCCGATGCCCATGTGCGCCAGCAGCACCATGCTGTGGAACCACAGGTCGCAGGTTTCGCGCACCAGGTGCAGGCGGTCGCCGTCCTTGGCGGCCATGATGACCTCGGCGGCCTCTTCGGCGACCTTCTTGCAGATCGCGTCGGTGCCCTTGGCGTAGAGGCTGGAAACGTAGGAGGAATCGGGGGCGGCGTTCTTGCGCGCCTCGAGGGTTTCCTGGATGCGGTGGATGACTTCGAGATCGATCATTTGTAGATGTCCTTGGGGTCCTTGATGACCGGATCGGCCTCCGCCCAGCCATTCTCTTCGAGCTTGTTGAAGAAGCAGCTGCGGCGCCCGGTATGGCAGGCGATGCCGCCGACCTGCTCGATCCTGAGCAGCACCACGTCCTTGTCGCAGTCGGTGCGGATTTCGCTCACCTTCTGGAAATGGCCGGATTCCTCGCCCTTGTGCCAGAGCTTCCTGCGCGATCTGGACCAGTAGATCACCTGGCCGGTCTCGGCGGTCTTCTCGAGCGCCTCGCGGTTCATGAAGGCGAACATCAGCACTTCGCCGGTCCGCGCGTCC
The DNA here is from genome assembly GCA_002347285.1 of Rhodocyclaceae bacterium UBA2250. Classification (GTDB taxonomy): domain Bacteria; phylum Pseudomonadota; class Gammaproteobacteria; order Burkholderiales; family Rhodocyclaceae; genus Sulfuricystis. The sequence goes on along the minus strand of DDXW01000015.1, from coordinate 7,048 downwards.
TGGGCGATGGCGGGCACCAGCCCCCGCTCGTCCCACTTGATCTCGTTCAGCCACTTCTTGCTGATGCTCACAGTCTCACCTCGATCCCTTGTGCGCGCAGGTACTCCTTGGCCTGCCGCACGGTGTATTCGCCGTAATGAAAGATGCTGGCCGCCAGCACGGCATCGGCGCGCCCCTGCGTCACGCCGTCGGCCAGGTGCTGCAGATTGCCGACGCCGCCGCTGGCGATCACCGGGATCGCCACCGCGTCGGCCACGGCGCGGGTCAGCCCGAGATCGAAGCCGTTCCTGGTGCCGTCGCGGTCCATGCTGGTCAGCAAGATCTCGCCAGCACCGAGCGCGGCGACCCGCTGCGCCCACTCGATCGCGTCGAGGTGCGTGTTGTTGCGTCCGCCGTGGGTGAACACCTCCCACTTGCCGGGCGCGGTCTGCTTGGCGTCGATGGCGACGACGATGCACTGGCTGCCGACCTTGCCCGCCGCGTCGGCGACCAGTTGCGGATTCTGCACCGCGGCGGTGTTCATGCTGACCTTGTCGGCGCCGGCATTCAGCAGGCGCCTGACGTCCTCGACCTTGCGCACGCCGCCGCCGACGGTGAGCGGAATGAAGACCTGCTCGGCGCAGGCCTCGACGATGTGCAGGATGATGTCGCGCTGGTCGGAGCTGGCCGTGATGTCCAGGAAGGTGATCTCGTCGGCGCCCTGCTCGTCGTAGCGGCGCGCGATCTCGACCGGATCGCCGGCGTCGCGCAGTTCGACGAAATTGACGCCCTTGACGACGCGGCCGGCATTGACGTCGAGGCAGGGAATGATGCGCTTGGCGAGCATGTTCTGAAAGTCGGCGCTGGCGGGGCGGCGTGCGCGGTTACTTGACGGACAGCCGGTCCGCCTCGGCCTGGGCCTTGCGGAAATCGAGCTTGCCTTCGTAGATCGCGCGGCCGGTGATCGCGCCCATGATGCCCTCGTCCGCCACTGCGCAGAGCGCCTTGACGTCGGCCAGGCTGGCGATGCCGCCGCTGGCGATCACCGGAATGCGCAGCGACTGGGCGAGCTTGACCGTCGCCTCGACATTCACGCCGGTCAGCATGCCGTCGCGGCCGATGTCGGTGTAGATCACCGCCTCGACGCCGTAGTCCTCGAACTTCTTCGCGAGGTCGATGACGTCGTGGCCGGTCATCTTCGACCAGCCATCCACCGCCACCTTGCCATCCTTGGCGTCCAGCCCGACGATGATGTGGCCGGGAAAGGCCGTGCAGGCGTCGTGCAGGAAGCCGGGGTTCTTCACCGCGGCCGTGCCGATGATCACGTAGCTGATGCCGTCGTCGATGCAGCGCTCGATGGTGTCGAGATCGCGGATGCCGCCGCCGAGCTGCACCGGAATCTCGTCGCCGACCTCCTGGAGAATCGCCTTGATCGCCGGCTCGTTCTTCGGCTTGCCGGCGAAGGCGCCGTTGAGGTCGACGAGATGCAGGCGGCGCGCGCCCTGCTCGATCCAGTGGCGCGCCATCGCGGCGGGTTGTTCGGAGAACACCGTGGCATCGTCCATGGCGCCTTGCTTGAGGCGCACGCAGTGTCCGTCTTTCAGGTCGATCGCGGGAATCAGCAGCATGGTTTTCTGGATTCGGAACGAAGGATCAGGGATTCCAGTGCATGAAGTTCTCCAGCAGCCGGAGACCGGCCGTGGCGCTCTTCTCCGGGTGGAATTGCACGGCAAAGATGTTAGCGCGGGCCACCGCGCTGGTAAAGGCGATGCCGTACTGCGTCGAGCCGGCGATCACGTCCGGCGCCGCCGGCTCGACGTAGTAGCTGTGCACGAAATAGAAACGCGTGTCGTCGGCGATGCCCTGCCACAGCGGGTGCGCGGCGGCCTGGCGCACCTGGTTCCAGCCCATGTGCGGCACCTTGAGGCGCACCCCCGCCGCATCGTGCATTTCGGCGTCCGGAAAGCGCCGCACCTGGCCGGGCAGGATGCCGAGGCCCGGCACGTCGCCTTCCTCGCTGTGCTCGAACAGCATCTGCAGGCCGATGCAGATGCCGAGGAACGGCTTCTCGTGCGCGGCGCGCACCACGGCAGCGGCCAGGCCGCGGGCATTGAGTTCGCGCATGCAGTCGGGCATCGCGCCCTGGCCGGGCACGACGACGCGCCCCGCGGCGGCCACCGCCTGCGGGTCGGCCGTGACTTGCACCTGCCAGCCGGGCGCGACATGCTCGACCGCCTTGGCGACCGAGCGCAGGTTGCCCATGCCGTAATCGACAATCGCGACTGTCTTCATCTGCATTGAAGCGGTTGGTTAAAGGCTTCCCTTGGTCGAGGGCACGGCCGAGCCGGCGCGCGGGTCGACGCCGACCGCCATGCGCAAGGCGCGCGCAAAGGCCTTGAACACCGATTCGGCCTGGTGGTGGGCGTTTTCGCCGCGCAGGTTGTCGATGTGCAGGGTGATGCCGGCGTGGTTGACCAGCGCCTGGAAGAATTCACGCACCAGTTCGGTGTCGAATTCGCCGATGCGCGCACGCGTGAAGGCGACATTGAAGCTCAGGCCGGGCCGGCCGGACAGGTCGACCACCGCGCGCGACAGCGCCTCGTCGAGCGGCACATACGCGTGTCCATACCGCGTCAGCCCCTTCTTGTCGCCAAGCGCCCGGGCGAGCGCCTGGCCGAGCGCGATGCCGACATCTTCGACGGTGTGGTGCGCATCGATGTGCAGGTCGCCCTGCGCCTCGACCTCCAGGTCGATCAGGCCGTGGCGGGCGATCTGGTCGAGCATGTGATCGAAGAAGCCGACGCCGGTCGCCAGTTGCGACTTGCCGGCGCCATCCAGATCGAGCCTGACGCGGATCCGGGTTTCCAGCGTGTTGCGAGAGATTTCGGCGTTGCGCATCGCGGTAATCAGCTATATGAACGGCAAGGGTTGCGCGAGCGGGCATAATACCATCCCCTCGAACCGCAACATTGATTTCGCCCGCCATGAGCCGATTCTGGAGCGCCACCGCCCGCGAGCTGCAACCCTACGTGCCGGGCGAGCAGCCGAAGCTGCCCGATCTCGTCAAGCTCAACACCAACGAGAACCCCTACGGCCCAAGCCCGCGCGTGCTCGCGGCGATCCGCGAGGAAACCGGCGACCGGCTGCGGCTCTATCCCGATCCGGACAGCACCCGGCTGCGCGAGGCGGTCGCCGCCTACTTCGGCGACATCGCCCCCGCACAGGTGTTCGTCGGCAACGGCTCCGACGAGGTGCTGGCGCACGCCTTCCTCGCGCTGCTCAAGCACGAGCGGCCGATCCTGTTTCCCGACATCACCTACAGCTTCTATCCGGTCTATTGCCGGCTCTACGGCATCGACTACCGGACCGTCCCGCTCGACGAAAGCTTCAAGCTGCACGTGAGCGATTACTCCGCGCCCAACGGCGGCATCATCCTCCCCAACCCGAACGCGCCGACCGGCCGCGCCTTGCCGCTCGCCGACATCGGGGCGCTGCTGCAGGCCAACGCGGATTCCGTCGTGGTCGTCGATGAGGCCTACATCGACTTCGGCGGCGAATCGGCGGTAGGGCTAGTGAATCGCCATCCCAACCTGCTGGTGGTGCAGACCCTCTCGAAGTCGCGCTCGCTCGCCGGGCTGCGCGTCGGCTTCGCGGTCGGCCATGTCGAGCTGATCGAAGGCCTGCGGCGCGTCAAGGACAGCTTCAACTCCTATCCGCTCGACCGCCTCGCCATCGCCGGCGCCACGGCGGCGATCGAGGACCGCGAATGGTTCGAGCGCACCCGCCAGGCGGTGATCCGAAGCCGCACTGCGCTGACAGGCGATCTGGAAAGCCTTGGCTTCGAAGTGCTTCCTTCCGCGGCCAATTTCATTTTCGCCCGCCATCCTCGCCACGATGCGGCGGAACTGGCGCTGGCGCTCCGGCAGCGCGGCATCATCGTGCGCCACTTCCGGCAGCCGCGCATCGAGCAGTTCCTGCGCATCACCGTCGGCACCGACGAGCAGTGCGCGGCGCTGATTGCCGCTTTAAGGGAAATTATTTCAGCCTGAGTTCCGCCGCGCGGGCGTGCGCGGTCAGCCCCTCGCCGTGCGCGAGTGTCGCGGCGATCGGGCCGAGCGTCTGCGCGCCGGCCGCCGAGACCTCGATCAGGCTGGACCGCTTCTGGAAGTCGTAGACACCGAGGGGGCTGGAGAAGCGCGCGCTGCGCGAGGTGGGCAGGACATGGTTCGGCCCGGCGCAGTAGTCGCCGAGCGATTCGGAGCAGTAATGGCCCATGAAGATCGCGCCGGCATGGCGGATCTTGTCGAGCAGGACGCGCGGATTCTCGACCGAGAGTTCGAGATGCTCGGGCGCGATGCGGTTGGCGATCACGCAGGCCTCGTCGAGGTCGCTGACATGGATCAACGCGCCGCGCCCGGACAATGATGCGGCGATGACATCCTTGCGCGGCATGGTCGGCAGCAGCTTGTCGATGCTCGCCGCGACGCGTTCGAGATAGGCGGCGTCGGGGCAGAGCAGGATCGACTGCGCCAGTTCGTCGTGCTCGGCCTGGGCGAACAGGTCGATCGCCGTCCAGTCCGGATCGCCCGAGCCATCCGCGATCACCAGCACCTCGGAAGGCCCGGCCACCATGTCGATGCCGACGGTGCCGAAGACGCGGCGCTTGGCGCTGGCGACGTAGGCATTGCCCGGCCCGACGATCTTGTCGACCTGCGGGATGGTCTGCGTGCCGTAGGCGAGCGCACCGACTGCCTGCGCGCCGCCGATCGTGAACACGCGGTCCACGCCGGCCAGATGCGCGGCGGCCAGCACGAGTTGGTTCTTCTGGCCGCCCGGCGTCGGCACCACCATGATGAGTTCCTTGACGCCCGCGACCTTGGCGGGGATCGCGTTCATCAGCACCGAACTCGGGTAGGCGGCCTTGCCGCCCGGGACATACAGGCCGACGCGGTCGAGCGCGGTCACCTTCTGGCCGAGCCGCGTGCCATCGGCCTCGGTGTATTCCCAGGAGTCGAGCTTCTGCTTCTCGTGGTAGCTCTTCACGCGCGCGGCGGCCTGCTCGAGCGCATCGCGCTGAACGGCGGGCAAGCCGTCGAAAGCGGCGGCCAGCTCCGTCAGCGGCAGTTCGAGTTCGGCCATCGTCGTGGCGTCGAGTTTGTCGAAGCGGCGCGTGTAGTCGAGCACGGCGGCATCGCCGACGGTGCGCACGCTGGCGAGGATCTCCGCGACGGTCTGCTCGATGGCGGCGTCGGTGCCATTGTCGAAGGCCAGCAGCGCGTCGAGCGTGGACAGGAATTCCGGGTCGCGGGAGGACAGGCGGCGAATGGTCTGGCTCATTGGATGGCCGTTTCGATGGCGTCGAGGACGGGTTGCAGGAGGCCGCGCTTCATCTTGAGGCTGGCCTGATTGACGACGAGACGCGAGGAGATCGGCATGATGTCCTCGACCTCGACCAGATTGTTGGCCTTCAGCGTGCCGCCGCTCGACACCAGGTCGACGATGGCGTCCGCCAACCCGGCCAGGGGTGCCAGTTCCATCGAGCCGTAGAGCTTGATCAGGTCGACATGCACGCCCTTGGCGGCGAAGTGGGCGCGCGCGGTGTCGATGTATTTGGTCGCCACGCGCAGGCGCGCGCCGCGATGCACGGCGGCCGCGTAGTCGAAGCCGGCCGGCGCCGCCACGCACATGCGGCACTTGGCGATCTTCAGGTCGAGCGGCTGGTAGAGGCCCATGCCGCCGTGCTCGAGCAGCACGTCCTTGCCGGCGATGCCGAGGTCGGCGGCACCGTATTGCACGTAGGTCGGCACGTCGGAAGCGCGCACGATCACGACGCGCACGTCGGGGCGGTTGGTGCCGATGATCAGCTTGCGCGACTGCTCCGGGTTCTCGTCCGGCACGATGCCGGCGGCCGCCAGCAGCGGCAGGGTTTCCTCGAAGATGCGGCCCTTCGAAAGGGCGATGGTGATCATGGCGGTGGCGTTCATGCCGCCATTTTACCCTCCGCTGACGCGCCGCACGCGGGCGCCCAGCGCCGCGAGCTTGTGCTCCATCCGCTCGTAGCCGCGGTCGAGATGGTAGATGCGGTCGACCAGTGTCTCGCCCTGCGCGGCGAGACCGGCGACGACCAGGCCGGCCGAGGCGCGCAGATCGGTCGCCATCACCGTCGCACCGTCGAGCTTGGGCACGCCGGTGACGAAGGCGGTGTTGCCGTCGATGCGGATGTCGGCGCCGAGGCGGATCAGCTCGACCGCGTGCATGAAGCGGTTCTCGAAGATCGTTTCGCGGATCACCGCCGTGCCGGCCGCGACGCAGTTGAGTGCCATGAACTGCGCCTGCATGTCGGTCGGGAAGGCCGGATAGGGGGCGGTGCGAATGCTCACCGCGGTGGGCCGCGACGGCGCATTGAGGGCAATGGCCTCGCGCTCGAGAGTGATCTCGCAGCCGGCGTCCATCAGCTTGTCGACCACGGCGTCAAGATAACTGGCCGAGGTGTGCGTCAGGCGGATATTGCCGCCGGCCGCGGCGGCGGCGCAGAGATAGGTGCCGGTCTCGATGCGGTCGGGCATGATGCGGTGGGTCGCGCCGTGCAGGCGGTCGACGCCCCGGATACGGATCACGTCGGTGCCGGCGCCGGAAATCCGCGCCCCCATGGCGATCAGGCAGTTGGCGAGGTCGACCACTTCGGGTTCGCGCGCGGCGTTCTCGATCACCGTCTCGCCGTCGGCGAGGCAGGCCGCCATCATCAGGTTCTCGGTGCCGGTCACCGTCACCATGTCGGTGAACAGCCGCGCGCCGCGCAGTCCGCCGCCCGCGGCGGTGCGCGCTTGCACGTAACCCTGCTCGACGGCGATCTCGGCGCCCATCGCGGTCAGGCCCTTGATGTGCTGGTCGACCGGCCGCGCGCCGATCGCGCAGCCGCCGGGCAGCGAGACGCGCGCCTCGCCGCAGCGCGCCGTCAGCGGGCCGAGCACCAGCACCGAGGCGCGCATCGTCTTGACCAGTTCATACGGGGCCACCGGGTTGTCGAGACCGGCGGCATCGAGTGTCACCGCCGCCTCGCCGGCGCCGA
>DDXW01000008.1 GCA_002347285.1 Rhodocyclaceae bacterium UBA2250 | reverse complement strand
AGAAAAATCGGGGCCGGCGCAACGGCTCCTGAACTGCTCCCTCCGGTCCTCAAGCTCGGACAAAGATGCGCACGACGTCGCATGGGCGAACTTCGACGTTGGCTGGCCGATCCAGTGAACTACCGGGCGTTGGACAAGGCAGAATTTGATGCCAATGGCGAACAACAAAAAGCCAAGGCACAGGCCTCGAACGAAGCGAGGTAGGTGTTTGTTTGCCAGCGAGATCAGCTCTCGCTCAGAAGCTGACACGAGCGCGCGGCGCGGCAGCGAGGTCAGCATGAGACCCTGCCCGTGCGGCGGCGCGCTGCGCCGCCATCGCACAAAGCATTGATCAAAACCACCGGCGAGCAGCTTGTAACGCTGCTTTGCCGTTCCTGCGGCGAGCGCGTCTCGATCTACACCAACTCAAGCGGCCGGCGTTTTGAAGAAAAGCGTTGCGGAAGGCCTAGGCTCGTTGATTAAGCCGCAGCAAGTTCAGGCTCTTTGTGTCTCTTCGGAGATTTTCTGATAACAATATGAGGATCGAGGCCGGCGGCAGTAGCCATGTCCATCATTGCGTCGAGCGAGAATAGGCCGATCTTGCCGCGCATCAGGTCGGACATGCGGGGCTGCGTGATGCCGAAAAGCCGCGCGGCTTCGGCCTGCGTCTTGCCGCCGTCCTTCACCCATCGCTGTAGCGCCATCATCAGTTCCGAGCGTGCACGCATGCTGGCGGCCTGCTGCGGGGTGTCCTCGATGGCATCCCATACGCTGGCGAATCGCTGTTCCTTGCTCATGATCCGTGCTCCTTCATCAAGTCCTTGAAGCGCTTCCGGGCGAGCACGATGTCCTGCTGGCTGGTCGTCTGCGTCTTCTTCTGGAAGGCATGCAGCACATAGACGGCATCGGCCAGCTTCGCTAGATAGACGACGCGGAAAGCACCGGCCGCATCCCTGATCCGGATTTCCCTGACGCCCGCGCCGATGGTTGTCATGGGCTTCCAGTCGTCCGGTTCCTCGCCGTGCTGCACCTTGTCGATCTGAAAGCCGGCTTCGTACCGGGCAGATTCCGGGAAGGCGCGCAGGGCTTCGAGAGAGTCGCCGAGGAATTCGGCCGGCTTGATCGTCATGCGTGGAATATACAAGAACTTGTAACTTCGTTGCAAGGCTGCTTAAACCGCCTTCGGCTTCTACCACAGCCGACCCTGGATTCAAGCCCCTCCCTAGGAGGTAACACATTCGGAGCATGCGTTCCACACCCACCGGCGGGCGCCCCGGCCTTTGCCCTTCGGGTAGAACGGCTCAATTTCCGCCATCAACGCCGACCAGGGTGTCACCGCATCGATCTCGCCAAGAAACCGGTCGCGCCGCGCCATCTTCTTCTTGGCCGCATACTCCAGTTCAGAAAAGCTCGCTTGCATCGTCAAGTATCCATCAACTTTCAATGCACCGATTTTCGCAGACTACAGATCACTTCGATCCACCAGTCTGCGAATAAATCAGCGTGTCCCTAGGTTTTTCGCAGCATTGCCGCGCCGCTGGCTCGTCTGGCGAGCCCGGGCATCGGATAGCATTCGGCCATGCTGCACCTCCACCTGAGCAATCGCCCCGAAGCCCTCGCCAGCGCGCTGGCGACGGTGATGCGGGTCGACCCGCTGCCGCTGCTGGAAACCGAGCAGGTCGTCGTGCCGTCGTCGGCCGCGGCGCGCTGGCTGGATTTCCGGCTGGCCGACGCGCTGGGCATCACGACGCAGACCGCCTTTCCGTTTCCGGCCGCCTTCGTCTGGCAGCTGTTCGGGCGCGTGCTGCCCGACGTGGCGGCGACCAGTCCCTTCGAGCGCGCCGCGCTGCAGTGGCGCCTGGTGCGCCTGCTCGGCGCGAGCCGCGCGCCGGCGGTGCAGCGCTATCTGGCGGGTGACGACGGCACCCGCCTGTTCGAGCTGGCGGGCCGCGTCGCGGCGCTGTTCGACCGCTACCTGGTCGAGCGGCCGGACTGGGTCGCCGCGTGGAGCGCCGGGCGGCGCCTCGGCCTCGGCGCCGACGAGGCCTGGCAGGCGGACCTGTGGCGCGCATTGCTCGGCGAACTGGCCGGCGTGGCGGCCGAGCATCCGCGCGAGCGCTTCCTGGCGACCCTGCGGCAGGAGCCGCGGACGCGCGAGCGGCTGCCGCGGCGCGTCGCGCTGTGGTGCGTCGAGGCGATGCCGGCGCTCTACTGGGAGGTGTTCGCCGGCCTGGCGGAATGGATCGACGTGCATGTCTGCGTGCTGGCGCCGAGCCGCGCCTACTGGGGCGACATCGACCGCCTGCGCGCGCGGCTGCGCGTCGAGATCGAGGATCCGGACGCGGCCGCGCTGTTCGAGACCGGCCATCCGCTGCTGGCCTCGCTGGGCCGGGCGCGGCAGCACGCGGCGGTGCGGCTGGCCGACGCCGCGGCCGGTTCCGCCGCGCGCGAGTACAGCTATTTCGCCGAGCCGCCGGTGACCCTGCTCGGCCGGCTGCAGCGCGACATCCTCGACCTGGCGCCGAGCGCCGGCGCGGCGGCGGACCACACGCTGCAGGTGCATGCCTGCCACGGCGCCCAGCGCGAAGCCGAGGTGCTGCTCGACCGCCTGCTCGACCTGTTCGAGCAGCTGCCCGGTCTGCAGCCCGCCGACATCCTGATCCTCGCGCCCGACATCGAGACCTACGCGCCGATCGTCGCGGCGGTGCTCGCCCATGCGCCGCCGGAGCGCCGCATCCCCTGCGCGATCGCCGACCGGGCGCCGGCGGCGCTGCCGCTGTGGCGCGCGTTCCGCCGGCTGTGCGGCGCGGCTGCCGGCGAGCTCGACGCCGAGAGCGTGATGGGGCTGCTCGACGAGCCGGCGCTGCGGCGCGCGTTCGACCTCGACGAGGGCGAGCTGCCGCGGCTGCGCGACTGGGTGGCGGAGGCGGCGATCCGCTGGGGCCGCGACGGCGCCCAGCGCGCGCAGCGCGGCCTGCCGGCCGACGAGGCGCACACCTGGCGCGCCGGCCTGCGGCGGCTGCTGCTCGGCGTGGCGCTGCCGGATGCGCCGGAGCGGCTCTGGTGCGATCTGCTGCCGGTCGGCGGCATCGAGGGCGAACGCGCGGCCTTGCTCGGCCGCTTCGCCGATTTTCTCGAGGCGCTGTTCGGGTTCGCGGAGAAACTCGGCGCTGCCAGGGCGGCGCCGGCGTGGTGCCGCGTGCTCGGCGAAACGCTCGAGCGCTTCCTCGCGCCGAGCGAGGTCGAGGAGGTGCAGGCGGAGCGCCTGCGCGAGGCGTTGGCGACACTCGCGGCGCGATCGGACGCCGCGCGCTGCTCCACGCAACTGCCGCTGGCCGTGCTGCTGCGCGAGCTCGATGCGCAGCTCGCCGGGCAGGCCCCGGCGCAGGCCTTCGCGTCGGGCATGGCGACGATCGCGGCGCTGCAGCCGGGGCGGCCGCTCGGCGCGCGCGTCGTCTGCCTGGTCGGCATGAACGACGACGCCTGGCCGCGCCCCGCGCCGCCGCTGGGCTTCGACCTGGCGGCCGCGCAGCCGCGCCCGGGCGACCGCAACCAGCGCGGCGAGGAGCGGCATGCCTTCCTCGAGGCGCTGGTGTGCGCGCGCGACGCGCTGGTCGTCACCTACAGCGGCCGCGACCAGCGCAGCAACGTCGCGCTGCCGCCCGCCGCGCCGCTGGCCGAACTCATCGACGCGCTCGCCGCGCTGACCGGAAGTCCGGCGGACGCGCTGGTCGTCCAGCATCCGTTGCAGCCCTTCGGCGCCGCCTACTTCGCGGCGGGCGAGCCGGCGCTGTTCAGTTTCGATGCCGAGCATTGCCGGCCGGCTGCGCCAGCGGCGGCGGCGCCCTTCCTGGCCGGTGCGGCCCTGCCCGAGCCGGCCGAGGAAATCGCGGTCGAGCTCGAGGCGCTGCAGCGCTTCTACGCGCATCCGGTGCGCCATTTCCTGCGCGAGCGCCTCGGCATCCATCTCGAGGAAAGCGAGGAGCTGCTCGAGATCCACGAGCCCTTCTGGCCGGATTCCCTCGGCGCCTACCATTTGCGCGCGGCGCATTTCGCGGCGCTCAGGGACGCGCAGCCGGCTGAGCAGACGCACGGGCTGCTGCGCGCGCGCGGCTGGCTGCCGCCCGGCGTCGCCGGGACGCTGGCCGACCGGTCGGCCCACGACGAGGCGCAGGCGCTCTGGCAGGCCGTGCGGCCGTGGGCGACGGCCGCACCCCTGCCGGTCTGCCCGGCGGCCTTCGCGGCGAACGGCGTCGCGCTGAACGGGCAGCTCGGCGGCCTGACCGCCGCGGGCCTCTGGCGCGCGCGCGCGGGACGCCTGCGCGCGCAGGACCGGCTGCGCCTGTGGCTCGACCACCTCCTGCTCAACATCGCCCGGCCGGCCGGCGTGCCCTGCCGCAGCGCGCTGGTCGCCCGCGACGGGACCCTGCTGCTGGCGCCCGTGCCGCGCGCCGCGGAGCTGCTCGCCGATCTGCTCGCGCTCTACCGCGAGGGCGGGCGCGCCATGCTGCCGTTCTATCCGGAAACCGCCTGGGCCTGGAGCGCGCAGAAGAACTGGCGCAAGGCCTGGGAGGGCGACGGCTTCAGCGACATTCCCGGCGAGCGCGACGACCCCTACGTGCGGCTGGCGCTGCGCGACAGGACCGACGATCCGCTCGGGCCGGAATTCCAGGCGCTCGCGGCACGCATCTGCGACCCGCTGCGCGCCGCGCTGGAGTCGACATGAGCACGCGGCATTTCCATCGCCTGCAGAATCCGTTCGAAGTCGAGCTCGCCGGCATGCGCCTGCTCGAGGCCGGCGCCGGCACCGGCAAGACCTGGACGATCGCCGCGCTGCTGCTGCGGCTGCTGCTGGAGCGGCGGCTCGAGATCGGCCGCATCCTCGTCGTCACCTACACGCGCGCCGCCAGCGGCGAGCTGCGCGGCCGCATCCGCGCGCGGCTGGTCGAGGCGCTGGCGGCCTTCGAGGCCGGCACGGCGGCGGAGGACTTCCTCGCCGAACTGGTGCGCCGCCACGAGGCGCGGCAGGCGCAGGCGCGGCTGCGGCTCGCCATCGAGAGCTTCGACGAGGCGGCGATCTTCACCATCCACGGCTTCTGCCAGCGCGCGCTCGGCGAAGCCGCCTTCGCCGCCGGCCAGCCCTTCGAGCGCGAGCTGATCGCCGATCAGGGCGAGATCGTCGCCGCCGTCGCGCGCGACGCCTGGCGGCGCGCCATGGCGGCGGCCTCGCCGCAGTGGGCGGCCTGGCTGATCGACAGGCTCGGCGGCCCGGCCGGCCTGGCCAGGCTGGTCGGCGTGCACCTGGGCCGCACCGACCTGGCGCTCGCCGCGCCGGCGGGCGGCGACGCCGCGCAGCGGGGGCAGGCCGAGCAGGCGTTCCGCGCGGCCCATGCCGAGGCGCGCCGGCTCTGGCTGGCGGAGGCGGAGGCGATCTGCGCCGGCATCGCCGCCGCGCCGCTGCACCAGGGCAGCTATGCGCCGGCGAAGATGGCGCCGCGCCGCGCCGCGCTCGACGGCTATCTCGCGCACGAGACGCCGCTCTTGCCGCTGCCGAAGGACATCGACCATTTCGGCCGCGCGAAGATCGTCGCCAAGCTCAACAAGGGCGGCCAGCCGCCGCAGCATCCGTTCCACGAAGCGGTCGATGCGCTGTGCGCCGCGGCGGAAGAGCTGAGTGGCGTCTTCGAGGAGGCGCTGCGCCGCTGCGCGCACGACTTCCTGCTGCAGGCGCGCGACGAGCTGGCCGCGCGCAAGCGCCGCAGCGGGCAGCAATCCTACGACGACCTGCTGGCCGATCTGGCGCAGGCGCTCGACGGGCCGGGCGGGCCGCAGCTGGCGGCCGACCTGCGCACGCGCTACCGCGTCGCGCTGGTCGACGAGTTCCAGGACACCGATCCGCTGCAGCTGCGCATCTTCGCGCGCATCTTCGGCGACGCCGAGCATCCGCTGGTGTTCGTCGGCGATCCGAAGCAGGCGATCTACGGCTTCCGCGACGCCGACGTGTTCGCCTACCTGGCGGCGCGCGAGCGCGCCGACGCGGGCTACGCGCTGGTCGAAAACCGCCGCTCCGATGCGCCGCTGCTCGCCGCGGTGAATGCGCTGTTCGACCGGCCGCGTCCCTTCCTGCTCGACGGCCTGCCGTTCGAGCCGGCCGTCGCCGCGCCGCAGCCGCGCCGCACCTGCCGCATCGACGACGGCGCTATGCCGCTGACCGTGTGGACGATGCGCCAGCCGCCCGAAACGAAAAGCTTCACCAAGGAGACGGCGCTGGCGCTGGCGGCCGAGGCGGCCGCGGCCGACATCGCACGCCTGCTGCGCCTGGCGGCGGACGGCCGCGCCAGGCTGGGCGAGCGCGCGCTGGCCGGCGGCGACATCGCCGTGCTGGTGCGCCGCCATCGCGAGGGTGACGCGGTGCGGCAGGCGCTGGCGCGCCGCGGCATCGCCTGCGTCAGCATGGGCGGCGGCAGCGTCTGGCACAGCGCGGAGGCGGAGGAACTCGAACGGTTGCTGCTGGCGGTCGCCGCGCCGGGGCGCGAAGGGCTGGTGCGCGCGGCCCTGGCGACCGTGCTGCTCGGCGCCGATGCCGCGCAGCTGGCGGGCTGGCAACGCGACGAGCCGGCGTGGAGCGCGCAGCTCGAGGCGTTCCACGACGACCAGCGGCTGCTGCGCGAGCGCGGCTTCATGGCGATGTGGCGGCGCCTGCTGCGGCGCCGCGGCGTCGTCGTGCGGCTGCTGGCGCGGCCGGACGGCGAGCGGCGCCTGACCAACTACCGTCACCTCGCGGAGCTGCTGCAGGCGGCGGAGCACGAGGCGGCGCTCGACGCCGAGGGGCTGGCGCGCCACATCGCGCGGCAGCGCGAGGTGCCGGAGGGCGAGGAGAACCTGCTGCGGCTCGAGAGCGACGCGCAGCTGGTGCGCATCGTGACGATCCATGCGGCGAAGGGGCTGCAGTATCCGGTCGTCTATTGCCCCTTCCTCTGGCACGGGCCGCAGGCGCAGGACCAGCGCTGGCCGGTGCTCGCCCACGCCGACGGGCAGGCCTGCCTCGACTTCGGCTCGGAACGCATCGCCGCGCTGCGCGCGGCGGCCGAGCGCGAGACGGCCGCCGAGGAGCTGCGTCTCGCCTACGTCGCGCTGACGCGCGCCGAGCATCGCTGCATCCTCGCCTGGGGCAGGGTGAACGACTGCGCGCGTTCGCCGCTCGCCTGGCTGCTGTTCGGGCCGCGCGACGATGCCGCGGACGATCCGCGCGCGCGGCTGGCCGCGTGGCTCGAGGCACGCGACGAAGGCGCGCTGGAGGAGGCGCTGCGGGCGCTGGCCGCCGGTTCGGCGCAGGCGCTGGCGGTCGCGCCGCTGCCGGCCGACGGCGGTGCGCCGCCGCAGCCGCCCGCCGCCGCGCCGGCCGGCGCGCCGCGCCGCTTCGCGGGCCGGATCCCGGCGCCGTGGCGCGTGCAGAGCTTTTCCGCGCTCGCCGCGCGGCTCGCCGAGGAGGAGGAGCGCGGCGACCGCGACGCGGTGGCCGAAATGCCGCTCGCCGGCGCCGCCCCGCCGGCACCGAGTTTCGACGGCATCACCGCCTTCCCGCGCGGCACGCGCGCGGGCAGCTGCCTGCACGCGCTGTTCGAGCGCATCGACTTCGAGCGGCCGCAGGCGGGGCCGGTCGCCGCCCGCGTGCTGCAGGAATACGGCTATGCGCCCGAGTGGCGGCCGGCGCTCGAGCGCCTGGTCGCGGACGTGCTGGCCGCGCCGCTCGATGCCAGCGGGCTGCGGCTCGCCGACGTGCCGCGCGCAGAACGGCTGGTCGAGCTGGAGTTCGCCTTCCCGCTCGGCTCAGAGGCGCAGAAGGCCGGCTACATGAAGGGCTTCATCGATCTGGTGTTCCGCCATCGCGGCCGCTGGTACATCGTCGACTGGAAGTCGAACCACCTTGATGCCTACACCCCGGAGCGGCTCGCCGAAGCGATGCGCGCGCACCGTTACGACCTGCAGTTGCGCATCTACGCCGCGGCGCTCAGGCGCGCGCTGGCGCTGCGTGAGCCCGCGCTCGACTGGGAAGCGGGCTTCGGCGGCGTGTTCTACCTGTTCCTGCGCGGCATGGGACCGGAGACGCGCGCCGGCGTCCATTTCTCGCGCCCGGGCGCGGACGAGATCGAGACCTTCCTCGCGGAGGCGCGGACATGAACGGCGCCGCGCTGTCGCCCGTCGCCCGGCACCTGGCGCGTTTCCTCGGCCGCGGCGATGCGGACGCCGAACTGGCGGCGGCGCTCGCCTGCGAGGCGACGCAGGCCGGCCACGTCTGCGCCGACCTCGACCAGGAAGCCGGCTGGGGGTCGTGGGCGGAGCAGATGAACGCGGCGCAGCGTGCCGCCTTTCGTGCGTGCCTGCCGGGCTTGGAGATCATCGGCGCGGCGGATGACTGGACGCCGCTGGTCTGGGACGGCCGGCGTCTGTATCTGCGCCGCTACTGGGACTACGAGCGGCAGGTGGCCGACGACCTGCTGGCGCGCGCCGCGCCGGTCGCGCCGCTCGACGCCGCGACGGCGGCGCGGCTCGATGCGAGCTTCGCCGACGCCGGGCAGCGCGCGGCCGCGCGGGTCGCCCTGACGCGCCGCCTCTGCCTGATCAGCGGCGGGCCCGGCACCGGCAAAACCCACACGCTGGCGCGCATCATCGGGCTGCTGCGGACGCAGGACGGGGAAGCGCGCATCGCGCTGGCCGCGCCGACCGGCAAGGCCGCCGCGCGCATGGGCGAGGCGCTGCAGGCGGCCGGCAGCGCGATGGACAGGGAGGGAGGAGGGGCGCAGACGCTGCATCGCCTGCTCGGCATGCGCGCCGACGGCAGCGGTTTTTCCCGAAACAGGGAGCGGCCGCTGGCCGTCGATGTGCTGGTGGTCGACGAGGCCTCGATGATCGACCTCTCGCTGATGGCGCACTTGCTGGCGGCCTTGCCGCCGACGGCGCGCCTGATCCTGCTCGGCGACCGCGACCAGCTGGCCGCCGTCGAGGCCGGCGCGGTGTTCGCCGACCTGTGCGCCAGCCCGCGGCTGGCCGATTGCGTGGCGCAGCTGACGACCAGCTTCCGCTTCGGCGGCGCCGGCGGCATCGGCCGGCTGGCCGGCTGCCTGCGCGCGGGGGAGGCGGACGGCGCGATCGACCTGTTGCGCGGCGGCGGCGGGGACCTCGCATGGCAGCCGCCGGGCGACCTGCGCGACCTGGTCGCCGCGGTGCGCGCCGGCTACCGGCCCTACCTCGACGCCGTGACGGCGGGCCGGCCGGCGGCGGAGCTGTTCGGCGCGTTCAACCGCTTCCGCGCGCTGTGCGCCCACCGGCAGGAGGTGGCGGCGATCAACCGCGCGCTGGCGGGCGGCGACGTCCTGCGGCCCGCGGCCGGCTTGCCGGTGCTGGTGGTGCGCAACGATCCGCTGCTGCGCCTGTTCAACGGCGACATCGGCCTCCTCCTGCCCGATCCGGCGGACGGCGCGCTCCGCGTCTGCTTCGCCGGCGAGGGCGGCCTGCGCCGGGTTGCGCTTGCGCGCCTGCCGGCCTGGGAGCCGGCCTGGGCGATGACGGTGCACAAGTCGCAGGGCTCGGAGTTCGACGAGGTGCTGCTGGCCATGCCGGCGGCCGTTTCGTCTTCGTCGATTGCGACGCGCGAACTGGTCTATACCGGCGTCACGCGCGCGCGCCGGCGCGTCGTCCTGCGCGCCGGCGAAGATGCGCTGCGCACGGCGATCGCCAGCCGCACGGAACGCATGTCCGGGCTGCGGGACAGGCTGCAGTAAGACGCGTCGAGGTGCCGGTCAGCGGCCTTGCTGAATCTTGTTCAGCATGCGCGCACGGCCGGAGGCTTCGGCCTGGTTGGCCGCCGAAACCTGCTTGCCATACTGGTCGCGCTCTTCCTTCGAGCGCTTCACGGCCTCGATGCTCTTGATGCAGCGCCAGCGCGAGCCCGTCTTGGTGACGAGCAGCTTCATCTCCTCCACCGGGTGGTGGGTGCGGCAGTGATAGCAGTAGCGCGTGGCGGGTTCTTTTTTCTCGGTGCTCATAAACCTGCGGATTATACCTGTTTCGACTATTTTTCCGAAGTCGCCGCCTGCAGCCCGGCGGGCTTGATCTTCGCCGCAATGGTGTGGCCCTTGCGGGCGCGGGTGCCGCGGTAGGCCGCGAGTTCCTTGCCGGCGACCTGCCATTCGGCCGGCTTGCCGCCGCGGCCGGTGCCCGCGACGACGAAGGCGTCGGCGCCGGCCGCGACCGCGGCGAGTTCGTCCCTGGCGTCGAGCGCCTGGAGGATGGTGCCGCGGCCCTTGGCCATGGTCTTCACGTCGGCGAGGGGGAAGAGCAGCAGGCGGCCGCTCGCCGAGATGGCGGCGACGGTCGTGGCCGCCCCGCCGGCGCCGAGTTTTGCAGGAGCCAGCGGCTTTTCGCCCTTGTCGAGCGACATGAAGGCCTTGCCGGCGCGGTTGCGCGAAACGAGGTCGGCGAGGCCGGCGACGAAGCCGTAGCCGCCCGAGTTGGCGAACAGATACTGCGCCTCGGGCGCGTCGGTGAGGGCGTGCGCGAGCTTGCCGCCGTCCTGGAAGTCGACGAGCGTCGCAAGCGGCACGCCGTCGCCCCTGCCGCCCGGCAGGTCGGCGACGCGCACGCTGTAGGCGCGACCGTTCGTGTCGATGAGGACCAGCGGCCAGACGGTGCGCGATTCCTGCACCAGATACGGGAAGTCGCCGGTCTTGTACGAAATGCTGCCCGGGTCGATGCCGTGGCCCTGGCGCGTGCGCACCCAGCCGTTCTTCGAGACGATCACCGTGACCGGCTCGTCGGGGGTCGCCACCTCGGCGGTGCTGGCCGGCGCGACCGCCTCGATCAATGTCCTGCGGTCGTCGCCGAACTTCTTCGCGTCCTCGGTAATTTCCCTGACGACGAGCTTGGTGAGTTCCTTGCGGTCCTCGAGCACGCGGCGCAGGTCCTTGGCTTCCTCTTCGAGCGCCTTCTGCTCCTGCTCGATCCTGATGCCTTCGAGGCGGGCCAACTGGCGCAGGCGGATTTCGAGGATGTCCTCGGCCTGGATCTCCGAGAGCTTGAACTTCGCCATCAGCTCGGCCTTCGGTTCGCCGGCCTCGCGGATGGTCTTGATGATCCTGTCGATCGAGAGGAAGGCGAGCAGGCGGCCGGCGAGGATGTGCAGGCGGCGCTCGACCTCGGCGAGGCGGTGGGCGGAGCGACGCTCGACGGTGGCGTGGCGGAACGCGACCCATTCGTGCAGCAGCGCCGGCAGCGGCTTCTGCGCGGGGCGGCCGTCGGTGCCGATCATCGTGAAGTTGAGCGGCACGTTGGCCTCGAGGCTGGTGCGCGCCAGCAGCACGGCCATGAACTCGTCCTGCGGCACCTTCGAAGTGCGCGGCTCCAGTACGATGCGCACCGGTTCCTTCTCGTTCGACTCGTCGCGCACGGCGTCGAGCACGCCGAGCATCACCTGCTTGAGGTTCTTCTGCTCCTGCGAGACGTCCTTCTTCCCAGGGCGCGGCTGCGGGTTGGTGATCGCCTCGATCTCCGAGAGTACCTGGGCGGTGGAGACCCCGTGCGGCAGCTCATGGACGATGACGCGCCACTGGCTGCGCGCCAGTTCCTCGATGCGCCAGCGGCAGCGCATGCGGATGCTGCCGCGGCCGGTCTCGTAGGCGACGCGGATATCCGCGCTGGTCGAGATGATCTGGCCGCCGCCGGGAAAATCCGGCCCCGGCAGCACGGCGAGCAGTTCGTCGAGCTGCACGGTCGGCTTGCGGATGACCAGCTTCAGCGCCTCGGCGACCTCGCGCAGGTTGTGCGGCGGGATCTCGGTGGCCATGCCGACGGCGATGCCCGACGCGCCGTTGAGCAGCACGAAGGGCAGGCGCGCGGGCAGCAGCGCCGGCTCGGTCATCGTGCCGTCGTAGTTGGGTACGAAGTCGACGGTGCCGCGGTCGATTTCCGAGAGCAGCAGTTCGGCGATCGGGGTCAGGCGGCACTCGGTGTAGCGCATCGCCGCGGCGCCGTCGCCGTCGCGCGAACCGAAGTTGCCCTGGCCGTCGACCAGCGGGTAGCGCAGCGAGAAGTCCTGCGCGACGCGCACCATCGCGTCGTAGACGCTGGCGTCGCCGTGCGGGTGGAACTTGCCGATCACGTCGCCAACGACACGTGCGCTCTTGACGTGCTTGGCCGTCGCGGCCAGCCGCATCTCGTTCATCGCGTGCAGGATGCGGCGCTGCACGGGCTTGAGACCGTCCTCGACCTGCGGCAGGGCGCGCGACTTCACCACGCTCATCGCATAGGCGAGGTAGGCGCGCTCGGCGTAGCGGTCGAGGGGCAGGGCGCTGCCGTCGTCGAGGAAACTCGGCGCTGGCGGGGCGGCAGCTTGTTCAAATAAATCGGGTGTATTCATACGTCAGCCTCGGCCAGATGGCCCTTGCTTTCCATCCAGGCGCGGCGGCCGGCGGCCTCGCCCTTGCCCATCAGCAGGTTGAAGAGTTTCACGGTGTCGTCGTGCGCTTCGCTGCGCTCGAAGACGGGCAGCACGCGGCGCGTTGCCGGGTCCATCGCGGTCTCGCGCAGCTGCTCGGGGTTCATCTCGCCGAGGCCCTTGAAGCGGCCGACCTCGATCCTTTCCGGCGCAACGCCTTCCTTGGCGAGGCGATCCCTGATCGCTTCCAGTTCGCCGTCGTCGAGCGCGTAGAGCCGCTTGGCCGGCCGCTTCTTGCCGGAGGCCGGCACGTCCACGCGGTAGAGCGGCGGCTGGGCGATGAAGACGTGGCCGCGCGCGATCAGTGCCGGGAAGTGGCGGTAGAAGAGGGTGAGCAAAAGCGTCTGGATGTGCGCGCCGTCGACGTCGGCGTCGGACATGATGACGATCTTGCCGTAGCGCAGGTTCGAGAGATCCGGGGTGTCCATCGGCAGATGGGGGTCTATTCCCATTGCCACGGCGATGTCGTGGATCTCGGCGTTGGCGAACAGGCGGTTGGCCTCGATCTCCCACGAGTTCTGCACCTTGCCGCGCAGCGGCAGGATCGCCTGCGTCTCGCGGTTCCTCGCCATCTTGGCCGAGCCGCCGGCCGAGTCGCCCTCGACGAGGAACAGCTCGTTCTCGGCGATGTCGGTCGACTCGCAGTCGGAGAGCTTGCCCGGCAGCACGGCGACGCCGGACTGCTTCTTCTTCTCGACCTTCTGTGCGTTCTTCTGCCGGGCCAGGGCCTGCTTGATCGCGAGTTCCGCGATCGCCTTGCCGGCCTCGACGTGCTGGTTGAGCCAGATCTCGAAGGGGTCGCGCACCATGCCGGCGACCAGCTTCACCGCCTCGCGCGAATTGAGCTTTTCCTTCACCTGGCCCTGGAACTGCGGGTCGAGGATGCGTGCCGAGAGCACGAAGCCCATCTTGCCGCAGATGTCCTCCTGCTGCAGTTTGACGCCGCGCGGCAGCAGGGCGTGGTGCTCGATGAAGCTCTTCACCGCCTCGAACACGCCGGTGCGCAGGCCGGATTCGTGCGTGCCGCCGGCGACGGTCGGGATCAGGTTCACGTAGGACTCGGAGGGCGCATTCTCGGGCCACCAGCCGAGTGCCCAGGCCGCGCCCTCGCCGGCGGCGAAGCTCTCGTGGTCGGCGCCGGCGTAGTTCTCGCCGGCAAACAGCGGGGCGACCGCCTGGTCTTCCCCGGCCAGCTCCTTGAGATAGCCGGCCAGGCCCTCGGGATAGCGCCAGGTCTTTTCAAGAAGCTTGCCGTCGGGCTGCTCGACCGCGAGCGTGACCTTGACGCCTGGCAGCAGCACGGCCTTGGAGCGCAGCAGGCGCTCCAGCTCGGCCTGCGGTACTTTCGGTGAGTCGAAATACTTCGGGTCGGGAGTTACGCGAACTCTTGTGCCGCTTTGCCTGCCGCAGTCGCCGAGGACTTCGAGCTTCGAGACCTTCTCGCCGCCTTCGGAAAAACTCACCGCATGGATCTTGCCCTCGCGCCGCACCTCGACCTCGACGGAAAGAGACAGCGCGTTGGTCACCGCGACGCCGACGCCGTGCAGGCCGCCGGAGAAGGCGTAGGCCGTGTTGCCGCCCTTCTTGTCGAACTTGCCGCCGGCGTGCAGGCGCGTGAAGGCGAGCACGACGACGGGGATCTTCTCCTCGGGGTGCGGGCCGACGGGAATGCCGCGGCCGTCGTCGGTCACGGTGATGCCGCCGTCCCGGGCGACCAGCACGTGGATGTGCTTCGCGAAGCCGGCCAGCGCCTCGTCGGCGGCGTTGTCGATGACTTCCTGCACGATGTGCGCCGGCGAGTCGGTGCGGGTGTACATGCCCGGCCGCTCGCGCACGGGCTCGAGTCCCTTGAGGACGCGGAAGGACGATTCGTCGTAGTTCTGTTTCATGGCGGAAGGAAAAAAACGAAGGCGGGAGTTTACCTGCACAATTCTTTCGCTATAATGCGCCGCTCTTCAATGCGCCCGTAGCTCAGCTGGATAGAGTACCTGGCTACGAACCAGGGGGTCAGGAGTTCGAATCTCTTCGGGCGCGCCAGTTTCATCAAGGGGTTGGCGAAAGCTAACCCCTTTTCATTTTGTACGGGGCCACGCGTCGGCGAAGATGCACCCGCCTTGGTAGATCAGCGCCGAAACAGTCAGCGCAAGTGCCAGGTGCAGCAGCACGCCAAAGAGCGCCCAGCGCCAGTTGCCGGCTTCCTTGTGCATCACCGCCACCGTCGCCACACAGGGGATGAACAGCATGGTCGCGGCGATGAACGACAGCGCGGAGGCGAACGGGATGGCGGCGGTCAGCGCAGCGGCCAAGCCGTCTGCCCCGGCATCGCCGCCGAACAGGATGCCCAGCGCGGCGATGGCGTTCTCCTTGGCCACGAAACTGGCCAGCAGGGCCACGAGCAGACGCCAGTCCAGGCCCAGGACATCGCCCAGCGGGGCGAGGCCGTGGCCGACCTTGGCCAGGTAACTCGCTTCGAGGGCGGGGCCCGGATAATGGCTCAGCCCCCACAGCAGGATGGAGAAGACCAGAATCAGGCTGCCCGCCTTGCGCAGGAAGGCCCAGACGTTGTTCCAGACGAAGCGGGCGATGGTGCTGGCGCTCGGCGCATGATAGAGCGGCATCTCCATGATGAAGAACATGTGCTTGCCGCGGAACAGGCTGCGGTTGAGCAGCGTGCCGGCCAGCACCAGCAGGGCGAGATTGAGGGCGATGAAGGCGAGGGCCACCGGGAGGGCGGCTGCGCCGAAAAAGATCGGCGTCAGGAAAGCCAGCACCATCAGCCGGGCGCTGCACGGCACCAGCGGGGCGAGCAGGATGGTCAGCAGCCTGCCGCTGGGCGAGTCGATCACGCGCGCCCCCATCACTGCCGGCACGTTGCAGCCGAAGCCCAGGCAGAGCGGCAGGAAGCTCTTGCCGTGCAGGCCGAGACGGTGCATGTAGCGGTCCATCACGTAGGCTGCGCGCGCGAAGTAGCCGGTATCCTCGAGCAGCGCGAGCGCCGTGAAGAATACCGTCAGGACTGGAACGAAGGTCATCACGGTGCCCGCTCCCGCGAGCATGCCGTCGATCAGCAGGCCGGCGACCCAGGCGGGAGCGCCGGCCAGCGAGGCGCGGAGCCATTCCTGCAGCGGAACCACGACCATGATTTCCAGCCAGGCCTGCGCCGGCGAGGCGAATGCGAAGGTCGCGGCAAAGATCAGCGCGAACACCGCGAGCAGCAGCACCATGCCCCACAGCGGATGCAATGCCACGCGATCGAGCCGGTCGGTCAGGCCGACCTGGCCGAGTCGGGGACGCCTGACGGCTGCGCGCACCATGCGCTCGATCCAGGCGTAGCGGCCGGCGGCGATGTCGAGGATCGCATCCTCGTGGGCCGCGAGCAGCGCCTCGACCTGTTGCCAGGCGGAGGGCGCCAGCCAGCTTCGCGTCAACGCGATCAGTTCGGCATCGCCTTCGAGCAGTTTCAGGGCCACCCAGTCCGCCGGATAGGGGGCGGGAACGCGGTCGGCGAGCAGGCCGCGGATGTCCGCCAGCACCTCGCGGTGCGGGGCGGCGATTTCGGGCCGCACGGGAGCGAAGGACTCCTTCGCCCCCGCCAAACGCACCGCCTCGTCCTGCAGTTGCGCCACGCCCTGGGCGTGCCGTGCCACCATCGGCACGACCGGAATCCCGAGCGCGGCGGACAGGACCTCCGGCTCGATCTCGACACCCTGGCTGTGCGCGACATCCATCATGTTCAGGCCGAGCACGACCGGCGTCGGCAGCGCGAGCAGTTCGGCCAGCAGGTAGAGGTTGCGCTCCAGCGCCGCGGCATCGGCGATCACCACCACCACGTCCGGTTGCTCATGCAGCACGAAGTCGCGGGCAATGCGCTCCTCGGGCGAATTGGTGGTGAGGCCGTACGTGCCGGGCAGGTCGACTACCGTCACCCTGGCGTCCTGGCGAGTCAGCATGCCTTCGCGCCGCTCCACCGTCTTGCCGGGCCAGTTGCCGACATGCTGGTTCAGTCCGGTCAGCAGATTGAAGACGGTCGACTTGCCGACGTTGGGCTGTCCGGCGAGGCCGAGCAGGACGGGATGCTGCACCGCGGCCGGTTGCGGGCTGGGGGCGGTCATGACGGAGACGAAAGTTCGACCCGGATCTTCTGCGCCTCGCCTCGGCCCAGCGCGAGGCGGGTGTCCAGCACGCTCACCAGCATCGGACCGCGCCGGGTATTCTGCAACACCGTCAGGGATGCGCCGACGACGATGCCCATGGCCGCGAGGCGCGAGGCGAACTGGCTCCCGCCGTCAATGCGCCGGACGACAGCCCGGCCGTCTTTCGGTATCTCGTCGAGGGTGCGCAATCCGGCGTCGTTCATTCGTCTTCCCCGGCCTCGGGAATCCGCTCGAGGTCTCGCGTCATGCCAGCATTCCCCGCACGATCAGATCGACCGCCGCGTCGGGTGCCAGGCCGCGTGCCATCAGGGTTTCCAGCTGGTGGCTGTCCACGCTGCCGATGGCTGCCTCATGCGTTACCTTGGCCAGAGGATGGCGGACGCGCACTTCCGGCACCGCGCTTACCGTCGCCCGGTCGCGCACGATTTCCATGCAGTCGACGTGGCCGCGCGCGCCGGCGGCGTTGCCTGCCATGACGCCGCGCACCTCGGCCTGCGCGTCGTCGCGTACCGCCACCCGGCTCTTGACCAGGCCGCGCGCCCCGGCGCCGTCGAGACTCAGGCGTTCGACGATGCGGATGCGATCGCTGCCCCAGCCATACACCCGGCTGACCAGCTCGGCCAGCGCGTCCTCGCCGACGGCCACCGTGTAGTCGATGTCGAGCCAGCCGACGCGGCCCTGGACGAGGCTGAAGTCGGACAGATAACGTGCCCCCTTGTCGAGCATGACGCGGGCGCGCGGCAGGACTTCGATGCTTCCGCTCGGGCCGTGATGATGCGCTTCCTGATGATGCAGGATGGCCCCCTCCATCAGGTGGATGTCGGCGTCCATGGCATGGCGGGCCGCCTGAGGCGTGGAAAACAGGCAGTGCGAGAGCACGGTGATTTCGGCATCGGGTTGCAGGGTGATGGTCAGGCGTACATTCTGGAGGGCCAGGCCTCGATGGAGTCCTAAGCACAGATGCAGTGGCGGTGCGGCGCGCACGCCCGCGTCGACGAGGATCTCGGCGACCAGGCCGTCCGGCGTGGCCGCGGCCTCGATCCGTATGCCCGGCAACGACTTCAGGCTGGCCAGGGTATGGCCGTATGCGACCAGATGCGCTGCCTCCGCAAGGGGTGGGGGCTGGAATCCTGCGGCCGAGAAGAGGTCGACCAGGGGGCCGGTGTCAGACATGGCAGATCGTACCGTCGCAGCGCTGGCATGCGCGCAGCCGATAGTGCGCGAGCACCTGCGCCGTATCCCCGCGAAAGACGATGCGGCCGCCGCACAGCTGGGAGGCGCGATCGGCGTGCGAAGCGACCTCGGCCTGGTGGGTGATCAGCAGCACCGTGCTGCCGGCCGACCTGAGGGCCTCGATCACCTCGATCAGCGCGTCGAGCGACAGCAGGTCGATGCCGGCGGTGGGTTCGTCCAGGATCGCCAGCCGCGGCTTCATCGCGAGCACGGCCGCGAGTTCCACCCGTTTGCGTTCGCCGCCGCTCAGGGTCTTGTCCGTTGCGCGGCTTGCGTACCGCGCCGGATCCAGTCCCACGCGGCGCAGACAGTCCTCCACGCCCTCCCCCCTGGCGCCGATGCGCACATAGTCGCCGATGCTCAGCCCTTCGAAGCGGGCGGGTTCCTGCCAGGCCAGCGTGATTCCCATGCGTGCGCGCTCGTGCATCTGCAAGGCGTCGATGCGCCGGCCGTCGAAAACGATTTCCCCCGCATCGGGCCGATAGCCCTCGCAGCCCATGATGGCGTAGGCGAGGCTGGATTTGCCTGACCCGTTGGCGCCGACCAGCGCATGGATCTCGCCCTCGTGCAGGTCGAGATCGAGGTCCGCGAGGATCGCCCGCCCCTGTCGGGCGAGACAAACGCCGCTCAGCCGCAACAGACTTTCACTTCTCAGGCTTTGCTTCGGCTGGTTCGTTCGCGGGGCCGCCGGCGAGCGGATCGGGGTTTCGGTTTCGTTCATGACGCGCGTTCCTGTGCCATTCCGGAATCACGCTCCCACTATAGACGCTAACCCGCTCGCCCGATCCGCGAAGACATGCCAGGTCTTTCGATGCCCTCAGTGAGTGCGGTCCTCGAGGTGGATCACGTCGTCGTGCTCGCGCTGGTTGGCTTCGTGGCGGTGCTTGACCAGCCACATGGTGGCGGCGACGAACAGGCCGAACAGCGCGATCACCCAGTAGATGTGCAGCCCGGCCTTGATCAGCGCAGAGTAGATGCCGGTCATGATCAGGATCGACAGGTTCTCGTTGAAATTCTGCACGGCGATCGAGTGGCCGGCGCCCATCAGGATATGGCCGCGGTGCTGCAGCAGCGCGTTCATCGGCACGACGAAGAAGCCCGAGAGGATACCGACGATCACCAGCAGCGGCAGCGCGGCCCAGGTGTCGCGCACGAAGACCATGACGAGCACGCCGATGCCCATGGCGATCCCGAGCGGGATGACGCGCACCGACTTGCGCAGCGTGATCATGCGCGCGGCGAGCACGGCGCCGATCGCCACGCCGACGGCGACGACGCCCTGCAGCATGCTGGCCTTGGAAAGGTCGAGGTTGAGCGCCGCCTTCGCCCACTCGATGACGATGAACTGCAGCGTCGCGCCGGCACCCCAGAACAGCGTCGTGACGGCCAGCGAAACCTGGCCGAGCTTGTCGCGCCACAGCAGCCGCAGGCAGTGGTTGAACTCGTGCAGCAGGTAGAGCGGATTGCGCTTGAGCGGCTTGTGATCGACGCCGGTGTCGGGGACATAGAGGTTGAACAGCGCGGCGAGGAGGTAGATCGCGCCGATCACCAGCAGGTTCATCTCTGCCACCGTGTCGATGCCGGTCTCGATGACCGGAAGGTCGAAGGCGAGCATGCTTGCGGCAATGTCGGGCTTGATCAGCGCGCCGCCAAGCACCACGCCGAGGATGATCGCCGTGACGGTCAGCCCCTCGATCCAGCCGTTGGCGATGACCAGCTGGCGGTGCGGCAGGTATTCGGTGAGGATGCCGTACTTGGCCGGCGAGTAGGCGGCGGCGCCGAGGCCGACGACGGCATAGGCGGCGAGCGGATGGACGCTGAAGAACATCAGGCTGCAGCCGAGGATCTTGATGCTGTTGCTGATGAACATGACGCGCCACTTGGGCATCGAGTCGGCGAAGGCGCCGACGAAGGCGGCCAGCAGCACGTAGGAAACGGTGAAGAAGGTCTTGAGCAAAGGCTCGTATTCCGCCGGCGCCTGCATGTCGCGCAGGATGGCGATGGCGGCGATCAGCAGGGCGTTGTCGGCGAGCGCGGAGAAGAACTGCGCCGCCATGATGATGTAGAAGCCAAGGCTCATGGCCGCCGGTTTATATCACGAAAGTAATTGCCGGAATCTTGCAGGCGCGGCGCCTGGCCGGTCGCTGCACGGTATCCGCAGGCGGGCGTTCGTGGCGGGGATTGATCATCAGGCTTTCTTATGCCCCGAAATTGTGCTTGAATATTGATAGATAAACACAATTCCCTTGAGGAGTATCCATATGGCGGATCGCAGGCTCCAGGTATTCCATGCCGTCGCCAAGCAGCTGTCGTTCACCAAGGCTGCCGAAGTCCTGTTCATGACGCAACCGGCGGTGACGTTCCAGATCAAGCAGCTCGAGGAACACTTCAGCACGCGGCTGTTCGATCGCGGCCATGGGCGCATTTCGCTGACGCCGGCCGGCGAGATGGTGCTCGCCTACGCGGAGAAGATTCTCGGCCTGTCGAGCGAGATGGACGTGCGGCTGGCCGAGATGACCGGCGAGGTCGGCGGTTCGCTGCTGGTCGGCGCCAGCACGACGATCGCGGAGTTCCTGCTGCCGCGCATCCTCGGCGAGTTCAAGTCGAAGTATCCGAACGTGCGGCCGCGGCTGATCGTCGCCAACTCGGAGAGCATCGAGACGCGCGTCGCCGAGCACACCATCGACATCGGCTTCATCGAATCGCCGTCGCACCAGCCCAACCTGCAGACCGAGATCTGCTGCGAGGACGAACTGCAGGTCGTCTGCAGCCCGAAGTTCCCGCTGGCGCGCCTCAAGGAGATCGCGCCGCAGAGCCTGGCCGATCATCCCTTCGTTTCGCGCGAGCCGGGCTCCGGCACGCGCGAGTTCACCGAGGTGTATCTGAGGAAACACGGCGTCGACATCGACCACCTGATGCCGGTGATGGAACTCGGCAGCCCGGTGGCGCTGCTCGAGGTCGTCGAGACCGGCCTCGGCTACGCGATCGCCTCGCGCACCTCGGTGCTGAAGTCGCTGCGCCTCGGCGACCTGGTGTCGATCCCCCTCAAGCCGCGGCTGACGCGCAAGCTCTCGATGGTCTATCCGAAGGAAAAGTTCCGCTCGCGCCTGGTCACCTCCTTCGTCGATTTCGCTTCGGCCAAGCTCAAGGAGTGCAAGGGCAAGTAAGGCCGGGCGGCCAGCCGCAGCACCATGTCGCGCCCGATCCGCGCCACCATCGATGCCGCCGCGCTGCGGCACAACTTCGCCGTCGCGCGCCGCCATGCCGGCCCGACGCGGCTGTGGGCGGTCGTCAAGGCCAACGCCTACGGGCACGGGCTGGAGCGCGCCGTCCAGGCGCTCGCCGATGCCGCCGACGGTTTTGCGCTGATCGAGCTGGAGCGCGCCGTCGCCTTGCGCGCGGCGGGACTCGACCAGCCGATCCTGATGCTCGACGGCTTCTTCGCCGCAGACGAATTGCCGCTGTTCGTGCGCCATCGCCTGATCCCCGTCGTCCATCGGCCGGAGCAGGCCGCGACATTGCTCGCCGCAAACTGGCCGGCTGACCTGCCGGTCTACCTCAAGCTCAACACCGGCATGAACCGCCTCGGCTTCGATGCCGCCGGCCTGCGCCAGACATGGCAGGCGCTCGCCGGAAAAATGCCGCTGGTGCTGATGACGCACTTCGCCGACGCCGACGGCCCGCGCGGCGTCGACTGGCAGATGGAGCGCTTCGAGGCCGTCGCGGCCGGCATGAGCGCCGCGCGCTCGCTCGGCAATTCGGCGACGATCCTGCGCTTCCCCCAGCGGGCGGGTGACTGGGCCCGGCCCGGCATCATGCTCTACGGCGGTTCGCCGTTTCCCGAAGTCTCCGCCGCCGAACTCGATCTGCAGCCGGTGATGACGCTCGCCAGCGAGATCATCGCGGTGCAGCAGCTCGCGCCGGGCGAGTGCGTCGGCTACGGCTGCAGCTTCACGGCCGACCGGCCGATGCGGATCGGCATCGTCGCCTGCGGCTATGCCGACGGCTACCCGCGCCATGCCCCGACCGGCACGCCGGTGCTGGTCGGCGGGCAGCGCACGCGCACGCTCGGCCGCGTCTCGATGGACAAGCTCTGCGTCGACCTGACCGATGTGAAACTCGGCGCCGGCGGGGCGGCCGGCGTCGGTGCGCCGGTGACGCTCTGGGGCGCGGGGCTGGCGGCCGACGAGGTCGCGGCGGCCGCCGGCACGATCAGCTATGAATTGTTCTGCGCGCTGGCACAGCGCGTGCCGGTGAGCGAGGTCGGCTGATGGCCAAGGCGAAGTCGATCTATTCCTGCAGCGAGTGCGGCGCCACCTCGCCGAAGTGGCAGGGGCAGTGCCCCGGCTGCGGCCAGTGGAACACCCTGGTCGAAACCCTGGCGGAGAGCGCCACGCCGGGCGGCAAACGTTTCGGCGCGAGTTTCGCTCCGCTGGCGGCGAGCGGCAAACCGCAGGATCTCGCCGCGATCAGGCCGCGCGAGGAACCGCGGCTGCCGACCGGCGTCGAGGAGTTCGACCGCGTGCTCGGCGGCGGCCTGGTGGCCGGCGGCGTGGTGCTGATCGGCGGCGACCCCGGCATCGGCAAGTCGACGCTGCTGTTGCAGGCGCTCGCACGCCTGGCCGAGTCCGGCCAGCCGGTGCTCTATGTTTCCGGCGAGGAATCGGCGGAGCAGGTTGCCCTGCGCGCCCAGCGCCTGCAGCTGCCGGTGGCGGGGCTGCGCCTGCTGCCGGAGATCAACCTCGAGAAGATCGTCGGCGCGCTGCAGGAGGAGAAGCCGGTGGTGGCGGTGATCGACTCGATCCAGACGCTCTGGTCGGACGCGCTGCAGTCGGCGCCGGGCTCGGTCGCGCAGGTGCGCGAATGCGCGGCGCAGCTGACGCGCTTCGCCAAGCAGACCGGCACCTGCGTGATCCTCGTCGGCCACGTCACCAAGGAGGGGGCGCTGGCCGGCCCGCGCGTGCTCGAGCACATCGTCGATACCGT
>DDXW01000057.1 GCA_002347285.1 Rhodocyclaceae bacterium UBA2250 | reverse complement strand
TCCGCGCCGACTTCGGCGTGGCGCAGGGCGTATTCGACGGTGGCCTGCAGGTAGCCGAGCTTCGAGCCGCAGTCATAGCGCACGCCCTGGTAGCGGTAGGCCAGCACCTGCTGCTCGGCGAGCAGCGCCGAGATGGCGTCGGTGAGCTGGATCTCGCCGCCGGCGCCGGGCCGGAGGTTCTCGAGGTGGTGGAAGATGCGCGGCGTGAGCACGTAGCGGCCCACCACGGCGAGCGTCGAGGGGGCGACCTCGGGCTGTGGCTTTTCGACGATGGCGCCGACCTGCTCGATCCGCTCGGCGAGGGGCTTGGCGGCGACGATGCCGTAGCTGGCGGTGTCCGCGCGCGGCACGTCCTGCACGCCGAGCACCGAGCAGCGGTAGTAGTCGTAGGTGTCGACCATCTGCCGCATGACCGGGACGTCGCCGTCGAGCAGGTCGTCGGCGAGCAGGACGGCGAAGGGTTCGTCGCCGACCACATGCTGGGCGCACAGCACGGCGTGGCCGAGGCCGAGGGCTTCGGCCTGGCGGATGTAGATGCAGTTGATGTTCTTGGGCAGCAGGTTGCGGACGAATTCGAGCATCTGGGTCTTGCCGCGCCGTTCGAGTTCGCTTTCGAGTTCGTAGGCTTTGTCGAAGTGGTCTTCGATGGCGCGCTTGGAGCGGCCGGTGACGAAGATCATGTCGGTGATGCCGGCGGCGACGGCTTCTTCGACGGCGTACTGGATCAGCGGCTTGTCGACGATCGGCAGCATTTCCTTCGGGCTGGCCTTGGTGGCCGGCAGGAAGCGCGTGCCCATGCCGGCAACGGGAAAGACGGCTTTGGTGACTTTGATCATGGCTCGGTTACAAGGGGCTGGGTTCGGGTTGCACGGCTCAGGCCGCCGCCCCGCCGGCGCCGGGTTTCTTCGGCGCGCCGCGGGCGACGACGAACTGGATGAGGGAATCGATGGCGATGATGAGCAGCAGCGCGCTGATGAACAGCACCATGCCGGCGAAGCCGTGCAGGAAGCCCTGTCCGGCCGCGTCGCCGAAGTAGTAGGTGATCAGCGAGAGGGTGAGCACGCGGATGACGTTGGCGGTGAAGGAGATCGGGATGATCAGGATGGCCAGCGCCGTGTTGCGCGCCCAGGATTCGTGCCGGGTCAGGTGCAGGTAGAGCAGGCCCAGGGCTTCGAGCGAAAACAGGGTGTGCAGGCCGGCGCAGGCGTTGGCGACGAGCAGCTGGTATTGCCCGAGGTGGAGGATCACGCCGCTGCGCGAAATCGGGTAGCCGAACGCGTGGAGGACGTGCTCGGTGGCCCAGGAGACGGCGGTCTTCATGGGGAGGGTAAGCGCGTCGACCACCGGGCCGGGCAGCGGGATCATGAAGAAGAGGAAGAAGATCGGGAACCAGCAGACCTTGAGGGCGGCGGTGCCGCGCAGGATGAGGAGCAGCGCGGGCAGGAGCAGGAGCAGCGCGCCGAGCTCGAAGAGGATGATGTCCTGCGAGCGGCCGAGGATGTAGAGCAGCAGCGCGACGACGAGCAGCGGCCAGCCGACGGCGCCGCGCGGGGCGACGGGGGCGTCCTGGATGGCGTGGCGCAGGCCCCAGAACAGGTAGAGGGTGACGGCGAGGATGATCGGGCCGTGCATCTGTTCGTCGCTCGTCCACAGGCCCATGGCGAGATCGATCACCGAGGGCACGTACAGGGCGGCCAGCCCGAACAGCACCGGCGCCCATTCGATGCCCCGCCCGGGGTTCTTTGCGGCGATCGCTGCAGACATGGCCAGTCCGGATTAGAACTCCGTGAGAACGGAGCCGACGAGGTTGACGCCCAGCTGGCCGAGATGCTCGGCGAACTGCCGGGTGGCGGCGAGGGAGCTGCGGTGCCGGCGCGCGAGAATCAGCGCCGCGCGGGCGCGCGCAGCGATCGTCTGCGTGTCGCCATAGAGGGCCGCCGCCGGCGTGTCGATCAGGACGACGTCGTGGCGCGCCGAGGCGGTTTCGAGCAGCTGGAGGAAGGCGGGCTGGGCGAGCAGTTCCTGCGGGTTGGGCGGAACGGGACCGGCGGGCAGCAGCGCGAGGTTCGGGAACTCGGGAACGGTCCGGATGGCTTCGAGTCCGCAGCGTCCGGCGAGAATCGACGAGAGGCCGAGCTTGTCGTCGACCTTGAACAGGGTGTGCTGGCGCGGCTGGCGCAGGTCGGCGTCGATCAGCAGCGTCCGCTCGCCGAGCTGGGCGAAGATGACGGCGAGGTTGGCCGCCAGGCGGCTGCGCCCCTCGCCGCGCCCGGTGCTGCAGATGGCGAGCGTCTTCTGCCCCGCATCGCCGGCGAACCAGCGCAGCATGAGCTGGCTGCGCAGGATGCGCAGCGCCTCGACCTGCGGGCTGAAGGGTTCGTAGGCCGCGGTGACTTCCTCCGCGACGCTGCCCTCGCCCTTGAGCAGGTAGGGGTAGTTGTATTGCTGGGCGAGCGCCACGGCGATGTCCTGCTCAGTGAGCAGGCCGAGCAGCAGGGCGGCGTCGCCGAAGCGCAGGTTGTTTTCCTTCTGCTGGCGCAGGATGCGCTCGGCGTCGGCGGCGGAGAGCTTGCCCGAGTCGACGAGGATGGCGCCGATGCTGCGCGTCGCGGTGGCCAGGGAGGGGATGTTGTGGCTCATCTGGTTCATGGGTGCGCTCCGTTCAGGCGGCCGCGAAGAGGCGCAGGCGCCGCCCCTTGCGGGGGCGCGCGTCGATGTTCGCCAGCACGTGCAGGCCGAGTCCCTCCGCGAGATCCTCGGCGGAGCGCACGCGACGGTCGAGCAGTTCCATCAGCAGCGCGGCGCCGACGCCGAGCAGCGTGCCGAGGAAGACGGCGAGCGCGGTGTTGAGCAGCAGCCTGGGCGAGGAGTGCTCGAGGGGCGCGACGGCGGGGGTGAGCACCGAGACGTTGGTCTGGGTGCTCCGGCTTTCGAGGTCGGTCTGCGTGAGGCGCTGCGCGACCAGCTCGTAGGCGCGCTGGGCGGTTTCGACTTCGCGCTGCAGCACGGCGACTTCGTCGCGCCCTTCCTTGAGCTGGAGGATGCGCTGCTTGTGGGTTTCGATGGCCGCGCGCAGCTCGGCTTCCTTCTGCCGGCTGACGCGGCTGCTGGTGCCGATGGCGCTGGCGACCTGGCGCGTCTCGGCGGCCAGTTGCTGGCGCAGGCTCGCCGTTTCGGCTTCCTGCCGCTGGTATTGCGGGTGGTTCCGGCCGAGGTTGCCGGCGAGTTCCTGCAGCTTCGCCTCGGCGCGTGCGACGTCGGCCTTGAGCTGCTGGATGAGCGGGTTCAGCATGACGTCCTGCAGGGTGTCGCCGCCGGTGCGCTGCTTGCTCTGCGCCTCGGCCGACTGGCCTTCGGCGATGACGAGCTGGGTCTGCAGTTCGTTGAGCTTCTGGTTCTCGTAGTTGAGGCGGTCGTCGGTGGCGACGATGCCCTTCGCCTTCTGGAATTCCGACAGCCGGGCCTGGGCTTGTTCGAGCGCCTCGCGGCGCGCCTTGACCTGCACCTCGAAGTACTGCGCGTACTGGCGCGCCGGCTCGACCTTGAGTTCGATGGTGGTGTCGATGTAGGCCTGGGCGAAGGCGTTGGCGACGGCGGCGGCGAACTGCGGGTCGGTGGACTGGAAGCCGACGGCGATGACGTTGCTCTCGCGCGAGGGCTTGACGTCGAGTTTCTTCTTCAGCAGCGCCGCGAGCCAGACGTCGATGCGGCCCTGTCCTTCGGTGGCTTCGCGCCAGTCCTGCTGCACCTGGGGATTCTGGTCGAGCCTGAGCAGACGCACCACGCGCTGCGCGACACGGTCGCTGTTGATGATGTCGACCTGGGTGGCCATGTAGCCGGGCATGGCGAGCGCGGGCAGCACCATGCCGGCGATCGGGTCGGGCGACTTGACATCGACGACGACCTCGGCGCTGGCGGTGTATTGCCTGGGCAGCAGCAGGCTGACGACGACGGTGGTGGCGACGGTGGCGAGCAGCGCGTAGAGGGCGATCTTGTAGCGTGCCAGGAGGATCGCGAGGAATTGCTGGAGCGTCATGGGTTCTCTCAGAAAATGCTTTCGCGGACGTAGAGCACGTCGTCGGGCTGGATCGGGTCGCCGAGTTCCGGGCTGCTCTTGACCACCGCGCCGCTCGCGTCGCGGCGGTGCAGGCGCAGCCGGTCTTCCGAGCCGCGCACGGTGGGACCGCCGCCCTGGGCGAGCGCCTGCATGACGGTCATGCCGCGCTCGACGCGGAACGCGCCGGGCCGCTGCACCTCGCCATAGACGTAGAAGAGCGGCGCGCGGTGCACGTAGATGACGTCGCCGCCGGCGACGGCCATGTCCTCGCTCATGCGGCCGTCGAGGAACAGCGCGGGCAGGTCGATCTCCTTGCGGAACGGCTTGCCGTCGCGCACGCCGACGACGATGACGCTGTCGGCGCCCGTGCCGGCGATGCCGCCGGCGTTGGCGAGCATTTCGCTCAGCCGCGTGCCGGCGGTTTCGATCGGGAAGCGGCCGGGACGATTGACCTGGCCGAGCACCGAGACCTGGTTGCCGCGGTTCTGCAGCAGCATGACGCTGACCTGCGGCCGCTGGACGAAGCCGCCGTCGCCGAGCTGCCGCGCGATGCGGGTTTCGACCTCGACCAGGCTGGCGCCGCCGACGGCGACCGCGCCGATCAGCGGATAGGTGATGTAGCCGCTTTCCGAGACCCGGGTTTCGAGCGTGAGATCGGGGTTCTGGAAGACCTGGATGCGGATGACGTCACCCGAGCCGAGCCGGTATTCGGCGGGCTTGACCTCGGCCTGGGCGACCGCGGCGGCGAAGATCAGGCAGATCGCGACGAGTAGGCTGCGCATGGACTTGTCCGCTCCGGGTTACTTGAGGCCGCCGATGGCCTTGCCGACGTTGCCGGTCTCGGCACTCGGCGCCGGCGGGGCGGCGGGCGCGGCGGCGACCGGCGCGGCGCCCTCCTTCGCGGCCGCGAAGTCGCCCAGGTATTCGATCTTCGCCTTGTCGCGCAGCGCTTTCGTCTCGGTATCGACGACTTCCTTGCTGCGCTGGTTGGCGAGGAACTGCAGGATGCGCGGCATGGCGGTTTTTTCGTCGACGGGCGCCTGCTGCGTGGCGGCCACCTGGACGATCACGATGCCCCGGGGCGTGTCGAAAACCGTGGTCTGCCCGTCCTTCATCTTGTGGAGCGATCCGAGCAGATCGAGCGGAATCTGCTCGGCGGGGCGCACGCCGCCCTGGGCGGAGAAGCGCGCTTCCTTCTGCTTGAGCCAGGCGGCGACTTCGTCCATCGACTTGGCGGCGGCGAGCTTCTCGCGCAACGCCGACATGAGCGCCTCATTCTTCTCGACGGTGA
Organism: Rhodocyclaceae bacterium UBA2250; assembly: GCA_002347285.1. Lineage (GTDB taxonomy): Bacteria > Pseudomonadota > Gammaproteobacteria > Burkholderiales > Rhodocyclaceae > Sulfuricystis. Next base: position 33,211 of record DDXW01000057.1, on the reverse strand, counting down.
TTTCGCGCAGGTTGTAGATGCGCCGCTGGGCGAACAGTTCGGGATGCTCGTCGTAGTATTTCTTTCCTTCCTCGGGCGTCGGCCTGCCCTTGGCGGCGGCGGCCTGCTCCAGATAGACACGGGCAAGCACTTCGCGGCGCGCGGCCTCGAGCGCGGCCATGACTTCCGGCTGGCGGTCGAGTTTCATCTCGATCGCCTGCTCGACGGCGAGCTGCTGGTCGATGAGCTTGCCGAGGATTTCCTGCCGCGCCTTGGGCGCCGTCTCTTCGCTGATGCCGGGCAGCCGCCCGAGAATCTGGTTGATCTGATGCACGGTGATTTCCGCGCCGTTGACGCGCGCCGCGGCTTGCGTGGCGGCCTTCTTGTCGTCTTCCTTGGCGCCGCAGGCGGCGAGCAGCAAGGCGGTCAGGGCGATTCCGGCGATCTTCAGGGCTTGGGCTTGGAACGGATGGGCGGTCATGGATGTCGAGGGGTTCCGGGAAATGAGGAAACGGTCACGAAAAGTCGCACGGGCATTCGAGGCGGCGACAATAGTCCTTCAAGGCTACGAAACTGTTACGTGGCGGGATTGAGGGCGCGCATGTGAAACGGATCAAAGCTCGAAACGCAGGCTCAGGCCGAGGATCCGCGCGGCGTAGTCGCTGCCCGCCCGGCTGGAATCGCGGCGGTCGTCGATGTAGTAGCCGGCGACAGTAAGCGAGCGCAGCGGCGACCAGTCGACGGAGAACTGTGCCGAGTTGCCGCGGTCGTCGCGGGCGACGAAGGGCAGCGGGGTCACGGCGCCGCGGTAGTCGCGCCGGCTATGGTCGAGCCTGAGGCTCAACCGGAGCCTGGCGTCGACCTGCCAGACCGGGCCGATCGAGACGATGTCCTGCCGATAGTAGCTGGATGTGGCGTCGGTATAGGCGGCGAAGTCGCGTTTCCAGGAGGCCAGCAGGGCAAGTTTGCCGGTGGGCGTCCAGGTCCATTTGAGGCTGCCGATGCCGCCGCGGTAGTCGCGGCTGGAGAAATGGTCGTGATCGCGGCTGGCCTGTCCCAGCGAACCTTCGAGGAGGGTCTTGCCGCGCGACCAATAGGCACGCAATTCGTGGCGCCGGTCGCGAAAGCCGGTATCGAGCTGGTTGACGACGTCGAGGCGGCGGCCGATGAATTCGCCCTCGCCGTCGCGCGCGACGACGCCGATCCAGTTGCCGGAGGGAAACACGTAGCGCAGGCCAAAGTCGGCGCTGGCGACGCGGCTGCCTTCGTCCTGGACGAACAGCTGGCTGTTGCTGGCGCGGTGCCGGCCGACGCCGGCCTGCAGGTGCCAGCCGTTGCCGAAGAGGTTCCAGTCGGCGTCGAAGCGCAGCGCCGTGTTGGTGCGCACGTTCTTCGTGCCGTAGTCGGTGAAGTCGCCGAAGCTGACGAGGGCCTGGCTGCGGTCATACGTCAGGTTGCCCTTGAGGCGCGGGGTGAATTGCCAACGCCACGCCGCCCGCGCGTTGTCGGCTTCGTTGTCGAGATAACCATAGGTGGCGTAGCGGTTGTCGACATGCTCGTAGCTGGCCTCGACTTGCTGCAGGCTCCAGGCTTTCTTGAAGCCGATGCCGAGCGTGGCGGTGGTGATGGTGTCGGCACGCGCCGATTTGCCGGTCAGCGCGAGCGGATCGATGCCGTCGGGCAGGCGGAACAGGTTGTCGTCGCGCTGCTTCGTAACGCCGAACGAGTAATTGACGACATCGCCCTCGTCGGCGCGTCCGGCAAACGGCAGACAGAGGCCGCCGCCTAGAGCGACGACTGCCAGGCTGCCGGCAGCCCGGTTGGCCCGAGAGACTTTCTGCATCAGTCGAATGGTCTGGACGATTGATCGGCAGCGGCCGATGCTACCGTCCGCATATTTCATTTTCGCAACGGCGGTGCGCCGGTCAGCTGCGCTAGGGCCTGTTCGCGATCGCCCACTGCTGCCAGCGCCAGGTGTCTTCGCACATCGCTTCGATACCGAGCTCCGCCCTCCACCCAAGCTCCGTCGCGGCGAGCGACGGATCCGCGTAGCATTGCGCAACATCGCCGGCGCGCCGCGGCGCCATGCGATAGGCAATCGTCCGTCCGCTCGCGCGCTCGAAGGCGCGCACCATTTCGAGGACGGAATAGCCGTTGCCGGTGCCCAGATTCACTGTCAGCACGCCGCCGGCGCGTTGTCCCAGCGCACGCAATGCGGCCAGATGGCCCTTCGCCAGATCGACGACGTGAATGTAGTCGCGCACGCCGGTGCCGTCGGGCGTCGGATAGTCGTTGCCGAACACGGCCAGCTCCTTCAGCTTGCCGGCCGCCACCTGCGACACATAGGGCATCAGGTTGTTCGGGATGCCGTTCGGGTCCTCGCCGATCATCCCGGAGGCATGGGCGCCGACCGGATTGAAATAACGCAGCAGCGCGATGCGCCACCCCGCATCGGCATGCGCGATGTCGCGCAGCATGTCCTCAATGATCAGCTTCGACCGGCCATAGGGATTCGTGGCCGTGAGTGGGTAATCCTCGCGGATCGGTACGGCGTGGGGATCGCCATACACGGTCGCCGAGGAAGAGAACACCAGGGTTTTCACACCCGCCTGCGCCATCGTGTCGATCAGCGCGAGACTGCCCGCCACGTTGTTGCTGTAATAACCGAGCGGCTTGGCGACGGACTCGCCGACCGCTTTGAGGCCGGCGAAATGGATGACCGCATCGAACTTGTCAGCATCGAAGATCGTGGCGAGGGCGGTACGGTTGCGGATATCGGCAACCACCAGTCGCGGACGCCGCCGCGCGATGGCGGCGACGCGGTCGACCGCGTCGACCTTGCTGTTGCTCATGTTGTCGATGATCGTGACGTCGTGGTTGGCGGCGAGCAGTTCGACGACCGCATGCGATCCGATGTAGCCGGCGCCGCCGGTGACGAGCACCTTCATGATCCGGCCATCCAGTTGCATATCGTTGGCAGTGCGCCTCCGCGGCGCCGGCGACCCATCGTGATTTCATTTACATGCATGACACATTTCCTCGCATTCGCTGTTATTGCCGGCGGGATTTGAACGGTGTTTCGTTGCGCCACGATGACTACCGGGCGACTCATCGCACCTCCCGCCCCCCCCTGCATCGCCTGACGCGAAACATTCACATTTTCGCCCTAGCCTGCGGCGCCAGGTAACCCGTCCTCACAGGCTCGCAAATGAACACGCCCCGCACGAATCTGCCGCTCGTCTACGCCTGCTCCGGCTGCTCGGGCGCGGCGCAGATGGCCAACGCTCTCGCGCTCCGTCTCGACCGCAGCGGCCTGGCCGAAATGTCCTGCATCGCCGGCATCGGCGGCGACGTCGCGCCGCTGCTGCGCACGGCCCGCTCGGGGCGGCCCATCGTGGCGCTCGACGGCTGCCAACTGCACTGCGCATACCACTGCCTCGCCCGCCACGACATCGGCGCCGTCATGCATATCGATCTGTCCGCCGCCGGCGTCCGCAAGAACCGCCACCGCGATCCCGCACCCGAGGACATCCAGCAGATCTGGCAGTCCGTCGTGCTGCCGCAGCTTGCCGCTCTTTCCGCACCGGCGGCCCGCGCCGGCGGCAAATCGCAGCGTGCCTGATCCGTTCGGATCACGCTGGTACCGGTGCCATACACGATCAAACGTAACAGCCGGCCATTACCTTGCAAGCGCCCTGACTGCTTTCCCCCACCAACCAGGAGACTCACCGATGAAATTACAAGACGAAGATGACATCAACGGCAGCAACCCCTCTCACAACGCCTATTTCGGCGACATCGTCGCCGTCAACCTCACTCGCCGCCGCGTGCTGCAGGGCGGCCTCGGCGCCGCCGCTTTCGCGTTCCTCGGCGGCGTGCCCGGCCTCGGCGTGGTCGGCGAGGCGCAGGCGGCAGCCATCCCGCCGCGCCCCGACTTTGGCGGCATCGGCTTCGAAGGCATCCCGGCCAACAGCCTGGTGAATTTCCCCGGCGGCCTGGTCGACGACATCGCCCTGCCGCCCGGCTATCGCTACGAAGTGCTGTACGCCTGGGGCGACCCGATCGGCGCGGTCGGCCTGCCGCCGGGGCAGCCGGCCTGGCAACCCGACGCCGGCAACAGCGCCGCCGAGCAGGCGCTGCAAAGCGGCGCCCATCACGACGGCATGTGGTATTTCCCGTTGCTCGGCAGCCAGGGCGCGGCGGCCAGCCGTCGCGGCCTGCTCTGCCTGAATCACGAATACTGCGACCAGAACATTCTCTGGCCCGACGGCATGGCCAATTTCGATCTCGAGAAGGTACACAAGGCGCTCAATGCCCACGGCGTCAGCATCGTCGAGGTCTGGAAGCATCCGCGCACCGGCAAGTGGGAGATCAAGCGTCCTTCCCCCTTCGCCCGCCGCATCACCGGCCAGACGCCGATGCAGATCACCGGGCCGGCCGCCGGCCACCCGCTGCTGCAGACCGCCGCCGACTCCACGGGCACGCTGGCGCTCGGCACGCTCAACAACTGCGGCGCCGGCCGCACTCCGTGGGACACCTTCGTCACCTGCGAGGAAAACTGGAACGGCTACTTCGGCGCGACGGGAAGCTGGACCGCTACGGCCGACCAGAAACGTTACGGCCTCTCTAACACCGGTTCCGGCTACAACTGGTTCCCGCACGAGGAGCGCTTCAACATGGCGATGCATCCGAACGAGCCTCATCGCTTCGGCTACTGCGTCGAGATCGATCCTTACGATCCGAAGTCGATGCCGAAGAAGCGCACCGCGCTCGGCCGCGTCAAGCACGAGAACGCCTGTTTCATCGTCGCCCCCGACAGCCGCGTGGTCTGCTACAGCGGCGACGACGAGCGCTTCGAGTACATCTACAAGTTCGTCACCAAGGGCAAGTTCAACCCGGCCAACCGCGCCGCCAACATGAACCTGCTCGACGAAGGCACGCTCTACGTCGCCCGTTTCAATGACGACGCGACCGCTGGCGACGGCAAGGGCACCGGCGAATGGCTCGATCTCTCGCCGAACAATCCGGCGCTTGCCGGCTGGACCCAGGCCGAAATCTGCATCAGGACGCGCCAGGCCGCCGACCTCGCCGGCGCGACCAAGATGGACCGCCCCGAATGGATCACCATCAATCCGTTCAACAAGTCGGTGTACTGCACGCTCACCAACAACACCAACCGCGGCAAGGGCACGAACCCCATCACCGACGAGGCGAATCCGCGCGCCATCAACAACTACGGCCACATCATCCGCTGGAACGAAACGGGCGGCGACCACACCGCGCTGACCTTCGAGTGGGAGATCTTCGCGCTCGCCGGCGATCCGGCCCGTCCGGCCGCCACCGACCAGGGCAACGTCGTCGGCGATATCTACAACAGCCCGGACTGCGTCTTCTTCGACAAGAACGGCCGCCTGTGGATCCAGACCGACGCCGACACCAGCGCGGCGAGTTATCAGCCCGGCGGCACCAACCGCAACATCGGCACCAACCAGATGCTGTGCGCCGACCCGCTCACGCGCGAGACGCGCCGCTTCATGACTGCCATGCCGGGCAGTGAAGTCACCGGCGTCGACGTGACCCCCGACGGCAGGACGATGTTCATCAACATCCAGCATCCGGGCGAAGGCGGCACCACCGCCAACCCGAAGGCCGTCAGTTCCTGGCCGGACGGCGACGCCGGCCAGCGCCCGCGCTCGGCCACCATCGTCGTCACCCGCAGCGACGACGGCGTGATCGGCGCGTGACCAACCCAGCCGGTCAGTCCTTGCCGGGCTGACCGGAACCCCGACCAACAGGAGATCGAATCATGAACAAGCTCAAGCACCTCATCGTAGCGGCAGCCTCCACGGCCATGCTCGTCTCGGCCACGGCCCATGCCTCGCTCGTCAACAGCGAGCTCGACATCGCCAGGCCGAAAAGCGTCATCACCTTCGACGGCTTCAACGAACTCTCCGGCCTGACCGGCCCGGTGCAGATCGGCGGCGAAGTCGGCGCCGACATCAACTTCCTCTCCAGCCCGTATTCCACGCTCGGCGCGGTCGTCGCCGATCTGGAAGAGAACGGCCTGTGGGGCGGCGGCGTGAACGGCAACTTCGTGCGTTCCGACTTCAGCAGCCCGGTGCCCGTCGGTTCCATCCTCTTCCAGTTCGCCGGCCCGGTGCAGTCGGTCGGTGCCTTCATGAACTATTTCCGTCCCTCCGGAACCACCGCGCCGGGTGCCGTGATCGTCTCTGCGCTCGATCGGAACGGCCTCGTGCTGGAGTCCCATTCGATCTCGGTCGTCACCACCTATGACAGCTTCAACGAGGGCAGCTTCTACGGTATCAGCCGCAACCTGGCCGACATCTACGGCTTCGCGGTGACCGACGGGGCCGTCGTGCTCGACAACCTGACCTTCGCCAGCGCGGTGCCGGAGCCGGAAAACTACGCGCTCCTGCTCGCCGGCCTCGGTCTGTTCGGCGCGGCCGCCCGCCGCAGGAAGGCCTGAAACCAGCCAATTCGACCTGACGGGACGCCACGGCGTCCCGTTTTTTTTAGCCCAGCTTTCGCGCCAAATCCTCGGCAACGCGCATCAAGCCGCGCGCTGTAACGGCTGAACCTTGGGTTTTGGCTTGCGGCTGCTCTGCCACAAGTCCCATTGCATCTGATTGGCCAGCCACGATTCGGGGCTGGTGCGCGTCAGCAGGCCGATGCGGATCGCCATGTCAGCCGACATGGCGGAACGGCCGTTGAGCACGCGGGACAGCATGACGCGCGAAACGCCCAAGCGTTGCGCGGTCTCGGTCACACTCATATCCGGCGGCAGGAATTCGCGCAGCACCTCGCCAGGGTGCGCGGGATTGTGCATACGAGTCATCGTCATATTCCTCAGTGATAGTCCTGATAATCGACCAGCTCGGCATCCTCGCCGTCGAACTGGAACGTCAACCGCCAATTTCCATTCACCCACACCGACCAATGGCCGTTGCTCAAGGGATGCAGCCTCCAGCCGGGCGCGTCCATGTCTTCCGGCCGTCTGGAGACATCCAAACGCGTCAACATGATGCGCAGCCGGTTGGCGTGATGCGCCTGAATCCCGGCCTTCGATCCCGTCCTGAAAAACCGCTCAAGGCCTTTGTGCCGGAAGCTCTTGATCATGGCGCATTGTATAACGTCGTTTTACAGTCTGCAACCACGTCGCTATCCCGGCACTCTCGCCAACTTGTCGGCGAGCTTCGCCGCCTGCAGATGCGTGTAGCGCTTGAGCATCTGGAGCGTCTTGTGGCCGCTGACGGCCGCCAGTTCCAGGACGTTGAAATCTCCGCGCTCGGCGAGGCGTGACAGCGCCTCGTGGCGCAGGTCATGGAACGTGTAATTTCGACCTTTGCCCGCGCACGCTGCGGCAAAGACGCTGTAGAGCGTCATTCGGCGCACCGGCAGCACCAGGCCCGACACGCTGCGCGGCAGGGCATCAAGCACCGCCAGCGCCGCCGGCGAGAGCGGAACGGCACGAGGCTCGCCGTTCTTGATCTTCTCCGGGTCATCGAGCATTGCCAGGCGGTTTTTTCGGTCGACTTGCGACCAGGTGAGCGTAAGCAGTTCCCCCTGGCGCATCGCCGTCTCGACGGCGAGCTGCACAGCAGGCCAAAGCCACGGATTACGCGACGCCCGGCATTCTTTTTCGAAAGCCTTCCATTCCTCGGCGGATAGCCGCCGCTCGCGCCCCTTGCTCTCGGACGGCTTGCGGATCTTCTCGACGGGATTGCCTCGCGGCAGGCTGATACCCTTCTCGGTCTGGGCAAAATCCAGCACCTTCGAGAGCATGTAGATCTCTTCCCTGACTGTCGAATCCGCGACGGCCGGCCGATCCTTGTCTCCCTTGAGCCGCTTGTCGCGGTAGCCAGCGATCAACTTCAGATCCAGCGCCGCCAGGCTGTAATCGCCGAGCGCCTCATCAAGGCGTGCAAGCTGGAAGCGCCAGGCCTCTTTCCCGCCGCGCCGGCTACTCGAAGCGCAACACGCTTTCCGCCGGCTCGTCCTCGCCGAGCCGCGCGATGAAGCCATTGATCTCGGCCATCAGCGTTTGCTCGTCTTCCGGCTCGAGCAGCCCTTCGCCGACCAGGCTGGCGACGAGGCCGCCCGCCATCGCTTCCCGCACCGCACCGAGCGTCAGCGCCGTTTCCTCGTCGGTGTCGTCCAGCAGCGCTTCGATGAGGATGGAGAGATCCTCGCTCGCCTTGGCGACGGCGAGATCGAGCGCCAAGGCCTCCTCGCCGTATTCGTCGATCAGCTCGTCGATTTCGGCGCTGAGCATGTTCTCGTCGCCGAACCGGTGAACACGCTCAGCCTCGGCGAAGTCGGCGAGCGCCGCGCGCAAGCGCTCGCGCACCATGCCGAGCGTCATTTCTTCCTCCAGTTCCGGATCGCCGGCGATCAACTCGATCACCGCCGACAATTCGTTGCTGACCCGCCCGTCCGCTGCAATCACATTGCGCATGCTGGCCTCCATCTCGCCGGAAACACGACGCGTACGAAAAGCGTCATTGCTTCCTGTTTAGACGCGCGCGGAGCTTTCGTCAATCAGAGGCGGTACGGCGCCGGGTCGAGCGCCGGCGCGCGGCCGGCAACGAGATCGGCGAGCAGCCGGCCGGAGCCGACTGCCAGCGTCCAGCCAAGCGTGCCGTGGCCGGTGTTGACGTAGAGATTGCGGATGCCTGCAAGACCGATCAGCGGCACGTTGCTCGGCGTCGCCGGGCGCAGGCCGGCCCACCGCTCCACCGCCTCGTCGGCGATGTCGAGCCGCGGGAAGATCTGGCGTACCCGTCGCAACAGCGGAGAGATGCGTCCTGCATCGATCCGCGTGTCGTAGCCGGCGAATTCTGCGGTGCCGGCCACGCGCAAGCGCTGGCCCAGGCGCGAATAGACCAGCTTGGCGCCGTCGTCGGTGAGGCTCACGCTGGGCGCCGGCGAGTCGGCCGCCAGAGGGATCGTGATCGAGTAGCCCTTGGCCGGATAGACGGGCAGGCGGATGCCGAGCGGCCGCAGCAGCAACGGCGAATAGCTGCCCGCCGCGACGACGCAGGCGTCGGCGTCGAGGCGCTCGCCGTCGGCTAGTCGCACGGCGGCGAAGCCGCCGCCGATCGCCTCGACGCCGGCGACGGCGCAGTCGTAGCGGAAGCGCACACCGCGCGCGGCGCAGCGCTCGGCCAGCGCGACGACGAAGCGCTGCGCGTCGCCCGATTCATCGTCGGCGGTCCATGTCCCGCCGACGATGGGCATGGCGGCATGGGCGAGAGCCGGCTCGATCACCACGCACTCCTCCGTCGTCTTGACGACGCGTTCGCAACCGAGTTCGCGCATCAGGGCGGCCTGCGGGATCGCATGGGCGAACTCGGCCGGATCGGTGTAGTAGTGCAGGATGCCGCGCTCGAGGCAATCGTAGTCGAGGGCCAGTTCGCGGCGCAGCGCCTTGAGGCGCGCGCGGCTGTCGAGCGCCAGGGCGAGGATGGCGCGGATGTTGGCGCGCGTGCGCGCCGGCGTGCATTCGCGCAGGAAGCGCAAGCCCCAGGCCCACTGGGCAACGTCGGCGCGCAACCGCCACAGCAGCGGCGCATCGGCGCGGCCGAGCCACCGCAGCGCCTTCAACGGCGCGGCGGGATTGGCCCAGGGCTCGGCATGGCTGGTCGAAATCTGGCCGCCGTTGGCACAGCTGGTCTCACGCGCCGGGCCGGGCTGGCGCTCGACCACGATGACCTCATGGCCATCGGTGGCGAGGAACCAGGCCGAGGCTACGCCGATCAAACCCGCTCCCAGCACTACAATGCGCATTCGCCAATATCCCCGATCATCTCCAGTCGCGATTATAGGCAGCCATCTCCGCCACCCCGGCAGCACGCTAAACTTCCCGCCATGAAATTCCTCTTCGACCTGTTTCCGGTCATCCTCTTCTTCGCCGCCTACAAGTTCGCCGGCATCTACGTCGCGACCGGCGTCGCCATCGCCGCGACCTTCGCGCAAATCGGCTGGGTGCATTTCCGTCACGGCAAGGTGGACAAGATGCTGTGGGTCAGCCTAGGACTGATCGTCGTCTTCGGCGGCCTGACGTTGCTGCTGCACGATCCGACCTTCATCAAGTGGAAACCGACCGTGCTCTACTGGCTGTTCGCCGCGGTGCTGCTCGGTTCCGCCTTGCTGCTCAGGAAGAACCTGATCCGCGCCATGCTCGAGCAGCAGGTCACCCTGCCCGACCCGGTGTGGCTGCGCCTCAACCTGTCCTGGGTGGCCTTCTTCACCGTGATGGGCGGACTCAACCTTTACGTCGCCTACAACTACAGCGAGGCCGACTGGGTCAATTTCAAGCTGTTCGGCGGCATGGGCCTGATGCTCGGCTTCATCGTCGCCCAGGGCCTGCTGCTCGCGAAATACGTCGAACAAACGGAAAAGGAAAATTCCTGATGCTCTACATGATCCACGGTACCGACGCGCCCGACACGCTCGACCGGCGCCTGGCCGCCCGCCCCGCCCACCTCGAACGCCTGCAGGCACTGCTAGGCGAGGGCCGGCTGATCCTCGCCGGCCCGTGCCCGGCGATCGACAGTCCCGATCCCGGCCCGGCCGGTTTTTCCGGCAGCCTGATCGTCGCCGAATTCCCCTCGCTCGCCGAGGCGCAAGCCTGGGCGGATGCCGATCCCTACGTCGCCGCCGGCGTCTATGCCGCCGTGACCGTCAAGCCGTTCAAGCGTGTATTGCCGTGAGCGTCGCCGATATCCTGCGCGAGCGCCTGGCGCCGCTCGGGCCGCTCAGCCTCGAGATCCGCGACGACAGCCACAAGCATGCCGGCCACGCGGGCGCCAGGGAAGGCGGCCATTACGCGCTCTTCATCGTCGCGCCGCGCTTCGCCGGCCTCTCGACCATGCAGCGCCATCGCCTGGTGTATGATGCCATCGGCGATTTAAGACAGCAGGGCATCCATGCCCTCGGCATCACCGCCAAGACCCCCGAAGAAGTCGAACCCGCATTCAACCCTAACCTGCAAACGGACCACTCATGAAACGCGCCCTGCTTACCACCTCGCTGATCACCCTTGCCGTCGCCCTTTCCGCCATGCCCGCAGCGGCAGCGGACAAGCCGGCGGCCAAGGCCTACGCCACCGTCAACGGCAAGGCGATCCCGGCCAGCCGCGCGGAAGTCCTGCTGGCGAACCAGCTGGCGCAAGGCCAGGCCAAGACGCCAGAACTGGAAGCCGCCATCAAGGAAGAGCTGGTGCGGCGCGAGGCGCTGACCCAGGCCGCCGTCGCCAAGGGTGTGGACAAGAAGGGCGACGTCCAGGCCCAGCTCGAACTGGCGCGCCAGGGCGTGCTGATCGGTGCCTACCTCAACGACTACGCGCGCAACGTCAAGATCGCCGACGCGGACGTCCGCAAGGAATACGAAGGCATCAAGAGCACCCTCGGCGACAAGGAATACAAGGCGCGCCACATCCTCGTCGAAACCGAAGGCGAGGCGAAGGACATCGTCGGCAAGCTGAAGAAGGGCGAGAAGTTCGAGGAACTGGCCAAGGCCTCGAAGGATCCCGGCTCGAAGGAGCGCGGCGGCGAGCTCGGCTGGGCCAACAAGGCCAGCTACGTGCCGCCGTTCGCCGAAGCGATGGTCAAACTCGAGAAGGGCAAATACACCGAAAACCCGGTGCAGAGCCAGTTCGGCTGGCACGTCATCCAGCTCGACGACGTGCGCGAGCTGAAGGCTCCGGACTTCGAGGAAATCAAGCCGCAGATCGTCCAGCGCATGCGCCAGATGGCCGTCGAGAAGCACATCCTCGACCTGCGCGCCAAGGCCAAGGTCGAGTAGGAAACTCGGCGCCGGCAAAGCGGCGCAAGCCAGCACGGCGGGGGCCCCGAGGCAAACGGGCCCCCGCATTCTTTTGGAGACGCAGTGAAAGTTTCTCCCTACCTGCTGCTCACCCTGGCGAACCTGTTCTGGGCCGGCAACTGGATCGTCGGCCGCGGCATGCGCGCCGACGTGCCGCCGATCGCCCTGTCGTTCTGGCGCTGGATCATCGCGCTCGCCTGCCTGCTGCCGCTCGCCTGGCCCTACCTGAAGCGCGACCGCGCGCTGCTGCTGGCCGGCTGGCGCTGGCTGCTGCTGCTCGGCGTGCTCGGCACCTGCCTCTACAACGCGCTGACCTACCTCGGCCTGCAGCAGACCGAGGCGGTGAACGGCCTGCTGCTCAACTCCTTCATCCCGATCGTCATCGTCGCGCTGGCCTGGATCTTCCAGGGCAAGCGGCTGCGGACCGGCGAGATCGTCGGCATCGTCGCCTCCTTCTGCGGCGTGCTCGCCATCGTCGCGCGCGGCCAGCCGCAAAACCTGTTGGCGCTGACGCTCAACCTCGGCGACATCTGGATCCTGCTGTCGGTGGTCGCCTGGGCGGTGTACACCCTGCTGCTGCCGCAGCGCCCGGCCGCCCATCCGCTCGCCTTCCTGTTCGCCATCGCGCTGATCGGCGTCGTCGCCACCCTGCCCGTCTACCTGTGGGAAATCGCCGCCGGCCGGCACATCGTCCACTCGAACGGCGCCTGGCTGGCGATCGCCTATGCCGGCGTGTTTCCCGCCTTCCTCGGCTTCGTGTTCTGGAACAAGGGCGTCGAGCAGGTCGGCGCCTCGCGTGCCGGCCTGTTCATCCATCTGATGCCGGCCTTCGGCATCCTGCTCGCCGGCCTGTTCCTCGGCGAGGCGCTGCTCGGCTTCCATTTCGTCGGCATCGCGCTGATCTTCGGCGGCATCTTCCTCAACATGCGGCGATGATCCGGCTGCTGCGCAGTTTCCGCGACTGGCGGCGGCGCCGCGCCGCCGCGCGGCTCGCGATCGACGAAACCCAGTGGCAGGACGCCGAATACGCGCTGCCCTTCCTCGATCGCCTGAACGACGACGAGCGGACCCGGCTACGCGAGCTGGCCGCGCAGTTCATCGCCGAAAAGGAATGGAGCGGCGCCCGGGGTCTGCAATTGACGCCGGCCATGCAGCTGTCGATCGCCCTGCAGGCCTGCCTGCCGATCCTCGAGCTCGGCCTCGACTGGTACCGCGGCTGGGTGGGCATCGTCGTCTATCCGGGCGACTTCGTGATTCCGCGCCGCATCCAGGACGAGGACGGCGTCGTGCATGAGTACGACGACGAAGTGCTCGGCGAGGCCTGGGAAGGCGGCCCGGTGCTGCTCTCCTGGTTCGAGAATCTGGACGAGATCGGCGACGTCAGCATCGTCATCCACGAATTCGCCCACAAGCTCGACATGACCAACGGCGAGGTGGATGGCATGCCGGCGCTGCGCGCGGACATGCGCCGCGAGGAGTGGAGCGCCGCCTTCGGGCCCGCCTACGCCGACTTCTGCCGGCGCGTCGATGCCGGCGAGGAAACGGCGATCGATCCCTACGCCGCCGAGCATCCGAGCGAGTTCTTCGCCGTGACCAGCGAAGTGTTCTTCGAGGCGCCCGACCTGCTGCGCGACGAGTATCCGGCGGTGTATCGCGAGCTGAGCCGCTTCTACCGCCAGGATCCGCTTGCAAACTCGGCGCCGGCGGAGCGGCGCGGACCTGTCGGCTGAGCCGCGGTCATTGCGCCGCAATACAAGACAGGCCAGAATTCCGATTTGAACCTCGTTTCCGCCAAGCCGATGACCACCCTAGACCTGATCGAAAACCGTACCTACGACGAAATCCAGGTGGGCGATACCGCCACGCTGGTGCGCACGCTGCGCCCCGAGGACATCCAGATGTTCGCGATCCTCTCGGGCGACCTGAACCCGACCCACGTCGACCCCGAATACGCCCGCTCGTCGCAGTTCCGCGAGGTGGTCGGCCACGGCATGTGGGGCGGCATGCTGTTTTCCAACATCCTCGGCACGCAGTTTCCCGGCCCCGGCACGGTCTACGTCGATCAGAACCTGCATTTCGACCGCTCGGTGCGCATCGGCGACACGCTGACCGCCACCATCGCCTGCCGGCGCAAGTTCGACCACAACCACCACATCCTGTTCGAGTGCAAGTGCGTCAACCAGGACGGCGAGCAGGTCATCCACGGCACCTCCGAGGTCGTCGCGCCGGTGGAGAAGATCCGCCGCGCCAAGGTCGCGCTGCCGGAAATCAAGCTGTCGACGACCAAGACCGCGCGCTACGACCACCTGCTCGAGATCACCCAGGGCCTGGCGCCGATCCCGATGGCGGTGATCCATCCGTGCGACGGCGAATCGCTGAAAGGCGCGCTGCAGGCGCGCGACCGCGGCCTGATCGACCCGACGCTGGTCGGCCCCGAGGAGAAGATCCGCAAGCTCGCCGAGGAGATGAACCTGAACCTCTACGGCTGCCAGTTCCTCAACGTGCCGCACAGCCATGCCGCCGCCGAATCCGGCGTGGCGCTGGCGCGCGAGGGCATCGTCGCGGCGCTGATGAAGGGCAGCCTGCACACCGACGAACTGATGGCCGAGGTGGTCGACAAGGCCACCGGCCTGCGCACCGAGCGGCGCATCAGCCACGTGTTCCTGATGGACGTGCCGACCTATCCGCGCCCGCTGCTGATCACCGACGCGGCCGTCAACATCGCGCCCGATCTCGACACCAAGGTCGACATCGTGCAGAACGCCATCGACCTGGCGCGCATGTTGCACATCGCCGAGCCGAAAGTCGCGATCCTCGCCGCCGTCGAAACCGTCAACCCGAAGATGCAGGCGACGCTCGACGCCGCCGCGCTGTGCAAGATGGCCGACCGCGGCCAGATCAAGGGCGGCCTGCTCGACGGTCCGCTCGCCTTCGACAACGCGATCTCGGTGGTCGCCGCGCGCACCAAGGGCATCAAGTCGGCGGTCGCCGGCCAGGCCGACATCCTGCTGGTGCCCGACATCGAGTCGGGCAACATGCTCGCCAAGCAGCTCGAGTACCTGGCCGACGCGCTGTCGGCCGGCATCGTGCTCGGCGCGCGCGTGCCGATCGTACTGACCAGCCGCGCCGACTCGGCGCAGACGCGCACCGCCTCGACCGCCATCGCCGTCGTGATGGTGCATGCCCGCCGCAGCGGCCTGGTCGGCAAGTGAGCGGCGCATGACCGACGCGCTGCTGACCCTCAACGCCGGCTCCTCCTCGATCAAGTTCGCGCTGTTCCGGCGCGCCGCGCCGGTGCCGCAGCAGCCCGAGCTGGTCGGCCAAATCGACGGCATCGGCGCAGCGCGGACGCATCTCAAGGCGCAGGACGGCAGCGGCCGCGTGCTCGACGACGCCGATCTCGCGCTGGCTGGCGACCAGCCACATCGCGCCGCACTCGTCCAGCTCGTCCGCTGGCTGCAGGAACACGAAGCCGGCTGGCGCATCGCCGGCGTCGGCCACCGCGTCGTGCATGGCGCGCAGGACTATTCGCAGCCGATCCGGCTCGACGACGCGCACATCGCCCGCCTCAGGGAGTTCATCCCGCTCGCGCCGCTGCACCAGCCGCACAATCTCGCCGGCATCGAGGCGCTGCGCGCCGCCCTGCCGGACGTGCCCCACGTGGCCTGCTTCGACACCGCCTTCCACCGCACCCAGCCGGCCATCGCGCAGCTGTTCGCGCTGCCGCGCCGCATCACCGCGCAGGGCGTGCGCCGTTACGGCTTTCACGGCCTCTCCTACGAATACATCGCCGACGCGCTGCCCCGGCACCTCGGCGCCGAGCGCGCGGATGGACGCGTCATCGTCGCCCACCTCGGCAACGGCGCCTCGATGTGCGGCATGGTTGGCCGCCGCAGCCAGGCGACGACGATGGGGTTCACCGCCCTCGAAGGCCTGATGATGGGCACGCGCACCGGCGCGCTTGACCCCGGCGTGCTGCTCTACCTGATGGACTACGACGGGATGGACGCCAAGGCGCTGACCCGGCTGCTCTACAAGGAGTCCGGCCTGCTCGGCGTCTCGGGCATCTCGCAGGACATGCGCGAGCTGCTCGCCTCCGACCGCCCCGAGGCGAAGGAGGCAGTCGATCTGTTCTGCTACCGCATCGTGCGCGAGATCGGCTCGCTCGCCGCCGCGCTCGGCGGCCTCGACGCGCTGGTGTTCACCGGCGGCATCGGCGAGCATGCCGCGCCGGTGCGCGCGCAGGCCTGCCGCCAGCTCGGCTGGCTCGGCCTGGAACTGGATGCGGCGGCGAATGCCGCCGACGCCACCCGGATCAGCACCGCCGCGAGCCGCGTCAGCGCACTGGTGCTGCCGACCAACGAGGAATGGATGCTGGCGCGCCACACCGCCGCGCTGCTCTGAGAAAGGGACGAAGACCATGAGCGCGACCGGCGACGACCCGATCTTGGCAGTTCAGTTGCACTTCGCCCTCACCCGCCCGCCGGCGCTGCTCGCGGTCGGCCCCGCGGTCGAGCGGCTGCTCGGCTGGACGGCGGCGGATTTCCTGGGCGGCAAGGTCGCGCTGCGCGACCGGATCCACCCGGACGACACCGACATCGCCAAAACGCTCTTCTCGCCTCTGGCCGAACCCGTTGCCGGCAGTTGCAACCTGCGCCTTCGCCAGGCGAACGGGCGCATCCGCTGCGTCAAGGCCCTCTATGCGAAGCGCAAGGAAGACGACCGCACCCTGCTCGACCTCACCCTGCAGGATGCCAAGAGCCTGCCGCGCCCCCTGGGCGACGCCGCGACGACGGCCAACTTCCGCGCCTTGATGGAAAACACCGACGACTTCATCTTTTTCAAGGACCGCAACCACGTGTTCACCGGCGCGAGCCAGACGCTGGTACGCCTGTGCGAAACGGCCAAACCCTGGACCGACCTGCTCGGCCAGACCGATTACGACGTCTTTCCCGAGGCCTGCGCCGACAGCTACTATCGTCTCGAAAAGCAGGTGTTCGCCGGCATGCCGGTCGCGCACGAAACCCAGGAATATCTCACGCGGGACGGCAGAGCCGGCTGGGTCGACAACCGCAAGTATCCAATCCGCGACGAGAGCGGCGCGATCGTCGGCCTGTTCGGCATCGCGCGCGACATCACCGAATACGTCATCACCGGCAAGGCGCGCCAAGAAGCGCTCGACCTGCTGACCCAGGTCGCGACCAACGTGCCGGGCATCATGTACGTCTTCCGCGCCCGCCAGGATGGGAGTTTCCATTTTCCCTACGCCAGCCCGCGCATCCGCATCTTCAACCTGACGCCGGAGGCCCTGGCGG
Organism: Rhodocyclaceae bacterium UBA2250; assembly: GCA_002347285.1. Classification (GTDB taxonomy): domain Bacteria; phylum Pseudomonadota; class Gammaproteobacteria; order Burkholderiales; family Rhodocyclaceae; genus Sulfuricystis. Next base: position 16,070 of record DDXW01000057.1, on the reverse strand, counting down.
AAGATGCCGGGCCGATCTACGCGCTGGTGCATCCCGACGATCTCGAGGCGCTCAGCGCCAGCATCAGGGAATCGATCGCCATGCTGACGCTGTGGCGCAGCCGGTTCCGCATCCGCGTGCCCTCTGGGGAGTACCGCTGGTACGAGGGCCAGTCGACGCCCCGGCGCGACACCGACGGCACGACGATCTGGCACGGCTACCTGACCGACATCCAGGCGCAGAAGGATGCCGAGGAGCGCATCCGGCTGATGGCCCAGCACGACTCGCTCACCGGCCTGCCGAACCGCGCGCTGTTCGACGACCTGGTGCAGGCCGCCCTGGCCGCCGGCCAGCGCGACCGCACCCGTCACGCCCTGCTGTTCCTCGACCTCGACCACTTCAAGCCGGTCAACGACAGTTTCGGCCATCGCGTCGGCGACCTGCTGCTCCAGGAAGTGACGCGCCGGCTGCGGGGCGCCCTGCGCGAATCGGACACGCCGGCACGCGTCGGCGGCGACGAGTTCGTCGTGCTGCTGCGCAGCGTCGAGCGCGAGGAGGATGCCCTGCTGGTCGGCGAGAAGATCCGCGCGGCGCTCAATCAGCCGTTCCTCATCGAGGGACACTGCCTGCAGATTTCCGCCAGCATCGGCATTGCGCTCTTTCCCCAGCACGGCACCAGCGTGCTCGAACTGGAACGCAAGGCGGACGAGGCGATGTATCTCTCGAAGGAACGCGGCCGCAACACCGTGACGCTCGCCGCCTCGCCGGCACCGAGATCTTAGGGGGCGCCCTCCATCCGTATAATCCGCGGTTTCGCAATTGCCGCCCCCGCCGTGTCCAAGCTCGCCCACGAAATCGCCCGCCGCCGCACCTTCGCCATCATCTCCCACCCCGATGCGGGCAAGACCACGCTGACCGAGAAGCTGCTGTGGTTCGGTGGCGCGATCCAGGTCGCCGGCGAGGTGCGTGCGCGCAAGGCCGCGCGCCACGCGACCTCGGACTGGATGGAGCTGGAGAAGCAGCGTGGCATCTCGGTCACCTCCTCGGTGATGCAGTTCCCCTACCGCGACCACATGATCAACCTGCTCGACACGCCGGGCCACGAGGACTTTTCGGAAGACACTTACCGCACGCTGACGGCGGTGGACTCGGCAACCATGGTGATCGACTCGGTCAACGGCGTCGAGGCGCAGACCATCAAGCTGCTCGACGTCTGCCGGCTGAGGGACACGCCGATCCTCACCTTCATCAACAAGCTCGACCGCGAGGGCCGCGCGCCGATCGACCTGCTCGACGAAATCGAGGACGTGCTGAAGATCCAATGCGCGCCGATGACCTGGCCGATCGGCATGGGCAAGAGCTTCCGCGGCGTCTACGACCTCTACGACGACTGCATCCACTTCTTCGACCCGCAGGCCGAGAAGGGCACCTCGCGCACCATTGAACGCCTCGACAATCCGGAGCTGGACGAGTTGATCGGTTACCAGGCAGCGGAGCTGCGCGCCGAGATCGAACTGGTGCGCGGCGCCTCGCACACCTTCGACAAGGACGCCTACCTCGCCGGCAAGCAGACCCCTGTCTTCTTCGGCTCGGCGATCAACAACTTCGGCGTACAGTCGCTGCTCGACGCCATCGTCGACCTCTCGCCGCCGCCGCTGCACCGTCCCGCCGCCACTCGGACCGTCGAGCCGCTGGAGCCGAAATTTTCAGGTTTCGTTTTCAAGATCCAGGCCAACATGGACCCGAAGCACCGCGACCGCATCGCGTTCGTGCGGGTCTGTTCGGGCCACTACACACGCGGCATCAAGTTGAAGCAGCTGTCCACCGGCAAGACGCTCGCGGTGAACAACGCGATCACCTTCATGGCGCAGGACCGCAGCACCACCGACGAGGCCTGGCCCGGCGACATCATCGGCATCCCCAACCACGGCACGGTGGTGCTCGGCGACAGCTTCACCGAGGGCGAGGATCTCAAGTTCACCGGCATTCCCTGCTTCGCGCCCGAGCACTTCCGCCGCGCGCAGATCCGCAACCCGATGAAGATCAAGCAGCTGCAGAAGGGCCTGCAGCAACTCGCCGAGGAAGGCGCCACCCAGCTGTTCAAGCCGCTGCACGGCAACGACCTGATCCTCGGCGCGGTCGGCACCCTGCAGTTCGACGTGGTCGCCCACCGGCTCGAATTCGAATACGGCGTGGACTGCTTCTTCGAGCCGGTCAACGTCGCCACGGCGCGCTGGCTGCGCGGCTCGGATGCCGACATGAAGGCGCTGCTCGACCGCGCCGAGGCCAACCTCGCGCTCGACGGCGCCGGCGATTACGTCTATCTCGCGCCGAACCGGGTCAACCTGCAGATGGCGCAGGAGCGCCATCCGCACATCACCTTTCTCGAAACCCGCGAAATCCACTAGAAACCCGGCGCTGGCGAGGCGGCCGGCCGGCGCCGCTAGCCCTGCATGGCCAGGCATTTGTAGGTATCGGGAGTCCAGCGCTCGAAGAAGGCGATGAACTCTTCCTCCGGCATCGGCCGGCCGAAGCGGAAGCCCTGCATGTGGCGATAGCCGATGCTCATGAGCTTGATGCATTCCTCGCAGGTTTCGATGCCCTCGGCCACCACGCCCTTGCCGAGACCGTCGGCGAGATGCCAGACCGATTTGGCGATCGAGGCATTCACCGCGTTGGAGTTGACACCGCGCACGAAACTCTGGTCGAGCTTGAAGGAGTCGATCGGCAGGCGGCTCAGCGAAGCGAGATTCGAATAGCCGGTGCCGAAGTCGTCGAGCGCCACCGACACGCCCATGTCGACGATGCGTTGCAGCGTCTCGGCGACGCATTCCGCATCCTGGATGATCACCGATTCGGTCACCTCGATCTGCAGCCGGCCCGGTTCGATGCCGGTCGCATGCAATACCCGGGCCACTTCCTCGGCGATGTCGCCGCGTTCGAACTGCTTCGCCGAGACGTTGGCGGCCACGCGGAAATCGGCCGGAAAGCAATGCTGATGACGCAGCAGCATGCTGCAGGTCTCGTTGAGCACCCAGACGCCGATCTTCGCGATCAGGTCGCTGCGTTCCGCCACCGGAATGAAGGCGCTGGGCGGAACCAGCCCGTTCTTGGGGTCGCGCCAGCGCACCAACGCCTCGGCGCCGATGATGCGCTTCGACACGACATCGACCTTCGGCTGGTAGAACAGCACCAGTTCGCCGGCGTCGATCGCGGCATCGAGGCGTGCCTCCATTTCGAGCTGCCGGTCCATCTCCGCCGCCATTTCGGCGGAGAAGAACTTGACGAGGTTGCCGCCCGCCCGCTTGGCACGCAGCATCGCGCGGTCGGCGCGCACGATCAGGTCATCGACGGAGGCTCCGTCCGAAGGATAGGCGCTGATGCCGATCGAAGCGCCGATCTTGAAGTGGTGGCCGGCCACCTCCACCGGTCGGGCGAGTTCGGCCAGCATCCGGTTCGCCACCTGCTGGGCATCCATGCGTTCCGAGATGGCCGGCAGCAGGCAGACGAACTGGTCGCCGCCGAAGCGCGCCAGCGTGTCCTCCTCGTCCAGCACGCCGCCCAGACGCCAGGCGACCTGCACCAGCACCTCGTCGCCGACGTCGTGGCCGAGACTGTCGTTGATCGACTTGAAACGGTCGAGATCGATGAACAGGACGGCCAGCGACTCGTCGAGGCGATCGCAGCGCCGCATCGCCCGCTGGCCGCGCTCGTTGAGCAGGACGCGGTTCGCCAGCCCGGTGAGCGGATCGTGCAGGCCCATGAAGCGCAGGCGCTCGTCCTTCTCGCGCATGCGCATGATGTCGGTGAAGGTGGCGAGGTAGTTCGTCACCTGCCCCTTCTCGTCATGAATGGCCTGGATGTCGATCCACTCGAGATAGAGCGTGCCGTCCTTGCGACGGTTCCAGACGTCGCCGCACCAGCTGCCTTCCGCCTGCAGCTTCTGCCACATCTGGCGATAGAAGGCGACGTCGTGGCGCCCCGAACTGAGCAGCCGCGGGGTCTGGCCGATGCTCTCCTCGCAGGTGTAGCCGGTGATCTCGGTGAAGGCGGGATTGACGTAGAGAATGTGCTGCTCGTGGTCCGTCAGCATCAGGCCGTGATCGAGGTTGTCGATGATGCGCATGATGACGGACTGATTCGTCGCCTCGGTCGGCGGCTGGCGGGCGGCTTGCTCCTCCGGCGCGGCATCGGCTGGATGCTCCGCCGCGGGCAGCGGCACGGGTATCAGGGTGAGGCTGATGTCGTCGTGCGCGTTGCCCGGATGCTGGCCGACCAGATCGACGAGGCGATCGAACAGCCGGTCGGTGTCCGCCGCGGCCTCGGCCAGCACGCCGCCGCAGCCGAAGACGGTGCCGTTGAGGATGCCCAGCTCGGACAGGCCGTCCGAATACAGCAGCAGGGAGGCCGTCTCGTCCCGCGCCAGACGGTAGCGCCGCGGCGTCGCGTTCGCGTATTCGCCCTCGCCCTCGATGCCGAACGGCAGCTGGGACGACGGAAAGCTCTCGCACAGCCGGCCGTCGGCGGCGAGCAGCAACGCATCGGGCATGCCGCAGTTGATGAGCTCGATCTCGCTGCCGAGCACCCGCACCAGGATGCCGCAGACGAAGTAGCCGCCGATGTGCTGGTGCGCGAGGAAGTTGCCGATGCGCTCGTAGATCGCCGGCAGCGACATGCCCAGCAGCACGCCTTCGCGGAACAGCATCGGCACGTGCAGCGCGAAGATCGAGGACATCAGTCCGTGTCCGGAAACATCGGCCATCAAACCGTACCAGCCGAAACGGGGGTGCTCGGCGGCGCAGAAGAAATCGGCGCTGATCCGGTCCTTCGGCATGGCCCAGTGCCGCACCGGACCATGCTCCCGCTTGCCGGCGGCGTCGCGCAAGCGCTGGATCAGCTGGATCGTCTGCGCGTACTCCTCCAGGATCGCGACACTCTCGCCGGCCGGTACGTATCCGTTTCTCATCGCAGCCTCCTCGCTTGACGCCCACCGTGTGGTCATATTGTTGTTTTTTCAACATTAATCATATGGATTATTAGCATAACCACTATATATGGCGAATTGATAACCATCAAGTGTTTCTTCCGGCATTAACTTGAGGTATCTCCGGCTGCTGGCCGGCTCGGCTGGTGCGTTTATAATGCGCGGTTCGAAATTGCCTGGACATACCATGGAAGCAGAACGCATCAACGCCGTCGCCAACCGCATCGCCGACCTCGAAGGCCGCGGCGACCAACTCCGGAGGTATCTTTGACTTCGAAACGAAGTCGGAGAAACTCGCGGAACTGAACCGGGTCATGGAAGACCCCGGCATCTGGAGCGATGCCGAGCGCGCCCAGAGCCTGGGCAAGGAAAAGAAATCCCTCGAAGCCGTCGTTCTGACGCTGGAAAGCGTCAAGGGCGCGCTCGCCGACGCACGCGAGCTGTTCGAGATGGCCAAGGAGGAGGACGACGAAGCTACGCTGGTCGCGGTCGAGTCCGACCTGGCCGGCGTCGAGGCCAAGGTGGCCGACCTCGAGTTCCGCCGCATGTTCTCGAACCCGGCCGACCCGAACAACTGCTTCATCGACATCCAGGCCGGCGCGGGCGGCACCGAGGCCTGCGACTGGGCCAGCATGCTGCTGCGCCAGTACCTCAAGTACTGCGAGCGCAAGGGCTTCAAGGCCGAGATCCTCGAGCAGACCGACGGCGACGTCGCCGGCATCCGCAGCGCGAGCCTGAAGGTCGAAGGCGACTACGCCTACGGCTTCCTGCGCACCGAGACCGGCGTGCATCGCCTCGTCCGCAAGTCGCCGTTCGACTCCTCGGGCGGCCGCCACACCAGCTTCGCCAGCCTGTTCGTCTATCCCGAGATCGACGACAGCATCGAGGTCGAGATCAATCCGGCCGATCTGCGCATCGACACCTTCCGCGCCTCGGGTGCCGGCGGCCAGCACATCAACAAGACCGACTCGGCGATCCGCATCACGCACGTGCCGACCGGCATCGTCGTGCAGTGCCAGAACGACCGCTCGCAGCACCGCAACAAGGCCGAGGCGATGGCGATGCTCAAGTCGCGCCTCTTCGAACTCGAAATGCGCAAGCGCCAAGCCGAGGCCGACAAGCTCGAAGCCAGCAAGACCGACGTCGGCTGGGGCCACCAGATCCGCAGCTACGTGCTCGACCAGTCGCGCATCAAGGATCTGCGCACCAATGTCGAAATCTCCAACACCCAGAAGGTGCTCGACGGCGACCTCGACGCCTTCATCGAAGCCAGCCTGAAGCAAGGGGTATAAGAATGAACGATAAAAATATTGAACATAAGGTCGATGAACACATCGATCTGATCGGCCCCGCAATGGCCGAAGAGAATCGGCTAGTCGCAGAGCGTTACGAGAAGCTGAAGGCCTGGCGCGAGTCGGGCAAGGCCTATCCGAACGACTTCCGCCGCGAGAACGTCGCCGCCCGCCTCGACGAGCTCTACGGCGAGAAGAGCAAGGAGGAACTCGAGGCGACGCCGATCCAGGCGACCGTCGCCGGCCGCATCATGCTCAAGCGCGTGATGGGCAAGGCCAGCTTCGTCACGATCCAGGACCTGTCCGGCCGCATCCAGTTCTACGTGACCAAGGACAACGTCGGCGAGGCGGTGTACGAGGACTTCAAGAAATGGGACCTCGGCGACATCGTCGGCGCGGTCGGCACGCTGATGAAGACCAAGACCGGCGAACTGACGGTGCAGTGCACCGAGATCCGCCTGCTGTCGAAGTGCCTGCGCCCGCTGCCCGAGAAATTTCATGGACTGACGGACGTCGAGCAGAAATACCGCCAGCGCTATCTCGACCTGATCACCAACGAGGAGACGCGCTTCGCCTTCGTCGCCAGGAGCCGCATGATCGCCTCGATCCGCGGCTACATGACGCACCACGGCTTCCTCGAGGTCGAGACGCCGATGATGCATCCGATCCCCGGCGGGGCGGCAGCCAAGCCCTTCACCACGCACCACAACGCGCTCGACATGGAGCTGTTCCTGCGCATCGCGCCTGAGCTGTATCTCAAGCGCCTGGTCGTCGGCGGCTTCGAAAAGGTGTTCGAGGTCAACCGCAACTTCCGCAACGAGGGCCTCTCGCCGCGCCACAACCCCGAATTCACGATGATGGAGTTCTACGAGGCCTACGCGGACTACCAAAGCCTGATGGACTTCACCGAAGGCCTGATCCGCCAGGCCGCGCGCGAGGCGCTCGGCACCGAGGTGTTCGACTACCAGGGCCGCACGCTCGACCTCTCGAAGCCGTTCCGCCGCATGACGACGGTCGAGGCGATCCATTACCACCATCCCGGCTACAGCGTCACGATGCTCAACGACGCCGGCTGGCTGCGCCAGAAGCTCGCCGAGCTCAAGGTCGAGGTCAAGCCGCTGGCCGGCCTCGGCACGCTGCAGATGCAGCTGTTCGAGGAAACCACCGAGGCCGAACTGTGGGAGCCGACCTACATCATCGACTACCCGACCGAAGTCTCGCCGCTGGCGCGCCGCTCGGACAGGAATCCGGACGTCACCGAGCGCTTCGAACTCTACATCGTCGGCCGCGAGATCGCCAACGGCTTCTCCGAACTCAACGACCCCGAGGACCAGGCCGCACGCTTCATGGAACAGGCGAAGGCAAAAGAAGCCGGCGACGAGGAGGCGATGTTCTACGACGCCGACTACATCCGAGCGCTCGAATACGGCCTGCCGCCCACCGGCGGCTGCGGCATCGGTATCGACCGTCTCGTCATGCTGCTGACCAACTCGCCGTCGATCCGCGACGTGATCCTGTTCCCGCAGATGCGTCCCGAGTGACCTACGTTCCGATCGTTCCCGCCGAGCTGGCGCTCGACGGGAACGGCATTCCTTACGCACCGGCCTACGGCGACTGCTACCACTCCGCCAGCGGCGGCCTCGAACAGGCCCGCCACGTCTTCCTGGCCGGCAACGGCCTGCCCGCGCGCTGGCAACAATTTCACGATGGCGATTTCGTCATTCTCGAAACCGGCTTCGGCCTCGGCCTCAACTTCCTCTGCACCTGGCAGGCGTGGAAATCCGCCCCCGGCCATCGGCTGCATTACGTCGCTGTCGAGAAGCATCCATTCCTCCTTGATGACTTGAAGCGCCTGCACGAACGCTGGCCGGAACTCGCGCCGCTCGCGAAGCGTTTGCAGGAACAATGGCCGCTGCTCTTGCCCGGGCTGCACCGTCTCGATTTCGGCGACGTTGCCCTCACGCTCTGCTACGGCGATGTGCAGGAACTGCTGCCGCAGCTGACGCTCGCCGCCGACGCGTTCTTCCTCGATGGCTTCGCGCCGGTCAGGAACCCGGAGATGTGGTCGGACGAGGTGTTCGCCGCGCTGCGCCGGCTGGCGGCGCCGAACGCCACCCTCGCTTCCTGGTCGGTGCTCGACGACATGCTGTTCCGCTTGTCCCGTCAGGGTTTCCGGCCCGAGAAGCGTCCGGGCTTCGGCACCAAGCGCTACATGCTCACCGCCTCCCTTCCCGGCGCCGCCTCGCCAGCGCCGAGTTTCCGCAAACGGCGCATCGCGGTGATCGGCGCCGGCATCGCCGGCGCCTCGGTCGCGCACGCGCTGCACCGGCGCGGCCACGAGGTTCTCGTCATCGAGGCGGCGGACGCCCCGGCGCAGGGCGCCTCGGGCAACCGCGCCGGCGTGTTCCGTCCCCTGCCCTCGCTCGACGACAGCCGCCTCGCCCGGCTGCTGCGCGCCGGCTTCCTGCTTGGCCGCCGGCAGTTTGCCGCACTGCCAGACGCCCGCATGAGCTGGACCGGCGTGCTGCACCTCGGGCGCGATGCTCAGCACGAGGCGACCCAACGCCGCATCGTGGCCGAACACGCGCTGCCGGCCGACTTCTGCCGCTTCGTCGCCCGCGAAGAGGCCGCAGCGCTGGCCGGCTGGCCGGTCGAGACGGGCGGCTGGTGGTTCCCGCAGGCCGGCTGGATCGATCCGCCCAGCCTCGTCCGTGCGCTGCTCGCGGGCATCGAGGTCCGCTGCGGGCAGCGCATCGACCGGCTCGACGCCATCGACGCCGACGACATCGTGCTCGCCAATGGGATCGGCGCTCCAGCGCTCGTACCCAAGTTCAAGCTGCCGATCCGTCCCGGCCGCGGCCTGGTCAGCCACATTCCGGAAGCCGCCACGCCGCCGTTCGACATCGTCGTCACGCGGCTCGGCTACGTCATGCCGGCGATCGACGGCATCCGCTGCGCCGGCGCGACCATGATGGCGGACGACCTCGATCCGGCGCCGCGGCTCGCCGACCATGTCGAGAACCTGCATCGCCTCGACATGGCGCTGCCGGGCTTCGGCCGCAACCTCGATCCTGCCCAGCTCGACGGCCGCGTCTCGTTCCGCCCGATGTCGTCCGACCGACTCCCCCTCGTCGGACCGCTGTCCGCCAGCGAAGGCCTGTGGATCATCGACGGCTTCGGCGCGCGCGGCCTCGTGTTCGCGGCGATCTGCGCCGAACTGCTGGCCAGCCAGCTGTGCGGCGAGCCGCTGCCGCTCGAAAGCGACCTGGTCGCCGCCGTCGCGCCGGCCAGGCCCGGCAGGCGTTCAATCCCCCGGTCGCGCCAGCCAGCGCAATAGCGTGGCGTAGAGGGCCGCGGTCGCCACCGGCTTGGTGAGGAAGTCGTTCATGCCGGCGTCGATGCAGCGCTGCCGGTCTTCGGCGAAGGCATTCGCCGTCAGCGCGACGATCGGCGTGCCCTCCCGGCCGGGTATGGCGCGGATCCGCTGCGTCGCCGCCAGGCCGTCGAGCTGCGGCATCTGCATGTCCATCAGGACCAGGTCGTAATCGTTGCCGGTCACCAGGGCGACGGCCGCCATGCCGTCCTCGGCGACATCGACCGCCTGGCCGGCCTCCTCAAGCAGCATCAGGACGATCTCGCGGTTCACCGGTTCATCCTCGACGAGCAGGATGCGCGATCCGCGGTAATCCTCCTTCAGCCGACGCTCGGCATTGCCGTCGTCCGCCAGCGCAAGCGACTGCCCGGCCGTCTTGCGCAGGCGGGCGGTGAACCAGAAGGTGCTGCCGCGGCCGGGCTCGCTGGTCGCTCCGGCATCGCCGCCCATCAGCTCAGCGAGCTTCCTGACGATGACCAGCCCGAGTCCCGTGCCGCCGTACTTGCGCGTCGTCGTGTTGTCGGCCTGCTCGAAAGACGCGAACAGGCGCGCCATCGCCTCCGGCGCGATGCCGATGCCCGTATCTTCCACTTCGAAGCGCAGCAGCACTTCGTCCGCCTGCTCCTCGATCGGCAGGACGCGCAGGGTGACGCTGCCCGCCTCGGTGAACTTCACGGCATTGTTCGCATAGTTGAGCAGTGCTTGCCGCAGGCGGGTGGCGTCGCCCTGCAATTGCAGCGGCGGGGGGGGCTCGAAGGTCAGCGTCAGTCCCTTGACCCGCGCGCGCTCGGCCACCATGGCGCCGACATGGTCGAGCAGGCCGGCGAGGTCGATCGGTTCGTCGAGCAGGGTCAGCTTGCCGGCCTCGATCTTGGAGAGATCGAGCACGGCATCGATGATGTGCAGCAGATGCGCGCCGGCAGCTTCGAGCTTGTCGAGGCGCTCGGTCTGCTGCGGCGTCAGGCTTTCGCGACGGATCAGGTGCGCCATGCCGGTGATCGCGTTGAGCGGCGTGCGGATCTCGTGCGACATGTTGGCGAGAAAGGCGCTCTTGGCGACGCTCGCCGCCTCGGCGGCCTCCTTGGCGAGCGCGAGTTCGCGCGTGCGGGCGGCGACCATCTCCTCGAGATGCACCCGGTGAGCCGCCAGTTCGGCCTCGACGGCCTTGCGCTGCGTGATATCGGAAAACATCGCGAAGGAGCCGGCGAAATTTCCGGCCGCGTTCCGCAGCGCGGTGGCGCTGACGAGACACCAGCAGGCCTGCCCGTCCTTGCGGCGGAAGCGGTGTTCGTAGCGGCCATCCTGCCCGGTGCGGCGCCCCGCCATGCGCACGGCATGGTCGTCGAGATCCTCGTAGAACATGAAGTCCTCGACCGGACGGCCGAGCATCTCGGCGCGGCTGTAGCCGAGCATCGCGCACATCGCGTCGTTCACCAGCGTGGTGCGGTGCGCGGCATCCATCGACCAGATGCCCTCGTTGGAGGTCTCGATGATGCGGCGGTATTTCTCCTCGCTTTCGCGCAGCGACAGCGTCATGCGGTCGGCCAGCGCCAGCGCCCGCGTGTTCGCGCTCGCCATGGCGCGGATCAGCAGGAACAGCAGCAGCGCGATCAGCAGGCCGACCCACAGCACCCAGTGCGGGCTGCGATAGCCCACCGCCTCCGCGAGGGCGGGTTCGGCGCCGAACTCGACGGTCCACGCATGGCCGGCGACTTCGATCGTTTCCACATGCCGCAGCACCGGCAGGCTGCTTGCCGCCGCCGCGCGTTCCTGCCGATACAGCAGCGCCTTCTCGTGGCGTTCGGTGCCGTCGTAGATCGTCATCGCAATGCCCTGCATGGACGGCGTCTGCAGGTCGCCGATCAGCACCGGCATGCGGAATGGGCTCAACACGAAACCCTGCAGCCGGCCCATGGAATCGTAGGCCGGCTGGCACATGATGAAAGCCGGCTTGGCTTCTTCATTCTCGTCGATCTTCAGGAACACGCGCGGCGTGATGACCGGTTGCTCGCCCGCCAGCGCCCGCTCCAGCGTCACGCGCCGGACCGGTTCCTGCAGCATGTCGTAGCCGATCGCCTTGACGTTGACGCCGGCGTAGGGCTCGATATAGACGACCGCCCGATAGCGTTCGCGGGTGCCGGGCGGCCAGATCGTGAATTCTGGCAGGCCGGCGGCGCGCAGCTCGGCGGCGAGCGCCGGCCGCTCGGCTTCGCCGAATTCGCGCGCGAACGCCATCACCTGCAACGCCGGATGGGAACGCTCGAGATTCATCGCCGCGATGTAGTCGTGCCACTCGTCGCGCGTGACATGGCCGCTCGCCTTGAACAGGGCGGCGGCGCCCTTGAGGATGGTCTGGTAGCTGCCGATGCGGGCCTGCAGCGCGTCGCGGATATCCGCGACGCGCGCGTCGAACTCGCTGCGCAGGCGGCGTTCCTCGACCTTGATCGCCCAGCTCCAGGCGACCAGCGCGTTGATCAGCGAGGCCACGAGGACGAGCCACGCCAGCCACTCGCCGTGGCGGGCGATGGTCAGACGCAAAAAACCGGCCTCCCGCTTTCCCTTCTGCCGAGGGATCGTGGTCGTCATCGTTGCGAGCCTCCTCCTGGCGGGGAATGCTCCCATGCCCTTCGCATGGCGTCAACTCTGTAAGCAACTGTTTCCAGCGTCTATCGTTTGCCGGGCCGGAGCGTTAAACTATTCACGAACAACCCGACTCATGAGGAAAGTGAGGAAAGCCATGAACCCTGCCAGCCCGACCCCCTCCGCTGCGCGCCTGCACCCGCTCGTCGCGATCGCCGCCGTGGCGGTAACCGCCGTCTCGCTCGCCGGCATCGGCGTGCTGACCGGCGTGCTGCCGTTCGGCGAATCCGCTGCGCCGACCGCCGAAACTACAAGTGCGCCAGCTCCGGTCGCCGCCGTGCCCGCAACGCCGGCGGCCGCGCCTCAGGAGAGCGCACAGCCGACCGAGCCGGTCGCCGCGAAGCCGGTGGCGCAGCCGAAAGCCGTCGCCAAGACGCCCGCACCAGTCAAGGAAGCGGCCACGACGCCAGCCGCCGCGCCCATTGCGGCGGCACCGTCCGCCCCGCCCGCCGCGCCGCCCTGCGCGAGCTGCGGCGTGATCGACAACATCCGCGAGATCACCCAGCCCGGCGAGGGCACCGGTCTCGGCGCCGTGGCCGGCGGCGTGGTCGGCGCGGTCGTCGGCAGCCAGATCGGCGGCGGCAGCGGCAAGAAGCTCGCCACGGTCGCCGGTGCGGCGGGCGGCGCCTATGCCGGCCACCAGATCGAGAAACACCAGCGCAAGACCACGAACTACGAGATCGTCGTGCGCATGAACGACGGCTCGACGCGCACCGTGATGCAGAGCGGCGCCGCCGACTGGCGCATCGGCGAGCGCGTCAGGATCGACAACGGCGCGCTGGTGCGCGACAACTGAAAAGAAGCGTCTAGGCCAGCGCCCGGTCCAGCCGCCGCAGCACCTCGTCCCGGCCAAGCACCGCCAGCACGCGGTCGATGGCCGGGCTCTGCGTCTGGCCGAGCACGACGACACGCAGAGGGATCGCCACCTGCGGCATCTTGAGGCCGGTGGCGGCCAGCGTTTCCTTCAGGATCTTCGCCAGCGCATCGGACACAAACTCGGCGCCGGCGAGGCGGCTGCGCAGATCGGCCAGCGCGGCTTTTGCGCCGTCGCCGAGGTGCTGGGCGAGCAGTTCCGGCGCGGGTAGCGGCGCGACGTAGAACGGATGCGCAGCATCGGCCAGTTCGTTGAGGTTCTGCACGCGATCCTTGTAGAGCGCCGCGATGGCGGCCGGATCGGGGGCGGCGGTGTCGGTGACGCCCTCGCGCGCCAACCGGCGGCGGATCTCCTGCGCCAGGCGCGCATCGTCGGTCTGCTTGATGTAGTGGGCGTTGAGCCAGTTGAGCTTCTCGGTGTTGAACTGCGCGGCGGACGAGGTGATGTGGTCGAGGTCGAACCACTCGACGAACTGCGCCATGCTGAAGATCTCGTCGTCGCCGTGCGACCAGCCCAGACGAGCGAGGTAGTTGAGCACCGCCTCGGGCAGGTAACCGTCCTCGTCGTACTGCATCACCGACACCGCGCCGTGGCGCTTCGACAGCTTGGTGCCGTCGTCGCCGAGGATCATCGACAGGTGCGCGTAGAGCGGCACTGGCGCGCCGAGCGCCTTGAGCAGGTTGATCTGGCGCGGCGTGTTGTTCACGTGGTCGTCGCCGCGGATCACGTGCGTGATGCCCATGTCCCAGTCGTCGACGACGACGCAGAAGTTGTAGGTCGGCGTGCCATCGGCGCGCGCGATGATGAAGTCGTCGAGCTCGGCGTTGCCGATCTCGACGCGGCCCTTGACCTGGTCGTCCCAGGCCACCACGCCTTCCGTCGGATTGCGGAAGCGCACCACCGGCTGCACGCCGGAGGGCGGCGTCGGCAGGATCCTGCCCGGCTCGGGGCGCCAGCTGCCGTCGTAGCGCGGCTTCTCCTTCCGCGCCTCCTGCGCGGCGCGCAGCGCGTCAAGGTCTTCCTTCGACATATAGCAGTGATAGGCGCTGCCGGCGGCGAGCATCTGGCCGATCACTTCCTTGTAGCGGTACATGCGCTGCATCTGGTAATACGGTCCCTCGTCGTGGGCAAGACCGAGCCACTGCATGCCGTCGAGGATCGCCTGCACCGCCTCCGGCGTCGAGCGCTCGACGTCGGTATCCTCGATGCGCAGCACGAACTTGCCGCCGTGGCGGCGCGCGTAGGCCCAGGCGAACAGCGCGGTGCGCGCGCCGCCGATGTGGAGGTAGCCGGTCGGGCTCGGGGCGAAGCGGGTCTTGACGGGGCGAGTGCTGGCTGGGCTGGCGGAATCGGTCATGGCGCGGCGGCGGGATGAAAAGCGCGCATTCTACGGCCGTGCCGCCCGCAGCAGTCCCAGGGCCGCGGCGAAATCGTAGGCCTGCACGGCCTGGCCGATCGTATCCGCGGCCGGACCGAGCGCCGCGGTGAACACGGCCGACCGTTCCCGCCACAATGCCGCCGCCGCCAACTCGTCACCGCGCAGCAGTTCGGTCAGACGTGCCAGCATGGCGGCTGCATCCGCCTTGTCGTCTGTCGTCCCCTTCGCGGCGGAGGCCGCCGCGCCTTCCCGCCACGCACGCAAACCCGCCATCGACTCGTCGAGCGCCGCGGTCAGGGTTGCGAGCTGCGCTGCGCCGCCGGCGGCGTCCCCCGCCTTGAGCACCGTTTCCAGCGCCAGCGCGGCGGCACGCAGGGGTTCCGCGCCCAGCGTCGCGGCCACGCCCTTGAGCGAGTGCGCGAGACGGCGCGCCTCGTCGTGCGCCCCGCCGTCCAGCGCGGCGCGGATCCGCGCCGCGTCGTCGACATGGTGATCGAGGAACATCAGGAGCAGGCGACGGTAGGACGGCACGCGGCCGCCGACGCTCTTCAGCCCGGCCGCCGTATCGAGGCCAGGCAGGACCGGCAGCGGCGCTTCCTGCGGCAGCCAGCGTTGCAGCAGCGCGAAGAACACATCGGGCGCCACCGGCTTGGTGAGGTGATCGTTCATGCCGGCTTCCAGGCAGCGCCGCCGGTCCTCTTCGAAAACATTGGCGGTCAGCGCGATGATCGGCAGGTCGGCCTTGCCCGGCAGCGCCCGGATGCGGCGCGTCGCCTCGATGCCGTCCGTCTCGGGCATCTGCACGTCCATCAGCACCAGGGCATAGTCGCCGCTCTGCACCATCTCGAGCGCCGCCTTGCCCGTCGCGGCGACGTCGGCGTACAGGCCGGCGGTCTCGAGCAGGTCGAGGGCGACCTCCTGGTTGACCGGGTTGTCCTCGGCGAGCAGGATGCGCTTGTCGGTGCGCGCCGCCAGATCGCCCTGGCGCAGGACCGAGGCGGCGGCCGGCGGACCGCCGGCGGCCGCCGGCACGGCATCCGCGGCCGGCGCGAAGCCGACTTCGACCCAGAAGGTACTGCCGCGGCCGGGCTCGCTGTCCACGCCGATGCGCCCGCCCATCTTGTCGACGATGCGCCGCGAGATCGCCAGGCCGAGGCCGGTGCCGCCGAACTTGCGCGTCGTCGAAGTATCCGCCTGTTCGAACGGCTGGAACAGGCGCTGCCGTTCTTCAGCCGTCATGCCGATGCCGCTGTCGGCGACAGTGAAACGCAGCCAGCAACGGTCCGTCCCGGCCGACAGGACGCTGGCGGACAGCGCGATGCCGCCGCGTTCGGTGAACTTGACGGCGTTGGTGGCGAAGTTGATCAGCACCTGGCCGAGCCGCAACGGGTCGCCGCGCAGTCGCAGCGGCAGTTGCGGATCGAGCTGCACCTGCCATGCCAGCCCCTTCTCGAGGGCCTTGTCGCGGATCAGCGTATCGACGTTCTCGATCACGCCGGCCAGCTCGAAGTCGGTCGACTCGAGCACCAGCCGGCCGGCCTCGATCTTGG